>SGYR01000001.1 GCA_004213405.1 Candidatus Actinomarinales bacterium
AAGAGACTGCAACAAGTCTTGCAAGGACTATGAATGATGAAACCTTTGCAACCGTTGCCATATATCCTACATATCCAGTTGGAGAACCCTGGTATACGTCTGGTGCCCATGCTTGAAAAGGTGCAGCCGCAACTTTAAATAATAATCCAACGATTATTAATATAAGTCCTACAAAAGTTGTTAGCGGAACATTATCTGGACCTATGAAACTAATTGCAATACTAGTTTCATATACACCAATTATTGATAGTGAGACATAAATTAGCGCAATACCGTATACAAATATACACGAAGCAAGTGAACCAAGTAAGAAATATTTCAAAGCAGCTTCATTACTTAATTGATCTCCTCTGTTTAGCCCAGCTAAAGCATATAAACTAATTGAACCAATTTCTAAACCTATGAATAACATTATGAAGTTCTCAGCATCAATCATTAATAAAAATCCAGATGCAGACATTAAAATTAGTATTAAAGCTTCAGTAGTTTTGTCTTCTATTAATTCTGAAGTTTTCCAGAAAGAATTAAAAGTAAAAAGTAAAACCATTCCAACAAGTACGTTTCCAACAAGGGCAAACTCATCAAGAAGAATTTTTTCTGTGAAATAAGAAGAGACACCATCGGTAAGAAATAAACCGAACTTTAAAAATATTGTAAATAAAGTTAGCAAGATTCCAACAAACGATATATATTTTTTTACGTACATTGGAGTTGAAATGGTAATTGTGCAAAATAGTAAAACAATAACTGTGAGCAATAGTGCCAATGTAGGTGCAATTACTACGTAATTTATTCCTAATATCTCAGAAACTGTTGTCATTTTAGGTCCTTAAACATTGCTATAGTATCACTCAAAAAACTTGCCTCTTGAATTACAAAACTCTCAATATAGTTTGGATAAATTCCAATAAATAACATTAATAAAACTAATGGAGCTATTGACGCTGTTTCACGGGAATTGAGATCAGTTAAGCTTTCATTTTCTTCATATTTAATAGGTCCAGTAAACATTCTTTGATATGCCCATAACATATATATTGCAGCTAAAACTACACCAAATGCTGCAAAGGATGTCAGAATTTTGTAGCTATTAAAGCTTCCCATAAGAATCATGAACTCTCCGACAAAACCATTTAAACCAGGAAGGCCTATCGAGGCGAATGATGTAAATAGAAATATTGCTGCGTACCTTGGCATAGATATCTTGACTCCGCCAAAGTCACTAATTTTTCGAGTATGTCTTCTTTCGTATATAAATCCAACGAGCATAAACAAAGCACCTGCAGTGATACCGTGATTTATCATTTGTATGATTGCTCCCTCAATACTTAAAAATCCACCAGCTGAAATTCCAAGCATAACAAATCCCATATGACTAACTGAAGAATAAGCAATCAGTTTTTTGATATCGATCTGAGCAATGGCAACAATAGCACCATAAATAATTCCAATTACAGATAGTATTGCTATCAGATTTTTGTAAGCTAAAAAACCCTCTGTAAAAAATGGTATGGAAACTCTAAGTATTCCATAGGCACCAACTTTTAGAAGAACTCCAGCCAACATTATACTTCCAGCAGTTGGGGCTTCTACGTGTGCATCCGGCAACCATGTATGCAATGGAAATATTGGTACTTTAATTAAAAAGCCAAATGTAAATAATAAAAATAAAGTTTTTGACTGTGACCCAAGCAAACTTAATGAAGACAATGTTTCAAAATCTACAGCAAGCCTACCGTTAACTCCAAAGCTTAAAACTGCTGTATAAACTGTTCCAATAAAAATAAATACCGAACCAAAAACAGTGTAAAGAATGAACTTTATAGTTGCGTATCTTCTATTCTCTCCTCCCCATATTCCCATTAGGAAATACATAGGGATAAGTAAAGCCTCGAAAAATATAAATAATGAAATTAAATCACCACTAATAAATACACCATTGATTGCAAAATGTAACATTAACAATGATCCAACAAATCCTTTGCTTTCAGAGTGATCTTTGCCTATTGAAAGTAATGAAACAAATACTAATAATGAGCTAAGTAACAACAAAAGTGTTGACATTCCAGAGAGACCAAAATGTAGATTAATTCCGTAAGACTGTATCCATTTAAAAGTTGATAAAATTGTAAATTCTGTTTTTGCATATTCTCCAAATAGCAAATAAACACATTGAGTTAACGTTATTAAAGAAAAGGCAATTCCAATTGGTCTAAATATCTCTTTTCTTGAATTTGGAATCAAAAAGATAAGTATTGCACTAAAAAGTGGAACTAACAATAAAGAGTACATAATAGTAATCATCTTGGCACCAATGGTGTAGCAATAAACAATGCAATTAGAAGTAGTAAAAATAAACCAAAATAAACGACATAATTTCTCACTAAACCAGTTTGAGTTGTAGATGTAATTTTTGAACTTTTATTAAATGCAGTTGATACGAAGTTAACAGATCCATCAATCAACATTCCATCAACAACAACTGCTACTTTACGACTAAGGTTCTTCATGCCGGAGACAAAGAAAAGATTACCGAATTTATTTAAATACAAAACGTTTGAGGAAAGATCTTTAACTAGGTTGATAGGACTTTCAAGTTTAAATTTTTTCAAGTCAATTCTTTTATGAAGCTCCATTCCAAATAAAAGAAAAGCAATAATTAGTCCTGTGAAACCAGCACCAATGGAGAGTACTGCTAACACAACTAATGTAATGCCCTTTGGTAAATGCGTTACTTCAACATTCTCTAAAGTTACGTGTAAAACTTTTTCTAGACCATGAAAAAATGGTGTATTTATAAAACCAATAAATATAGAAAATATACCTAAAAGTAGTAGGGGTCTCGTCATTGCTTTTGGTGCTTCAGCAACATCTGAGTGTTCAAAGCCATTATCTTTTTCAAAAATTAGCAACCAATGTCTTCCCATATAGAATGCTGTAAGAAAAGCCGCACCTAATGCTAAAGCCCAAAAAACATAATAGATACCTCCATTTACAAAAACGGAAGCAAGTATTTCATCTTTTGACCAAAAACCTGCAAGAGGAGGAATTCCTGATATTGCAAGAGTTCCTATTCCCATCATTGATGCAGTAATTGGCATTTTTTTTCTAAGTCCACCCATTTTTCTAATATCCTGTTCGTGGTGCATAGAATGAATTACAGCACCAGCGCCAAGAAACAAAAGTGCTTTAAAAAATGCATGAGTGACTAGATGGAAAATTGCAGCGACATATGCACCTGCTCCAATTGCAATGAACATAAATCCGAGCTGAGAAATTGTTGAATATGCCAATACTTTTTTGATATCAAATTGATTTATGGCAGAAAATGCAGCAAGAAGTGCTGTTATAAGTCCAAAAATTATAATCAATAAGCTAGCTATTTTTGAGTGTTGTAATAAGGGAGATATCCTGACAAGCATAAACACTCCCGCAGTAACCATTGTAGCTGCGTGAATAAGAGCGCTTGCAGGAGTTGGACCTTCCATGGCATCTGGAAGCCAACTAAAAAGAGGGAATTGAGCAGATTTACCAAAAGCACCTAACAACAAAAAGAGAGATATAGCCGTAATAGTAGACTCAGCTATTCCACTAGTATTTTGTAAAATTTTATAAAAATCAAACGTATTAAAAGTATCTAAAATAATCATTAATCCAATTAAAAATCCAAAGTCCCCGACTCTATTTATGACAAATGCTTTATTACCGGCTTTTGCAGCAGCTGGTTTTTTAGACCAAAATGAAATTAAGAGATATGAACTCAAACCAACTAATTCCCAACCAAAGAACATTACTAAGAAGTTTGATGACATGACTAGAAGTAACATTGAAAAAACAAAAAAGTTAAAATACACAAAATAATTACAATGATTTTCGTCTTTTTCCATATAAGAAGTAGAAAAAAGTTGAATTACAAAAGATAGTCCTGTTACCAAAATCAGCATAATTCCAGATAGTCCATCAAGTGTAAAGCCGATGCTTATGTCTGGATTAGAAATCCATTGAAACAACTCAACGTTTACAGGTTTAAATTTATCAAGCGCTAAGGCAATGAATGAATAAGCAGCAATAGCAAGTGACAAGAGTGCACTATTTAAAGTAAAAAAGTTAGTAATTAATTCATTAAATAATTTTTTGTTTAGAAAAAGAAAGATGGCAGTTAAAAAAGGTAGAAAGATTGGGAGTAGAAAGATTATTTCCAATTTAACCTCTTGATACATTCAGTACATCTACTGATGCAGATGACTGCTTTCTAAATATAGAAACAATAATCGCAAGGCCAACTACCACTTCAGCTGCTGCTACTACAAGAACAAAAAATACAAAGACTTGACCATCAACTTGTCCAAAATGTTTAGAAGCAGAAATAAAAGTAAGGTTAACTGCGTTGAGCATTAATTCGATGCACATAAACATAATTAGCGCATTTTTTCTAATCATCATTCCTAGAAACCCTATTGAAAAGAGAATTGCTGCAAGTGTAAGATACCAGTCGGTAGTTACTTCAAGCATTACTATTTCGTTTCTTTGTGTCATAAGCTAAAGCAATAGCTGCAGCGGTGGCAACAATGAGAAGTAGAGAAATGATTTCAAATGGAAATATCCACTCTGTAAAAAGTACGCCTGCAATTAATTGTGGTGTTCCTTCTGCATCAAACTCAACAGGTGGGAACCAGAGATCCCACTTGAAGTCTGAACTTATAGCAACATATGCTAGAAGGGAAATAAGGATTAAAAATACTCCACTCACTAAAAATGTTTGACCTTTAATAGAGTCAGTAGTTTGTTCTTTTTTATCTACCCCAATCATCATTATTACAAACAAAAATAGAGTCATAACTGCTCCTGCGTAAACTAACATTTGAACCATTGCAACAAAAGTTGCATTTAAAGTTATATAGATTATTGCTAAGGAAACAAGTGTCATAACTAAACCCATAGCATTGTGTACAGGGTTTTTGGCAAATATAACAATGAGTGCGCCTATGATAATGAGACTTGCTGGAGCAAAGAATAAAAGCGCCTCAATCAATTTACTCTTCCTCCAATGCCTGTCCTTCTTCAGGAGGTTTCTTTCCTACTCCAAGTGAGCCTGACCAATTTACAACATTTTGAAAATTTGGATTTCCATTGGGAGAAGTTGCTCTCATCCATCCATCAGATGTATTTAAATCATCAAAATTAGTGAGATTAGTTTGTTCCTCATGAGTGTTAGGAGTTCCATCATCTTTTACAACTAATACTTCTTTATCAAATATTGCCTCAGATCTATTAGCAACACTCATCTCAAAAAGAGAAGTCATAGTGATAGCTTCAGTTGGACAAGCTTCCACACATAATGCACAATAAATACACCTTAGCATATTGATTTCATAAATAAATCCATATCTCTCCCCTGGGCTTACAGGGTTCTCTTCTGGATTATCCTCTCCTCGAACATAAATGCATTGTGCTGGACAAACTCCCGCACACAGCTCACAACCTATACACTTTTCCATACCGTCTTCATATTTGTTTAAAACGTGGCGACCGTGAAATCTTTGGGGCTTTTCTCTGAATTCTTTTGGATATTTGTCGGTAACTGATTTTCTAAATAATTCTTTGAAAGTTACTTTTAATCCTTTTATTAAACCAAAACTGTCACTCATAACTTAACTCCAAGGTAAACCAAACTCTCTTAATCCTAGAACAATTGCGGATAATATAAGCCAAACTAGAGATGCTGGTATAAGCCTTTTCCACCCAAGCTCCATCAATTGATCATATCTGAGCCTTGGTAATGTGGCTCTTATCCAAACAAATATAAACAAAAGTGCAAACGTTTTAACTCCTAACCAAATTATTGGCATAATTGCAGATAATATTGGAGGCAAAAATCCCTCAAAAGTAGGACCAAGCCACCCACCTAAAAAAAATGTTGCAGTAATTGCACACATGTTGAACATATTTATATATTCCGCCAAGAAAAACATAGCAAACCTAAATCCAGAGTATTCTGTATGAAACCCTCCAACCAATTCTTGCTCTGCTTCGACTAAGTCAAAAGGGGCTCTATTTACTTCAGCTACAGCAGCTATGAAAAATATTCCAAATGCAATAAATTGAGGAAAAATATTCCATTTAGGAATAAATGAAACAATTGAACTAAGAATCGGAATCGTTGTTGATAAGTTTCCCGATTGGCTACTAACTATATCTACAAGAGATAGTGAACCAGAATATAGGATTACTGGTACTAAAGATAATCCCATAGCTGCCTCGTAAGATATCATTTGTGCGGATGCTCTAACACCGCCGAGAAGTGGGTATTTAGATCCAGAAGACCACCCAGCTAAAACAACACTATATACAGCAATCGATGACAAAGCTAAGAAATAAAGAACGCCTACGTTTAAGTCTGCACCAACAAAATCAACAATATAATTTTTACCACCAATTTCAATGTTTAAGTCTGGACCTAATGGAATTATCATAAAAATTAAAAATGATGGTACCAATGCAATTATTGGTGCCAACAGATACATTGCTCTATCAGCTTTGAGAGGCATAATTTGCTCTTTTAATAATAATTTAATTGCATCTGCTACAGTTTGTAAAATCCCAAAAGGACCAGCTCTGTCAGGCCCCACTCTAGACTGCATTCCAGCGACTAATTTTCTTTCAAGCCATATCAACAATATTGTGTTAGTCAACAAGACAGCCAAAACAATATTTGATTTAATTAATGCAATTATTAACTCAGTTGACATTTAATGCTTCTTTCACCACACTAGGTATGATCATAATTTCCCTTGAGAAATCAAACTTATTTAACTCTCTTCTATTTGTTGGGATATAAATTAAGTCATTAGGAAAACTTTTATTAACTTCATAACTAACCGTAACTTCTAATTCATCTTGAATTAATGTACATTTGCCTGAAGTTAAATTATATTTTTCAACTACACCTTCACTTACTTCAATGTATTTTTTTGAACCTAATAGAGAAATGCTATCGGAATGTCTTTCAGTAGTAGAATCCCCATAAAGTTTTTCTCCAATAAAAAATTTGGCCTCATTTGAATTATTATCCGAAGAAGAAATTTTAGGTTTAGAAATATTTACCATTCCATCTAAATTTGATGGTTTATCTAAATTATCAAACACTGGACTTAAAGAATAGTCAAGATTTTCATAAGCTTTTTTATTAAGGCTCTCCAAGCTATTTGTCTCAACTGTTAGTCCTGAAAAATTCATTAAACTGGTTATAAATTCCCAATCACTAACAGTCTGCCCTGGAGATGGGACAAGTTTATCTATGCGAGAAGTTCTAAATTCAATATTTGTAAAAGTACCTTCTTTTTCACCCAGTGTTGAACTCATTGGTATCAAAAAGTTAGCCAGCTCTGAAGTTTCATGATTGAAATTGTCTAATGCTACAACTGTATCAAGGCCTTCAATAATTGATTTTATTTGATTTGAATATACAGAGCGACCAATAGGGTCTGCACCAACAATAAATAATAGGTCTGTGTTTTCTTCTGAAATGTCATTAACAAAATTATTTAGTCCTTTTACATTTTCTAAAGTTTGAAGGGCTCCATAGGTATTGCCTTTTGAATAGGCATTTAATACTTTTGAATTTGAATTTGAATTTAAGAATTCAAATAATTTTGTGACACTTGTATCAGACTGATGTGGCGTGGATTTACCCAAAATTGCTGTAATATTTTTACCTATTACTAAATCTTTAATTTCTTTCAATTTTGAAATATCTTTTACTATCTCAAAATTTTCTGAAACTGTTTCTTTACCATAAAATACATCTGCGATGTCACTTAAGGTCTCATTCGTGTGGCCAAAAACAACTAACTTAACTCCATTTTTTACTGCCTGTCGAATTCTTAAATAAAGAACAGGAATTTTTTCTTTCAAATCTTCAGCCCATACAACTATTGCGTCAGATGAGTTTAAATCATCGATTTTAGCTAATTCTACATTTTCACCAAAAAGTCCTGGGTGCAACTTGTCATCATTTAAATAAAAACTTTTTTCAGATTGAGAAATAATTTCTGAAAATTCTCTAAATGCAACATAGTCTTCGTTTGTTAAATTTGAACCAAGTAAAAAGGTAACTTTTGTTTGTCTGTCTTTTATAACTTCTGAAAGTTCAGAATATACTTCCTGAATCTCGATTTCTACTAATTCATTATCAATCTTTTTAAGAGGTGTTTTTAATCTTGAATCAGAATTCAAATACTCAAAATTGTACCGACCTTTATCGCATAACCATCCTTGATTAACAGCGTCATTATCGACACCAAGAATTCTTAACATCTTATTTTGTGAAGAATTTAATTCTATTGAACAACCCATAGAACAGCCGTTGCAAGTTGATCTAGTAGATTTTAGGTCCCATGGCCTTGCTTTAAATCTATAAGATGTAGAAGTTAAAGCGCCAACTGGACAAATCTGAACAGTATTACCTGAAAAGTATGACTTAAAAGGTTCATTTGGAAAAGTGTTAACTTCTGTTTTATTTCCTCTTTGGATAAACTCAATTAACGGATCACCTGAAATTTCATCTGAGAACCGTGTACATCTTGCGCATAAAATACATCTTTCTCGGTCAAGCAATATTATTTCAGATATATTTATTGGTTTTTCAAAGTGTCTTTTTTCCTCAACAAAACGACTTTCTCCTGGGCCGTAAGCCATTGTTTGATCTTGAAGCGGACACTCTCCAGCTTTATCGCATATAGGACAATCCAGAGGGTGGTTGATCAACAAAAATTCAAGAACTCCCTCTTGAGCTTTTTTAACGACATCAGATTCTGTATCAACAACCATTTCATCACTAACTTCAGTTGTACAAGATGGCACCAACATTTTGCCTCTTGGTGTTTCAACTTCAACTAGACACATTCTGCACATGCCGACGGGATCTAAGCGTTTGTGCCAACAAAATCTTGGAATGTGAATTCCAGAGTCTTCACATGCTTCAATTAATAACTTATTAGGATCAGACTCAATTTCTATACCGTTAACATTTAAATTAACTTTTTCACTCATAAAAGAACTTTCGTAGGAATTAAACTCTCTACCTCATCTCTAAAATCATTCATTAGTGAAGTAATTGGAGAGACTGCAGATGGACCAAGGGGGCAAATTGTGGTCATTTTAGGTGGCCACGATAAGCCTGGAGAGATATTATCGCAAACATCAAGTAGTAAATTCATATCAGAAGTTCTCCCTCTACCACTAGCTATCCTATCTAGTATCATTTCAAGCCATGTTGTTCCTTCACGACATGGAGTACATTGGCCACATGATTCATGTGCAAAAAAACTGACTATGCTTTTTGCCGCACTTACAAGATTCGTATCTTCATCCATCATTACCACAGCACCTGAGCCAAGCATTGAATTGTTGTTAGCTACATCATCAATTGTCATTTTTATGTCTAGCTGATCTCCTCTAAACCATGGTGCAGAAGCACCTCCAGGTATATAAGCTTTAACTTTTTTATTATTTCTTATACCCCCACCCAGTGTTTCTACAAATTCACCAAAAGAACTACCCATTTCAATTTCATAGTTTCCTGGGTTATTTACATGTCCAGACAAACTAAAAATCCTAGTACCTGTAGAGCCTTCAACCCCTAACTTGTTGTACTCTTCGCCACCATTCTCAATTATCCAAGGTACAGAGGAAATTGTTTCAACGTTATTTACCAAAGTTGGTTTCATATATAAACCTTTTACTGCTGGGAAGTAAGGAGGTTTTAGTCTTGGTTCTCCTCTTCTGCCTTCGAGTGAATTAAGCAGTGCGGTTTCTTCACCACATATATACGCCCCTGCTCCTAGATGGACAACTATGTCAAGATTGATCTCGGAACCGAAAATATTCTTTCCCAAATATCCTTTTTGATATGCTTGTTCTACTGCTTGCTGAACTCTTCTAGCAGGCTTCGCATACTCTCCTCTTATGTATATAAAAGCTTCTTTTATGTTTGCTGAAAAACAAGTAATGATAATGCCCTCAATCAGTTGGTGAGGATCTCTTTCCAATAAAATCCTATCCTTGAATGTACCTGGTTCTGACTCGTCTGCATTTATTACTAAATATCTATCTTCATCTTCAGCCAAAAATCCCCACTTAACTCCGGTTGGGAATCCTGCACCACCTCTTCCTCTTATATTTGATGCCTTAATTTCTTCTAATATTTTTTCAGGAGAGCTTTCTAAGATTGTTTTTTTTGCAGTCGTGTACCCATTGTTTTTTTCATAACTATCAATTAGATGGCTATCTTCCGGATTATCTCGCATGTGTTTTGTAAGAAGAATGGTTTCTTTCATTTTTTTACCTTAGTTGTCTTTAAAGTTTGAAAGCCTGGAGCTGTAGAGGTAGCACCAGAGTTATCTTGAATAGCCCAATCAAAAGATTTTATACCTCCGAAGTTTTCTTGCATTTCATCAGCTACAACAACATCTGGTTTTGTTTCTTTTAACCATTTGCACAAATTTATCGCATTTTCAGGAGTTACACCCTCAACTGTCTCATAGTTGACTTGTACTGCTGGAGCTCCACCGCAAGCACCAATACATTCCACAGCCTCAAAGGTGAATAATTCTTCTTCATCAGTTTCATTATTATTTAAGCCCGTAAATTCTTGAACTTTATTAATTACTTCGCTTGAATTATTGATCTCACAAGATATTGATTTACAAACACTTAATAAGTACTTTCCAGTTGGTTCTTGCTTGTACATTGAGTAAAACGTCGAAACTGATTTCACTTGTACTTCTGTTATACCTACTAATTCACTTATTACAGTTATTGAGTCATCAGAAATATAGCCATCCTTACTTTGTGCTAAATGCAAAAGAGGACCTAGTGCGGATCTTTTTTGAGGATAGAGCTTAATTATTTTTTTTGCCTGTTTTAATAATTTATCATCCCAACTCATCTATCTACATCTCCTATCACGGGATCTAAGGAAGCTATTGCAGCAACAGCATCTGCAATTGGACTATCAGTCATAATGACAGGAAGTGCTTGAAGATTACAAAAAGAAGGACCCCGGACATGCATTCTGTAAGGCTTTGCTGAACCATCGGAAACTATGTAACAACCTAGCTCTCCTCTGGGTGACTCAACGGCAACATATGCATCGCCCTCAGGAACTTTAAAACCCTCTGTATAAATTTTAAAATGATGAATTAGAGCTTCCATTGATTCATCTAATCTTTTGCGTGGGGGTGGTGTAATTTTTTTATCTTGAACTTTATAAGGGCCTTTTGGCATATTGTTCATTGCTTGTTCAATGATTTTTAGACTTTCAAAAATTTCTAATACTTTTACTCTCCATCTAGCAAACACGTCACCTTCAGTTAAAATTGGAACATCAAATTCATAATTTTCTATTCCCGAGTAAGGTTGAGACTTTCTTAAATCCCAAGAGTACCCAGAAGCTCTTAAGCTTGGTCCAGTTACACCATAAGCAAAGCACTCCTCTGTGGTGAGGATTCCAACATTTTGTAATCTTCCTTTCCAAATAGGATTGTCCAGGAGCATGTCATCGTAATCTTTTAACTTTTCAGGTATTATTTTTAAAATTTCTTCAACATCTTTCTGCCACCCATCAGGTAAATCTGCTGCTACTCCACCAGGCCTTATATAGTTATGGTTCATTCTTAGCCCTGTTGTTTTTTCAAAGAAATTTAAAATTAACTCTCTTTCTCGGAAGCCAAAAATCATCATGGATAAGGCTCCTATATCCATTCCACCAGTCGCAAGAGCAACTAAATGTGACGAAACCCTATTAAGTTCGGTCATTAAAATTCTTATTGTTTCTGCCCTTTTAGGCACTTCAATACCAATAAGTTTTTCAGTTGTGAGAGAGAAAACTAACTCGTTAAATAAGGGGGAAAGATAATCCATTCTTGTTGTGTTAGTTGGGCCTTGAAAATAATTTAACTCTTCACCAGTTTTTTCCATACCTGTATGTAAATATCCAATAATTGGCTTAACACGCCTTACAACCTCTCCTTCAAGCTCTGCCTGAAGTCTTAAAACACCATGAGTTGAAGGATGCTGAGGTCCCATATTTACTATCATTCTTTCATCATCAGACGTATCCTCATCAATAACAAAATCATCAACTACTTCGGTTCCTGTCTGTATTTTTATTTGCTTTTCATTTTCGTTTTCAAGCATTTTTTGAGAACCTTCGTCAGTTGAAGATATATTCCAGCCACCTTCTTCTGAATTTGTAGCCCAAAAATCTAATTTATTTTTAAAATTACTGAGCTTACTTTTTTTAATTTTATTATTTTTCACTTAATCAACCTTTGGCGCATTTTTAAACTGTACTGGTATTCTTCCAGATCCATAATTTTTTCTTAATGGATGCCCTTCCCAATCATCAGGCATTAAGATTCTTGTTAGGTCTGGATGGTCTTCAAAAACGATACCGAACATGTCATAGGCTTCTCTTTCATAAAAATTTGCACTAGGGTATATTTCAGTTATTGAAGGTATTGTTAAATCTTCATCATTAACAAATACTTTTACTGTCTTACGTGAATTTTTTGAAGTTGATAAAAATTGAACAACTATTTCAAATCTAGGTTCTTTTTTTCTAAACCAATCAACTACTGTTAGGTCTACCATCATTTCAAATCCATCTTTTTTTAGGGATTCGATTAGTTCTTTATATTCTTCTGTTGTGGTACTAATAATTTCAGGGTTCATCTATTTATCTCTCCATCCATTATTTTGTCGTGTAAAGTTAAAATTCCATGCATAAGCGACTGCGGTCCTGGTGGGCATCCGGGAACATAAATATCAACTGGAACTATGTGGTCTACACCCTGAACTAAAGCATAGTTGTTGAACATTCCACCAGTTGAAGAGCAAGCGCCCATAGCGATTACCCATTTAGGATCAGCCATTTGATCATAAACTTGTCTCAACACTGGTGCCATTTTTTGAGATACTCTTCCAGCTACAATCATCAAGTCTGCTTGTCGGGGTGATGCTCTAAAAACTTCCATTCCATATCTTGCTAAATCATATTTAGCACTTCCAGCAGCCATCATTTCTATTGCACAGCATGCAAGTCCAAATGTGACTGGCCACATTGATTGAGTCCTTGACCATCTGACAGCTTTATCAATAGTTGTTGTGAAGATATTGTCAGGAGTGTACATTATGCTACTTCCTGCAATTCTTCTTTGAAGTATCTCTCTCTACGTGGAATATTCCAATCTAGTACTCCTTTTTTCCAAACATAGTAAAGAGTCTCTAAAACAAAAAATGTAAATATTGATATGGCAGCTATGCCGAACCATCCTAAGTCATTAAACCTTGTAGCCCATGCAAATAAAAATATTATTTCAATGTCAAAAACAATATAAAGCATTGCAACCATGTAAAACTTGACTGGAAACCTTTGAGATGGTTCAACTTCTGGAAAAATCCCACATTCATAGGGTGCAAGTTTTTCAGGCGTTGCATTTTTTGGCGATAATATATATGAAACACCAAGTGAAGCTAAAGCAAAACCAACTGCAACAACCAGCATAACCAGTATCGGAAGCCAATCTAACATGTTCCCTCCATATTTGTGAAATTTTTCACAAGCTATACTCTTATTGTACTACCAATAATATGTTAAATTATTTCGCTAATTAGTTTTTTGAACTAAGTACTAAAAGTTTTGTTGGAATTATAAATTTGTAAGCTATTTTGAAGACTTCTTTTAAAGTTAGGTAGGCTTCGTCAAATAATAATTCCACAACAAAGTCAATTGTATCCTGATCATTTGAGGCAACTCTTAACAATCTTTTGGTCATAAATGGACTCTGTAAAATTAGTCTTGCTAAAGCACAACTTAAATAGTGTTTTCTGAATCTTTTGCTGAACTCTTTTTCGTATATGTCAATTCCATCACTTAATTTTTCTGAATGAATTATTTCATGTGTATTTTTAGCTAATAAATAACCTGCTTCCATGCCATAGAATATTCCCTCTCCACTCATCGGATTTATCATAGAGCTTGCATCTCCAATTAATGCAATATTTAGATCTTTGTTTCGCTTTGGTCTCGATGAAGCAAAAGGAAGTAAATATGATTTTTGTTTTCTAATGTTTTCAACAATTACTCCTCTGCTTTCAAGCTCAGATACAAAATTATCAAGCAATACATTAATATCTAATTTATCTTTTTTAAATATGCTTACCGGAACACCTATTCCTATATTTAACAAATTACCCTTGCTTGGAAATGCCCAAGCATATCCTTTGTCTGCGGATACATTTATTTCGAACATTAGCGTTCTCTCATTGAATACCTCTAGGTAGTTAGGACTATCGATGTAAGCTCTTATGGCTATAGCTTTATGCCAATCAGAATTCGATTTATAACTTAATTTTTTTCTGATTCTTGAATTTGCTCCATCGGCCCCTACAAGAATCTTTGTTAAAAATTCTAAGTTTTCATTTTCATTCTTGATTTGTACATTTAAACTTTTGTCCAAATTAGAAGTGAAGTTTACAAAACTATATCCTTCATAAACATCAACACCACATTCCTTAGCTAAGTCCAATATTCTATTATCTAGGTCTACTCGAGGAATAACATATACTATTGAATCTTCCTTATTTTTTACTTCAGGAATATAATTTTGAATACCAATGTTGTCCGGCCCGTAAAGAGTTGTTGAAACAACTTGTGGCTCACCATCTAAAATATGTTCATTGTTAAATCTTTTTAATGCACTTATTACTCCAGGACCAATCGCATCCCCACATGATTTATCTCTTGGAAATATTGCTTTATCAACTAATCCAACTGTTAAGTTGGGATTTAAGTTTTTATAAGAAATAGCAGCATTTGCACCAGCTGGGCCGGCACCAATTATTAAAACATCATAATTTTTAGGGCTTTTTTCCATATTTTACTAACTTACATTGTATTTCCATTAATACGAAACTAAATAAAGCTAATAAATAAATTTAAATAATTACATATAATTTCAGTATCTAATTAGATTGTGCATTAGTGAAAGAAAATAAAAAAATACCACCAGCTACGGTAAAGAGATTACCGCTTTATTTACAGTGCCTGGATCAAGTTAGTGATGATGATATTGGTATTTCATCAAGTAAATTAGCTGAACTAGCAAAAGTAAATGATGCTCAAGTTAGAAGAGATTTGTCATATCTTGGTACCCTAGGCACAAGAGGTGTTGGTTATGATATCTCTACTCTTAGAAATCAACTTCAGCTTGAACTTGGCCTTGTTGAAGGCTGGAGCGCTGTAATTGTAGGTATTGGTAATTTGGGGTCAGCTTTGGCACATTATGGTGGATTTAGAGAAAAAGGTTTTGGAATTGTTGGACTGTTTGATGATGATCCCAAGAAAATTAATAGTCAAGTTGCAGGCTTAGTTATCAAACCTTTAACTGATTTAGAAAAGTACTGTGAAAAATTCAATGTAGCAATTGGAATAATTGCGACTCCTGGCGAATATGCTCAAGGTGTTGCAGATCAATTAATTGGATGTGGAGTAAGATCAATTCTTAATTTTGCACCCGTACTTCTTAAAAATGTACCAGATGTACAAATAAGATCGGTTGATCTCTCCCAAGAATTACAAATTTTGAGCTACTACTTAGATAGACCAGTCCTAAAGGCAGTTGACTAGACTATTTTTGATATACATATCCTAATACTGCTCTAATTACCAAACTAACATTTAAACTTAACCAAAGTGTTGAAATAGTATTCTCAGTTCTTAGAAGATAACTGCAAATTAAAAATCCTGAAATTGAAGAAATTACAGTTAACAGTGAGAACTCTTTTGACTTATCAAGTCCTAACAAAATTCCATCCCAAAGAAATGCAAAACAACCAATAAATAAACTTGCAGCTACCATCAATTTTAAATTTGTGTTCAGCAATGAATCAAAACTATTAGCAGCAAATATCTGTACAAAATCTTCAAGAAATATGACTGTTGCTACGGTAAGGAAGATCGAAATTAAAGTTGTTACAGAAATAATTTCTTTTTGTAATAAAGATTTCTGATATTTTTCCTTTTTTGAAATTAATTCAGAAATTAAAGTTTGTGAAGCTATTGCAATTGCATCGACAAAAATATATCCAACAGACCAAAGTTGTAAAAGAATATGCTGTAGAGCAATTTCTTCCATTGACATTAATGAAGACCTATTTCTTAAGTAGGCCATGAAAAGAGTCAAAAATAGTGACCGAATGAGTATATAAACACCAACACTGAAAAATTTCTTTCTCATGCTAACTTTGTCAACATTTTCACTTGTTGAGGAAAGGGTGTTTTGGTGCTTTTTTAATACGACAGTTGAATAAATTGACGAACACAAAAACGCAAGTGAACTTGCAAAACCAATTCCAGCTGCACCAAAATCCAGGAATAAACCAAAAAACAAGCTAAAAATTATATTGAAAGCTGACACTATAAAAGCACTATAAAAAGTGATCTTGGCTACTTTAAGGCCCCTCAAAACAGCTGTTGAGTGCATATTTATTAAGTAAAATGGTAATCCAACACATCTAAAAATCAGATAGTCAGATGACAAAACTTTGATCTTATTGGTTGGCTCAAATGTAGAAATAAAATAGTCACTACTTAAATAAAGAATTAAGAATGAAATTAAACCTAGTAATATAGATACATTTCTTCCAAACTTTATAAAATAATTTAATCTATTTACTTCATTTTTAGTATTTAATGATGATACAAGTGGTGTTGTTCCGTACGCTAAAAATATAAAAACCCAGATGAAAACAAAATAAATTGTTTCACCAATCCCAATAGCAGAGAGAGTATCTAGATTTATAATACTTGCTATTTTTGAATCAATTAACCCTACTATTGGTTCCAATGCAAGCCATAGAAATATTGGATAAGAATTAATCCATATGTCTTTTCTAACAGAATTAATCATTTAATTTTTTTGCTTTAGTTAGGCCCCATAACATAATTTGTTCATGTGCATCAGGTCCTAAATTTTGTGGTGTAATAATTTTCTTCACATCATATTTATTTTTTACAAACTCGTTTAAAAATTGAGTTGGGGTTTGTGTTTGGTCGATATACGGAAGAGAAAATTCAGAAAATAATTCATTCTCTAATATTTGAAAATCAGATTCTTCTATTTTGACTTTTTCATTTTTTAAGTAAAACTTTAAACCATTAGTTAAAATCTTTACAAAAGAATTTATATCAATACTACTCATGAAAAAACCTGAACAATTATTAGTCCAATCGGTCCTGATACTACTCCAATACCTACCCTGCGAAATTCATTATCTAAAATAGTATTTCTATGTGAATCTGATTGCATTAAGCTTTGATGTCCTGACCTTACAGTTGATGCAATTGCTAAGTTTTCTCCAACTGTTGTAAAAGGAAAGCCAACTTTTGAAAGTCTTTCATTTACACTTTCACCATTATTTGGATTCTGATGACACCAAAAACCACCAACATACATTTCATATGCATAAGCTTGCGCAACATTGGATAATATTTGATTTAATTCAAGTCCATCAACATTTTCATTTTGTCTCTCTAGAGAAAGTAAGTTATAAATCTCTATAGAAAAATCTTGTCGCGACTGAAGATTGGATTCATTATATCTTGGAATTTCTAGACAACCATCATCATCAACGACTACAGATGATTTTCCGGTTAAATAATTAATCCTATTTACAACTTTTAATAAATCGGTACCGATAATCACTTCTAAAGTTTGTTGAGGAGATCCTTCTGGGCTTACATAGAAATTAACAAGATTTGATTCTTTTACCGAATTTTCAAATAAGGTTGGGAGGTTTACAATATTTAGTGCAGTAAAAATTAAAGTCAGAATTAAATTACTTACTAAAAGTGATATGGCTGCTCCCAAAGCTTTGCTTCCTATATCTGAGGTTTTTATACTATTGTTTAACAAATTTTGTAAAAATGATGCAATAGTCAATATTGCTACAAAAATTATTATGCCCCCAAATACTTCTGACAACTGTAGATTTGAATTTAACCAACTGCTAATGTATGCACCAATCTCATCTGAATATCGAAAACTTAAAGAAACTGCAATTAAAAGCGAAAATAGATAAAATATCTGAAAAACTGCGCCTTTTTTCCATCCAAAATAGAGAAAATATAGTATGAAAACATACATAAATATGTCCAAATACTGTTGATTTGATAAATCAATTAGTAAATTTTCGATTATTTCACTCATTATTATTCATTTTATTTGTAAATTATTTAATTCTGCTATTGAATAGTACTAAATATCCGCTATTGTTTAATAATTCCTACAAATTAGTAGGATTTTTTAATTTCAGTGACTGAAAGGAAATTATATGAAAAATCGTAAAGCTTTAGCTTTGATTGCGATTTTAGCACTTGTTGCTACAGCTTGTGGCGGTAGTGATGGTGGAAGTGATGAAGCGGTAGTAGAAGTTGAAACAACTGAAGCTCCTGCAACTACTGAAGCCCCTACAACTACAGCTGCTCCTGCGTCTGCTGGTGACCCATTGGTTTTGGCATCTTTAATGCCGTTATCAGGTGACCTTGCATCGTTAGGACCTGGTATTGCACTTGGAGCTCAAGTTGCCGTAGATCAAGTTAATGCATTAGGCGGTGTTAATGGACAAGATGTTGTTTTTCTTGAAGGAGACAGCGGTTGTAATGCAGATGTAGCCCTAACAGGTTTACAAGATGTTATTGCACAAGGTGCACAAGGAGTTATGGGTGCTGCATGTAGTAGTGCTACTTTAGCTCTTCTTTCAAGTGTTATTGAAGCAAATGTTGCTTTAGTATCACCTTCAAGTACAAGTCCTCAATTGACAACTGTTGAAAAAGGTGGAATGTTCTCAAGAACTGCACCATCTGACGCTTTTCAAGGCGTTGTATTAGCTGCAGAATTAGTAAAAGATGGTATTGAAACAATATCAATCATTTCTAGAGCTGATTCATACGGTAGAGGATTAGCAAATGCTACACTTGAAGCTTTTGAAGCTCAAGGTGGAAGCGTTGCAAACGTCGTGTACCATGCAGCAGATGCATCAGAGTTTTCAGCAGAAGTTACAGCTGTTGGTAAAGGAAATCCAGATGCTATTGTTGCTATCTTATTTCCAGATACAACTGGTTGTCCAATAGTTCAAGGAGCTTTTGAACAAGGCTTAACTGATATTCCATGGTATTTTACTGATGGAGTAAAAGACTCAGCAACACTTATCGAGTGTTCACAGGGTGCTCTTGAAGGATTCAAGGGTGTTGCACCTGGAGCATCAGAGAGTGCTGCATTGGAAAGCTTTAAAGCTCTTTACTCTGCCGCTACAAATGGCGAAAATGAAACATTTATTTTTGCTCCACAAGCATATGACGCAGCAATGTTAATGATTTTGTCTGCTATTGCTAATGGAACAGATGGTAAATCTATTGCAGGTGGAATGATTGCTGCATCAGGAGGCGGAACGCCTTGTATTGGTGCAGAATGTATTGATCTTGCATTAGCAGGAGAAGATTTTGATTATGTTGGTGCATCAGGTCCTATTGATTTAGATGCAAACGGTGATCCTACTGCAGGAACATACGACATTTATCAAATTCAAGGCAGCGATTATGTTGTTCTTGAAACAATAGATTATCCATAAAAAGATAAATCTTTAAATAAAAGCCCCTTGAGTTTTACTTAAGGGGCTTTTACATTTTCCCCAAATATAGTTCAATAACTTTTTCATCATTTAGAAGTTCTTTTCCAAGACCACTATATGCATTTCTTCCCTGGTCAAGAACATACCCTCTATTGCTTATCTCAAGTGATCTTCTTGCATTTTGTTCAACAATTAAAATTGAAACCCCAGAAGTGTTTATTTCTTCAATCGATTCAAAAACTTCATCAACTGCACTTGGAGACAAGCCTGCAGAAGGTTCGTCTAAAAGCAGTATTTCTGGTTTAGATATCAAAGCTCTACCCAAAGCTAACATCTGCCTTTGACCTCCAGATAAATTTCCAGCTTTTTCATTATTCCTTTCTTTTAGAATAGGAAATAATTCATATACATCATCAAAATTTTTTTTATTCATTTTTTTTCTATTACCCATCTCAAGGTTTTCTTGCAATGATAATGATGGGAAAACATTGTTTACCTGGGGTACATACCCAAGACCTTCATGGATAATTTTATACGTTGGAGTATTTGTTTTATCTGAGCCATTAAGGTAAAACCTCCCAGCATTTATTTTTATTATTCCAACAATAGCTTTCAATAGTGTCGATTTACCAGCACCATTTGGACCAATAATTGAAACAATTTCACCAGAATTTAATACAAGGTCAACACCATTTAATATATTTAGACCCTTTACGTATCCAGCTGCAATTCCAGTACATTCAAGAACGGGTTTATTCATTAGATTTTCCTAGATAGGCTGAAACAACTTTTTCATTGGCTCTTATTTCGTCAGAACTTCCCTCAGCAATTACGGAACCTTCTGCTAAAACAACTATATGATCTGAAACTTTCATCACTGCGCTAATATTATGTTCTACCATCAAAATTGAAATTCCCTCTTTTACAAAAGTATTTATCAAACTCAGAATATCTTCAGAAAGTTTTGGATTTACACCTGCAAGAGGTTCATCCAACAGTAGAATTTTAGGTTTTTGAATAATTACACGTGCAAGCTCAAGTAACTTTTTTTGGCCTCCCGACAATTCTCTCGCATAAGAATCTTTCATATGATAAAGATTTACCATGTTTAATACTTCATTCTTTCTTTCATTCAACTCTTGTTCTATTTTCGACTTAATTGAGGATTTAAATAATGAATTAATAAATCTATCATTTTTTAATGAAGATGCAGAAAATAAAATATTTTCATTTACAGTCATTCTGTCAAAAACTTTTGTTAACTGAAATGTTCTCACCATTCCTAGCCTTGATATCTTAAAAGACTCTAGATTAGATATATTTTTTCCATCAAAAGTTGTAGTTCCACTATCTTGCTTTGTGAATCCTGTGATTAGGTCAAAGAATGTTGTTTTTCCTGCCCCATTTGGGCCTATTAAGCTTATAATTTTGTTTCTTTCAAAATTTAAGCTGGTGATATCAACGGCCTTTAACCCACCAAAGCTTTTTCTAAGATTTTTTATTTCAAGGATGTTATTTGACATCTAAAAGCAATTCCTCTTTTTTACCCATTATTCCACTTGGTCTCAAAATCATGAGAGCAATGATTAGAACACCTACCAACATAAACCTAACTCCTGCAATCTGTTGTCCATCAGCATTTTCAAAAATTAATGAAGCAAGTTGATCTGTTTCTGATATAAATGCCCAAAAAAGTATAGAGCCAAAAATTGGCCCCGAAATGCTTCCAACCCCGCCAAGGATCATTATTGCCCATATATAAAATGTCAATAAAGGAACAAACATCTCGACTTGTAATGTCCCATAATTAAATGCCAACAAGATACCAGATAGGCCTGCTATTGAAGCACCTAGCATGAAACTTTGTAATTTTAACCAAACAGCATTTTTTCCTAAAGCTCTTACAGCATCTTCATCTTCTCTTACTGCTCTCAAAGCTCTTCCCCATGGTGAATTCTGTAGCCTTTTTAATAGAAAAACTAAAAGGATAACCATGATCCATGAAAAAGTTGCCACCCAAAGCTGTCCCACAGAAACATCAAGTCTTAAAGAAAGGTCTTCTAAAAATTTAGGTCTTATATCTTGAAATACATCTGAAAAAGAAATAACTCCATAAACTCCACCCGTAAGATCTTCTTGATCTCTTACAACAAGTCTAAAAATTTCAGAAGAAGCAATTGTTACGATAGCCAAATAGTCACCGCGTAATCTTATCGCAGGAAGTCCTATTATTAATCCAAAAATAGCTGAAGCAACCAGTCCAATTAATATCGCTAAAAATAATGGCAGTCCTTCCTCATTTATACTTCCTTCTCGCCCTGCTGCATGTGGGATCAGAAGAATTGTTGTATACGCTCCAACACCCATAAAAGCAGCGTGTCCAAAATTAATTAATCCAGTCCATCCAAAGTGGATATTCAGTCCAATTGCAGAAATTGCATATATTCCAGCAAATGCCATTAAGTTTATGAATATCCTTGTTGGTCCTTCATCATTTAATAAATATATTGATCCAATTGAAAATACAATTAAAGATAAACCAATCAAATTTCTTTTCAAGTCGGTCATGATATTCTTTCTTTTATTCCAAATATTCCTTGGGGCCTAATCAATAAGATAAATATCATTATCGCAAGTGCAATTGCATTTTTAGCTTCAGCGTGACCTTCCATAAAAGGTAGAGCTACAGAGACCTGAACAACTATCCCGATTATGAATCCACCAACCATTGCTCCAAAAGATGTTCCGATACCACCAAGTACGGTCCCTGCAAAAACCAAGAGTAGTATTAAAAATCCCATATTCCATCTGACGTCATTAATCATTCCCTGAAAAATTCCCGCAGTTCCTGCTAGCATTGACGAAAGAATCCATGTATAAAGAATTATTCTGTCAGAATTAATTCCTGAAATATTTGCAAGTTCTGTTGAGTCTCTTACTGCTCTCATTTGTTTTCCAATACTTGTAAATGAAATAAATAGCCCAAATATTACCATTATCAGAATTCCATAAACAATTATTTTAAAATCACGTGGAGTAAGGTCAAAAATAAAATACTGCTGTCTTCTTTGAAGGTCTAGGGGATAATCCTGTGGTTTACTTGATGCAAATATTAGATATAAATGTCTTAGAAAAATTGAAATACCGATTGTTATAACAAGAACGGCTATATTGCCAAAATCATTTCTTCTGAGAGGTCTAAACACACATAGCTCTAATAAAGCACCAAAAATTCCACAGATCATTATCGACAAAGCAAGGGAGAGTTCGAAGCTTAATCCTAACGGAGAAGTATTCTCCAAAAAAATATATCTTGATGTCGGAAGGTTAGAAAAAAAAGATGCCATTATTGCCCCCAAAGCAATAATTTCACCATGAGCAAAATTAACTATTCTTGTGACACCATACAACAAAGATAGCGCTACAGAGGCTACAGAAATAATTATACCTAATAACAGCCCATTACCAAGTTGGTCTAACAATCAGGAACCATCTTTTTCATCATAAAACTTAACATCAGAACCATCCTCTACAATTATCTTTAATTTATATACTTCATCAGCTTGGTTTAAATATCCTATTGTAGCATCTATCCATGAGGCTGGGGTCTCTACTTTTCCTATAACTACAACTGCCAAATCTTCAGATACCCTTACTTCAAAATTTCCATTTATCTTCAATTCTTCAACTTCTAATCCTTCACCAAGAAAGATGCTTCCAGTACCTGCAATTCTTGAATCGTTTAATTTAATGTTGTCTAAATTTATTTCGGAATTGAAAGATATTAAATTTAGTTGCCACATGTTTTTATTTCCAATATTGACATTCCATCCCGCAACTTTTAAAAGAGTTGATGTTTGCATTTCTCGAAACAAAACAGCTTTAGGTTCTCCAACTAAAGTTTCAACTGCTTCTGGGTAACCTATATTTCCTGGTTTATCTATAACGTCGGCCGTATAGCCTGTTTCATTAAAAGTATTTAAATTTATACTTCCACTTGTATCAATAACAAGTAAATATTCTGAATCTTTGTTGAGTTCCCTATTTTCTAGATATGAAGGGAAACTATAAGTTGTTAGAAATTTTGCATCAAAAATCTGAGCGATTGGAAACAATAATAAAACTGCTGATAGATATATAGATAGATAAAAATAAATCCTATTGGTAATTTTTTTGATGTTTAAATATAAATAAATAACTGCAGGAATAATAGTAAAAGGGAAAAAATCAATATAGTCATAGATAATAGAAGGTCTCAGATAACCAAAAAAATACAGGGCAATTTGAACAGCTATTATTGAAAATATAAAAATTTTAAAAGAATTTATATACTTAATCACTCAGAGCCGGAGAGGGGAGTCGAACCCCTGACCTGCCGATTACAAGTCGGCTGCTCTGGCCACTGAGCTACTCCGGCAAACAGTAAAATAATAGCAAAATCAGTATTGAATCAGCTACTTTTTTTAAAAAAATGGTTCATTGCAATCGCTGCAGCAACAGAGGCGTTAAGTGATTCGACAGTTTTGTTCATATTTATTTTTACAATTAAATCTAATTTGTTTTGTATCTCATTACTTAATCCATTTTCTTCCGAACCAATAAATAGGGCAACTTTTTGATTATTCAAGTCAACATTCAATAAATCCTCTTTGGTATCCATTTCCAAGCCAACAGTCCAATACTCAAGTGACTTTAGTTTCTTGATTAAAGAAAAAATAGAATTATAAAAAACAATATTTACATTTTCAAGACCACCTGAAGAAATTGCAAAAGTTCTCTCTGAAATATTTACTGACCTTTTTTTTGGAATGCAAACTATATTAAAGTCAAATGCTGATGAAGTTCTGGTTATAGCACCAAAATTATTTGTATCTTGAATATGATCCAGTACAACAATGTTGCTAAGTGTTAACTGATCAAAAGTTTTTTCATCATAGGTCTTTTTGGGAGTACAAAGCGCAACAACCGAATGCCTATTGTTATATGTCCAACTATCTTTTTTACTAATTTTTTCAACTATTAATCCTTTATTTTTTGCTTTCTCAATTAATAGCTCTAAACGCTGTGATGTAGTTTTATCAGATTCTAAGAAGATAACTTTTTCTGCTCGATCAGAATCAATAGCACTATTTACTGAATTTATTCCTTCAACTATTTTCCCAATACCAGGCACTATCATCACCATCCTTAATTAACAAGCCTATTTCTTTTAATTTATCTCTCATAACATCAGCTTGATTAAAATCCTTATCGCTTCTAAGTTTTTCTCTTTTTGCAAGAAATTCTTCCATTGCTTGTTCTAAATTGTCATAATTTATTTGAAATGTATTGAAAAATTTGGAAAGTTCATCGTGATTTATTTTTACATTATCTTTGATGTCAAAGTTAAAACCTAAGATTTCAAATATAAATTTAATAGTTTCTTTTAAATTTTTCTCTTCATCTTCACTGTAATTGCTTAGATTATTCATTTTTTCGAAGATTTCTCCTAAAAACTTTGGTGTATTTAAATCATCATTCATAGAATTTTTGAATGTTTCAATAACTGATAAATCTGAAACATTAGCCTTAACACCACTTGTGAAGTCCTGTATTCTTTTAAAAGTTGTTTTTGACTCTTCTAATAAGCCTTCGGAAAACTCCTGTGGCTTTCGATAGTGTGATCTTAAAAAGAAAAATCTAATAATATTTCCACCAAACTTATCTATATATTCATTTAGGAGTTTTATATTACCTTCCGATTTTGACATTTTTTGTCCTGAAAGATTAATCATGCCATTATGTAACCAGTATTTTACAAATACTTGATTTTCAAATGCAGCAGAAGATTGTGCAAGCTCATTTTCATGGTGAGGAAAAATTAAATCATTACCTCCACAATGAATATCAATGCCCGAATTGAATATTTTATCTATCATGGCAGAGCATTCAATGTGCCACCCAGGCCTCCCATCCCCCCAAGGTGAATTCCACGAGGGTTCGTTTTCCATTGAAATCTTCCATAGCGCAAAATCTTCAGTATTTTTCTTATCAGACTCTATGTCAACTCTGGTTCCAGAAATGACTTCATCTTTATTTCTACCCGATAATTTCAAATAATCTTTAAATTTAGTAACTTCAAAATAAACACCTGATTGTGTTACGTATGCATATTCATTTTCAATCAGGGTCTCAATAAAATTTATTATATGATCTATAGTCTCTGTAGCCTTGGGTTCATTATCTGGTGGTAAGCAATTCAGGTTCTTATAGGCATCTTGAAATTCTTTTGTTACTCTATCAGCTAATTCCTTGGTAGTGATTCCTTCTTCTGCTGCCCTTTCAATTATTTTGTCTTCAATATCAGTTATATTTCTAACAAAATTAACTTCGTAGTCTAGATAAACCAGATATCTAATTAAAAAATCAAAAACTACAGCAGATCTTCCATGCCCAATGTGTGGTGAAGATTGTACTGTTGGGCCACAAAGATAAATTTTTACATTATCTGAAATTGGTTTAAACTCCTCCACAACGTTGGAATATGTATTATGTAGTTTAAGCATCTTTCACCGAAACTAATACAATACAAGCTGATGCTATACCATCTCCAATCACACCTAGGTTATCAAAAGACTTACCCTTTACATTTATTAATTGTTTGTCAATCCTTAGTAAATCAGCAAGATTTGAAATAATAGCCTCAGATATTTTTGTAATGTTTATAACTTGTGAAACAACAGTTATGTCAATATTGTTTATAACTACTTTGTCATACTCAATAATTTCTAAAACTTTATTTAACATTTCCACGCTCGATATATTTTTCGGCGTACTTTCATTAGATGGAAAATAAAAACCTAGATCTTTTTTTGCTTTAGATCCAAGCAATGCATCGCTGAGTGAATGTAGAATTATATCTCCATCCGAATGAGCTTCAAAACCAGGTCCTTCGACCGATATCCCTCCGAGGACTAATTTTTCATCATTAGAATGTTTGTGTATATCAAAACCATTACCTACAAGCATTATGCCTCTTTTGATTTATATATAAATTATAAACCGTCGTCAGGGTCTTCCTCAGGAAGATATTGGTTAATTTTTTCTACAGCTGCTTCTTCATCAATACTTAATGCACATGCTATTTCACTTGCTAGAGTTGTTCTTGCTTTTGCTAGCATTCTCTTAAGTGCAGGTGATATGCCCTTGTTAATTTGAGCGTGTGTAAGGTCTCTAACAACTTCAGCAACCTGTATAACATCTCCAGAAGTCATTTTTTCTGTCAAAACTTTGTACCATCTACTCCAATTAGTACCTGCCTCTTCTGGTTTTTCTTTAAATATAGGAAACACTTTTCTTGAGACTGCATTTTTTGAGATAACAGGTCTTATAACTTCATCGACATTTTCTACTGGCACCATTACTAGTAATCCATCTGTAAGGACTTCAATCTCAAAGTACTGTCTTCGTTTTGATTTTACTTCACCATTTTCATCAAAAATTTCAACATTCTTGTTAACTTTTCTAACAACTTTTGCAGCGCCATGGTGGGGATGAACTACAAATTGGTTTGGTTTATATTTATCAGCAGTTTTTTTTGTTTTTGTTGCCATAGATGTCAACAATACTATATATTCAGAACTATTTAATGTCCATTTATATATGAAAAACCTATATTTTTAAGCAATGTATCGAAATAATCTCTTAATTGTTGTGCCCTACTTCTTCCAATACCCTCAACTTCAAACAATTTTTCTGGTGAAGCAGTGAGTAATTTTGGTAATGTTTTAAATTTTTGAATAATTTGATCATGTAAATTTTCAGGTAATCCTGGTAATCTTGCGAGAACCCTATATCCTTTTGATACTGAAATGTCATCAAGAGGTAGCTTGGACAACACGCTGCCAAGATAATCTACCGCATTCAATTCATCATATGACAATTTACTTATATCATTAATAGCTTTAGTGGTAGTTCTAAATTTCCTTGCTGGAAGGTGGTCTTTTAAAACAAGATTTAATGTATTTAGAACACCTGATTCTAAAGAATCTATCTGAATCATGATCAATCCAGCATCCTCACCAAGTTTAAGTGCTTCAGCTTTGACTTGGTTAGCAAGCCGAGTAAGAAGTTCTCCTCTTTGAATGACTTCTAAAACTTCTTGATTTGTTAATGTGTTTTCAATCTCAAGCTCTCCTAAATTTGTTACAGCGTCGTCAAACCTTCTTCTCATCCTGTCAACTGATTGCAAAGATTCATTAACTCTTCCTAGTATTGCTGATGACTCCTCCAACTCTATGGTCTGAAGGTTTTCAAATACTTTAATTAAAGAGGTTTCTTCAGATACAGCTATCACTGTCAAACCAGTAGAAGCTGAAGTTCGTTCTGCAGTTCTGTGCCTAGTTCCAGTTTGTGTAGTAGAAATTGAGTCACTTGGGTTTAAATGAACATTAGCTTTTAAAATTTTTGTAACACTCTCATTTACAACAATAGCGCCATCCATTTTTGATAATTCTGAAAGCATCTCAGGTGAAAATTCACAATCATTTAAAGTTAGTCCGCCTGAAGAAAGTTTTTGTAATTTTGTTGTTGAACCTATGACGATTAGTGCTCCTGCTTTTTTGTCAGCAATTAAATCAACACCAATCCTTAAAGGTTGGCCTGGTAATAACTGACTTACACTTCTGTTATTGTTTAAGTTCATATTCCTCTTTATTATTTGAACAATATTGTTATTTGAATGTTACTGTATTATTTTATAAATAGGGACAATAGGCTAATTAAATGGAAAAAATAGAATGTAAGGCTTGCTCAGCTTCGGTAGACAAATCAATTGAGTTTTGTTCAAGTTGTGGTGAATGGCTTGGTTTAAGCATAAAAGACGTAGAAACTTCAGGTGCTAAAACAGAACCTGAAGTTACTAGAAGAGTTAGACCTTCTAAAGAATTGTTGTCACAACCACTATCAAATTATGGTGCAACTTCTTTACCAACAAGAAATGAAGTCCCTGGTATCAGAGCGGTATTTTTTCTAGCGATAATCATCCCGTTAATTGCTGCGGCTAGTTACTACTACAACCAAAATATCGCAGAGGAAGTAATTGAAGAAATTCAAGTTGTAGAACAGTCACAACAACAAGTACCTCAACTACAGTGCAAAGCTTACTTCAGCTTCAATATCCATTTAGCTGTTCATCTTCAAGTAGCCTTGGAGAAGGATGGTCTTGCGAAAAAATATATGATGATGAGCCGTCTTCGTGGCAAGATAACGGCTTAGAATGTGCAGATGCAACGTTAGAATTTACTTTCTCTAAAGATATTTATTTTCAATTTTTGACTTATGAAAACATAGAAGATTCAAAGTCTTTTAAGAGAAACTTCAAACCAAGAGATATATTAATAACATCAGAAGAAGAGGGGTTCTCAATAGAATATGAGCTTGAAAATCAAAACACTAGCTCACAATGGATCGATTTAAATACATCATCATCTGTAATTACAATACAAATTTTAAGTGCATATCCTGGGGAAGAAGTTAATGGTGCAGAACCATTTCTAGAATGTTCTATTCAGGAAATTACTTTTTATGGACGTGGATAAGATGGATATCAATTCTCTCAAGTCTCAATTTTCAAAATATAAAAAAGACTTGTTAGATCTTAATAAATACATGTATGAAAATCCTGAATTGGGATATCAAGAGATTAAGTCTGTAAATAAAATTACTAAACTTATCAAAAAGCATACAGCAGATGCAAAATTTAAAAAGTTTACTGATATTCCTACTGCTTTTACTGCTTCAATCAATAATAAGCCCAGAAAAGAAAATATTACTATATGTATAGAATATGATGCATTGCCGAATGTTGGACATGCTTGTGGACATAACCTAATATCATCCATTGGATTAGGTGCATTTTTTATCCTTTCGAATTATATAAACGATCTAGATTACGAAATAAAGTTAGTAGGTTGTCCTGCTGAAGAAATCATTCCATTAACCTATGAAAATGGTGGTGGTGGTGGAAAAATAAAACTTTTAAACCAAGGTGCCTTCGATAACACTGCATATTCTGTAATGATCCATCCGGCTACAAGAAATGAGGTGGATCCTTTAATGATTGCAGTAAAACAAATTGATATAGAATATTTTGGTAAAGCTGCACATGCGTCTGGTTCAGCATATGTTGGAAAAAATGCATTGGATGCTCAAATCCTTGCATACAACAACATCAGTGCTTTAAGGCAGCAGCTACAATCTGTAGAAAAAGTTCATGGAATAATTACTCATGGAGGTGAGTCACCCAATATTATTCCAGATTACACAAGGTCAAGTTGGATGATTCGTGCTCAAAAAACAAAAGACTTAAATAGATTAGAAAAGAAAATTATAAATTGTTTCAAAGGAGCTGCAGAGTCTACAGGGTGTAAGTTAAACATTGTTGAAGGTAATGGGACTTATGAAAATTTAGTCACAGATAAAAAATTAAAGTCAATATTTATGGAAAATTCAAAAAAACTTTCTTTAGATATGAAAACCAATGAAAGTTATGATCAAAGCAAAAACGGATCTACAGATTTTGGAAATATTTCAAAACAAGTTCCTTCATTACACGCATTTCTTCAAATTGTTGATGATGATGGTAAGATTGTAAACCACCAACCTGAATTTGCTCATGCAACAGTTACTAAAAGAGCTACTGATATGATTGAAACTGGTAGTGTTCTTTTAGCTTCTACTATTTTAGATTTGTAAACCTTGCATCAATAGCATTCTTTACAAGTTGACTGTATAAATTTCCATCTAACTCTAAATAATTTTCAGCTTTTTTAAATTCCTCGGAAATCTTTGTTTTTGCCATTAATCGATTATCTGAATTTAGCGTTACCTTAAACCCAGATTTCAATAGCTTTATGGCCGGATGATTATCAATGCCTACTGAACTTGCGCCGGATTTAACATTTGAAGAAATGCAAATTTCTAAAGGGATTTCATAATCTAATACATGTTGAGCAATTTTAGAATTTGGTAAATATTGACCATCTTTAAATTCACAACCCTCAATAATTTGCCAACCATGTCCTATCCTCTGTGCTTGGCAATTAAAGACTGCATCTTCAATATACGATAAGTCAGCTGCTTCTCCTGCATGTATTGTAAGTCCTATGTCAGATTCTGAAATTAAATTACAGGCATCTTTATGTAGAGAAGGTGGAAAATTATATTCTGGTCCAGCAAGATCAAATCCTATAACTTTATTATTAAAATTATCAATTGCAAGCTTAGCAACCTCTGTAGAGTTTTGATGTTGCCGCATTGCACACAAAATAGTATGAAACTCTCCACCAAAATCTTTTTCACCATCTCTAACTCCCTGTGAAACAGCGTCCACTACTTGTTGAGGTGAGAGTTTTTCTTTAAGATGCTGTAAGGGAGCATATCTCAATTCACCATACAAAACACCGTCAAGAACCAAGTCCTCTATTGCTTCATAAGCAACTCTATGGATTGCATCTGTGTCTTGCATTACTGAAATTGTCATCTCAAATTTTTTAAATACTTGATTTTTTTCAGTTGAAATATTTTCATAAAACCAATTTTCTAAATCTTTTTCATCATCTAAAGGTAAATCTATATTTTTAGAAGTAGCTATATCAATAATTGTTTTTGCTCTTAATCCACCATCAAGATGTTCATGTAAGGCTGAAAACTCCACTATAAAAAGTCTCCTTCTGAAATTTTTTTATCAAAACCTGTTTTTACAAATATTTTATTTAAAGCATTCATTCCATCTTCTAAAACTGCTTGTTCATCAATTTGTTGGAATTCTGAATTTTTTAAAACACACTTCCCGTCAATATATACGTCATTGATTTCTTTAGATGAAGCACACATTACTATATTGTTAACAACATCATGCAATGGAAGCATCCTAGGCGTGTTAATTAGTACTGTTATAAAGTCTGCTTTTTGATTTTTTGATAATTTGCCTGAAAATACACCACCAGATATTCTCTTAATATTTTCCTCACTGGCTTTTCTAAATACTTCTTTTGGTTTGATGAAGTTTTTTTTGGCTACGGAATTATTTAAGACTAATGCAGTTCTCATTTCTTCTAACATGTCATAGTCATCGTTACCTCCAGAACAATCTGTTCCTATTCCCCAATCAACACTTAATTCTGACAAAAAATTTGTATTCATTGGTTTTCCGGCTATTCCGTGAGTTGTTGGGCAAAAAACCGGAAAAGCTTTTGACTCTGCGAGTAACTCCAAATCTCCATCTTCTATAACATTGCAATGAGCAGCTATTACTTTTTCATTTAATATTCCAAGGTTATATGCATGTTTTATAGGAGAAGTTTTAAAATTAGATTTAATATACTCCATTTCTTTTTGAGTTTGAGCTAGATGAATATGTGTTAATAAATTATTTTCTAATGCATAATTACTTAATTCTTTTAGAATTTTTGGGCTAACTGTTGAAGTTTCATGCGGTGCAACAATTGGGTGAACTGTTTTAGAATTTTTCCAATTACTATTAAATGACTTTGCTTGGTTAATTTGTTCATTACCTGTCCATGGACCATATTCAGTCATAATTGTGTGCCCAATAAATCCTCTTATGCCAATCGTTTCACATGCTTTTGCGACAGAATCAGCAAAAAAGTAATGATCATTAATTGAGGTTGTTCCAGATGATATTGCATCCATCATTCCTAATAAGGAGAGTTTATAAACCAAATCATTTTCTAAGGCAGGCTCAATACCCCACATCACATCGTAAAGTGCACTTGCACTTCCATAGCCAAGTCCCTTTACAGAATTTAAAGCTACATGTGAGTGAGCATTTGTAAAACCTGGTGAGATTATTACATCTCCTAAGTCATTTATGTTTTTAGAATCTTTAGAAATTGTTTCTATCGGTACTATACCCTCTATATAGTTTCCATTAACAATTAATACAGAATTCTCATGAACAGTTTTGTAATCTTCAACTATGTATCGGGCTGAGAAATATTCTTGATTTATCAATTATTGTTCAGGAATAGGTACAGGTCTTACCCTTATTCTTTGTCTTATGCCAATAAGTATTAACACAACAACTGTTAGAGCATAAGGGACCATTAAGATTAGCCTTGAGTCTAATTCATATACCCCTTGGAGTCTTATACCAATTGCGTCGCCTAAACCAAAAAATAAACTAGCACCAAATGTACCAAGTGGAGTATTGTTACCAAATGAAGAAGCAACAAGTCCTATATATCCTTTTCCAGCTGACATTCCCTCTGTAAAAAGAGTCATATTTTCAAGTGAAAGAAAAGTACCGCCTATACCTGCTAAAACTCCTGAAAAAACAACAGTTAACCATTTCATTCTTAAAGTATTAATTCCAGCATCTTCTGCAGCCTCAGGATTTTCCCCAGTAGCTCTAATAGCTGTGCCTAATCTTGTTTTGTAATAAACCAAATATAAAACAATAGCTAGGAAAAAAACAAGGTAAATTGAAGGTGTATACCCTGAAAAAATTTTTTCAAAACGAGTATCTACAAGAAAGTCAAAAGTTATTGGATCAATGCCTTGAATGGAAGGGTCTGAAAAAAAACCTCTACGTTTAAATAATGTTTCTAGTAAATATCTTGTACCAGCAATAGAAAAAATGTTAATTGCCAATCCTACTAAAACTTCATCTGCACCTAGATTGAAACTCAAAAAACCAAATAGAATTGCCGTAAGTACTCCAGCGGATACTCCCCAAATAAAACCAGTCAAGGCACTACCTGAGTAGTAGCTTGCTGCAATTCCAACAAATGCTGCATTGAGCATTTTACCCTCTAAACCAATGTTTAGAACACCAGAAGCAGAGCACATTGCCGCACCAAACCCAATTAAGGCAATTGGAGTCGCGCTTCGAATTAAGCTCCTAAAAAGAGAGATATCAAATATTTCAAGCCATTCCATTTATTTAATCTTTCTAGTAAAAAAAGCATCAAGTTTTCTAACGAATTTAAATCTTTCAAGAGAAGATACAAGCTTCTGTGCGCTTACAAAAAATATTAAAATTGAAAGAAGAATTACAACTATTTCTCGAGAAACTTCAGTTTTATAATCAACAAATAAACCTCCGTTTCTTAAAGCACTCCAAAATAAAGAAGCAATTAAACCACCGATTGGTTCTAATTTACCTACAATTGCAATAAGAATTCCATCAAACCCTTGGTTGAAAAGAAGTTCTTGGTAAAAATATCTAGCATTTCCAAGAATTTCGATACCACCAGCAAGTCCCCCAAGCCCTCCAGAAATTAACATTCCTGTTATTGCAGATCTATCTGAAGGTATTCCAAGATATGAACTATATCGAGATGGATAAAAGCCTACAAGACCATCACCGCCAGATCTTAATTCGTAACCAAATGTTGTTTTTTTAAGAATAAAATACGTTAAAAATGCAATAATTACCGCTATGAAAAAACCAGAGTTAAATTGTGAATTTGGAAAATATTGTTTTAATTCAGCAGTTTCTAATATTCTTGGAGTAGCAGGTGCTATAGGGTCTGCTCTAAATGGTCCATTAGCCATATAGGAAACAAACAGTACAGCAACGAAATTAAGAATAATTGTAGAAATTATCTCACTTACACCCGCATAAACTTTTAATAAAGCCGGTAGCAACATCCACAAACTTCCAGTAATAATAGCAATAGCTATACATAGAGATACATGGGGAATATGGCCCAAGGATGTAAATTTATATCCTGCCCATGCAGCATATAAACCCCCGATATACATTGATCCATTTATTCCAATATTGAACATACCAACTCTGAAAGAAACCACAGTAGCAATTGACGTTAGAATATATGGAGTCGCAATATTTAAAGTATTCAAAATATTTCTCTGTCCAACAACAGCGCCTTCAAAAAATAATTTCCCAATTTCTCTAGGAACAAAACCAGTAACAGTTAATAAAACCCAAGCAATACCAATAGTTATTATTGTTCCTGCAAAAAGAATGAGTACGTCTTTAAATGAAAATTTTTCCATTATTAATCCTTTATTCCAGCCATATATAGACCCATTTGTTGCTGATCTACATCTTTAGGGTTTACCCATTCAACTATTTCACCCTCATAAATAACTGCAACCCTATCTGCGACTGACATAACCTCATCTAATTCTGCAGAAACTAATAAAACTGCTTTTCCAGAATCTCTAATCTCAATAAGTTGTTTATGAATTGCTTCTATATTTCCTATATCAACACCGCGAGTTGGTTGAGATGCTATTGTCAATAGTGGATCTTCTGAGAGCTCCCTAGCAATAACAACTTTTTGTTGGTTTCCACCGGATAAAGATCCTGTTCTTACGAAAACTCCAGGTGTTCTGATATCAAATTTTTCCCTTAGATTATTACTGTGGTCAACTACGTTTTTCATGCTTATAATTCCACCCTTAGAAAGAGGGCTTCTAAAATATGATGTTCCTACTAAGTTTTCCCAAATATCTAATTTCAAGTTAAGGCCTGTATTAGCCCTGTCCTCTGGAACATGTGCTAAGCCAGCTCTACGTCTTTTTCGCGGTGAAAAAGATTCTATATTTTTACCATCAAATATAACCTCACCTTTACTTGTTGGCCTTAAGCCTGACAAAGCTTCAACTAGTTCTGTTTGACCATTTCCATCAACACCTGCGATTCCAACAATTTCACCTTTATGAACATCTAAAGAAAAGTTTTTGACTGCAAGCAAACCTCTTGCATCATGAACCCATAAATTCTTTACTTCTAAAACTTTTTCAGTAGGTTTTGCTTTTTCTTTTTCGACTTGCATAAATACTTCACGTCCTACCATTAATTTTGCTAATTCTTCGGGAGAAGTATTTTTTGTATCGGAAACCCCTTGAACTTTTCCATCTCTCATTACTGTAACTCTGTCAGAAATTTCCATAACTTCTCTTAACTTATGGGTAATAAAAATTACTGTTTTGCCTTCGTCAACAAGGCTTCTGATGACTTCAAATAATTCATCGGTCTCCTGTGGTGTAAGTACTGCAGTTGGTTCATCTAAAATTAAGATATTTGCGTTTCTATATAAAGTTTTAAGAATTTCAGTTCTTTGTTGAATACCAACAGATGCGTCTATCATTCTGAGTTTTGGATCAACATCTAATCCATACTTTTTTGCAATATTTGAAACTTCAGAATTTAATTTATCCCAATCAATAAAACCTCTGGAATTTCTTGGTTCTTGGCCTAAACCTATGTTTTCTGCAGCAGTAAAAGAAGGCACTAGATGAAATTCTTGATGAACCATACCTATGCCTAGTTCAATCGCTTTATCTACTTTGTTTATTTCAACCGACTTATCATTTATAAATATTTCACCTGAATCAGGTTGTTCAATTCCATATAAAATTTTTACAAGAGTAGATTTGCCAGCTCCATTTTCACCAACTAGTGCGTGTATCTCACCTTTTAAAACCTTGAAATCGACTGAATCATTAGCAGTAACTCCCGGATAGGATTTTGTTATATTTTTTACTTCTACTGCTGTTTCTATATTTTTTTGAGTCATGATATATATTTTATATTTTCTAGCCCGAAAGAAATCGGGCTAGAAAATAAATTATTATATATTAGCCACCAGCTGTAACGTCGGTAACTACTATTTCACCAGATACAATCATAGCTCTGACTGCTGCGACTTCATCAATAAGCGCATCAATCTCTGCTGCCATGTCTGGATTGTTTTCTTTGAAGAGATTTGTTCCGTCAACAAGCCATGTTGATCCGACAAAATTTTCTGCTAATCCATAGCTATCAATTGAGCTAAATACTTGTCCATTAGCTGCAATTGTGTCCTGGATAACTTTATAAACTGATTTATCAACACCCTTCATCATTGATGTAATCATTGTTCCTGGTTGAATGTAGTCTTGATTTGAGTCAACACCAACTGCATAATTACCAGTTTCTGCTGCTGCTTCGTATGCTCCATCACCTGTTGCACCACCAGCGGCAAAAATTACGTCAGCACCTTGTTCAAAGCAACTGAGCCCAATTTCTTTACCTTTTGCAGGGTCTCCCCAGCTTCCAGCATAACCTGCGCAGAATTCAACATCAGGATTTGCATATCTAGCACCTTCTTCCCAACCAGTTTGGAATTTTCTAATGATTGGAACGTCCATTCCTCCCATGAAAGCTACCTTTCCAGTTTTAGAAAGTTTTGCAGCAATATAACCTACTTCAAAAGAACCTTCATGTTCTTTGAAAATAATATTTGCCACATTAGGCAATAGATTTCCGTCATCATCAGTCACAACCATATCTACAATTGCAAACTGAATATCTGGATTAGCAAGAGCTGCTTCTTTAATTCTCTCTGCTTCAGAAAAGCTAATTCCAATAATTAATTCTTTCCCGTCAGCAATGAGATTTTGATAAGCTGCTGCTCTTTCAGATTCTTCGGCTTCAATAAAGTCGCCGTCGATTCCTAATTCAGCAAGTGCTTGATCGAAGCCTCTTTTCGCTGAGTCCATAAATGAACGGTCTCCTAAAGCTCCAAGTACTATACCTACTTTTAACGCTTCTGCTTCTGGCTCTGCTGCAGCTGCTGCAGTTGTAGCTGGTGAATCAAGAGTTTCTTGTTCTGCTACAGGTTCTGCAACCTCTTCAGTAGTTGATTCTGAACTGCCACCACAGGCAGAGAGAATCAACATCAATGACAGAAGTACAAAAACGGATTTCTTTTTAGTAATCATTAATTTACTCCTTCATTATTTAAATAATGATCTAATAATTCTATCTGAAATTATTAATAGTGTCTTATTGATTAAAAGTAAATATTTAATTTTATGGGAGAAGTTTTGAGGTATTTGTTATTATATTAAACAATTTTTTATCATCTACTTTGTTCATCCAGTGGACGTTTTTTTCTCTTCCAGAAATATTATTAATGTCGACCACAGTCTGCCCTAGTGTTAATTCTGAATCAACCTCAACTTCGACATTGGTAAATTCTCCAGAAGTTAAAGAGCTATCGACTAAATAAGCAGTTACAAATGCATCATGTACGGGAGTTCCATCTGGAAACTTTTGTTTAACTATTTCTAAATCAGCTAGGGACCCCATTAATCCAACAAGATATTCTCCAGTAGTGGTGCCTGTTTCATGAATTGTATTTAGTCTTTCACTTGTAGAAATTGCTTGATGTGTAACGTCTAACCCCATCATTACCAATTTTGCACCTGAACTTAACACTACTTTTGCTGCTTCCGGGTCAACTAAAATATTAAACTCTGCCACAGGTGTATGATTTCCAAAACCTGCTCCTCCTCCCATGAAAATAATTTGCTCTATGTTTTTAGCTAACTCAGGGTTAGCGCTTAAAACTTTTCCAATATTTGTCATTGGACCAAGAACACAAATGGTAATTTTCTCATCACTGTTTTTTAGTAATTCAGTTATGTAATCTACTGCTCCTATAAATTCTTCGCTTTTTGAAGGCTCAGGAAACCCAACACCATTTAACCCATCTGTTCCGTGAACCCATTCTGCTGTGAGTAAATCTCTATTTAAGGGCTTCGATTCCCCTTTGTAAACTGGGATACTGTTTCTATTGGCATGTTCGAGAATTCTAAGAGCATTTCTTGTTCCAACATCTACTCCAACATTTCCTCCAACAGTAGTTAATGCGAGTAATTCCTCATCCGTAAAGTGTGCTAAAGCAATGAGAATTGCTACGGCGTCATCAGTACCTGGGTCGGTATCGATAATGAATTTCATTTAATTATTGTAGTATTTTTATGATTCAGATTCTACAAAATCTACAGGTGGTTCATCTGGAGCTTCAACTGATTCAAACTCTAGAGTATTTTCATCTTTATTTAATGAAATTATTATTGTTGATCCAGCTTTGTATTTACCTTGTAAAAGCTCTTCTGAAAGAGGGTCCTCAAGTAATCTCTGTATAGACCTTCTTAAAGGTCTCGCTCCAAATTCTTTATCATAACCTTCGGTTGCTAAAAATTCTTTAGCTTCATCAGAAAGTACGATTTCTAAGTCAGAGTTTTTAAGTTGACTGTGTAATCTATCAAGCATTAAGTCAACAATTTCTTTAACTTCGTCAATTGTTAGCTCATGGAAAACAATTGTTTCATCTATTCTATTTAAAAACTCAGGCCTAAAATATCTTTTTAATTCTTCACCAACTTTTGATTTCATTTTTTCATAATTATCGATTTCGCTTAGATTACTGAAGCCGATATTTTTGGCAATATCTTTGGTTCCTAAATTTGAAGTCATGATAATTATTGTGTTCTTAAAATCAACAGTTCTACCTTGTGCATCTGTAAGTCTTCCATCTTCTAGAATTTGGAGAAGTGTATTAAATACATCAGGATGAGCTTTTTCTACTTCATCAAGAAGAACTATACTGAAAGGTTTTCTTCTTACAGCTTCGGTGAGTTGGCCTCCTTCATCATAACCAACATAACCCGGAGGTGAGCCAATTAATCTACTTACTGTATGCTTTTCCATATATTCAGACATGTCTATCTGAATTAATGAATCTTCATCACCAAAAAGAAACTCTGCTAAAGCTTTTGCAGTCTCAGTTTTACCAACACCAGATGGTCCTAAAAATATAAATGAACCAGATGGTCTTTTGGGATCTTTTAATCCAGACCTTGTTCTTCTAATAGCTTTTGAAACAGCCGTAATTGCTTCATTTTGACCAATAATTCTCTTATGTAGCTCGATTTCCATTTCTAACAACCTAGCTGTCTCTTCTTGGGTTAATCTATGAACCGGTATGCCTGTCCATTGAGCTAAAACTTCTGCAATTTCTTCTTCATCAATTACCATTTCAATTTCTGAAGCAGATGCTGAGTCTATAGTGTTTACTTCATCAAGTAATAGTTTTTCCTGATCTCTTATTTGAGCTGCCTTCTCAAACAATTGAGATTGAACAGCATCAATTTTTTGCTCTCTTAAATTTTTAAGTTTGTCAGCTATCTCTTGTTTATCTTGATCAAGAGGTTTCTTGTAAACTCTCATACGACTACCTGCTTCGTCAATCAAGTCAATAGCTTTGTCAGGTAAGAATCTATCAGATATATATCTGTCTGCCATATTGACAGCAGAAGCGATAGCTTGATCTGTAAACCTGACTCCGTGGTGGACCTCATATCTATCTTTCAATCCATCTAATATTTCTATAGCATCTGAGAGTTTTGGCTCATCAACTTGTACGGACTGGAATCTTCTTTCAAGTGCAGCATCTTTTTCAAAATGCTTTCTAAATTCTTCTAGTGTTGTGGCACCTATTGTCTGTAGTTCGCCCCTTGCTAACATTGGTTTTAAAATTGACGCAGCATCAATCGCTCCTTCAGCAGCTCCGGCACCAACAAGTGTGTGTATTTCATCTATAAATAAAACTATGTCACCTCTTGTTTTTATTTCCTTTAAGACTTTCTTTAGACGTTCTTCGAAATCACCCCTGTATCTTGATCCTGCTACTAAAGCAGATAAGTCAAGTGTATAAATTTGTTTGCCCTCAAGAGTTACTGGAACGTCCCCTGAGATAATTTTTTGAGCTAAACCCTCAACAATCGCAGTTTTACCAACTCCTGGCTCACCAATTAAAACTGGATTGTTCTTTGTTCTTCTGGATAGTATTTGCATTACCCTTTCAATCTCTGTTGTTCTGCCAATAACAGGGTCCAGCTTTCCTTCTTTTGCCATTCTTGTAAGATTTCGTCCAAATTGATCTAAGATAGCTGAACCTGTTCCTGAACCAGGTCTTTCCCTACCTCCTGTAGATGCAGCTTGTTGCTTTTTGCTTTCACCTGCAGATGAAATTAATTTGATCACTGTTTGTCTAACTTGAGATAGTTCAGCACCTAATTTTTTTAAAACTTGAGCAGCAACGCCTTCTCCTTCACGAATCAATCCGAGTAGTATATGTTCTGTTCCTATGTAATTATGTCCTAGCTGTAAGGCCTCTCGAAGTGAAAGCTCTAAAACTTTTTTTGCTCTAGGAGTAAAAGGAATATGCCCACTCGGTGATTGTTGGCCCTCCCCAATAATTTCAACAACTTCTGACCTAACGCTGTCAATATTGATATTTAATTCTTCCAAAGCTTTTGCAGCATGGCCTTCGCCTTCTTGAATTAAACCAAGAAGTATATGTTCTGTGCCAATGTAATTATGATTAAGTCTTCTAGCTTCTTCCTGTGCTAAAACTACGACCCTTCTGGCTCTATCGGTAAATCTTTCAAACATATTATTATTTTAACAAAGGTCTGTTTATACACTTAAATGAAAATTACAACTATTTATACATTTACTTTATTCTTTAGTTATGGAAAGCAATGAAATCAAAAAAATTATTCCTTTCAATGATATTTGGGATAACTTAAATATATTAGAAGAAAGACTATTAGAAATTTCTAGCTCTTCAAATGATTACCTTACATCAATATCTCAATATCTTATAAATGCCGGAGGAAAAAGATTTCGACCAATAGTCACCTCACTTGCTGGAAAGTTTGGAAATGAAATTGAAAATATTAGCAAAATTATAGACGCTGGTGTTTGTGTTGAACTAATACATATTGGAAGTTTATATCATGATGACGTCATGGACAATGCTACAACAAGAAGAGGAGTTGAAAGTTCAAACTCAAGATGGAACTCATCCCTTTCAATACTTGCAGGAGATTATTTACTTGCAAGATCTTCTGAACTTGCAGCGGAGAGTTTAGGATTGGAATCAGTCAAACTGCTGGCTTCCACTTATGCAGAATTAGTTGAAGGTCAAACAAAAGAGTTGAATTTAGCTTTTGACCTTGATCAAAAGATTGATGATTACTTAACAGTTATTGAAGGTAAAACTGCGAGCCTTATTAGAACAAGTGCAAGACTTGGTTCTCTTGCTAGTTCAGCAGATAGTGAGATTGTTGATGCCTTGAGCAATTGGGGTTGGAACTGTGGAATAATTTTTCAAATATCTGATGATATATTAGATTTAACTTCTGACTCGCAAACGTTAGGAAAGCCTGCAGGTAATGATATTTTAGAAGGAACTTACACATTACCAGTCTTAATTGCATTGAATAAAGATAAAGGTAAGTACCAGGAACTCTTAACTGAAATAAAAGAAGATAAAATTGATGTTAAAAATGTACTTGATGAATTTACTACAAAGGAAATAATTGACGACTCAAAAGAAATAATCAATAGCTACTTAAATGACAGTGTAGAGGCGATATTTACACTCAAAAATCATGAACTATTTCCAGTTCTAGAAAACATTAACAATTATCTTATTAATCGAACAAATTAATTTTCAGGTTTTAAATGTGGAAAGGCAATAACTTCTCTAATTGATTCATTGTTTGTAAGAATCATTACAAATCTATCTACACCAAAACCAAGTCCACCAGTTGGAGGTAGTCCATACTCCAAAGCTTCAATGTAATCCCTATCTTCTACATGTGCCTCTTCATCTCCCTCAGCTTTTTTTTGAGCTTGTTCTTTTAACCTTGCTTCTTGATCAACTGGATCAATGAGTTCGGAAAAACCATTGGCTAATTCACTACCAAAAGCAAACAATTCAAACCTTTCAGTCACTCCCTTCTTTTCTTTACTTTCCCTGGCAAATGGTGAGGCTTCTTTGGGGTAGTCTGTTACAAATGTAGGATTTACAATATTGTCTTCAATGTATTTTTCAAACAAATCGTAAACTAACATTCCTGTAGTTTTAGATTCATTCTCAATCTTATGTTTTGTTAAAAACTCTTCTTTGATTTGTTTTAAATCTGTATTATGTTTGATTTCAACATCAAAATGTTCGCTTACCAAATCAAACATACTTATTCTTCTCCAAGGAAAACTAAAATCTGCTTCTTTTTCAGCAAACTCTATCTTTAAATCATGATTTAATTGACTTAATATGTGCTCGCACATCCTTTCAACCATGTCCATTACACCATTTACGTCTGTGTAAGCCTCGTAACTTTCCATCATTGTGAACTCAGGTGAGTGTGTTTGGTCAATGCCTTCATTTCTAAAAACTTTTCCAACTTCAAAAACTTTTTCATAACCACCAATAATTAATCTTTTTAAATATAATTCAGGAGCAATTCGAAGAAACATGTCAATACTCATTGCGTTATGGTGTGTCACAAAAGGTTTTGCAATCGCACCTCCTGCTTTTGGCTGGAGTGTAGGGGTCTCAACTTCAATAAACCCATCACTAACCATAAACTCTCTTATTAATTTAAGAACTTTAAATCTCGTATCTATAGTTTTCTTTGCATCATCATTTACGATTAAATCAAGATACCGTTGTCTAAATCTAGTTTCTTTATCTTTCAATCCATGCCACTTTTCAGGAAGTGTTCTTAAAGATTTGCTCAAAACTATTAAATTGGAAATTTTTAATGAAAGCTCTCCCTTTTTTGTTTTCATTATGCTTCCAGAAGTGCCTATTATGTCTCCTACATCCATTAACTCAATGTGTTCTTCTAATTTCTCATCTAAATCATCTTTAGAAGCAAGTAATTGTATTTTTCCAGTTGAGTCTTTTACATCTATAAATGTTAATTTTCCAAAAGACCTAATACTTAGTACTCGACCTCTCACAGCAACACTAATATCTGTTTGTTCTCCATTGTCTAGACTTTGATGGTTGGCATGAATGTCGCTTATAAAACTTGCATTTTTATAGTATGTTGGAAAAGACTCTGTTCCCTTTAATTTTTCAACCTTCTCACGTCTAAGGTCATATATTTCTTTTTCAGATTTTGATAATTCGGTCACATTTATATCCTAATTATTTAAGTTAAATATTTCTTCTAACCCAACTAATGTTAAATTTTCTTCATACTGTGCATTTAAATTTAGTGCAGGCTGAATAATTGGACTTAAACCTCCAGTTAGAATAATTTTTGGTTTTGTACCCAATTCTTGCAAAAGTCTCTCGATCATAGAATCTATCATAGATGCGTGCCCAAAAATTAACCCGCTCTGAATAGCTTCATAAGTATTTTTACCTACAACTTTTTTTGGAAGGTCTAATTCAACAGATTTCAAAGAAGCGGTCTTCGATGTTAAAGCGTCCAGGCTAATCTTTATACCCGGTGCAATAGCTCCGCCTAAATACTCTTTTTTATTGTTTACAACATCAAAAGTAGTTGCTGTCCCTAAATCAACAATTACAACATCTGACTCGGCAATTTTATAACCAGCAACTGAATTTGCTATCCTGTCAGGTCCTAATTCTTTTGGATTATCAATATTTACTTTTAAACCTGTTTTAATACCGGGCCCCACAACGATAGGTGGGAAATCTAAATATTTCTCAATTGCTTGAATCATATTATTGGTTACTTGAGGAACAACTGAGCAAACTATAGAACCTGCTAATTCATTTCTTGTGTCATCTATAAAGTTAAAAGTGGAGTTAAAAAGTGCTAACAATTCATCTGGAGTGTTTGCATCTCTAGTAGTAAACCTATAAGAATCCCAGCCATGCTTGTTTCCTATTCCAACTGTTGTTTCAGTATTTCCAATATCAATTGCTATTATTTTTTTCATATTTCTATATCAATGTTGTCTATCAACCTTACATTTTCAACATAAGCTGCAGTTAATAACTTTAATTTCTTTGAGTATTTATTTGGATAATTAAAATTTTCTTCATCTACTATTTCAAGATAGTCCAAATCTATTTCATTTTGACTAATTGAATTAATCCCTAGTTCAACAGATTCCTCGAAACTTTTACCTAAATTTATTTCTTTAGCCACTTTTTGTAAAGATTTAAAAATATTTGCTGCATTTAATTTAGCATTTTGTGATAGATGCTTATTTCGACTACTCAAAGCAAGGCCATTTACATCTCGAAATATTTCGCCTTCTATTATTTCAATATTTAAATCAAGACGATTAACCATGTCCTTAATTAAAAATAATTGTTGCGCATCTTTTTTCCCAAAAACAGCATGGCTAGGCTTTATTAAATCAAACAGTCTATTTACAACAGTTAAAACTCCCTCGAAATGGCCAGGCCTTGAAGCTCCCTCGAGAATAGATCCCACTTTACCAGGAACAATAGAAGGAACTCCTTCACTAGGATAAATGTAGCTTTCCTGAGGGAGAAAAATAAAATCAACACCAATATTTTTCAAAAATTGAATATCTTGTTCAAGCTCGATAGGATAATTTTTGAAATCGTCATCATTATTGAATTGTCTTCTATTTAGAAATATGGATACCAAGGTTTTTAAATTTGTTTTTTTTCCAATATCTACAAGTGATAGGTGGCCTTCGTGTATTGATCCCAATGTGGGAATAAAACAAATGTTTTCAGAAAGAATGTCATCGTTTATTGTATTTATAACTTTTGTCATTATCGTGCCCTAAAATGGTGCCCGTACTTAAGTTTTAATTTTACCAATATTAGTTATTTTTTGATCAAAAATTTTAAAACTAGATTTATCTAAAGGCTTATTTAAAACCTCGTATAAAGGCTCGACAACAAAAAGTCTATTTTGCCAATCATAATGAGGGATAATTAAATCTTCTTCGTTAATTTCTTCACCTTTAAAAAATATAATATCTATGTCTATCAACCTTGGTCCGTATCTAAAATTTTTCTTTCGCCCCATCTGGGTTTCTACTTCCTTAATTTTTACCAGTAAATTTCTAGATGTTTCTTGATATTCAATTTCAATAACAATGTTGAAAAAATCATCTTGTTCTTTGTAAAGTAGTGGTTCTGTTTTGTAGACTGATGAGATTTTAATTATCTTGGTAAAATTAGAAATTAGCCTTATTGCATCAATTAAATTACTTTCTTTATCACCAATATTTGAGCCCAAGGAGAGGAAAATACTATTTGAATTCTTCACGATAAGAAACCGAAATGCCCTCTGTTCTATCTTTTAAAATTGTTCCTGGTTTATAAACTGTAACCTTAATTTCTTGTAACATAGATTCATTTTTTGCGTATTTAAATACAATTTTTTCAGAAATTTGTTTTGCCAAAGTTTCAATTAAATCATAGCTTTCGTTGTTAACGAATTTTATAACTAAATTAACTATTTCCTCATAATTAAGTGTTTTGTTAATATCGTCCTCAGAAAAATCAGAAATATTGATATGAATATCTACCAAAAACTCCTGTTCGTTTTGTTTTTCATGATCATAAATTCCATGTTTTCCAGAACACTTGATTTTAGAAATATTTATGTCGAATGACATTATTTACGTAGTAGGAATAAGAGCTATAGCTTTTGGTGAAAGTGGTTTTTCTAATATTTTTTCTAGTATGGTTCTTGCCAAAATAGGATCGTCCAAAAGCTTAGAGTAAATTAAATAACCAGCAAGAATTCCCGGAACTTGCTCATCTAATAATTCTCTATGTATTAAAAGCTTTCGATCCTTATCTGATAATGCTTCTTTGATTGCATCAAAAATAACATTTAGGGACTCTTTTGGAATGTCATCACTTAGCGGATAATGATAAGTTCTAAAACCTACTTCTTGATAGTTTTTAAGATTAAAGTCTGAATCAAGTAGTGAGAAAATAGCATTAATGCCCTGTCCTTTTAGCCACTGGATTTCTTCTTCCCTCCTTATTTTACGAGGAGTAAGGCCACCACCACCAATGCACTCGGAAACAGCTAGTTTTCCTTCAATAATCCAATGAAAATCATTGGGTTTTAAACCAGCCATTGTAACCTCCGTAAATTACATGTTAGCTTAAATGTAAAACTAAGAAGCTATGTGTAGCCTGACCAAAGAAACGCCAGACTTTATACAATGGTCATAAAGTTCTTCATGTGTCATCTCTAAATTTTGAGCAAATTTTTTCTTTGAATAACCCACAACTAATGGAAACCCAAAGGAAAAATATTCTAGATTATCAAACAATTTTTGAGAGTCCTCCATTGATTTGCCAAAGCCTAAACCTGGATCAATAGAAATTCTGCTTTTATCAACTCCATGAGAAATTAAATTTTCTATTTTTTCTTCTAAATGATCTCTTACTTCTTTTACTACATCTTTGTAATTCATCTTTTCTTGAATATCAGATGAATTTGGGTGCCTATGTACAAGAATAATCTTTGGAGCTTTTTCAACAATTAATTGAATCATTTTTAAATCATTGAAACCACTTACATCGTTAACAATTTCAAAATTATTTTCTAAAGCATGTCTGGCAATCTCATAATTCATCGTATCTACGGATAATTTAAACTTTCCAAAATAATTAGAAATAAAAAAATTAAATCTTTTTAATTCTTGTTCATATCTAACTTCTTTAAAGCCTGGTTTAGTTGAAACCCCACCAACATCAAGAATTTTTATTTCCTTTTCTTCTGCTGTTTTTAATAAAAATCCCAGTCTCTCTTTGTTTTCAAAAACGCCGTCACCAGTAAATGAATCCTTTGTTGAATTAATAATTCCAATTACGTTTTGGGTTAATGAATTTAAAAGATTATTCCAATCCGTCAATTTTAAGAAAAGTTTAAAAGTGCTTCGTTTCTTAAAGAAAAGTCTAATTCATACACACCAGTTGAGTATGTAGTTATGACCTCCTCTGATGAATTTTGTGAATTCAATAAATCAGAGCAAAGATGTTTTGCAGAAATTTTAACAAAAACTCCATCAGCATCTAAAGTGTTGTGTATGAACGAGGCAATTTTTTCAGTTAACTTTTCCTGTAATGTTAAGTCGTTTGAAAAATGTCCTACAAGATCACTAAATTTTGAAATTCCCAATATCTTTTTCTTTGGGAAAACAGCAATACTTGCTAAGCCGTGAAAAGGCATCATATGATGTTCACATAAGCTAATGTATGAAATTCCGTTTATATAAATAGGTTGACTGTGTCTAACTTCTTTTAGAGATTCAAAAATAAGTGTTTCATCACTTTTATTAGATAATTTTTTTTGAACTTGGTCTAAAAACTTAATTGATAAATTTTTTATTTCTTCATCACTTTTATCAGTTATTTCTTTTAGTAAGAAAAATAAAGATTCCTGTGCCTGGATTAGGTTAGTTTGAACTTTGCTCATCAGGCAAGCCTTAAGCTTTTACCAGTACCCTGAATTTTTACTTTTTTAATAGCTTTAAATACTTCAGCTACTTCATCTCTATTAATAGTCTCTTTCTCCATTAATAAATTAACCATTGCATCCATTTGTTTTTTAAACTTCTTTAATATTTTTCCAGCAATTATGTGAGCGTCATTCAATAAATTTCTTACCTCATCATCTATAGATGAGGCGACTTCGTCAGAATAGTCTTGTTGTCTTCCATAGTCTCGACCAAGGAATACTTCATTTGAACCTTTGCCGTAAAGCATTGGTCCAAGCTTTTCACTCATACCAAATTCCATCACCATTCTTCTCGCAATATCTGTTGCTTTTTCAATATCGTTTGATGCTCCTGTAGTTGGGTCTGCAAATATTAACTCCTCTGCAACCCTGCCTCCCATAAGCATTGCAAGTCTGTCTTTTAATTCAGCCTTAGATGAAAGATACTTTTCACTATCGGGCAATGCCTGAGTATAGCCAAGCGCTCTTCCCCTTGGGATAATGGTAACTTTGTGAATTGGGTCTGCATTTGGAAGTGCCCAACCTACTAAAGCATGGCCAGTTTCATGATAAGCAATAATTAACTTTTCCTCTTCTGTAATTACTTGACTTTTCTTTTCAGGACCAGCCATAACTCTATCAATTGAGTTCTCGATATCGACAATACCTATAGTTTTTTTATTTTTTCTTGCAGCTAGTAGTGCTGCTTCGTTTAATAAATTAGCAAGATCAGCACCGGTAAATCCTGGTGTTTGTTTAGCCAAAGTTTCAAAGTTAACATTTTTTGCTAATGGTTTATCTTTAGCGTGAACTTTTAGAATTTGAGTTCTTCCTGCCAAATCAGGCCTGCCAACTATTACCTGTCGATCAAATCTTCCCGGTCTTAATAAAGCAGGATCAAGAACGTCTGGCCTGTTTGTTGCTGCCATAAGTATTACACCTTGATTTGCTTCAAAACCATCCATTTCAACAAGTAATTGATTTAGTGTTTGTTCTCTCTCGTCGTGCCCACCACCAAGACCAGCTCCCCTCATTCTTCCAACTGCATCAATTTCATCAATAAATATGATTGCTGGAGATGATTCTTTGGCTTTTTTAAATAAATCTCTTACCCTGCTAGCTCCAACTCCTACAAACATCTCAACAAAGTCGGATCCTGAAATGCTAAAAAATGGAACACCAGCTTCCCCAGCAACTGCTTTTGCAAGAAGAGTTTTGCCTGTTCCTGGAGGGCCTACAAGTAAAACCCCTTTAGGAATTTTTGCACCAAGTTTGTTAAATTTTTCTGGAGATTTCAAAAACTCTTTTATCTCTTCTAGCTCTTCTTTAGCTTCTTCAACACCTGCTACATCCTGAAATGTAACTTTTGGTGCTTCTTCGTCGAGCTCTTTTGCTTTTGATTTACCAAATTGCATGATCTGATTTCCATTTGATCTAACTTGAGAAAACATGTAGAACATAAATGCTGCAAGAAATAGCCAAGGTAAAAATGCAAAAACATAATCTTGAAACCCTGCAGGCTCTGTGTCAGTATTTAAGACTATATCTTGATCAACTAAGAGTTGAAATACTTCACCCTCAAAACCCTCTGGATATTCTGTTTGATATATGGTTTCATCATTTGCTATTTTAAATTCGACCATATTTGATTGTTCTTTTATTGTGGCTTCTATTACAGAGCCGGAGGTAATTTCATTTTTAAATGCAGTAAAAGATTTGCTTTCAGGTGCGTTAACTGTAGAGTTGTACTGCTGCACGCCAAGAAAGATAAGTAGTCCTAAAGCAAAGTACATAAAAAATGACTTATTGTTATTTTTTTTATTTATTTCTTTTTTCTTATCCATCTTATTCAATTTAATACTCTTGGGTTTAAAAGCAATACTGACATTTAAGAGAGAACGGCTAAATAAGGTAATTCTCTATATTTTCCGTTGTAATCTAGACCATAACCCACTACAAATTCAGGGCCAATTTCGAATCCACTGTAATCGATTTCAATTGGGTCTTTTGAAACTCCTTTTTTAACAAACATGCTAAAAATTTCAATACTTTTTGGATTTCTAGATTCAAGTAATTTTTTTAAGCTTGAGAGGGTTAATCCTGTGTCATAGATGTCTTCGACGATCAAAATATTTTTATTTGAAATGTCATACTCCAAATCTTTAATAATTTTAATTTGTCCAGAAGATTCAGATCCGTAATAAGATTTAATACTCATAAAGTCAAAAGTAACATCAATCTGAAGTTGCTTAGCAAGGTCGCTTACAACTATAAAAGCTCCTTTCAGAATGCCAATAACTACAAGCTCTTCTTCTTTATACTTACTATTTATTATTTCTGCAATTTCCGAAATTTTATTTTCTATTTCTTCTTGCGATATTAAAGTTTTAGAAATTTTCAATACTAACCTTTTCTGTAGAAGCACTTAGTATAAATTTATCTTTTTGTGTTTCCAACCAGTTTCCCTCACTAGATTTTCTTATTCCTGGTATCCATAGAATAGTATCTTTGAGTTTAAGAACTGGCCAGACCTCTCGAAGTGACTTATTTACCCCATATGAACGAAATATTTCAGTAGCTTTTTGGTTATGACTGCCTGTTTTAAATAGATCTCCATCAGAAATTTCACTAAAATAAATTTCATTTTCTAGGTATTTTGGTAATGATATAGACCAATTATTTAAAGTGTTGATAGAATCATATTTTTCGAAATTAAAATAACCTTTTTGTTCTAGCAAAACTCTACTACCTGTCCATTTTTCTTTATTTACAAAAATAAGAAGCCCACTTTGAGTTGAAACTTCCCAATTTTCAAAAAAACTTTTCCTGATATTTTTTTCAATGACAGAAAATATTTTTTTGATATCGGAATTCTGTAATCCGCTTTGTCTAATATATTGAGATATTGTTGACAGCAAATAATAAGAGGCTGAGTTGTCCTTATTTATCAGTGAAATTGGAACTTCTACATATCCTTTTGCACTTTTTATATACGAAATTAGTTTTTTATCATTTTTTGTTAGTTCATCTATTTCATAAATTAAACCTTGTATTTTGTTATTTAAATCTCCTTTGAAATTCTTTTCAATGCTCGGAATAATTTCATTCCTTAACCAATTCCGTAAAATTGAGTTGTCTTTGTTTGTAGAGTCTTCTAAAAAATTTATTTTTTTATCCTGTGCATATTTAATGATTGAAGACTTTTTAATATCAATTAGTGGTCTTAATATACTTTTTGTCTCTTGCTTTATAGAAAGTAGGCCTTTGAGTCTTGTTCCTCTGAACAGATTTATCATAAAAGTTTCTACTCTATCATCATTATGATGTCCCAGTAGAAGAATTTCATCTTGTTGCATGTTACTAAACAAAACTTCGTACCTTGCATTTCGCATTTTTGTTTCTGACGAATCAGAATCTAATTGGGTATCTACATTCAAATGATCGATACCTAAATCTTTAGCAAAATTTTCAGCTGATTTTTGAAGTTTGTCAGAGTCTTTTTGATTGTGATTAACAAAAACACTCCTGACATTTGATGTATAAGAGTGCACTATATGCAGCAGAACTGAGCTGTCAACACCCCCGCTTAATGCAACAACATAGTTTTGAGTTGGATTAAGTAAATTAGTAATTTTATTTTCAATTTCAGTCATTACAAGAAGACTAATTTATTTTTCTATAACTTTGTATCTTTTTCTTGTTACTTGTCTGAAGTACTGGATGACATTACCAAGAATCACCAGAGTAGCTATCGCAACAGTAGTTGGAATTAAAAACCTGTAAGTCCAAGCTACATCCTCTATCTGCTCTGGTGGTTCCTCTATAACTATTGCAGGTACTGGTAGGTTCTCATCCATTGTTCCCTGTTGGGTTTCATTTTCCTCAACATGATCATCAGCTAATGCAGACATTGCTGGTGTCATGACTAAAAACAAACCGAGTACAAATGCAAACTTTTTCACAATATGAGACTAGTAAAAGTTTAAAAAAATATAAAGATTTTAAAAATTAATATTGAGTTGATATTTTGCAGAAAATTTTTCTAATTCATCGGAGCTGAGTTTAGATAATGAATATTTTTCTATTTTCTTAGGTACCTTAACGTCTACTCTTAATGTTGTAAGACTTTTAAATAGCTTAAGCAATTCATAGTTTTCGAAAATTGTGTTTGCATGCCTTTCTCCACTTCTTATATTGTTTTTCCAGATATTTAAATTTTGATAAATTTTTTCAATATTTTCATACTCTTGAAGTAGTGCTGATGCAGTCTTTTCACCAATACCATTCATACCTGGTATGCCATCAGAAGAATCACCAACAAGTGCCAAAAAATCTGGTATTTGATGAGGATGTACACCAAATTTCTTATAAACATCATCTCCTGTTGTAAAAGATTTATACCTGGTGGAGTACATTGAAATATTTTTAACATTTAGACATTGCATTAGATCTTTATCTAATGATCCAATAATAATTTCTACATTTTCATTTTTAAATAATTCACATACAGACGCAATAGCATCGTCTGCTTCATAATGGTCCATTGGTAATAAAGTAAGTCCAAGTAATTCTGTAACTTTTTCAGCCAAAGGGAACTGATCTAATATTTCTTTATCAATATTTTTACTAGATTTGTATTCGTTATAAATTTCATTTCTAAAAGATTCCACCTTTGAATCGAATGCAACACCTATATATTCATATTTTTTTCTTAAGGATTGCAAGTGGTTTATGTATCCTTTTAATGCACCTACTTCTTTTCCCTGTTTTGTCTTCCTGCTTGGATAACCAAAATGTGCCCTGAATAGCTCGTAAGTACCATCAACTAGGTAGATTTCCATATTTAAATTTTAATTAAAAACTTTTGTAAAAAGCAAAAATCCCGATTGATCTTGCGACCCTTCGGGATTTTTTGTTCTATCTTCTTTTCTATCTTGCGATTTCTTTTCCGATAGTGTTCTATAAATATACGTTAGTTTTTACTCTTGTGCAAGAAAATTACTAATGTATTTTTCGCGAGGTTAATGAAGTTTTAGTTTGCGCTTTCAAGTGCTTGAGATAAGTCTTCAATAATATCCTCAATATCTTCAATACCTATTGATAACCTAACAAGTTCAGGTGGTGAACCAGCTGCAACAAGTTGCTCATCGTCAAGTTGTGAGTGTGTAGTAGAAGCTGGATGTATAGCTAAAGATCTAGTATCTCCAACATTTGCGACGTGTCTAAACATTTTAAGGTTGTCTATAAACTTCTGACCAGCATCTTTTCCACCTTTAATTCCAAACACAACCATTGTTCCACCTGTGCCTTTGAGATATTTTTCTGACAACTCATAAGCAGGGTCACCTTTCAATCCTGGAAACCTTACCCATTCAACTAGTTCATGGCTAGATAAATACTCTGCTGCTTTTATTGCGTTTTCACAGTGTCGTTCCATTCTGAGACTTAATGTTTCAAGACCACTCAAGACTTCAAAGGCAGTTTCAGGGCCCATATTTGCTCCAAGATTTCTTAGAGGAACTGTTCTCAGCCTTAATGAATAAGCAACATTTCCTAAATCACCTAAGTCATGACCCCATCTCATGCCACCGTAACTGGTGTCTGGCTTGTCATATAATGGAAAGTTTCCATTGCCCCAGTCAAAACCTCCGTTTTCAATTACTGCACCAGCAATAACCCTTCCGTGGCCAGACATCCATTTTGTTAATGAATAAACAACAATGTCCGCTCCATATTCAAAAGGCTTTAATATAGCTGAGGTAGTAAATGTTGCATCAACAATTAATGGTATACCTTTTGAATGTGCTATCTCTGATAGAGCTGATATGTCAGCAACAACTAAACCTGGATTTGTTATCGTTTCACAATATATTGCTCTAGTTTTGTCGTCGATTGCATTTTCAACTGCTGCTAAATCAGTAATATCAACTTTTTTTGAATCAATACCGTATTCAGGAAGAATATTGTCAAACATTGTATAAGTTCCACCATAAAGTTGGTTGGCTGTAACAAAATTGTCTCCCTGACTCATAATATTTATAAGTGAATACATTACTGCAGATGTTCCTGAGGAAAGAGCTACGCACATAGCGCCCTCTTCTAGTGCGGTTAGTCTTGCTTCAAGTGCTCCAACTGTGGGATTTCCTAATCTGGAATATATATTTCCAAACTCTTTTAAACCAAATAAATTCGCAGCATGTTCTGTATTGTTGAATTGATATGCTGTTGTTTTATAAATTGGAACAGTTATGGAACCTTCTGCATCAGCATCTGAATCCCAACCTGCATGTATTAGCTTTGAATTAAATTTCACTATTTCTCCTTTAATTTGGAGAAGGAGTTTGACTACTTAGTTGCATTTCTGCCACATTTTCAAGCACCTTGGATAGTCATCCAGGTTGCCGAGGTCTTAACCTTCTCTTTATGCTTCCTGAATTATATCAAATGATTTAAATTTGACTAAATACTTTCTATTTTTTCCCAATTCCTGTCAGCATGTCCGAAGTGAGAAAATAAAGTATCTTCTCTGTAATTGACACTAGTTAAATTTAATCTTTCAATAATGGCTCCGGGCTTCATATCAAACTTGTCAACAAAATCATTCAATTTACCCTGTTCAACTTTGAGTGTTCCGAAAGTCTCTATTGAAAGCTCGTAAGGCTCTGCTTTGCCTATTGCATACGAAACTCTTACTAAGCAATCATCCGCTAATTTATGTGCAACAATATTTTTTGCTAAATGTCTGGCAGCATAGGCAGCCGATCTATCAACTTTACTCGGGTCTTTTCCGGAGAATGCCCCTCCACCCACTGGTACTGATGGTCCATAAGAGTCAACAACTATCTTTCGACCAGTTAGTCCAGTGTCACCAGCCGGACCTCCTTTGATGAATGATCCTGATGGATTCAAATCTAACTCAAATTCAGATTCAACATTATTAGAAACAATATCAGAAACTTCTTGAAATAGTTTCTCCATATCAATAGCTTTGTTGTGTTGTGTAGACACTACAACTTTTGTTTTTTCTCCTCCACTAGTTACTTGTACTTTTGAATCAAGATCAAGCATCTCATCGGAATTTTGAAGATCCCACAGTGATTTTTGTATATTTCTGGACATATCAAATGTTGGTGGCATAAACGATTTTGTTTTGTTAGTTGCAAACCCTACCATTATTCCTTGATCTCCAGCACCTTGGTCCTTATCGTCTTCAACAGCTGCACGAATTTCCTCAGATTGTGGTGTTAATTCGTTATAGATAGATAGATTGTCTAAATCAAAATCTTCAAAGCTAGTTTTTATAGTTTTGTTAAGTGCTTCTTTAACAATTGTAAGAACATCATCAGTAGTTATTTCTGCAATTTCACTAATTTCTCCACCTACAAGTACTAGACCACCATTCTTTGTTCCCGTAAGAAAGGTCTCCACTGCAACTCTTGACGAACTGTTGTTTTGTAAAGCTTTTGTTAAAACATAATCAGAAATTAAGTCTGCAATTTTGTCAGGATGTCCTGGGGAAACTGTTTCAGCAGTTACATATTTTGACAATTTAAGTCTCCTTGTTAAAAAACGCAAGGATTGGAACGCCATTTTTTGTTGTATAACCACATCAAAAAGCACCTTAGTTGGCATCTAGGTTGCTGAGGAATTCCTCTCTCTATGCATTAAATATGGTAATTAAAATAAAATGTTTTTCAATCAAAAGACAAAGAAAACTTTAAATAATTCTCTAGCTAACCTTTAACTATGATTACTGATACTAAAAAAATATTTGGTCTTTTACTATCAGTTGGTTTTTCATCGATTGGTTTCATAGCTGCAATCACTGTAACAGTATTGGCTGCAAGAGAGGTGTCAAACAATCCGTTATTTCTTGGATTCCCAAACGCTGTAGGTGTAGGTGGTGCGTTTCTTGGAACTCAAATGTTTTATAAAATTTCGAAAAAATATTCCAGACTTGCTGCATTGTCCTTGACATTTTTTGTAGGTGCTCTTGGGAGTGTTGTATTATTTTACAGTCTTATTGTTGACTCTTTTATTTTGTTAATGATTGGCGCACTAATACTCGGATTTGGACAATCTGCAACACTTCAATCAAGATACGCTGCATCATTTGTTGCAAGTGAAAAATTTAAAGCTACAGCATTATCCCTTGCAGTTTGGTTTTCTGTGTTTGGATCAGTTTTTGGACCAAGATTAGTAAGTGTCTATTCTGATTATTTTGATAATTTATTTAACTCTGAATTAATTGTTGGCTATATAGTCGCAATGGTTGGTATGCTTTTTGCCTCCGCATCAGTTTTGACGTTTACTACTTCAAACAGTTCACTTCGAGAGCCAGCAGAAGTAGAACAAGTTGCAGAGAAAGCAATTGAATCAAAAAAAGATGGAAATATTTTGACACTTCTTCTAGTTCTAAATCATTTCACAATGGTCGTAATTATGTCAGCAACACCCCTCCATGTTCAAGATATTGGTGAAACAGTTGAATTAGTTGGAGTAATTATTAGTTACCACACACTTGGAATGTTTTTGCTATCACCTATATTAGGAAATTATGTTGACAAATACGGATACAAAAATTTTACCTATGTAGGAACTGCAATTTTATTTATAAGTTGTTTGACTACATTTATTAATTCTGGTCCACTTGCACTAAAAATAGGTCTTTATTTGCTTGGATTAGGTTGGAACTTCAATTATGTAGCAATCAGTGCAGCTATTTCAAAATTTTCAATCAAATTTAAAACACCTTTAAATATACGAAGCGACTCTTATGTGTTCCTCGGAAGTTTTACAGCTCACACAACCTTAGGACTCTCTTATTTATTAATTGGATATAGAGGGTTAGTGTCTGTAGGAATGCTTGTGAGTATATATTTGTTCTTAAATTTAAAGAAGTTAAAGAAACTAGATATTGACTGAATGAATGATGATTTCACCTTTGAAGAGAAATTTTTAATTAAAAGAGATAAAGTTTTATCAAAAGTAATTAAAACCAATGGACCCATAAAATTCTCCAAGAGTAAAAAAGATCCTTTTGATACTTTTGTAGACATAATTATTTCACAATTCATCTCTACCCTGGCTGCCAAGAGTATTAAGGAAAAAATGTTGGAAAATTTTAACGAAAAACAATTTAAAGTAGAAAACTTTGAAAAACTTAGCGTTATACAAATTAAAAATTTAGGATTAAGCCTCAACAAAGCTAAATCAATTAAAGCAGTAATCAGTTGGCTTGAAATGCAATCAATGAAGAATTTTTTTAATCTCACTCAGGTGGAAAGAGAAAAGTCATTATTAAAAATTTTTGGAATAGGTCCTTGGAGTGTTGATATGTTTGAAATGTTTTGCATTCGCAATAAGAATATTTTTTCCTATGGAGATGCTGCTTTAAGACAAGCAATGATTCAGCTTAAAATGGTTGACAAAGATGCGACTCAAAAACAATTCGAAAACTATGCGGAAAAATGGGGTCCATACAAAACCCATGCTTGTTTACATTTGTGGGAGATGATTGAGTCTTAAATAGTTACTTTAACGTCCTCAATTGGGTGAGGAATTGGAGTAGGTCTAATATTTAAACTTTTGTCAATAGAAGGCTTCTCAACATTCTGAACGTACTTATAAATTACATTTTTAAACATATAGCTAGCAAAAAACTTTCCAATGCAAGTGTGCGCTCCACCAGCAAAAGGGAAATAAGCCTTATTAGTATAAGTTGGATCTATAAACCTATACGGATCAAATACTGATGGATTATCCCAATACCTTTCATCATGGTGTAATAACAAAGGACTTATAGTTAAATAAGTACCACCGTCTACGTTGTAGCCTCCTATTTTTGTATCTCTCATAACTCTTCTTATTGAAAATGGCACTGGTGGGTAGTATCTGATTGCTTCTTGAAAAATTGATTCCGCGAAATTTCCATTTTTAAGTGACGAAATATCCAGTGGATCAACTTCTGAAGCTTCCTGTCGAAGATTATTTAAAAAATCTGGATTTTTTGAGAGATTATAAATTGAATTGGTAAGTGTTATGGTCGTTGTGTCATGAGCTGCAAGTAGTAAAAAAATCATATGTTCTGCAATTTCATGATCACTTAGCCCTGCATCTCCCTTGTTTGTGTTAACTAATTCTGCAAATAGTGTTTTTTTACTTTCTTCATCAATCATTTGTGACTTTGACTCAAAATAATCGAGTAAATATTCTCTTGCCTTAAGTCCCTTTTTCAACTGTGTAAATGGAAGAGGCCATCGAACAGCTGATGTAGCAGATGCAATAGAATCCATAAAAAGATTGTTTAGCTTTTGAGATTCATCGTTTTTTACATCTAGAAAAAATAAACTCAAAGATATATCGAACATTAATTGTTTTATGGATTCATACAAATTAAAGGTTGTTTTAGTTTTTATGCTTTCTACCCAGGTATCAATAATTGGTTGAATGATTGACAGGTAATTATGAATTGCATCATGCCTGAAAGAGTCTTGAAGAAGGGTTCGGTGGTATTTATGATCATCAAAGTCTCGAAGCATAAGTCCGTTTTCAAATGTTGGACCAAGGGTGACAGCCCACCCTTCTTTAGAAGAGAAGTTGTCATCTTTATCTAGAAAGACTTCCTTTGTAATTTCTGGAGTCAAAAGAACTATAAAATTTTCGTTTAGCAATGAAATCTGAAATATATCTCCATATTTTTTCTGCTTTTCAGCTGTAAAATTTAGCGCATTTCTTTGAAATGGTATAGAGTGGCCAATTATTGGTAAACCAGGAACTTTAGGTATTTCCATGTTTGTATTTTACAACTAATTAAAGTGGTTGGAAAGATTGTTCATCAAATTATAAAATAAACTCATCTAAATCATTACCAACAATTATTTCGCCATCGTAATACTGAGATATTTCAGCTTTTAGACTTTCCTCATCAAATACTGGCGGAACGAAATGATTTAATATTAGCTTTTTTACATTGGCTGCTTGAGCTAAAGTTCCAACATCTTCTGGTGTGGAATGATACTCTTTTACATTTACTAATGTATCTTGTGTCATTCTTTTATCATCAAAATTAAGACTCACAAAAACCTCATGAATTAAATAATCTGCATCTTTTGAAGCTTCTTCCAAATTTATACTGTATCGTGTATCTCCTGAATAAGTTATTTTTTTGTCATCTACAAAAACTTGATACCCATATGCTGGCTCAACAGGCTGATGTTGTACCTCTATGCTTGTTATTTTTATACCCATTGATTCGTAAACAAATTCTTTTTCAATTTCACTAATCTCAATATCTAAACCTTCATGGTTAGGTCTTTTCTCCCAGTCAACTCTTAGATTTAATTCATCTGAATATGCTTCAACAGTTTTATCAAAAAACTTTTTTATACCCTTTGGGCCAACAATTTTAAATGGCTTAGTTCTTCCAGTGTGCCAGCCTGAAATGTAAAGTTGATATAAGTCGACAATATGGTCTGAGTGAAGATGAGTAATTAAAATGATATCTATTTCCGATGGAGCTAACCCGAAGTTGCTCAATCTTTGTGTTACTCCAGAACCAGCGTCTATCAATATTTTGTGTTTTTCTGTAAAGATTAAAGTGCTTGGACCGTAGCGAATATGGCTTGGACTAGGGCAACCTGTGCCAAGTAAAACAATTCTATTCATTCGAACCTGAATTTATTGTTAGATTGCTTAATACTATTTGAGGTCTCATGCCAGAACTTATCTCCTGCATTGCAATTTCAAGTTTTAGAATAAAATCATAGTAACCTTGATCAAGGTTTTCCTGAGTAATTAATGAACTTCCTAAATAAGTAAGACTTTCTATTAAAACAGAGTTTGAAGTTATGTTTCTGGTTTCGTCAAAATTGGAAACGAACTCATTAATTGTGTTGAGAAAAATTTGGTAGCGTTTTATTCTTTCTGATTCAGTTTCATTAATTTCCTTGAGATCCTGTGTAGCTTCTTGTAATTTTTCAACTAAGTTCTTTTCTATATCCAAATTTAAATATGTACCATCTAAAAATTTTTCGAAATCTAAAGTTGAAAAATCAAATTTAATTTCATTCTCAGATTCAAGAAATATTGTTCTACATCTACTTTTTATCGTAGATAAAATTGTGTTTTGCGAATCGTCTCTAGCATGTGACCAAAACTTACCTGAAGATAAAATTATAAAAATACTTCTACTTGAAGGCTCTTCGATAGTTTTAAGTAATGCATTTGATGCTTCTTCGGTTAATGACTTTACGGGAGGAAATATTACTACTTTATATCTACCCTCAATAGGTGAGAGACTATCTTTATTAATAACATCTCTTATATCTTCAACCCCTAAAGTGTTTATATTTTCAGAATCTATAATGTTGATATCAGGGTGTTCAGCATAATCTTTTGAATCAAAAGCTAATAACATTGCAAACATTTTTGCTTGTTTAACCAACTCAGATGAAAAATTCGAAAATAACAAATATGAGTGAAATGGTGATTTTACTTCTTGTATTAATTTTTTATTTACTGTTGTCAATTTCTAACCAGTTACAAATGGCCTCTACATTTACTTCAATATTGTTTTCTGCATTCAAAATTAAAAAGCTGTCTTTAAACTCTTCTGCAAGTTTTAAATATCCTTTACGCACTTTTTGAAAAAATTCTACTTTGTCGCTTCCAATCCTATCTGCTACTTGTTGTCTTGAAAGTGAAACTTCTGGATCTATATCAAGAAGAACAACTCTTTCAGGCCAGTTGGATTGTATTGAGATATCGTTTAATTGATATATTTTTTCATATCCAAGACCTCTTCCTTCTCCTTGATAAGCAACAGAAGAATACGCGCTTCTATCTGACAAAACCACAACCCCATTATTAAGTGATGGGAGAACTACTTCTTCAATCAACTGAGATCTTTGAGCACAAAACAATAGTGCTTCAGCCAGTGGGTTTACTTGATAGTCGTGACTTAATAATAACTCTCTAATACCCTCTCCTACGGATGTCCCACCAGGTTCTCTCACAATTGTATGTTCTTTTTTTTGAGAGTTTAAGATATCAGAAAGATTTTCAATAATGCTAGTTTTACCAGATCCATCAATTCCTTCAAATGCTATGTAATTAGAATTCATAATGGCTCATCCTCATCGCTCTCAAGATTTAATCTTAACTTGTTAAAATTTGAATTTTCAAACCCAAATTCTCTAATAATTTTTTTATATCCTCTTATAAAAGTCATGAATCCAGAAAATAATATAAAGCAGGAGCTTAATCTAAGTACCAATAAAACTCCATCTACCTCAAAGTAGTTATTTGCAAAGCTTGCGACAAAACCAGAAATGAAAACTGAAACCAACAGAGATAATCTCCCAATTGTATAAAAATTACCAAAAACTCTACCTCGAAGATTTTCAGAAGTTGTGCTTTGTAAATAACTGATTGTTAGTAAATAAACAGAACCTGAACCAATTCCAGAAATAAATATAAAAAATAAAATAGTAGAAAACTCATAAGAGTTGAAGGCAAATAGTAATGAAAGGCCTGTGATAATCATGCTGATGCCTATAAAAAAAGACACCCTATTAAAAGTGGTTACAAAATAACTCAAAATTACCATTGTGAACACAATCCCAAAACCAAATGAAGCAATCATGAAACCAAATGAGCTCTGAGTAAATTTGAGAGATTGTGTAAGGTATGAGCTTCCCAAAACAAATAAAGCCCCTGCGCCAATAAGACTTAGAGAAATAGATGTTGTTACAGTCCTGAGTTCTTTATTTTTAAAAAAATAATTTATTCCTTCTTTTATGTCTGAAAGAGCATTGTTTTGAGTTGTGGTTCCAACGCTTTGAGAACTGGTTTTTAAGGAAAATAATAAAATAGTTGATATTAAAAACGTTAATGAATCTAGAAGAAATACAACTGAACCACTCCAGCCATTACCGAATAAAACTATTGATTCTATAAACTTTGCATCAGAAAAAAATCCAAATAGTAAAGATGCCATAGGAAGAGAAGCATAGGTTCCGACAACAAACAGTGAATTTGCTTTAACTAAGTAATTATTTTCTACTAACTCCGGAACAATTGCCTCTCTTGAAGGTTGTCTGATTAATGAAAAAATTTCAGCAATAAAGTTTATTAGAAATAGTTGAAAAAGAGTTGTGGTAAAAAATAATCCTAAAACAACAACCATCCTTACTAAATCACTAATAATCATTACATTTTTTTTATTAAATCTATCCGCTAATAGGCCGGCAAATGAAGACATGAATGCTGGAATTATTCTTGCTACAACAGGTACTACAGCAGTTAGTTCAGAATTTCCTTCAGTTGTACCCAAATAACTAGCAAGCGCTACAGATGCAAAAAGCGTTGCCCAGTCACCAAAACTAGAAAGGGTGCCTGACCACCACAAAATAGAAAAGGGTGATCTTGAAAATATTTTTACTGATTTCATTTCTTTTCTTTAATCCTAATAATATTTAAAAATACTTTTTTTCTTAAATACTGTACATATGAACAAAATAGTGTTATCAATAAGAACATGTCAAAGCCTTTAGTAATTGTTGAGTCACCAACAAAAGTTAAAACTATATCTAAAATTTTAGGCCCCGACTATGTAGTTAAGTCAAGTGTGGGCCATATAAGAGATCTTCCTAGAAATACAAAATCTATACCTTCTAAATTTGATAGTAAGAAAATTTTATGGGGGGCAGTTAAACCTGGGAATTTTGAGAACATATATGTCATACCTGAAGACAGAAAAAAAATAGTGAGTGAACTAAAAGAAATAGCGGATACAGCTCCAGAAGTTTACTTAGCAACTGACGATGACAGGGAGGGTGAAGCAATTGCTTACCATTTAAAAGAAGCACTTGAAATTAAAGGTGAGCCAAAAAGAATTAAATTTAATGAAATAACTGAATCAGCAGTGACAAAAGCTATGAGTAATCCTGACACAATTGATGTAGGTAAGTTTAAATCATATGAAGCTAGAAGAACCCTAGACAGAATGATTGGTTATGAAATTTCTCCAAAAGTTAGAGATTTAGGTGGTGCTTTTATATCTACAGGTAGAGTTCAAGGACCAGCAATAAGGCTTGTTGTTGAAAGAGAAGAGGAAAGATTAAAATTTGTTAAATCTTTATATTTTGAAATAAAAGCAAATTGTGGAAGTAGTGAAGTTAATTTTGATGCTAATTTAAAAAAAGTTGGTGAAAAGAGAATTGCAACATCAGCTGACTTTAACGACAAAGGTGAAAAAACAAATAAAGACAAGAAGTATCTTGATAAAAATGATGCTGAGAAAATAGTAGAGATATTAACTAATTCGATTGCAAAAATTTCAAATATAAAAGAATCTTCAAGAAGCGGAAAGCCACCAAAACCTTTTAAAACTACAAGTTTGCAAACTTCTGCGAGAAGCAACTTAGGCTTTCAACCTAAAAAAACAATGGGCATTGCTCAAAGACTTTATCAAGAGGGATTAATTACATATATGAGGACAGACTCTATAAGGCTCTCTGATAATGCAATCAAAGCTTCCCGCGATTATATTTCTGAAAATTTTTCAAGCAAACATCTTCCACCTCAACCAAATTTATATGGTGATACAAAAAATGCCCAAGCAGCTCATGAGGCAATAAGACCCTCTGGAGATAAATTTATCACACCTGAAGAATTGCTATCAACTCATAAAGAAGATAGCGATGAATACAAGTTGTATAAATTAATTTTTAATACCACCGTAGCCTCACAAATGACTGACGCTCAGGGAATAACTAAAACAATTGAAATAGAAGTTACGGATCCTGAATATTCTTCTCTGACACTTAGCATCTCTGGAACCACATGGACATTTGGTGGCTATAGAGATTTAATAAAAGATGCAACTGAAAAGTCTCAAGAGTTACCAGACTTAAAAGAAAATGATGAGGTGTCTATTGTTTCTGCAGAAAAAGAAGAAAAATTTACAAATCCACCAAATAGATATTCCTCTACTTCACTAATTAACAAACTAGAAGAGCTTGGAATAGGAAGGCCTTCAACCTACGTCTCCATTATTGAAAGTATTACATCTGTTTTCATAAATGCTGAATCTAGTTTGAAACCTAGAATTTTAGCGATGGCTTTAATTAATAATTTCATGAAGCCACACTTTAATCAATATATTGATTATGAATTTTCAAAATCTATGGAAGATAATCTTGATAAAATCTTAGAAAGTAGTAATCCAGAAAAAGCCAAAATTGAATTTTTAGAAAACTCATTTAATACAATTAATAATCATGTTGAAAATTATGGTGTACAAGACCCTCTTTTACTTACTACTGTTAATCTTCCATTTGAATCTAGATACGTCGTTAAAACAGGAAGAATACAAGGTAAAATTCCTTACCCTTATCTCTTAAGAGATGATGACTTTAAGGTTGGGCTTCCACCAGAAATTACACTTGAAGAAATAGAAAATGAATACATCAAAGAATTAGAAAGTCATCAAGAAGAAAGTCTAAAAAAAGAACGTGTAGTCTCCAAATGTAATCTTTGTTCTGCTTCGATACTCATAAAACTAGGACCTAATGGAGGTTTTTATATTCAGCATGGTGAAAAACAAAAAGGAGTTAGACAAGAGAAGTGTAAATTCAAAAACCTTATTGGTCCAATATTTGAAGATGAAGATCCTGATACTTTAACTGAGGATCAATGTATCGAAAGATTTTCTTTATCTGCAAAAAATCCAAGAAAAGTAGTTGAGGTTGGTGATTGGACTTATTCTTCAGCTGTTGGGCCCTATGGTGGATATGCAATGAAACAAAAAAATAGAACTGTTTTTGATAATGATGAGCTGCAAGCTTTATCGAAAGATGAACTTAGAGAATTATTAGATGATGAAAAAAATAAAGTTATTTCAAACTATTTAGGTGGAGAAATTCTTAAAATTCCAAAAAGTGCAACAAAAAATAAAATGATTGAAATGATAAACAATCACTATTTATTAGATGAAAAATATATCAAAAAATTATCTAAAGAACATTTGGTTGGTTTAGCTAAATCTCTTGATATTGTTTTCTATAGAGGAAGATTTAGAATGAAGCCAGAAGATGCTACAAAAGATAATCTTGTGAATAAAATCCTCATTGAGAAAAAGAATAAACCTTTAGAAAATCCTCGAGATGCTTTAACTATCGAAAAAGAGGCAATAATGTCACTCTTTGGAGATAGCGTAGAAGTCTAAATTTCTGAAGTAAACTTATTTGTAGTTTTTTCCCAGGAAAAGTTTTCTTCAACGAAAACTTTTGATTGCTTACCAAATTGTTCAATCTCTTCAGGGTTGTCATTGAAATACTTTACGCCATCATATATGTCTTGTCTAGAACCGACAATGAAACCGGTCTTTCCTGGAATAATAGTTTCAAAAGCTCCACCAGAACTGCCAACTAATATAGGCAAGCCAAAACTGCCTGCCTCCAAGTAAACAAGACCTAGGCCTTCAAATTCTCTTCCAAAAAATCTAGATTTGGCTGGCATTACGAATATATCAAGTTCCTTATAAAAGTTCGATAAAGAATGTTCTTCTTCATCACTATAAAATTCAATATTAGGCGATGAAACTTGGCTTAATTTTTTTAAATATTTCTCTAACTTTCCATACCCAAAGATCTTCAGGTCAACATTAACTCCGTCCATCTTTAATTCATGCAAAGCATCTATTACCCAATCAATTTTTTTTCTTGATACAAACCTACTAGCAACTCCAACTGTAAGGTTATCTTTAGTAGAGTAATCTTTTGTGTGCTCGTTTGGCTCTACTCCAGCTCCTATTAAAACAATTTCCGTTTCGGAAATATCTTCTAGTTTTCTTGCAGTAAAGAAACTAACAGTAAATATTTTTTCTAGCGCATTAAAACTTCTTCTCAATATTTTTTTTAATACAGGAATTGAATTGATTATATTAAATTCAGCTCCGTGAACAATCATGTATTGTTTTTTCCCTAATTTTTCAAGTTGATTAACTAATAAAAATTGTGGGTTGCTTGAAGCATGTAAAATAAGTTCTATATTTTTTTGATTAACAATATCGTTTATTTCACGTACAAATCTGTTTCCAGCAAAGATAAAACTATATTTAGATTTGATTACATTATCACCTTCAGCCCAATTAGGTGCATATATAAAGGTCTCAAAATTTAAATTTTCACTAAAAGATTTAATATACGTAGAAATACCACCTTTTTTTGGTGAGTAATCATTTGTTATAACTAATGTTTTCATATCCTATTTTTCCTACATTATAAGACCAAAGAAAATATTTGTTATCATTAGGTACCAAACAAGAAACTCCAAGATTATTTGGAATTGTGAATGCTGATGCTGCTTTTGAATCCGGAGATTTTATTAATTTTGTAATTGCTGATTTAATAGTTCCTCCATGACTTGCCATTAATAACTTTTTCTTTTCAAGACCGTTTATAAGATTTTCAACTCTTTTTCCTGCTTCATGTATTGACTCGCCATCAATGCCATATTTAGTTTTATGATTTATAAATAAAGCTTCTATAAAGTTTTCTTGATACTTATTTAGTATTTCAGAAGTTGTTAAGCCTTCCCATTGACCAAGGTCCATCTCGGTTAACTCGTCAGAAATTTCAATATTGTTTTCGGTGATTAAGGAAAGGGTTTGGTTTGCTCTTTTGTATGGAGAGGAAATATAAAAATCATAATTTTTAAATAAATCTTTTAAAAGAATTGCCTCTTTTATTCCCGTTTCATTTAAAGGGTTGTCAATATGACCTTGCCAAATGCCTTCTAAATTTGAATCAGTCTGTCCATGTCTGATAAAGGTTAGTGCATCGTCTTTAGATTTAGCTGGAAAGTCTATATTCTCTTTGCTCAAATGAATTGAATCATTAAATTTATTTACCTGTGTAACTGTTTCTCTTTTCACAATTGTTGAAATTGCAGTATTTGTAATATCTCCTATTGGAAAAGGATATGTGTTAAACCCTAATGTCAAACCTATGGCAGTGCCTATAAAAAATCCATGTGTAACAACAACAGTTTCTGAATCTTCTTCTGTCTGATTAAAAATGTATTCTAACTCGTTTTTAACTCTGTCTTTAAATTCTTGTACAGACTCACCATTAGGAAATTGAAAAGAGTCATTTTGCAGAGATTGAAAAATTTCATGATTTGAAGTGTAGGTTTCTTTTACAGACTTTCCTGTAAAGTCACCGACATTAATCTCTCTGAGATTGTCTCTAAGGATTGAAGAACTAGACAAAAATGAGGCTGTTTGAGATGCTCTTTTTAAATCAGAAGAGAAAACTTTTGTGACTCTGCTGTTTATCCTTTCAGATAATAATTTGGCTTGTTCTAATCCTTTTTTATTTAAAGGTGTGTCAGTGTGTCCTTGCCAAACTTTTAGTGCATTCTGCTCAGTTTCACCATGCCTTATGAAATGAACTGTTTTCAATTAATTTAAAAAGCAGATGCAAATATAAGGCTTACAATTGTCATAACCTTAATGACAATATTCATTGCTGGACCAGATGTATCCTTAAATGGATCACCTATTGTATCTCCAATTACAGCAGCTTTATGTTCGTCAGAACCCTTTCCTGCTCCACCTCCAGCTTCAATATATTTTTTTGCGTTATCCCAAGCCCCACCAGAGTTTGCCATAAATATTGCCAAGAGAAACCCAGTAACCAACGACCCAGCTAAGAAACCTCCAAGTGCTTCCTTGTCCCAAAAACCAATTATTAATGGAAGGGCAATAGCTAAGCCACCTGGAAGAAGCATTTCTTTTAATGCCGCCGTTGTAGCTATGTCTACACATTTTGTGTAGTCAGGAACAACTCCTTCTTTTCCTTCTCTCAAACCAGGGATTTCATTAAACTGTCGTCTAACTTCTTCAATCATTTTAAATGCTGCTCTTCCTACTGCGTTAATGGTCATAGCGGCAAACAAAAATGGGAACATACCTCCCAAAAATAAACCTAAAGTTACTTCCACCTCTGTAATATCTAATTTTTCGATACCCGCACTTTGCACAAAAGCTGAGAATAAAGCTAATGCGGTAACTGCTGCAGATCCAATTGCAAATCCTTTTGCGATTGCAGCTGTTGTATTTCCTAGAGAGTCTAATTCATCAGTCGCTTCTCTAACTTCTGGAGGTAGGTGTGCCATTTCAGCAATTCCGCCAGCATTATCAGCGATTGGACCATAAGCATCTACTGCTACAGTTATGCCTAATGTTGACAAAACTCCAATTGCTGCAATAGCTATACCATAGATACCACCATCAGCACCCAATGCCCAGTCACCTGCTGTGTAAGCACCATAAATTCCAAAAACAACTACAACTACCGAAAAAGCTGCTGATCGCATACCCTCAGATATACCTGATAACACAAGCGTCGCTGGACCAGTCTTTGCTTGATCTGCAATATTTTTAACAATTGAATAATGATCAGATGTAAACCACTCTGAAATTTGACCTACTAATAATCCGACACCAAGACCAATGATGACTGAGAAAAATAATCCTATTGGGTTTTCTGCATAATCAGCGAACATAAAGTCACTAAGAAAATAAACACCAACAACAGTCAGTACTGCCGCACTATATGTACCTCTATGAAGAGCTTGTGCAAGCTTTCCTTCTTTTGGAACAACTAAAAATGAAGAGAGAATTGATGCTCCCATTCCTATTGTTCCCACGGCTAGTGGAAAAAGTAATAAAGAAGGAAGTACACTTTGTCCAGCAAAAACAATTGCAGCATAAGCTAGTGGAGCAACAAGTGAGCCGACATAGCTTTCAAAGAGGTCTGCACCCATTCCTGCAACGTCACCAACATTGTCACCAACGTTGTCAGCTATAGTGGCGGGGTTTCTTGGATCATCCTCAGGTATTCCTGCTTCAACCTTACCTACTAAGTCTGCTCCTACATCTGCTGCTTTTGTATAAATTCCACCACCAACTCTTGCAAAAAGAGCTATTGATGAACCTCCAAGACCTATTGCTGCTAATACGTCATATCCGTTTGGAAGATCTAGAACTTCAATAAATAAATAATATCCCAAAGCTACTCCTAGCAACCCCAAGCCTGCAACTGTGAAACCCATAACTGCTCCACCTCTAAATGCTACGGGTAGTGCTTTAAGAGTGCCACCGTCCCTTGCAGCTTCTGTAGTTCTTCCATTTGCTGCAGTTGCAATTCTCATACCTACAAACCCTGCTAATGAAGAAAGTAAAGCGCCTGCAACAAATGCCACAGAACCCCACGGATATCCCCATTCAGTAAGAGAGGAAATCAAGACAGCCAAAATTACGACAAAAACACTAATCCATGAATACATTCTTTTTAAAAAAGCCATTGAGCCTTGTCTAATGGCAGAAGAGAGCTCTTCTACTCTAGAATCAGTTACTTTAATTGATAAAACTTTATTTGCATAAAAAGCTGCAAGCATTAAGCCGGCGGCAGCTGCAAGCATAGAATTAAATAGCATTTATATCCCCCTTAATGTGACTCATAATATGATACTAAAAATTTAATTTATTGGCCTATTTTTCCTACTCAACTACAGGTGATTCAAACCTACTGTCATCATCTCTTTCTGATAATGGTACTTTTTGTAGTATTCTATTCAATAATATAGGAGCTATTACAGTAGTGACTATAACCATCCATATAATTATTGAAATAATATCACCAGAAATTACATCTGAAAGTGTTGTTGTGGCAACAGCAACGAATATAAGTCCAACTTCGCCTCTTGGTGACATTCCAATACCAATAAGAGAAGTGTTAAGGCCTTTGCCCATAGCCCCAAGCGCTGAAACGTATTTGCCAACAAATGCGAGCAAGCTTACCAACATTCCATATAAAAACACATCAAGAGAAGCCAAAGTTTGAATGTTTACTTCCGAACCAATGTACACAAAAAATATTGGAACAAGTAAAAAGTTTAGAGGTTTCATCTCTTCTCTGATTCTATGAGTCATGCCAGATTCACCAGCGACCACTCCTCCCGCAAAGGCTCCAACTATTGGGTGAAGTCCTACAAAATGAGCAGCTGCACCGAGCAACATTGCAAATATAAAACTACCAGTTACAAATGTTCCGGGTGATGGTATTTTTACGAAAAAATTAAATATTGGTTTTGAAAGTTTTCTTCCAACAAGTACTACTGCTAATAAAAAACCTATTGCCTTTGCACTGATAACTCCAAGGTCTACTAATGAGAAATCTCCTGAGCTTCCCAAAACTCCTGCAACAACAGTGAGAATTAGTAAGCCTAAAATATCATCTACAACCGCTGCTCCAATAATTGTTTTTGCTTCTCTTGATTTTAAAGCACCTAAATCTCCAAACACTCTTGCAGTAATACCTACTGAGGTAGCTGTCATTGCTGCACCAACGAATAAAGCTACTCCGAACTGATCTTCTCCACCTAAATTTAGTGCATAGATTGACCCAAAACCTAAAGCAAATGGTGCGACAACACCTATCAGCGCTACAAGAAGAGACGTTGAGCCCAGTTCTATAAACTCGTCTAAATTGGTTTCTAGTCCTACTTCAAACAACAAAAGGACTACACCAATCTCCGCTAATGTTGATACGACATCTCCAGATTCAAAATGTGGAAGAAGCCCTAGACCGTAATAACCAATAATAATTCCAATAACCAACTCTCCTATTACTGCAGGTTGGTTAATTCTTCTCATTAATTCTGCTCCAAATTTGGCAGCAACTAATATAATCGCAATTTCTAAAAACTTTTCAATTATTGTTTCCATGATGTTTTATTCTAAATGAGCAGAGATTAAATGATAATAAATTAAAAAATGAAAAAAGAATCAAAAAAAAATTTTAATTTACTTTTAACTGCTTCGGCATTTAGTAATTTAGCTGATGGAATAGCTGGTTTTGCATACCCTTGGCTTTTTACACTAATAACTCGAGATCCATTATTAATTTCTTTAATGACAGTTTTAGTAACACTTCCACAGTTGATATTTGTTTTGTTTGCAGGTGTAATTGCAGATAAGTTCAATAGAAAAAGTATCTTAATTTTTTCAAGAATTTTTCAAGTGCTACTTACTTCGTCATTTATATTTCTTATTTATTTTAACTTAGATTTCATTCCAAAAAATGTGCCGATTGTTGAGCCAGAGTTCAACAGAAAATTCTTATTAATAACAGCTTTCTATATTGGTGCATTTATTTTTGGAATGCTCGAGGTTACAAGAGATAACGCTGCCCAATCTTTTTTACCTCAAGTTGTTTCAAAAGATGATTTACCTAAATCAAATGGAAGACTGTTTGGTATTGAGTTGGTTGCGAATAATTTTCTAGGCGCACCAATTGCAGGTTTTTTAATTGGTCTTAGTTTAGTTACCCCGTTTATTTTCGATACAGTTCTATTGCTTTTGTCTGTTTTCTTTATTACTGCAATAAAAGGTGATTTTGATAGACCCAAAAAGGATATTGACAACCAAAAAACAATTAATCTAATTAAGGAAGGGGTTAGTTGGTTAAGTAATCAAATTCTTCTTCGTCGTCTTGCAATTTATACTGGAATTGCAAACTTCTTTGGTTCAATGCAGTTTCCAATAATGATTTTATTTGGTCAAGAGATACTGGGGTTGGATTCTGTTCAATTTGCTTTTTTGGCATATGGTGGAGCTGTTGGAGGTTTTGTAGGAAGCCTTCTTGCTGAAAAAATTAACAAAAGGTTAGAAGAATCTAAAACATTACTAATTTCAATCGCTTTATTTGGAATAGGGGGCTTTGTACCTTTTATCACTTCGAATTCTTTTGTTGTGGCTGCTGCTTTTGGAGTTACAAGCTTTGGAAGTGTTCTTTGGAATGTTCAAGCGGTATCAATAAGACAGGCTCTAATTCCAGATAAATTAATGGGTAGAGTTAACAGTGTTTATAGATTGCTAGCCCTTGGATTAACCCCTCTGGGTGCCTTATTTGGTGGTTTTGTAGTAAAAATAATGGAAAATTCTTTTTCCAGAGAATTTGCATTAAGATTTCCTTTTCTAATTTGTGGAATATTCATGTTTATTCTTTTTTTGACCGTACCTAAACTTTTATCTCAAAAATTAATCAATAAAACAAAAAACATCACTATGGATTAAATGCAGAAAAAATTATATAATTTATATCTGAAATGGGAAAAACATTATTTGAAAAAATCTGGGATAGACACTTAGTTGCGTCTATAGATGAGAGTACAAATTTAGTCTTCATAGATTTACATCTTGTACATGAAGTAACATCCCCTCAGGCATTTGACAGCTTAAGGCTAGCTGGTAGAAAAGTTAAACATCCTGAAATGACTCTTGCAACGGTAGACCATGGTGTCCCAACTTCAAATAGGCTACTCGGAATAAAAGATCCGCTTTCTAAAATCCAGATTGAAGCTTTAGAAAATAATTGTAAGGAATTTGGAGTTACGTTATTTGGTATTAATGATCCACGTCAAGGAATCGTACATGTGATAGGACCAGAACAAGGAATAACACAACCAGGAATGACAATTGTTTGTGGTGATAGTCATACAGCAACTCATGGAGCATTTGGAGCATTGGCTTTTGGTATAGGAACTTCAGAAGTTGAACATGTTTTAGCTACACAAACATTGGCAATGGAAAAACCCAAAACAATGAAAGTTGAAGTAATTGGAAATGTATCTGAAGGTGTAGGGCCAAAAGATATAATTTTAGGAATAATCAGAAAAATTGGAACTGGTGGAGGTGCTGGCCATGTCATTGAATATGCAGGTGATGTTATACAAAATATGAGTATGGAAAACAGAATGACTATTTGCAACATGTCGATTGAAGGTGGCGCACGTGCAGGAATGATTGCTCCAGATGAAATAACTTTCAATTACTTAAAAGAAAAAAATTATGCTCCGAAAGGTTCTGACTGGGATGATGCAGTTACTGAATGGGAAAATTTATACTCTGATGAAGATGCTGAATTTGATAAAGTTGTAACAATAAACGCAGACGAACTTGAACCATCTATATCATGGGGAACAAATCCTTCACAGGTAATTTTTGTAAATGATAGCATTCCTCATCCAGATGATTTCAATGAAGAATCTGAAAAAGAAGCGGCATCAAGAGCTTTGGAATATATGGATTTAAAGCCTGGAGAAAAAATTAGTGAAATCCAACTGGATAGAGTTTTTATTGGTAGCTGCACAAATGGAAGAATCGAAGATTTAAGAGAAGCTGCAGAAGTAGTGAAAGGGAAAAAAGTTTCGGAAACAATTGGCGCAATGATTGTTCCAGGGTCAACGCTTGTAAAAAAACAAGCGGAAGAAGAAGGGTTAGACAAAATCTTTATTGAAGCTGGTTTTGACTGGAGAGAAGCAGGTTGCTCAATGTGTTTAGGAATGAATCCAGACATTTTAAGTCCCGGTGAAAGATGTGCCTCTACATCAAATAGAAACTATGAAGGTAGGCAGGGTGCGGGAGGTCGAACCCACTTAGTAAGTCCAAAAATGGCAGCTGCAGCAGCTCTATATGGAAAATTTGTTGATATTAGGAACTTGTAAATGAAGAAATTAAGCACCATTGATTCAACGATGCTTCCACTTAATATGTCTAATGTTGACACTGATCAAATAATGCCCAAACAATTTCTTAAGCGTGTTGAGCGCTCAGGTTATGGTGAGTTCTTGTTTTATGATTGGAAGAAAGAGCCTGATTTTCCTCTAAACAATGAATCATATCAAGGGTCAAAAGTTTTAGTTGCTGGAGATAATTTTGGAACTGGTTCTTCTAGAGAGCATGCACCTTGGGGCCTACAAGATTGGGGATTCGATGCGATAATTTCAACTAAATTTGCTGATATTTTTAGATTAAATTCAATCAATATCGGTCTTGTACCTATAGAGACAAGTCAAAAAAATGTAGATGCGCTTTTTGCAAAAATTGAAACTTCTCCAAGTACTAACATCAAAATTTCTATAGAAAATAAAACAGTTCAATGTGAGGAAATAACATTTTCATTTGATTTAGATGATTTTTCTCAAAAAAGAATCCTTGAAGGTTTAGACAAAATTGATATTACATTGGGCTACACGGATCAAATAGATAGCTTTAGTAAATCTAGAAAAAAATGGATGCCTAAACTAATTTAGACAAAGTTAAACTTAAACTGTCTGCGACCTCTTCTGACAACAAAAGTCCATTGTGTATTTGTAGTGACGGACTTAAGCTTTCGTTATTTTTGTACTCATCAAACCAATTTTCAACTAAAAGATAATCAACATATTTTTGTAAATTTGTAGATAACTCAATAGAAGAGGTTCTAGGAACTGCGCCTGGTAAGTTTGCAATTGCAGAAACGATCACACCACTTCTTATTTCAAAAGGTTCACTATGAGTATTAGGCTTAACGCCTTCAACACAACCACCTTGATCAATAGCAACATCTACTATGACTGAACCTTTTTCCATCGAATTTATATCCTCTTCTGTAATTACAATTGGAGGCTTTCTTCCAGGTAACAAAACTGCACCTACAACTAAATCAGCAGACCTAATTGCGTTTGTAGCTGACTCACTTCCGCTGACTAAAGTGGTGATATTTTCTCCATACTGATTCTTTAACTCATTCAAAATATCTTCATTTATATCAATCGCAGTAACAGATGCACCAATCTGAATAGACTTATAAATTGAGCTTCTACCAACTTCACCACAACCAATAACAGTGACTTTTGAATTTTTTTCACCAGATATTGATGAAAGAAGCAGTCCTTTTCCTTTTGAAGAGTATTCTAAAAATTGCATACCTTTCTGAATTGCTAGATTGCCAGCAATTTTTGACATAGGAATTAGCAGTGGATACTCTTTCCCGCTCATAATCATTTCAGTAGCAATCCCTGTTAATTTTTTTTCTAATAGTATTTTTGTAAGTGAAAGATTTGATGCAAGATGAAGATAACCAAATAGTACATGGTCAGAATTTAAGAGTTCAAACTCTTCAGGTTGAGGTTCTTTGACTTTACAAATTATTTGTGCGGTTCCATAAAGTTCTTCTGCTGAAGACACAATTTTTACTCCAGCTTGTTTATAGTCTTCATCAGTAAAACCAGAGCCAACTCCGGCTTCAGTTTCAACAAAAATATCTGCTAAACCAGTAAATTGAGTTATATGTTCAGGAATTAAAGCAACTCTGCCTTCGTCCTGTTTAACTTCTTTTGGTATACCTAGCTTTTTAATCATTTGATGGAACTGTTTCTTGCAGGTGCTTATCAAGATACTTCATAAAAGGTGTACCACCTGTTCCAACAATATTTGAGTTTGAATTATTTGTGAGAGACTGTTCAAAAATATAAACTCTCGCATATTCCAAATGCTTATCTCTAAAAGTATGGACTTCATTTATGATTTTATTAATTATCAGCTTGGATTTATCATCTATGCTTAAATTCTTTCTTTTATTTTCTGACCATTCATCTAGACCATTGAGTAATTCTCTATGTTCTTTAGGCATATACAATCTCATCTCATCCAAGTATTCTCTTAGTGGATCATTGGAATGCGTGACGCCAAGAAGAGCATCGAGTGCGGGAACAATTGAACTTTGTGCTCCTGTTTCGCCTCTGAACAATTGGGGTTCTCCATTGTAATCTTCAATACCCTCATAAATTACACCCTCTGGTGTAGCAGGGTTATTTTTCCAACCAAAGATGTATGGTCTCACCCGATTGTAGTAAATAAATGGATCACATTTTTCAGGCATTCGATTCATAATTGAGTTGATTTTTTTAATACTCTCTAAAGATTTTTCTAATAATGATTTGTCCAAGTTTCCATCAAGAAAATATGATTTTAAATTTGAAAGTATAACTTTTGCTTCATACTCAATAGCAACATGAATCATAATAAACCAATCTTCATCTACTCCCCCCAAGAAATTTTGCATGATTACAATATTTTCTAGATCAAAAGGCTTTGTATCATCTAGCATTTTCCAATTATTTAAGGCGTACGATGCATAGGAAAGAATTGGTGGTCTTTCTAATTTTTCAGATATAGCAAACCATGTTGTAGCAAGCTCTTTAGGGATTGTATTTTCAACATGTTTTTTTCCCCACATATATGCGTGACCTACGTAGGAATACAGTAGCATCGCCCTTTCCAATTCACTGTTATTTAGATTGCTGATATCTTTTTCTTGCCCTAATTGTTGTACTCTTTCGACAATTTGTTCATTAGCAAGTACTTTTGGAAGTTCGCTTGCAAGGTTTTCAATATCATCAAAGCTTGCTGGTAGCTTTTCACATATTTGGTTTGGTATAAAACCACTGTCTAATATTTCTTGATGCATTTTCCCCCTTCAAGACCCGCAGAATTATAGCTTCTACATTACAATGGTAAACTATTCTTGGTTAAGATGGGAAGTAAATTTTTTGTAATACTTGGAAGTCAGCTATTTAATCCAAAAATTCTGAAAAAAAATGGCTGCAATGAAGTGTTTATGGCTGAAGACTTTGGTCTTTGTACATATTTTAAACATCATAAACTAAAGCTTTATTTGTTTCTTGCTGGTATGCGTGAATATAGAGATGAACTGGAAAATGAATCTATATCTGTAAATTACCTTGAGCTTTCAAGTCGTAAAAAAGGAGAAAGTTATGTCGACTCTCTAATTAAATTCCTAAAAAAGAAAAATTTATCTGTAATCAATATTTTTGAAATAGAAGATAAAGCTTTTGAAGAAGAGTTTCTTAAAGCATTAAAAACTGCCAATGTAACAGTAAATATTTTCCAATCACCAATGTTTATATTTAAAAGAAATGAATTTGTTTCTATGGCAAAAGGTAAGAAAGTTTATAGGATGTCTTCCTTTTATCAAAAAGCTAGGAAAAATTTAGATATTTTAATGAATGAAAATGGAAAGCCAGTCGGTGGAAAATGGTCATTTGACGAAGATAATAGAAAAAAAATACCAAAAAATGTAGAACCACCTGAAATGATTGTTTTAAAAAAATCAAAATATGATGAAGAAATTAAAAAACTTATTATTAACAATTTTGATGATCATCCAGGTGATTTAGAAAACACTTGGTTTCCTGTAAACAGGGCTGGAGCCGAAAAACAGCTTGATAATTTTCTTAAAGTTCGTTTTGAAAACTTTGGAATTTATGAAGACGCAATGCTAGAAGAGAAGAATTTTCTTTTTCATAGCTGCATAAGCCCCTTTTTAAATATAGGTCTTTTAACGCCTGATAAAGTTATAAAAAAAACCTTACAGTATGCTGAAAAAAATAATGTGCCTATGAACTCAGTGGAGGGGTTTGTTAGGCAAATAATTGGTTGGAGAGAATTTATTAGGGGAATCTATCATGAAGAAGGTGCTTTACAATCAAAAAGTAATTACTGGAAGCATTCAAAAAAACTAACTTCATCATGGTACGACGGAACAACTGGCGTTGATCCGCTTGATGACTGTATAAAAACTACCCTCAAAGATGGCTACATACACCACATTCCACGGTTAATGGTTATAAGTAATATTATGAATTTATGTGGAGTAGACCCTAAAGAAATCTATAAATGGTTTATGGAAATGTATATAGACTCTTCAGATTGGGTTATGGTTCCGAATGTTTTCGGGATGGCTACATATGCTGATGGAGGAATGATGTCTACAAAACCATATACATGTGGTTCAAACTATATTCTGAAAATGAGTAACTACAAAAAAGGTGATTGGTGTGACACTCTTGATGGTTTGTATTGGAAATTTACAGAAAAGAATAGAAAGTTTTATGAAAATAATCCAAGACTTGCGCTGCTAACAAGATCGCTTGATCGTCTTAATCCAGAAAGAAAAAATCACATTTTTAAAAAAGCTGAAGATTTTATAAAGCTAAATACTATCTAAATATTTTTTTATTTATTTAAATAATTACGAAATAAAATTGGTTCATCGGTAATGACACCATCGCATCCAATTTCTAAACAAGTCTTAAAATTTTCTATTGAATTTACAGTCCATACATGTAATTGAAGATTATTTAATTTACAAAAATCCACTAGTTTTTTTGAATAAACTTGTATCCCCCTCCACTTAAATGGGGCTTGGAGAGCTTGAACCTTAAAATTTCTTTTTTGTAAAGGTAAAAATCGTGCAATAGCATTTTCTCGAAAAGTTCCGGAGGTTAATATTTCTCCCTTACTTACATTTAAAAACTCGTCTAATCTTTTCGGGCTAAATGAAGAAACTAATACTCTTTCTTTTGCATTTAGTGAGTTTATTATTTCTACAACCTTTTTTGCCATTCCCGTTTGCTTTAGATCAAGATTAAATTTTAACTTTTCACTCATTTTTAAGGCATCAACTAACCTAACAAAATTAGTTGTTTTATCTTTTTGTTGACTTTTTTCATAAAACTTATAACCAGCATTAATTTTAGAAATTTCACTCCAATTAAAGTCTTGTACTTTTCCAGATATATTTGTCGTTCTGTCAAAAGTTTCATCATGATGAAGAAATATTTCACCATCTTTAGACATACGTAAGTCAGTTTCAAAATGCGAAAATCCTTCTTTAATTGCTAGCTCAAGACCATGAAGTGTATTCTCAGGAACTATATTTGACCCTCCACGATGAGGAATAATCAGTGGTTTATCACCATCAAAATATGATTTATTATCCAGAAACTCCACCTGTAAAATTAAAGTTTTTTAAATGTATGGCTGGTACTTTTAACATGCCTTCTCCAAATTCTGAATCTGCATATCTAGACCTATCCCCAATAGATAAAACATTTCCAGGTGCAAGTGAAGCCATAAAGCTTTGTGTAAATCTTAATCTACCAATAGGTTTAACTATCTTTCCATTTTCAATCAAAAAAGATCCATTTCTATTTAACCCAGTTACAACTTGGGTGATTGGATCTAAAACCCTGCAGTACCAAAACTCATTTATGTAAATACCCTTTTTAACACTTTTTATCATTTCTTCTTGTGAAACATTACCCTCCGAAAGTTTAATATTTGTACCTATTCCGCCAAAATTTTCTCCCCAACCAAACAATTCATGAAAAGTATTTTCAGCACTTAATTCCTTAGCAGTTCGCCTAGTATGAAAATAAGATTTTGAAACTCCATCTTTAACAACTTCTAAGTTTTTTTTCTTTGATCCGGACGCATCAATTTTAAACCCAATTGATTCATTATCTTCAGGAGTGTCAAAAATGTTTATTTGGCTATCAAACTGGTTTTCATCAATGTTTATTGGACTCATACCATCAATTTTGCTTTTTGCATTAAAACCGTAAACACCAAGAAAAACCAATATAGTGCTAACTGCTTCGTGACCAAGAATTACTTCATAGTTTCCCGGTTCTATGTCCTCTGGGTTCTCACTGTCTTTTGCTAGTTTTGCTGCTTCACTACCAGCACGTTCAGCTTCTATGTCTGATAATGTTATTCCTCCCCTGTGAGAAGATCCGGCTGATGATTCTGTCCTAAATATTCCATCAATGAATGCGCTGCTAGATGAATCAGAAGAATTTAACCCATTAGTGTTCCATACAAAGTAATTATTTATATAGCTAGAACAGTATCCTGCTGCGTTCATTTGTTTTCCCTCAGAAACAAATTCTCGAACCTTATTAGCTCTTTCCTCGGGTGATGATTCAATCAGCTTGGTTAGACCATTATAGGATTGGGTGGCATCAGGAAGGCCAGCCCAACCTTTATCTATTGGACTTTTACTTAAAGAGTCCATAGCTTTAGAAACAAATTCCTTTGGATTTTTTAATGCTGTTAGATTAGTTGACATAGTTACAGTTTTAGAATCATTGTGTAATGTCAAAAATACGTCGGCAGATTCTTCATCCACATTTTGATGAATTTGAGAATTAGCAAACCTAGTTAATGCACTTTTTGAGTGCATCATTTTTAATTCACATTCTGTATCAGAAGGAATATTTTTTTCAATATCTTGAAGTAGGTCTTCCCAAATTTTCATCCACGAACTCCAATACGCGTATTTTTAAATCTTGCTGGAGAAGCTGGGTGTCCAGTATGTCCAATTTGGCTTGGTTGTCCTTTGCCACAGTTTGGAGTTCCCCAAAATACCCATTCTTCCTCACCTGACAACATATCCATATTTCCCCAAAACTCAGGTGTAATTCCCGTATAGGTCGGATTCTTTACCATATCAATTATTTTTCCATTTTTAACTAACCAACCAACTTCACATCCAAATTGAAAATTTAATCTTAGGTCATCAATGGACCAAGAACGGTTAGTTTCCATGTATATTCCCTCATCTGTAGCTTCTATAATTTCATCTAAGGATGAGTCACCAGGTAGCAAGCCAACATTTGTCATCCTTACCATGGGTAATCTTCCAAAACCATCTGCACGAACCATGCCACCCGGAGGAACTCCTGCAACAGCAGCACTATCTCTACCTGACAAAACTCCGGTCCAAATTCCTTCTTTTACAATATCAACCCTTTGGGCAGGAGTTCCTTCGTCATCGTATTTAAATGTTGCAAGCGCTCCAGGAAGTGTAGCGTCAGCAACTATGTTCATTAATTCTGAACCATATTTGTGCTTATTTAATTTTTTTAGATCTAAATGAGAGGTTCCGGCATAAGCTGCTTCCCAACCTAAAATTCTGTCAAGCTCAATAGCGTGCCCTACAGATTCATGAATTTGTAAAGCAAGCTGGCTACCCTCAAGGATTAAGTCCATCGTTCCTTGGGGACATTGAGGAGCTACCAAAAGCCTTTGGGATTCCTCAGCTAATCTATCTAAATGACTTTCAAATTCAAAACTTTTTATTACTTCCCAGCCACCAGTTCTATATTCACCAAAAGATTGCGGGTATGACCTTATTTGGGTTTCACCATCGCCTACTGATAATGAAGATATTCCTCCTCCGGATTCAATAATATTTTGATATATTTTGTGCCCCTGACTTGAAGCAAACCACTTTTCTGTATCCCAGAAATCTAATCTTCCAAAGGCCCTTGAGCTACCAAGTTTTTTCATTTTTTCAGTAGACGAAAGTAAGAGATCAATTTGTTCTGAACTAGAGACTGAAAATGGATTCTCATTATGAGGGGTTGTGTAGCTATCTTCAACTACTGGTACATCAGCAAATGGCAATTCTTCTCCTGCAACCATTGAAGATGCTTTGGCTATTTCAAAAGACTTCTTTCCCGCTTGTTTTAAAGATTCAACAGATAAATCATATGTAGAGTAAAAGCCCCAGGAAGAACCTACTAAAGCTCTTATACCAATTCCAATTTTTTCATTTTCATTGAAATTTTCAATTTCGCCATTTTTTGCAGCAATATTTCTAGATTTAGAAATTAGAATACGAGCATCAGCATATTTTGCACCACTGCTTATTGCTGAATCGATACTTAAGTTAATTTCTGAAAACATTTTTAATTCATTTTACACAGGTATAAGGTACATTGTTTGTAATCTTATTGTATGAAACACGTAACAGTTTTTGGCTCATCAAGATGTGTCAAGGGTGACCAGGAGTACATATTTGCAGAAAACATTGGCAACATGCTTGGGAAGCTAGGCCACAATGTTGCTACTGGAGGATACCAAGGGACAATGGAAGCAATTTCAAAAGGCGCTAGTAAGCATGGTGTAAATGTAATTGGAGTGACTGTCCCTTCATTATTTTCTAATATGAGTAAAGATAGTTTTGAAGTTAAGGCAAACGAGTATATTAGCAAAGAAATACAAACAGAAAGTTTGTCTGATAGAATCCACCACTTGCTTGAAAATTCTAAAGCTATTATTGTTCTCCCTGGAAAAATAGGAACTTTAACAGAGCTTATTGTTGCGTGGAATACAAATTACTTATATAACATAAGTAATGATAAAGACGTTATACCAATTTTTTTGAAAAAAGACTACTGGAAAGACATTATTGACAATATGCCTGAAGATATGGAGCTAAGTAACAATTTTTTAGAATATTATGAAAACGTGGGGGATTTAGAAAAATTTATTGAAAAATTACACTAAGTCTTGTTCTCTAATCCCAAAAGATGGATGGCGAAGTCTACAAAGAGCTAACTTTTCTAACTGTCTTATTCTTTCACGTGTTAGATCAAATTCTTCACCTATTTCTTCAAGCGTTCTTGGAACACCATCATAAAATCCATATCTCAAAGCTAATATTCTTCCTTCTCTTTCAGGAAGCCTACTAATACTATCTCTAAGGCTTTCCGCTACATCTAAATCCTGAACAATTAATGAAGGATCACTAGCATCTTCATCTTGGATAAAATCACCAAGCTGTGCACCGTCTTCACCGACAGGTTGTTCTAAAGAAACTGTATCAGCAACACTTAAAGCTAGTTCAACTTTATCAACCCCTACACCTGCTTCTTTAGCAATCTCTTGTGGTTTTGGATCTCTACCCAATTCAGCTTTGAGTTGAGCTTGTGCCGCACGCACTGCAGCCATTGTGTCATGTAGGTGTACAGGAATTCTTACAGTTCTTGATTTATCAGCAATAGCTCTTGTTATGGCCTGTCTAATCCACCAAGTTGCGTAAGTTGAAAATTTAAAACCTTTACGCCAATCGAACTTTTCAACGGCACGTATTAAACCAAGGTTTCCTTCCTGGATTAAATCTAGAAAATCTATACCTGAGGTGTTTGCATATCTTCTTGCATTAGCGACAACCAGTCTTAGGTTTGCGGTAAGAAAAGCGTCTTTGGCCTCGGCGCCTTTTTTTCTGTCTCTTTTTAAACGTATTTCACCTTTTTTATCTTTAAATTGTTTCTTTTGCAACTTTACAGAAGCTTTTTCACCAGATTCAATTTTCTGAGCTAATTCAACTTCTTGTTCTGCGGTTAGTAAGTCAAAGTTTCCAATCGCAGTTAAATATTGGCTAACTAGGTCTGTAGTAAGTTTTCCTTTATCATCAGCCAATTTTTTTGTTAGTGATTTTGCTTTTTCACGAGCAGCTTTCTCCTGTTCAGGAGTTAAGCTAGTGTCTTCATTTGAAAAATCTGCTTCTTTAGCCTGTGGTTTTGGCTTTGAAGGTATTGTTTTAGTCACCATCAGTATTTTGACCTTTATTCTTGCTATTCAGTTACAGAGATGAATAATATACCGGCAATTAATTTAAAGCGAATTGATAAATAAATTATTTTTTGAAAGATCAATGCTTACATATATATAGGAAATCCACAAAAAATCGGCAATTGCTAGGTGCAATATGCTTAAAGGCAGAACTATATTGGATAAAACATTTATGACTCCCAGAAATACAGCAATAATTATTAATATTTGTAATGGTTTAACGCCTACATTATATTTTTTTCTAATCCCAGTTGCATAAACGTATAAAACTATCGATAGTGTTGAGGAAATAATCGGGTGTAAAATTCTTAATCTGGTCAACACTTCGGATGTTCTGTCAAAATCTGCTAAAAACCCTTCAACAAATGAAGTGCTTGGAAATAAGACATCAGCTAAAGCAGTGATTGAGCCAGTTGCTCCACTTAGAAGAAATAAAGAAGAAATTAACAAAAAGTTTTTGTTGAACATATTTTTTATGTTCTGAAGATCATCTTGGAGTATTTTATATAATATTGCATAACTCCCTAGCAAACCAAAAGTGTTTACTAAATGAATTGGAACTGCAATGACTCTTGGGAGTGAACTATTAAGACCTACCCATTCAAAAATGACAATTACTGCTCCGATTAGCGCTTCAAAAATTACGAAAAAAGTAAGATAATTAGTTACTATTCTTACCAAAGAGTCTTTTTGAAATTTCCTAGTTTTTGCAAAAATTATCAAAGTAACAACTAATAAAACTCCACTTACGGAACGATGGGAAAATTCAATTAATTCTGAAGTATCTGATAATGCAGGAATTATCTTTCCTTTACATGTAGGCCAAGTAGCTCCACATCCATCTCCAGACCCGGTAGCCCTAACAAATGCACCAGCCAAAATTGAAGCTATTGATAATAAAAGACCTGCTTTTGCGTAAGACTCGACTTTCACAGTAAATTATCTAAAAATGTTCTAAGTGAATCCCAAAATAAGGAGAATGAATTATAAATAACAATACAAAGCACCAGAAGCAAAGCTGTTGTTTTGAGATTTCGAGTGAAATAAAAACCAATTTGTTTTTGATCATATATATATGGCTCTTCATCGGAAAACTCAAGGAGGTTAGTAGTTTGTAGGGGTTTTGTAAGATATTCTTCTAAAGTTTCTTCTTTTACCTCAGAAACCTCAACTGATTCATAATCAAAATCATTAAGTGTTGATTCTTTTCTTTGGAAGGTATTTCGAAGTTTATCTATTCTAGTTTGTTTAATTTGCACATCATCATTTTTTATTGAGAAGAGACTTTCTTCAGTTAATAATGAACCTACTTCTTTTAATTGTTCCGTTGAGAACCCATCAAGCGTATGTGTTATTTCGGTACCTAACAATCCTTCAAGAGCATTAATAATTTTTTTATCCGTAGGAAAACTCGTTCCAGCTTCCCATTGCTTAACATCTTTTACTTTTACCCCTGTAAAAGAAGCAATCTGTTTATTACTTAAGCCCCTATCCGCTTTAAGTCTTTTAAATTCTATTTGAAAATTATTCATTACTTTAATTCTATTCAATATAATTTTTTTTATATAACTAGTCTTAAGTACGGAGGTGAATGAGCGCCTGGTGGGCTCCACAGTCTTCAAAACTGTTGAAAGGTGTAAAAGTCTTTGGCAGGTTCGATTCCTGTCCACCTCCGCTACTTTATAAGATATACATGTTTAATATAGAAAAATGGCAGAAGAAAAAAGCTTATTAGATGAGGTGCAAGAAGCACCTGCTGGATTCAAGGTTTCTCCAGGTTGGAGAGTTGGTCACTTAAAAGAAGAGACAATTACTAAGTCAGGGCTTCTTGTACCAGCTGGTAGTGAAAAAACTTCAGAAGCACTTCCTCTTATTGATGTTGATACAGGACAGCAGTTCTGGGCTGTAGCTAGTGGTGCATGGAAATTTATCTGGCCTCCAACTGGAAAAGTAGTTTTAGCTGTTAGAGAATCTCAAATTATTGCTGAAGAAGAGCTTTCAAAATCTTCTGAAAATGGCCAATTACCTATAATGAAATAATTGAATCAAAGAAATAATCCAAACCAATCAGACAGAAGGCTTCTAACAGTATCTGATAGAGATATCTTTGTCACTACTCAAAAAGCATTATTAATTGGAATAGTCTTAAAAAATGAAATAAGAGCTGACAAGGAAGAGTCTCTTAAAGAGCTTGTTAATTTAGTAAAAACTGCTGGATCAAATCCAAAAATAATCCAGACAAAAAGGGTTGAAAAAATTGATCCTAAAACTTTTATTGGTAAAGGTTCTATAAAAGAATTGGTAGATATCTCAGATGCAAATGATATTGATGTGGTTTTATTTGATTGCGAATTAACTCCAAATCAACAAAAAGAATTGAGAGCTTTATTCAAGTGTGATGTGGTAGACAGGACTGGTCTTATCCTTGATATATTTGCACTTCATGCTCAGTCAAAGGAAGCCAGCTTACAAGTTGAATTAGCTTTATCAATTTACTTAAAACCACGTTTAGCTGGCTTAGGTAAAACTTTGAATCAGCAGGGCGGTGGTATAGGAACAAGAGGACCTGGTGAAACAAAGCTTGAAACAGACAATAGATTAATTGATAACAGAATTAATAAATTAAAAAGGGAAATTAAAAAAGTTAGTAAACAAAGAGAAGTGCAATCTAGCTTTAGAAAGAAAAATAATACACCCCTTGTGTCAATTGTTGGTTATACGAATGCAGGAAAATCTACCATGCTAGAAAAAATTACGTCTTCGAAAACATATGTAGCTAATGAGTTATTTGCAACTGTTGATTCTTTACAAAGAGAGTTAAAAATTGATGGAATAAATGAACACATAATACTCTCGGATACAGTTGGGTTTATTCAAAATCTTCCAACAACATTGATCGAATCTTTTAAATCAACACTTACAGTTGTTAAAGAAGCAAATTTATTAATTCATGTTGTTGACGCAGCATCTGCAATGCCCGAAATGCACATAAATACTGTACATGAAATACTAGACCAGATTGAAGCAGATGTGCCTGAAATATTGGTTTTTAACAAAATAGATAGAATTGACAAGGCGTCTTTAAATTATTTAACGGAAAAATATCCAGATGCAATATTTGTATCATCAACAAAAGGGACGAATATTGAAAAATTAATTTCTGAGATTACAACAAATGTCTTTGGTGATCTAAATGAAGTTTCGCTTATAATATCGCCTAAGGACTTGGATCAACTACACAAGTATTCTTCTATCGTAAGTGTTAAAAATGTTGAAGAGGGGTTAGAAGTAATTGTAGAAATTAGAAATTATTACCTAGAAAATCTGCTTCAAAAAGATGTTGTTAAACTTTTATCATGACTAAATCTATTGGTTTAATTGGTATTGGGGTAATGGGTAGCAATATTGCTCTTAATTTTTCTGAAAAGGGCACGTCTGTTCACGTATTTAATCAATCTGAAGATAAGATTAATACTCTTAAAGAGAAAGACTCTCATGGGAACATTACTGGTTCTACTGACCTTGAGAATTTTATGGAATCTTTACCAAAACCAAGAAAAATTCTTATGCTAATTCCGTCTGGTAAACCAACATTCGATATGGCAAAAAAAGTAATTAACTATCTCGAACCAAATGACATATTGATTGACGGAGGTAATGCATACTATCTTGACAGCAACAGACTGGGTTCTCTGTGTGCTGAGAAAGAGATAGATTTTATAGGAATGGGTGTTTCGGGAGGAGAAGAGGGTGCAAGAAATGGCCCGGCCTTAATGATTGGTTCAGAGAAATCAATTAATAATGAATTAAAAAATTCTTTATCTTCAATAGCTGCGAGATATGAAAACTCACTAAGTGTTGGATTTTATAAAGGTTATGGAACTGGCCATTTTATTAAAATGCTTCATAACGGTATTGAGTATGCTGAAATGCAAATTATTACTGAGGCTTACCATATTTTAAAAAGAGCAAACTATACCAATATTGAGATAAGTGAGTTTTTCAAGGAATTTTCTAAACAAAACAGATCTTCATACTTAATTGAAATAACTTCAGAAATTTTATTAAAGAAAAACGATTCAGGGTATTTACTTGATCAAATACAATCTACTGCAAATCATAAAGGAACAGGCAAACTAACTGTTGAGACATCACTTAACTATGGTTTTCCATTGCCTAGTGTCTTTGAAGCATTCAATGCAAGAGTAGAGAGTAACTATGAAAACTTATGGTCAAAAAATATTGATGGACAGTTAATAGATATTTCTTCTGAATCTTTAAACAATGCAATATATTTTGCAAGACTAGCAACAATGATTCAAGGTTTGCTCTTTATCCAGCATGTGAGTAACAAAGAGCAATTAGATATAGATTTGAAAGAGGTCTTGCAGAATTGGTCAGCTGGTTGCATTATTAGATCTGACCTTCTAAATGAATTGGGTAATGCAAAGCTGTTGAACCCTGTTACTACAACCTCTTCTATTCAAGATCTATTGCAGAATAATCTCAGTGATGCAAAAGAAGTAATCAAATCGTGCATTGATAGCGGTATCTCAATTCCTGTTATAAATTCTTCATACAACTGGTTCGTAGGAACATCAAGTACATTTAATCCCTCTGCTTTAATTCAAGCTCAAAGAGATTATTTCGGTGCGCATCAAGTGCAATTTAAAAATTCTGACGAATTTATCCACCTGGACTGGGATTGATTTAAATTCTTACTAATATTTTTAAATGAATGAAAACATTAGACTACCAAAAATAGCAATACCTCACAGATACGAAATCAATCTAGATATTAACTTAGATGAATTTAGCTACACGGGCAAAGAAGTTGTTTTCTTGGAAATAGTTGATGAAACAAAAGAATTACAACTTCACTCACTAGGAATTGAAATAGAAAATGCTTTTATAGAAAATGACTCAGGTGAACATATTGAGGCTTCAATTAATTATTTACCTGAAGAAGAGAGAGTTTCACTTATTTTCGAAGATAAAATTACTCAAGGAGATTGGCAACTTTATCTTGATTTCAAAGCCACAATAGTTGATGAATTAAGAGGGTTTTACAGAAGTAGCTTTAAAGATTCAAAAAATAAAGATGTTTGGATTGCGACTACTCAATTCGAACCAACAGCAGCGAGAATGGCATTTCCTTGTTGGGATGAGCCAGAATTCAAAGCTATATTTTCCATAGCTTTAACCTCAGACAGTGATTTGATAAGAATTAGTAATGAAAAAGTGTTGAATGAATCAACTGAAAACAATAGAACTACAACTAAGTTTGTTGACTCTATGAGAATGTCAACATACCTAGTAGCTTTTGTTGTTGGTAAATTAGAAGTTTCTAAGATAGGATCTTCAAAAACAACTGATGTAGGAATAGTGCATAGGCCAGGTTTTTCTGACCAAACTAATTTTGCTGGCACAGCTGCAATAAAAATTCTGGATTTCTTTGAGGATTACTACGGGATAAATTATCCAGGATCAAAATTAGATCTTATAGCAATACCTGATTTTGCTATGGGTGCAATGGAAAATGTTGGGGCCGTTACTTTTCGAGAAACGCTACTACTTATTGAAGTAGAAAAAGCAACAAGAGCAGAGTTATCAAGGTCTGTTGAAGTAATTGCTCACGAATTGGCTCATATGTGGTTTGGAGACTTAGTAACCATGAACTGGTGGGATGGTATTTGGCTAAATGAAGCATTTGCAAGTTTAATGGAAGTTATAGCTTCTGAAGCAACTTACCCCGAGTTTAAATTATGGAATCAGATGAACCTAGACAGGTCAAGAGGGTTTGGAGTTGACTCATTGAAGTCTTCAAGACCAGTTGAGTTTGAAGTAAAAACTCCAGAACAAGCAGAAGAAATGTTTGATGTATTAACCTATCAAAAAGGTTCTACCGTACTCAGGATGTTTGAAACATTTATAGGTGAAGAAACTTTTAAGGATGGTGTGAGAAAATATCTTAAAAAATATGAGTATAAAAATACACACTCTTCTGACCTTTGGAACGAACTTACAAGTGCAAGTTCTTATAACCTTAGTGAAATTCTTCCTACATGGATACAACAAGAAGGGTATCCAATTGTAAATATCGAAAAAGAAGGTTCCAGTTTTAAAATATCTCAAAAGAAATATTTGATTGATGGAAGCACCGACGGGTCTCTTTGGAGTGTGCCCTTGAATATTAGATTCTTGGATAACGGTAAAGTTAATAAATTAGTTATGGATTCTGATTCAATCACGATTGAAAATGATGGTGCAATTCCTTTTATAAATAATGGTGGTTGGTCATTTTTTCACTCATCATATAGTGAAGATATCTTTGAAGAAATATTATTAAATTTTGAAAAACTTGACTTAAACGAAAAATATAGAATTTTAGAAGATTCTTGGATGGCATTGCGAATAGGTGAGTTGAAGCTATCACTTTTTATCAAACTTTTAAACTTATATACAGGCGAAAAAGATATAAATATTTGGTCATTAATTAGTGGCATCTTTTCTACCTTTGCAAAAATTGGAGAAAATGATAGTTTTAAAAATTATGTTAAAGATTTTAGCTATCCGTTAATAGAAACTCTAGGAAAAGAGTACCAAGATAAATTTAATCAAGAAGAATCCCAGTTAAGATCCTTGCTGTGTGGAACTTATGCAAAGATAACTGAAGATTCAAAATTCATTGAATTTTTTGCAAATCAATTTATTTCAAATGAATATGAAGAATACGCTGATGGTAATTATTTTAATTTAGTGTTATCAATTGCTGGAATGAAACAAGAGTGTTCCTCAGAAATATATATTGAAAAGTTTAAAAATTCATCATCACCCCAAATAGAAGCAAGATATAGAGGGATCATCGGTACATTAAGTGACCCTGTTACTCCAAAAAATGTAATTGGAGCAATTTTGGATCAAACAATCAGAGGAGCAGATGCCCCTTATATAATCGCTACTTTACTTTCAAATAGTAAGAATGCTTCTAATGGGTTTAAAGAAATAAAAAATAATTGGAGTGCCTTGCTCGAATTAATGCCTGGGTGGACAGCATCACGAATACTTGATTCACTGCCATCAATATATGACAAATTACTGAGTGAAGAAATTAAATCTTTTGTTAATGAAAATCCACTTCCATCAGCCGAAAAAATAACAAGGCAAAATATTGAGCGAATGGATGCGAATATAAAATTTAAAAACACAATAAAGGATGAGTTTATTAATACTAAATTTGAACTGTAAGGAGAATAATTATGAAACCAAGAATAGCTGTATTTTTACAACCACAACATGCTGAGTATGATCAGATAAGGGCTGCTGCAATCGAGTCCGAAAAAATAGGTGCAGATGTAATTTACAATTGGGATCATTTTTACCCCTTATACAAAGAAGATGGAACCCAGTGGGCTGAAGGAGAAAGGCGTGAAGGTAAACATTTTGAATGCTGGACAATGCTTTCAAGTTGGGCAGAGGTAACAAGCTCTGTCGAGATAGGTCCTTTAGTAACATGTAACTCGTATAGAAATCCAGAACTACTTGCTGATATGGCTAGAACTGTTGACCATATATCAGATGGTAGATTAATTTTTGGAATAGGTTCAGGCTGGTTTGAACAAGACTATGAAGAGTATGGTTATGAATTTGGCACTGCAATATGGAGGTTAAAAGAATTAGAAAAATCACTCGAAAGAATTGTAAACAGAATGGGGAAACTCGATCCTCAACCTAAACGAAAAATTCCTATTCTTATCGGTGGTGGTGGAGAAAAAGTTACTTTAAGATTAGTTGCTCAATATGCAGATATATGGCATGGGTTTGCCACAAAAACTGAAGAAAGAAGTGGGATTGAAACAGTCGCACACAAAAATAATGTACTAAATGACTGGTGTGACAAAGTTGGAAGAGATCCAAATGAAATCAAAAGATCAATTGGAATTGATATAAAAAGAATAGATTTGGCAGATGATTTGCTAGAAGCTGGTGCAACTGAAATTACGCTTGCTGTGAATGGGCCAGGATATGACCTCACACAAGTAAAAGAGTGGATTGCATGGAGAGACTCTAAATAGAAAATTGAAATCATGGACATAGTAATTCTTCTTGTTGGGTTTTCGATTGGATTAGTCTTACTGGTAAAGGGAGCTGATGAAATGGTTAGCTCTGCAGTCCAAATAGCTTTAAAATTCAAACTTCCGAGTTCTATTATTGGTGCAACATTTATTGGGTTTGGCACTTCTGCTCCTGAACTTTTTGCAAGTACTGGGGCTGCGCTGAAGGGTGACCTAGATCTTGGTATTGGTAATATAGTAGGTTCTAATATTGCTAATTCTTTACTTGTAGTAGCTGTGTTATATTTAACATTACCTAAAGATTTTTCGCAAAAAATAAAATTAAATCAAATCAGTCCAGTATGGATGGCAATACTCACAACAGTTTTTGTTTCTACTTATGTGCTGACCAATGAGTTTCCTTTTTTACTTGGAGCAGTTTTACTAATTCTTGTGATCTATGTCATTTATAAAATGATTAGCACTGAGAGTGTCGATGAAGGAGAGCTCCTTGGGGAAGAAAAAAATTACATATGGTTAAGAGGTGGATTATCACTTCTCGCTACTCTCTATGGCAGCCAATTGGTTGTAGACAATGCTGTTGCAATTGCTGAACTATTTGGAGTGTCTTCATTAATTATTGGATCAACAATTATTGCTATTGGCACTAGCCTGCCAGAGGTTGCTGGAACAATTTCAGCAGCAAAAATGCGTAAACCTGATATAGTTTTTGGAAATATTTTTGGTTCAAACTTATTTAATATCGGACTTGTCGGAGCAACAGCAATAATGATAAGTCCCGGTGAAATTAGCTCTGTAATTGATTATCAGCTTTTTATTATGTATTTTGTTTCGTTTATTGTGATTTTTCTTTCAAGAAATGTAATAAAAAGAAATTCCCTAGTCGGATATTTATTTATTATTGTTTATATTCTATTTCTTATTAGTTTGTTTTAAAATCTTTATTTCTTAAAAATATAAGTAATCCAATTATTGCCAACATCAATCCGCCAATTTGATTCCAAGTAAAACTTCCGATTGTTGAATCACCCATTCCAAATCTTAACGTATCAAGAACAGCTCTTTGTGACCCATACCATACGGCCCAAAGCCCAATCCACGAACCTCTACCAAAAGTAAAACGAGACTGAAGATTTCTAAAAATATAAAAGATTAACAATGCGAGAAGTAAATCGTACATGGCTACGTGGTGATAAGTTCCACATGTTGTTAAAGGCTCAAAGCACTCAAGAGAATTGTGTTGAGGAGCAACATCATAATCTGGTTTAATTTCATAACCAAGGAAGAAATCTGTTGCCTTTCCCAAATGCTCTACAATTGCTAAATCGCCGATTCTTCCAATTACTGTTCCCAGTATTAATCCTGTGGCAGCGTAGTCTCCATACTGTTTGAAATCTTGTTTGTTGAGAATTGAAATTTTCAAATAGGCAGCAATTATTCCACCAGCCATCCCCCCCATAATTGAATAGCTTCCTGCAAGAGTGAAGATGTCATCAAATCCATAATTTGGGTTAGCATACCATTGAGCTGGAATTGTAAAAAATCTAGCACCTAGGATCGCACCAAAAATAGCCCATGTAAGTGCTTCGGAAAATAATTCACTATCAGCACCATCCTCTTCTGATAATTTTAAGGCATGATTTGCACCAAAATAAAAACCTACAGCAGCAAAAACTCCGTGCAAAGAGAGTGAAATTGGACCAACTTGAGTTATTGGTATTGGCGGATAAGTAATCGAAAATAAAAGTTCTTGCATATTTAGATATTACTCAAAGTTATAAATATATCTGCGACCATAGATAGAAAAATTAAGGCAAGATATGTATTTGAAAATACAAAATATGAAATTGCTTTAATTTGTTTTCTATATAGCTGATATGACTTATACATCAAATACAATCCAAAAATAAGTGACAGCGTGAGATATACCATTCCTAATTGAAGAATTGGAGCAAGCAACAATGAAGTCAATACCGTTGCACATGAATATATTCCAATAAATATTGACGTTCTTTTGTATGATTCTTGAGTTGGCAACATGGGAAAGTTTGCATCTTTATAATCATTTAACTTATCGATTGATAAAGCCCAAAAATGAGCTGGAGTCCAAAGAAAAACTAATAAAAACAAAAGCCACGAAGCAGTATCTAAATTTGTACCAGTAGCAGACCACCCTATTAGAACTGGAGCTGCGCCCGCGGCTCCTCCAATGACTATATTTTGATTTGTTCTTGGCTTTAAAACAAGAGTGTAAATAAATGAGTAAAAAATATTTGCAGAAAGAGCAATGAATGCAGCAAGTTCTGTTGTTTGGGTATACAAAACTAGAAATCCTACTAACCCTAGGGAAATCGAATAAACATAGGCACTTTTTTTATTAATCTCTCCAGTTACGAGAGGTCTGTTTGCAGTTCTCTCCATAAGTCTGTCTGTTTCAATTTCAAATATTTGGTTTAGAACATTTGCACTTACAGCTAATAAGGTACCGCCTAGTAGGGTGAATACTATTAATTTGAGGGGTGGAAAACCATATATTGATACAATCATTGATGGAACCGTTGTAATTAACAAAAGCTCAACAATTCTTAATTTTGAAAGCCTTATATATTTTGATATGTTTTTTTTGGTAACAGTTTCCATAACGACATAGTACTTATGATTACACTATATATAGTTTCAACGCTATTCTTAATAATTGTTGATAATATAAATATGCTTGTGAAAAACATTTTTAAGTTAAAGAATTTAAAATTTTCGGCCTTGATACTCTTATCTGCTTGTATCGAAAATGCCCCTTTAGACTCGTTAAGTCCTGAGGGCCCCTATGCAAGGTCAATAGATGAATTATTTTGGTTAACTTTTTGGATAGCTGTAGTAATTTTTGTAATTGTCCAAGGTGCTTTACTTCTATCTGTTTTTGTTTTTAAAGAAAAACCAGATAGCCCTGAACCAAAACAGATACATGGAAACACTAAATTAGAAATTCTATGGACAGTCATTCCAGTAATTATTTTGGCAGTTATTGCGGTACCCACCGTTAGAACAATTTTTGATCTAGCAAACGAACCTGAAGACGCTTTAAAAATTGAAGTAATTGGTCACCAATGGTGGTTCGAATATAAATACCCGGACTATGACATAACAACTGCAAACGTATTAGTTATCCCAGCTGACAAACCAATAAGGCTTGAAATGTGGTCTAATGATGTACTCCACAATTACTGGGTTCCTAAATTAAATGGAAAAAGATATCTTGTTCCAGGACAAACTACATATTTAAATTTACACGCTGATTCACCAAATGAGTTCTGGGCACAGTGTGGTGAATATTGTGGTTTAAGCCACTCTAAAATGCGAGGCCGTGTGCTTTCGCTTTCAGAATCTGATTTTGACGCATGGGTAAAAAATCAACAGCAAAATGCTAATAAACTCGAAGGAAATTCATTAGCTGCTGAAGGTCAACAAGTTTACCTAAATGCTGGATGTACACAGTGTCATGTTATTGATGGAGTATGGGATGTACAGGGTGATAGAATAGCTCCGAATTTAACTCACTTTGCTAATAGAAATGTTTTTGCTGGAGCAGCACTTTATAATAATGAAGAAAATCTTAGCAAATGGCTTGCAAATCCTGCTGAAATAAAACCGGGTACATTTATGCCTAACCTAGAATTGACTGAAGTAGAAATAAATGCTTTAATTGCGTATTTAGGAACACTTAAATGACAAAAATAATAGAACCAAGTAAACAAAGTAGTATTTTTAGAAGGCCTTCTTCTGAAACTGGTATATGGAGTTGGATAACTACTGTAGATCATAAACGAATTGGAATAATGTATGGTTATGCAGCATTTTTCTTTCTTTTGATTGGTGGACTTGAAGCACTCATTCTTAGAATTCAGCTTTCACAACCAGATAATAATTTCTTAACAGCGGCAGAGTACAATGCTATGTTTACAATGCATGGAACCACAATGATTTTCTTGGCAATTATGCCAATTAGTGCTGCCTTCTTTAATTACCTTTTACCGCTACAAATTGGAGCGCGTGATGTTGCTTTTCCAAGGCTTAATGCTCTCTCCTTCTGGATATTTATTTTCGGAGGAGCATTTTTATATTCTACATTTATATTTGGTACTGCAGGAGCTCCAGAAGGCGGATACTTAGCTGAGGAAGTTGGTTGGCTAGGGTCAGCACCTAATGGTGGTTGGTTTGGCTATCAACCCAATGCAGGTATGAAATACTCCCCAGGGACCGCCATGGATTACTGGGCTATAGGGCTACAGATACTTGGAATAGCTTCTTTAATTTCTGCGTTTAATTTTATTACAACCATCATCAATATGAGAACTGAAGGCATGCGGTTCATGAGAATGCCAGTATTTACTTGGATGACTTTTGCTGTGTCCTTTTTGCTTGCATTTTCTTTGCCAATAATTGCAATAGCACTCTTCTATGTAACATTTGATAGAAAATTTGGAACTACGTTTTTCTTAACAGAAGGTGGAGGTGATCCAATTTTATGGCAGCATCTTTTCTGGCTATTCGGACATCCAGAAGTTTATATTCTAATCCTGCCTGCATTTGGAATTGTCTCCGAGGTACTTCCAACTTTTTCACGAAAGCCACTTTTTGGTTATGCTGCAATAGTTTTTGCAGGATTTGGAATTGCGTTTATAGGCTTTGGAGTATGGGCTCACCACATGTTTGCTTCTGCGATTAGCCCAGTTGCTCAAGCTGGTTTTGGTTTATCAACAATGGTTATTGCTGTCCCAACAGGTGTAAAAATATTTAATTGGCTTGGCACAATATGGGGAGGAAAGCTAAAGCTGAATACCCCAATGCTGTTTTCTTTAGGTTTTATAGGTATGTTTGTAATTGGTGGTTTGAGTGGTGTAACTCACTCAATAGTTCCAGCTGATACACAGCAAACAGATACCTACTATGTTGTAGCTCACTTTCACTATGTTTTATTTGGTGGAGCTTTGTTTGGAATTTTTTCTGGACTTTATTATTGGTTTCCAAAAGTTTGGGGCAAAATGTATAACGAGTCGCTTGGAAAGATACACTTTTGGCTAATGATGATTGGTTTTAATCTTACTTTTGGACCAATGCATTGGTTAGGGCTTCAAGGTCAAGTAAGGCGTACCTGGGTATATGCAGAAGAAACAAACTTACAATTCTGGAATATTGTTGTAACAGTCGGGGCTTTTATCATCGCTTTGTCAATTATTGTTTTCATGATCAATTGGATTTTCTCAAAGAGAAACGGGGAAAAAGCTCCATTTGATCCTTGGGATGCAAGGACGTTAGAGTGGACCATTCCATCACCTACACCTGTTTGGAATTTTTCAACAGCACCTATTGTTAAATCACTTGATGACTTCTGGCACACTAAATATTCTGAAGATGAAGAAGGCAGAGCAGTTAAACGTGAAGAAGCTGATCAGATACTTCTTGAATTAGAAGAAGATGGCCTAAACCCTAGTGAACATATCGCTTTACCTAATCCTTCATATTTCCCGATTGTCCTGGCATCTGGTTTGCCATTTTTAGGGTATGCAGTTATATATAAATCTATTCCATTAGCTTTAATTGGTACCGTGTTGTTACTCATAGGAGGATTTGGTTGGGGAACAGAACCTCTTGAAGAAGAAATCCACATAGACTCAGATGAGTAGCTCTCACTCCTATCCACATGAACCCACAGGTGTAGAAACCAGAAAACTTGGTATGTGGGTGTTTTTATCCACTGAAATATTGTTTTTTGGCACATTAATTACCACCTTTATGATATTTAAAGGAAGCGACTTTCCTGGAATGAAATTAACAGATGTGTATGATATTCCATTTACATCCATTAGCTCTTTTATTTTGTTAATGAGTTCATTAACTATGGTGTTGGCTCACAATGCATTGGAAGCAAATGATCAAGAAAAAACAAGAGTATGGCTTCTAGCAACAGCAATGTTAGGCGCAGTATTTTTAGCAGGACAAATATACGAATTTACAGAGTTTTATCATAAAGGTTTTGAGCTTACAACGAATATCTTTAGTTCATCCTTTTACGTATTAACTGGCTTTCATGGATTGCATGTTTTTATCGGTGTAGTCTTACTTTTAGCATTGTGGGGAATTGGTCAAAGACAAAAAGGGTTAACACTTGAAGGTGGAATGAATCTTGAATTCGTTGCACTTTATTGGCACTTTGTTGACATTGTCTGGATAGTATTGTTTACAGTAGTTTATTTAATTTGATATGTCCGATAATCACATAGAACACCCAACTCCAAAAAAATATGTTCAAATAGCAATCGTACTTGGTATTTTAACTGCAATTGAGATAGCTCTTTATTACACGGAAGACATTGTTGGTGTTTTCACTGATCCACTTTTGATATTTTTAGCAGTAGGAAAATTCATAATTGTAGTTGGTTGGTTTATGCATCTGCGTTATGAAAATAAGACAATTAATAGGTTCTTTGTTGGCGGTATGATCTTAGCTTTGATACTTTTTACTATCGTCATGGTCGAAAGAGCTTCAGCGAATTATTTTTAGGTTTTAAATGCAGAACTTACCTTGGCATCCTCACTATGACGTATGGGCTTTGATTGTGACTCTTGTAGTATTTTTTGAATTTACTACCAACAAAGAGCATCTAAAAAAACCTAAAAGAAAAACATGGTATTCGGGCCTGATAGCACTCTGGATATTCACTGATTATCCAATACATGATATTGGTGAAAAATACTTATTTTCTGTTCATTCTGTAGAACATCTTGTTTTGGCTTTAGTTTCTCCTCCTCTTTTATTAATGGGTATGCATAGAGATATGAAAGAACTTATTTCGGTAAAACCATTTATTAAAACTTTAAAAATAACGTCTAAACCTGTAGTCGCTTTTTTTATGTTTAATTTTGTAATGGTGGGGATGCATTGGTCCTCTGTTGTGAATCTAATGGTAACAAACACTATTGCACATTTTTTTATACACTCGATAATGCTTTTGGTCTCCTTAAACATGTGGGTACCGGTAATAGGATTTAATGATGAAATTAGGCCAATAAATTCTGCTGCAAAAATAGGGTATTTATTTTTACAATCATTACTGCCAACAATACCGGCAAGTTTTCTAGCTTTTGGTACAGAGCCACTTTATTCAGCGTACGTCATGAGTGATAACATATTCAGCATTTCAGTAATTAATGACCAAACATTGGCAGGTTTGATATTAAAACTTGGTGGAGGAATTATTTTGTGGATTTCAATCCTTGTTATTTGGATGAGATGGTACCAAGATGAAAAAACGTTTGATGATGTAGTTAGAAACAACTCAAATGACTAGAATTATATAGATTTTATTATGGATGAAAAACTCGTAGATCAAGTTAGCTCAAGTAGTGGTATTCCTCAAATGTTGGTATCACGGTCTGCACAAGCAAGGGCTGAAGCATCTGGTGTTTCTGTAAATGATGTTCTCAATAGTTGGACTGGTGGTGAGGCGATCCAAGCAGCGCCTGCTAATGAAACTGTATCAGAATCACAGGTAGTAGTAGAAGACACTCCTACTCCAGTAGAAGAACAAGTAGATGAACCCGTTGAAGTTGAAGAACCTGAAAATCTTGTTGAACAAATTCAAACAGCAGTTTTGATAAAAGAAGACTTACATCCTCCTGTAAGTATTAGTCAGAAATTATTAAGATCTTTAAAATTTGGATTAGGCTTTGGAGTTATAGCTGGATTTGTGCAGGGACTTCTTTCAAGCTCTTATCTCTACGATGGACTAATACTCGAAGCTGAAACACAGAAGTTAATAGCAGAATACGATGCTGTGTCTTTTGTTATAATCATTTCACTATCTACTAGCTTTCTTGGAATACTTAATTCATTGAATGTTAAAAAGTTTTTGGATTCAAATTTTGATGGTTTTGGCATACTTACTACTGATAGAGAATCTGTATTTACTGGTGGTGGGCTAGGTTTAGTCTTAGGTTCCTCAACAGCATTTTTTATAATTAATAGCGTTGGACAGACAATAGAACCAGTACTTCCTGATGATCCTGTAATAAATTTAATTACAGTTGGTAGCGCTTTCTGGAGGGTTGTAATTTTATCAACTTTTGTACAAGCTGCAATATCTGCCTTTACAATGCTGCTTGGTGTTCCTAAAGGGCTTGAAGATTTTGAGGATTCTGAAGCTCAAAAAATACGCCAGAGGATTGTTGGCTCAATTGTGATTCCATTGGGGTCAATAGTTGTTGGTGGTCTAATTGCGGTTGCTATTGCGCAAGTATTTTTAAACTTTCATGAATATGCACCACTATTTGCATTAATTATTTCAGCAGCAATTTTACTTTTTGCAAGTGTAATGAGTGCAGCTCCAAAGATAAAAATTACAAGAAGTGAAGTTCTAATTGCGTCTGCTGGAGTGTTGACTCTTATTGTTATAATTGCTAGTGTGGCTGCAAGCCAACACTAAATTTATGAATCAAACTTTTAACCAAATTGAAACCGTAGAAGAGTACTTATCATCTAAAAGATGGTCTGGCATAAAAAGAGATTACTCCGCTAACGATGTCTGTTCTTTGAGACCTTCATATAAAGTAGAACACACTTTATCTGAGATTGGGTCCGAATTACTTTTAGATCTTCTTTATAGAAAAGATTCATGGGTATCTGGATTGGGGGCAGCAACAGCACAACAAGCTCTCCAAATGTACCATCTTGATTACGAAATAATTTATGTAAGTGGTTGGCAAGTAGCAGCAGAGAGCAACATTGGAGTAAATACTTACCCAGACTTATCACTTTATCCATCAAACAGTACTCCAAATTTTGTGAAAAAAATTAATAACACTCTTCTGAGAAGAATGGCAGAACTTGATAAGAAAAAGTTACCTCCAATTATTGCTGACGGGGAGTCTGGTTTTGGCGGAATTTATAATGTATACGAACTTACAAATCAATTTATAGATTCTGGAGTATCTGGAATTCATTTTGAAGACCAACTTGCTTCTGAAAAAAAATGTGGGCATGTTGGTGGGAAAGTTGTAATCCCTACACATGAATATATTAAAAAACTTAATGCTGCAAGGTTATCATCTGATGTTTCGGGAGTTCCAATAATCATTATTGCTAGAACAGATGCAATGAACGCAAAGTTAATGACATCAGATTTTGATGATAGAGACAATAAATATCTCAGTAAAAATAGAACATCTGATGGTTACTTCTTAATTGAAAACAACCACGAGATGGCAATAACAAAATCACTTAATTACGCTGAGTATGCAGATGTAGTATGGTGCGAAACTAATACTCCAGATTTAGGCTTTGCAAAAGAATTCGCTGATGAAATAAGGAAATCTCATCCAAATAAAATTCTTGCATATAATTGCTCTCCATCATTTAATTGGTTAGATATATTTACTAATAAAGAAATTGAAAACTTTCAAAGTGAACTTAGTTCATTTGGATATAAATTACAATTTGTCTCTCTTGCCGGTTTTCATTCATTAGCAAGTTCCATGTATGACTTAGCATCAAAATACAAAGGTGGAAATATGAGTGCAATCTTAGAACTTCAACAGTTTGAAAAAGATTTGTCAAAAGATGGTTATACAGGAATCAAGCATCAACAAGAAGTTGGTGGGAATTACTATGAAAGAATTGGTGAAGCCTTACTTGGAGATGAATCAGAACTACTTTCAAAAAAAGACTCTACAGAGAATACACAATTTTAATAGAATATAAAAATGACATATTTTAAAAACAAAACAGTAATTATGAGCGGAGGCTCTCGTGGAGTAGGTCTCGAAATAGCAAAGGCACTAGGAAAAGATGGGGCAAATATTGCAATTTTAGCAAAAACAACAGAACCTCATCCAACTCTTCCAGGAACAATTTTCACCGCAGCAGAAGAGATTCAGCAAGTTGGAGGTAATGCGCTGCCAATAGTTTGTGATATTAGGTTCGAAGAGCAAGTAGAGGCTGCTGTAGAAGAAACTGCAAGCAAGTTTGGTGGCATTGATATTTGTATCAATAATGCAAGTGCTATACACCTAACTGACACTGTTAATACCCCAATGAAAAGATACGACTTGATGCACAATATTAATGTACGCGGAACTTTTATGTTAAGTCAAAAATGCATACCCCATCTTAAAAATGGAGATAATCCACATATTTTGACACTCTCTCCTCCTTTAGATATAGAACGTAAGTGGTTTGGTATGACTCTTGCTTACACAACAGCAAAATATGGAATGTCTTTAGTGGCACATGGTCTAGCTGAAGAACTTGGAAAACATAATGTTGCATCCAATTGCCTTTGGCCAAGAACCTCACTTGACACAGCAGCTGTAAGAAACGTTATCGGTGCTGAGTTAATAAAGGGTTCGAGAAAACCTTCTATTTATGCAGATGCTGCTTATGCAGTGCTGAAAAGAGACTCCTCTACTTGTACAGGTAATTTCTTTTTAGATCAAGATGTTCTTGAAGAAGAAGGTGTTTCTGATTTTGATCAATATGCAATCGATCCAGAGGCAACTTTGGTGTCTGATTTTTTTGTTGATGATAATCCTGAAGGTTGGATACAAGCTTAATTTCCTAAGAAATCAATAACACTTTCCCAACCCTTAGACACGCCTTTATAAAATTCTGTATATTGACAATTTGTACAGGTAATCGCTAGAAATTTTCGATTTTGAATATTCATAAAACGTGACCAAGTTTTTCCAGTCATAGTAACTGTGTCTTCTGTAAAGCTAGTAGATTCACATTTTGGACACGTCCATACTTTTTTTTGTACTGGATATCTTTCTTGTTCCATATTTCTAATAATAATGAATTAATCTTATATTTCATTTAAATGGACTGGTAAATATTACAGGGGTAAAATTTAGTATGTCTAAATTTTTTAGGATCTTATTCCTCTCTACATTGTTATTCTTGTTTGCTTGTGGCTCAGAAGAAGCTGCTAATGTTGATCCTAAAATTGTAAAAGTTGTTGATGATGAGTTTTCGCCAAGAGTTTTACGTGTTGAGCCAGGCACAACAGTAATTTGGGAATCTGGAGGGGCTAACAATCACAATGTAATTGCCAGTGATGGCAGTTGGCAAGCTATATCTTCAGACTATTTTGAGTATGGAATTATAACTAAAGGCGACCAATATGAACACACCTTTAATGAACCTGGTGTTTATGAATATTACTGTCCATATCATGGAACAAATAATAAAGGGATGGTTGGAACAATAGTTGTTGGCGACGTGGATTATACAGAAACTGTTGAGGCCGTCTCTATTACTTTGACTGACAATGTTCTTAAAGTTGGAAAAAACGAACAGTACACAACAATTCAAGATGCTGTAGATAGCGCAAACACTGGTGACTTAGTTTTAATTAGTCCCGGGGTGTATAACGAAAGCGTCACAGTTACCACCTCGTATTTAACCCTAAGAGGCACCGACAGAAATAAAGTCATAATTGATGGAGAGTTTATGAGGGAGAATGGTATTCAAATCTATGAAACAGATGGGGTAACAGTTGAAAATCTCTCTGTCAGAAATTTTTCATTAAATGGTGTCTACTGGAATACATCAAAAGGTTTTAAAGGTTCTTACCTCACTGTTTATAACAATGGTGATTATGGAGTCTATGCATTTAATTCAACAGATGGTGTGTTTGATAATGTATATGCATCAGGACATCCTGATAGTGGAATTTATATTGGACAGTGTTATCCATGTAACTCGTTAATTTTTGATAATGTCATCGAAGGAAATGCTTTAGGTTACTCGGGAACTAATGCAGGAGGTCACTTGTATCTTTATAACAATATATGGAGAGACAATATGTCAGGGATAGTGCCAAATACTCTTGACTCCGAGCTAAATCCACCAGGGCGAGAAACAACAATTGTAGGAAATTTGGTCATAGACAATAACAACTATGAAGCTCCAACAAATCGATTTGGTGTTGTTGCAAAAGGAATGGGGATAGTTGTGCCTGGAAGAGTAGGTGACATAATAGAAAAAAATTTGGTTGTTAACCATGACAGGTACGGTATTGTCGCAAGTCCAATGTTGGATGCTAATTTATATTTTTCACAACATGTGAGTGTAAAGGACAACGTTGTTTTAGATTCTGGATACACTGACTTAGCTCTTGCTGGACCATGGGGTCCAGGAAATTGTTTTGAGGACAATGTTTACCAAACAAGTACCCCACCACTTTTAGAGCAACTTCATAACTGTTCATCAATAGAATCTTCAAACTTGATTGCAAGGTTTCCTTTACAGGGAGATCCATCGGGTTTAATGATGCTTGCTGGGTTTTTTGCTGATGCCCAAACAACAGAACTTGATAAAAACAGATATAAAGAGTACCCATGGCCAAAGGAACAAGAAAACATGCAATTTGCAGATATCAATAAGCCTTCCCCTGCAATAGATTTGTTTTATGTACCTGATTTAGACTCTATTCAGGTACCAACAAACTTACTAAATGAAGACTTAGAAAATTACTACAATTCTGAAAAGGAGATAATTATGAGCGGAGTGCCTATTTCTAGCCCTACAATATGGCAGTTATTGTTTCAACTTTACGGTTACTTGATGCCGTTTGTGTTGTATGCTGCTTGGGCTGCTTTAGCAATAAAAGATATTGACTCTAACGAGAGGGTTAATGGGAGTATGAAGTATGTTTGGTTGGGTGTTGTTTACCTAGTTCCATTCTTTGGAGTTTTGGTTTATCACCTTGCCGGACCTAGTGCAATTTCTCGTAGTATGAAACTTGCTGCCATAGTCGGTGGTTTGTTTAGCTACATCGCAATCCTGGTTGCAGGAGCAGTAATTAGCGGACTTGTATAATTAAAGATTCTTAATTCATGTTGTTTAAGAATATTCTTTGCTTTGGAACTTTAAATCCTGATTTAATTTACTTTGTTGATGAGTTGCCAGGTAAAGGCGACGACATTCGCAGTTTAAACTCTTCTATTAGGCCAGGAGGGACTGCTATAAATTGTTCGGAATTAATTTCTCTTTGGAACAAATCTGTTCATGTTAGAGGAAATAGTATTGGTAGTGACCCTATGGGTAAATACTTAGTTGACTATCTAAAAGAAAATAACATAAATTTTGATGGTTTAATAATCAATGAGTCATTAACTCCAACATGTTCTATTTTTGTAGATTCTTCTGGTGAAAGAACAATAATCTCATCAGGATATGAAGGTCTTGAGTGGAGTAATTTTGAAAATTTAAACAACTTTGATTCATTGATTATAGATAGGTACTCTATTAAGTTCATTAAAGATAAACTAAAAGATCTCAAAAAACAAAATAATTTGTTTGTTTGCCAAGCAGGTTATGAATATGAAATTAATTACAAATTAGACTTTCTAATAGTCAGCAAAGATGAAATAAGTGTTGATGAAGCTAATAATCTTATAGATTCAAAAACTGTAAAGTATATACTTTTAACATCCTCAAACTTGCCAGCAAGACTACTGAGTGCAGAAGGGGCTATAGAAATAGTTCCTCCAGACTTTAAAACTATAAATTCAAATGGTGCTGGCGATGCAACTGCAGCATATATTGCAGCTTTTGGTGTAAACGACTTAATTCCAAATATAAAAAAAGCCTGTGCAGCAGGTGCTATCGTAGCTGGAACAAATGATAAACCTACAGTTGAAAAAATTGAGGAAATATCACAGCTTGTAGACGTAAACCCTCGCTAGCAATTTATACTTTTTAGAAATATCTACTAAAATGATAACTTATGGCAGTTCCCTATAAAGCTCCAGTTAAAGATATCGTTTTTGGTTATGAAGTTATAGATTCTTATAATGTTCTAAATAAAATTTCAGCATTTAGTGATTTTTCAGAAGATATTGTTATTCCAACAATGGAAGAGTGTGCTAAATTCTCTGAAGAAGTCCTAGCACCAATAAATGCCCTTGGAGATCAACAAGGAGCAACGATTAAAGATGGGGTTGTAACCATGCCTGAAGAGTTTGTTGAAGCTTATCAAAAATTTGCAGAAGCAGGGTGGGCCTCAATATCTCTTCCATCTGATATTGGTGGTGGTGGAATGCCTATAACGTTGTCTGGTGGAACTTTAGAAATTCTTAGTACAGCCAATTTAGCTTTTGGTTTGGCACCGGGTTTAAGTGCTGGTGCAATTTCTGCTATAAATTTTCACGGCAGCCAAGAACAAAAAGATAAATTTTTACCAAAACTTGTCTCAGGTGAATGGACAGGAACAATGAATTTGAGTGAGCCTCAATCAGGGTCAGATCTCGGAACGATTACTACAAAGGCTGAGCCTCAAGAGGATGGTTCGTATAAAATAACGGGCACAAAAGTTTGGATTACATTTGGTGAACATAATATGACAGAAAATATAATTCACCTTGTTTTGGCTAAAGTTCCTGGATCTCCTGAAGGAACCAAAGGTATCTCTATGTTTATAGTGCCAAAATATACAGTTTATGATGATGGATCTGTAGGTGATTCAAATAATGTAAGCTGTATATCTATTGAAGAAAAGCTGGGAATTCATGCAAGTCCGACTTGTGTTATGGAATATGATGGTTCTGTTGGTTATTTAGTTGGAGAAGAGAACCGAGGTCTTAACTATATGTTTACGATGATGAACGAAGCTCGTGTATGGGTAGGTGGACAAGGATTAGCATGTGCTTCAGGTTCATTGCAGGGTGCTGCTCAATACGCTAGAGACCGAGTACAAGGAAGACCTGTAGGGATGTCTAAGGAAGACGCTAAAAATTCAACAATTATTGATCATGCAGATGTCAGAAGAATGCTTATGACAATTAAAGCATATGTCGATGCAATGAGATACCTCATGTATGATAACCAGTTAATGCTTGATGTTGAGTACTTTGGAGAAGATGAAGAAATGAAAGCATTTGGTGAAGAAAGGTGTGGAATATTGACACCTATAACTAAAGCTTGGATATCTGATCTTGGAGTTGAATTGTCTAATATTGCAATCCAAGTCTATGGAGGCATGGGCTATGTTGAAGAAACAGGAGTAGCTCAGTACTTACGTGATGCAAGAATAGCTCCAATTTATGAAGGAACAAATGGAATTCAAGCATTAGATTTAATGTTTAGAAAGCTACCTCTTGATAATGGTCAAGCAATGCAAAGGCTTCTATCAGATGTCAATAAAGTTATCGATGAAATGAAGCAAGATGATGAGGAACTTGTATCAATGGCTGAAAAGCTTGAAAAAGAAGTGAATACATTATCTGAAATAACTTTATGGCTTGGTTCTAAAATGCTTGAGGGAGAGTTGGTTGATGCAAGTGCTGGTGCCACACCATATTTGAAAATGTTTGGTCAAGTTTTAGGTGGGTACTATATGGGTAAAGCTGCAATTCTTGCAAACAAAAAGTTTAAAGAAACTGGTGATGAATTTTACAAAGACAAACTAACATTATCGAAATTTTATATAGAACAACTACTGCCTTTAGCTTCAGGATACGCATCATCTATAACAGCAGGTAAAGATGATTTGTACGCAATGAAGGCTGAAAACTTCTAATTGATTGATTCATTAAAAAACAAAAATAACCTAATTGCTCTCATAGGAGCAAGTAATGATAAAAATAAATACGGAAATAAGATTTTATTAGACTTAGTATCAAAAGGTCATAATGTTGTTCCTGTAAACCCCAAAGAAACAATCATCGCTGGTTTAAAGTCATACAACAATGTTTCTGAACTGAGTGAAAACCCATCAATAATTAATTTTGTAGTGCCACCCAGTATTGGCTTTGAATTAACTAAAGACCTAGTTGAATCAGGTCATGATAACTTCTGGTATCAGCCTGGTGCAGAGAGTTTAGAAATTTCTTCGTATTTAGAATCTAATAATAAAAATTATATAGATGACAAATGCATAATGGTTGTCACAAGACTAGCCGATAATTACTAATCTTCTAGCTCTTTATTTACGCTATCTAATTCTTCGAATGATTTCTCAAGTTTATTTACTCTAGTAGTTTTTAACGCCTCAAAAGATTTTACAGTTTGATCTAGTCTCTTAGTTACATCGTCAAAAGATTCAATAAACTTTCTAATTTCCACTTTAATTTTTTCATGAGTGGCCAAAATGTTTTTTGTATCAGTTTGTAAACTGAATAGTTTCATTGAGTGCCTTATGGTCTCAAGATAAGCCATTAATGTCTGGGGACTTACTAATATAACTTTTTTAGAGAAAGCATACTGAATAACAGGTGTTCTGTTCGCACCGATTTCTGAAGTTAATAAAAAGTGATATAAGTTTTCAAGTGGTATGTACATTAAAACAAAATCAACAGTACCTTCTTCAGCTGATATGTACCCTTCTCTTGAAGATGTATCATCAATTTTGGTTTTGATTGATTTATCTAAAAACTCCTTATTTTTATTTCTAATAGATTCAGTTATTTCTTTTCTTGCTAACTCGTCAAGAGTTTCATCTTCAAGGTCTCTGTTTAATTTGGCTATCTCCATATAGTTGGTTAATGGAAATTTTGAATCCATATTTATTGTTTTATTTTCAGGAAGATAAAATGTGAAATCAGGAATTGTACCACTCGACATTCTTTTTTGGGTTTGGTAATGGAGTCCCTCTTTATACTCCATAATTTCTAGCAAATCTTCGACCTGAAACTCTGCCCATTGCCCTCTGCTTTGGTTATTATTTAATACAGATATTAAATTTCTAGTTTGCTGATCAACTCCAGTTATAGAGGACTTAATTTCACCAGTCTTCTCTAAAAAATCTTTTACTGTCTGATCAGACCTGTTGAGTAATTTGTATATTTGGGATTCTTCATTTTCAATTATTTCACTTACAATCCCTTTAATTAAATACTCATCATCTTTATTGTCTTCTTCAGTTTCTTTTCTTGTTACAAAATAAAGATTGGCAAGTAAGAGGATAACTATTAAACCATAAAATATATTTTCCATAATTTAAGAATAGCAATATAGCAAGACAGTTTATGTTGTAAGTATTATTTAGTTAAACAGTGTCGAATATTTTTTGAAAACTAAATTTAAAATTATCTGAAGAATAATTAGATAAAATGAATTCTTTTGCATTTATCCCAACAGAAGTTGCTTCATTATAATTTTGAATCACATGGTTTATTTTTTTTATCATGGAATCTAAATTATTACTCTCAAATACATAACCTGTTTGTCCGTCTATGACTATGTCTTGCATTCCAGGGGCGTCTGTAACAAGCACAGGACATGCTGTTACTTGGGACTCAAATATTACCCTTGCTAGGCCCTCTGATACCGAAGGAAGAATCATTAAGTTATTTTCAGAGTAAAACTTTTTCACTTCATCTCTATTTTTATTTCCATGAATAAAAACTCTATCTTCAACATTTTGAGATTTTATTTTTTCTTTTAGACTTTCTAGATAGTTTTGATTGGGTGTTGGGCCTACTATATTCAGTTCAACCTGATCACTAATTAACTCAGGCAAGGCATCGATAATCATATGAGGTTTTTTTCTATCAGTCACACTTCCTATAAAGAGTATTTTAAATTTTTCACTACCATCTCTCAAGGGTTCGATGTTGCTAAATATTTCAAAATCTATCCATGCTGGAAATCTTACAACACGCTTCGATGGATTAAAAGACAGTGCTTGCTCCTCTGTAGAAGAAGAAACTGCTCTCAACATATCAGCACAATTTATAGTATAAGATGCCATCTTGGAAAATAAATTTTTATATAAATTTGGAAATGTTAGATTTTTTTCTAACTCCAAAGTATTTATAAAATCTCCATGTGATTCGACGACTATTTTTACATCTTTATACTTCTTTTTGATTTTATAAACACCCAGAAAACTTGTTACCGGATCTTGAAATGTAACTATTTCAATTTCATATTGGGATATTAATTTTGGTATTTGAAAATAAGATACAAAAAATATTTTCAAATAGTTAAAAATTCTTGATTTGTTTTTTTTATTTAAATAAAAAGTTGTATCTGATTCAGTATGTATTTTTTTTTGGCTTGAGAATGCAAGAACTGTAACATTTGCGACTTCACTTAAATTATCGTACTTTTTTTTTATATTTTCATTTAAAGGTAAGTCATAAAAAGTTGGAGAGAAAAATAGTACATTTTTTTTCATAAACTAAAAAATTCTCTAAGTTCTGTTAATAGATCTTCTTCGTGTGTCCATGGAACTGAGTGGCCAGCATCAGGAAAAGTTTTCACTTTTACTTCGTTTAATCTCTTAACTACATCATTTGAAGTTTCTTCTGGTACAAGTTTATCTCTACCCCCAGTAATTACTAGGGTCTCAGCTTCAATTTCTTGTATCCAAGACCTTGCATCATAAGGAACAACAAATCTTCCCCCATCTGAGTAAATGAAGTCATCTTTTGATTTATGCAGATTATTCCATGCCCACTCTGTATATTCATCGTTAATAGAGTTTGATTTTTTTAAAAATGAAAACTTAGATTTTGGATTGAAATTAGGGAATAATCTTTCTCTTATTCTTACAAAACTAACAAATATTTTAAATGCTACTTTATCGCTATACACAGCACCACCAAGCCAGCTAAAAGGTGTAATTAAAACTAATTTATTTACTAATGGCTTATTTTTTTTAGCAATTGACATTGCAACTGCACTTCCCATTGACCAACCAACAATATTGCAACTTGAAATGCCAAGCTCTTTTAGAATGCTAATAACAACATCGGCATTTTCATCTACGTCCCACCTGTCCCAACTAGCATCAGACTTTCCATGATTACGCATGTCTATAGCAACAAAAGAGGTTTCATTTTTAATTTTAGGCAATATTTTAAACCAGCTTCCTAGGGAGTCTGACCCCCAGCTGTGGAGAAATATTATAGGAGTTGTGCCGTCTATGATATTTTCTCTAATAAAGTATTCTTTTTCTCTTATGAATACAGTCCTGCCTGGAATTTTACTTGGGTGAATTTGTGTAGTTCCTGCAGATTGGCTCTTTTTGGTCTCAAGTAGGCTTTTTGTTACTGCAGTAAAAGCAAAAATTTTAGTTAGTGTTTTAATCATCAACTACTAATAATATTTATTTTTTGATTATATCTATCAGTTATATTTCCAATTTCTTCTACAAAAACCCCATATATTTTCTCAATTTCTATCAAATCTATATCTGTATCAGCAGGTACAGAAATTAATAATCCTCCACTGGTTTGAGCATCTGCTAATAAAAGTGCCTCGTCTTGATTCTCGAATGAGATAAAGTCTTTTACTGAGTCAAAATTTCTCTGACTTCCTGATGGATATATGCCACTATGAAAATAATTTTTTGCATACTCAATGAGTGGAACTTTATCGAATATCAAATTTGCTGATAATTTTTCATCAATTAACATCTCACTAAGGTGGCCAAGAAGTCCAAAACCAGTAACGTCTGTAATTGCGTTTGCATTGAGGTGCTTTGCAACTTCAAGTCCTGCATCATTTAAGGTTGTCATTACATTTGTTACCTGATTTATTGCTTCTTCATCGGCGACCCCTTTTTTTATTGCGGTTGAAATAATTCCAGAACCGAGAGGCTTGGTTAGAAAAAGTTTATCTCCATTTTTAATATTCGTTTTTGTATAGATTTTTTCATTAACGATACCTGTTACAGCAAAACCATATTTTGGTTCTTTGTCATCAATACTGTGCCCTCCAACAATATTGCAATTTGCAGATTTCATTACATCTGCACCTCCCTTAATAACATCTGATAAAACGTCAAAACCTATGTCTTCTCTTGGCCAACTAACTAACTGTAGAGATGAAATAGGTGCACCTCCCATTGCATAAATATCAGATAATGCATTTGTTGCGGCAACCCTACCCCAGTCATAAGGGTTATCTAATATAGGAGTAAAAAAATCAACAGTTTGCACAATTTTCATGCTGTTTCCTAGATCAATAACTGCGCCGTCATCTGGATTTTCTAAACCAACTAAGACTTCAGAATTGTTTGAATTATTTTGTTTTGATTGCTTCAGAACCTGAGCAAGCTCTCCTTGGGAGAGTTTACATGCTCAACCTGAGCCATGAGAATACTCTGTGAGTCTCACTTTACCCCCCTTTAACTTTCTTGCTTTTCCTTAAGTACTTCTTTCGCAAATAAATCTTGTATAGTGCTCAACAAAGGTGCCTGCTCAAACAACTGATTATCAATCTTTGAGACAAATACACCGTGTTTAGCTGTAGACATTACAAAAACTGTATCAACTTTATAGAGTTCATCTATTGTCACTCTAGAAACAGATGCTTGAATCTTGCCTTCCTCACCAAGCTTAAGTAAATACTGTCTAGTTATCGAGTCTAAAATACCCAACTCTAGATCAGGAACATAAACAACTTCATCCTTAATCCAGCCAACACAAAAAGTTGGGCCTTCTAATACTATGCCCTTATTATTGATGAGCAAGGCATCTGTAAAACCATCTCTAACTGCTTCTCTAGTTTGCTTTATGTTATAAGCATAGGAAGTAGATTTTGAACCAACTATATTTTTACTATCAACTTCATAATCTCCACCGGCATGCCATGGAGCGGGTTGAGATTGCAATGTAAATTCTTCGGGTAAGTTTAATAATGGTTGATAAAAAGAATAAATTGTAAAATCGTCATCTGATTCATTTCTCAAGATTAAAACTCTCACATAGCCACTTTTATGGTTTGATGATATTTTTAAAATATTGTTTTTGACCAAATTAAAATCTACATTGTCAAATAGTTGTTTTTTGCAAGACTGTTTTAACCTGTCTATATGTTTCTCTAACCCAAAGGGATAGTGGTCATGAATCTTCAAAGCTTCAAAGACCCCGTCTCCTCTCCATACCGCTAAATTTTCAACAGGCAAAGTAAATTCATCTTTTGTAACTTCCAAATCATTGATCAAATACAAAACGATTATCCTCTTTCTCGAATATAGGTATTTGTAATTGGCATTCTCCTGTCTTTGCCAAATGCCTTTTCTGTTAATTTTACTCCTGGTGCAACTTGTTTTCTCTTATATTCGTTTCTATCGACTTTGGACAAAACATCATATACAATATTCTCATCAATTCCCTTAGAAATAATCTTCTCTGAAGAACTATCTTCTTCAATATACATACGTAAAATTTCATCAAGAAGTTCGTATTCGGGTAAAGAATCCTTATCAAATTGATTTGGTCTTAATTCTGCACTTGGTTCTTTATCGATTGTATTTTGAGGAATTACGCTTGAAATTGAATTTCTGAAATTTGCCAAGTTATAAACTTCAGTTTTATATAAATCTTTCAATAATGCAAAACCTCCTGCTAAATCACCATAAAGAGTTGAATAACCTACAGCCATTTCAGACTTATTACCCGTAGAAACAACCATAGCTCCAGTTTGGTTGGATAAAGCCATCAAAATATTACCTCTTACGCGTGATTGGATGTTTTCATCTGTTGTTTGTCCAAGTTCATCATTAACACTTTCTTTTAATGTATTTCTAAAAATATTTACTATTTCTTCAATTTCTATAACTTTAAATTCTATATCAAGATTTTTTGCGAGTAACCTTGCATCGACAAGAGACTCCACTGTGTTGTATTTAGATGGCAACGCTACACCTACAACATTATCGGATCCAAGAGAATCAACGGCGATAGTTGCAGTCAAAGCGGAGTCTATTCCTCCAGAGAGTCCTACTAGAACTTTTTCAAAGTTATTTTTACTAACGTAATCGAACAACCCTAATTTTAATGCTGAATACAAAGATTCATTTTTGGATAAAAGTTGAGCAGACTGTGGAAGATCTAGCTCAGATACTTTTTGCCTAATCTCCAGTATTGACCCTTTTGGCTGTTCTTTCACTTCCAAATCTAGATCGAGATAGAATAACTCCTCTTCAAACTGTTGGGCTTGATAGGTTATTTCCCCTTTACCGTCTACAACAAATGAACCTCCATCAAAAACTAATTCGTCTTGACCACCAACCATGTTTAAGTAAATAATTGGCACGCCTAATTTTTTAGCCTGTTTGACAACGAGCTCTTTTCTCAAGTCAGTTTTATTTTGATCATAAGGAGAAGCGTTTATGTTAATTATTAAAGATGCACCATTCTCTACTTGTTGTGATGAAGGTCCATCTTCAATCCATATATCTTCGCAAATACTGATTCCAATCCCAATATCTTCATACCAAAATACATTTCCTGGATTATTGCCTTTGGCAAAATACCTAGCTTCATCAAATACTGAGTAGTTTGGAAGGAAACACTTATGGTAGATTCCTTTTACATCCCCGTTTTGAATTATTGCTGCCGCATTAGCAATGTCTCTTTTTTGTTTGTCTGTATGGTTATCGTCTAGGTTTCTGTCAACAAAACCAACAACACCACTTGTTGAGCTAGAGAATTCAGCTAATTCTTCCAAAACAGCAAAGTTTTTTCCAACAAAACTCTCTCTTAAAAGTAAATCTTCAGGTGGATATCCTGTAAGTGCTAATTCAGGGAAAATCAGGATATCTGCTTCTTTTTCTTCAGCTGCCTCAAAACAATCTAAAATAGTTTGCTTGTTTTTCTGTATAGCCCCTACTGGAAATGACTTTTGGGCACCAGCTATTCTAATTGTTTTTTTATTCACAATTTAATGATAGATGGGAAACTTGGTTATGAAGAAACCTTAATTTCTATATCTTTAGAGTCTTCAATCCAATTAGTAACTCTCTTTAGAGAGGGCATTCTGTCTACTATATTTCTCTTTAAATTAATTTTTGCCAATACTTCATGAAGTGATTCTGGATTTCTTCTCTTTAATTCAGAAACACTTTCTACTCCAACGGCTTCAAGCAAGTCTGCATAGTCTCTTCCTAGGTTTTTAATTTTCATTAGTTCAGCACGTCTAGCCCAGTGCAGTAATTTAGGTGAACTTATTCCTGTTTCTTTTGTTAAGAGAGCCCTGCCTGATCTGGAAGAAGCGATTTGTAAAAAAGTTGTTGTTGTTCTGACTCTAGCTCTTCTTAGTTTTGTAGCTTCGGTATGTGTCATACCATTTATAGAGTCAATTGAATTCATGTTTTAAATTTTACAAAATAAATTACATAAAGAAACGATTTTTTTTAAGAGTTTTTCCCACTCTCAAAAATCTTTTTCCTCGTCATAATCAATAGGTTCTAAAAAATTGAAATTTAGTTTTTTGATTTCAATTTCTGACGAGATAAGAAAATCAACTAAATCAAAATCTTGAAATACTGATTTTTCTTCATCAATTTCATCGTCTTCTGTTATTAATTCTAATTTCGTCCAAAATATTCTCGGAATTAAAATTGGAAATCCTAGTTTGTATCTATATTGAGGAACCAAAACCTTACTACCATCATGGTCATCGTTATTGAGACCGTCTATAACTTCCACTTCGACTTCTGGTTGGTCCCCAAGGAAAAAAATTATATTATTAATCTCTTTTTGATTTTGATAGAAAAATAAAGCTGTCCTAATTGATGATGTAATACCCTCTGACCAATTTTCATTAATAAGGATATTTGAATTTTTAAAATCTATTTTTTCTGAAATTATTTCATTTTCAGACCCCAGTACCACAGAAGAGTTATCAAAATTAATGTTAACTTTATCAATTATTGCTTGGAGTAATGGTTTATCCCTAACTTCAGCTAACTGTTTAGGAAATCCCATTCTACTCGAGCTACCTGCGGCTAAAATTACTGCAGCATTCAAAACTATACTGATCCTAAAATTGAACCACCGAATGTTAGTCCAATGACAACAAGGACAACTTCAATATTTCTTAATAAGTAAACCTGCTTTATACCAGAGCCAAATGCAATTAGTGCGTAAATCGAAGTTATAAAAACTAGTAATGCTTGTACAAGTGGGTCTTGTATAAACAACACGGGAAATACAAGTAATCCTGGAATACTTGAAAAGAATGAAATGATAAGTAGATCAATTGGTTTTAGATCTTTTCTAAGCAGAAATTTAAGAATCAAAAAACATATTACAAGTCCAACTACTGTTGTAACACTGGTTGATACAATTGATGAAATCAATACTGATGTAGTCGAATCTTGCTGAGCAAAAATAACAGATAATTCATCGATCAGAGATCTGAACATCTGGAACTCTTCTTCTGACATTTCACCTTGAAAAAGAACAAGATTGCTCTCAAGAAATTCAATCATTCCATTAAAAAATCTAAAGGCGCTTAAAGTAGTTAAGGTTGCGACAGCTAAATAAATTGCAATTCCCTTTTGCAGTGCACCGTTTAGATTAAGGAGGTCATTATATATATATTTATCAAGACGTAAAATTTTTAAGAATATTTGTCTTTCACTCATTTTTAATTTTTCCTTATTTAAAATCTATCTTATGACTATAACAAAATTTATTTCCTACTTTATAACTCTTTCTATGGCAGGCGTGATATTTTGGGCACAAGGAGAGGTCCCAATTTTTGACTCGCCTATTCCTGATTTGCCTTGGGGTGTTGTTTCATTAGTTGATCTTTATTCTGGATTTGTTTTATTTAGTCTTTGGATTTTCTACAAAGAAAATATTTTTCCTGCTGTAGTTTGGACATTTTTTGTCATGACTTTAGGAAGCTTCACAATTGCATTATATGTTATTTACAGTATTAATAAGTCTGGCGGAAATGTTCAGAAATTTTTTATGGGAGATAACTCCTAATCCTTTTTTAGATTATCTAACAATATAAGCGACACATCTCGGACTTTAACATTGTCTCCATAGCCCAACTCTTTTACACCATCATCCATCATTATGTAGCAAAAAGGACACGCAACAGCAACTTCATCAGCCCCAGTATCAATAGCTTCCTGTGAACGCTCAATATTTACTTTTTTGCCTGTAGATTCCTCCATCCACATTCTTCCACCACCAGCACCGCAACAAAAGCTCTGCGTTCCCTGTCTTTTCATTTCTCTAATCTCAATACCGCCTATAGACCCTACAATCTCACGTGGTGCAGTATAAATATCATTATGTCTACCAAGATAACATGAATCATGATAGGTGATTTTGTAAGGCTTATCACTAGTGCCTACTTCAATTCTTCCTGACTGAACTAACTCCGTCAAAAGTTGACTGTGATGAATTACTTGATAGTTTCCTCCAAGTTGTGGATACTCATTTGCTATTGTATTAAAGCAGTGTGGGCACTGAGTAATAATTTTTTCTACTTTTAGATTATTCATATTCTCAATATTTTGAATAGCTAGTTGTTGAAAAACAAATTCATTACCCGTTCTTCTCGCAGAGTCTCCTGTACAAACTTCTTTTGGTCCTAGAACAGCAAAAGAAACTCCTGCTCTTTTTAATAACGTTGCCACAGCTTTTGTAACGGGTACATTTCTATCATCAAAAGCCCCTGCACAACCGACCCAATACAAATAGTCATACTCTTCATGGTTACTTTCATCTATTACAGGAACATCAAAATCTAAATCTCCAGCCCATTTAAGTCTGTCGTTTTGAGAAGCTCCCCATGGATTGGAGGAGTTCTCCATCGCAACATATGCCTTACCTAACTCTGCAGGAAAATCTGATTCCATTAATGCAAGATGCCTTCTCATATCAAGTATCTTGTCTAAAATTTCAATATTCACAGGGCAAATCTCATCACAGGCTTTACAGGAGGTGCAAGCCCAGAGTTCTTCGGAAGTAATTCTTTCAAAAACATTGTCAGAATTTACACGTAAAGGACCTGGTGTTGAAACAGTAGCAGGTACTGCAGGTTGACCAGATTCAGACATCACTTGCCCTACTTTTAATATAATTTCCCTAGGGTCTAAAGATTTTCCAGTTTGATTCGCTGGACATACAGATGTACACCTACCACAAACAGTACATGCATCAAGATCCATTAACTGCTTCCAGGTAAAGTGATCAATAATTTCTGTACCTACATTATCGATATCATCTGCTTCTAAAAGATTACCAATAAATTTCATTGCACCTTTAGGTCTTTCCTTTGGTGACATAAACATATTTATTGGTGATGTAAATATGTGCCTAAGCTTGGACAATGGTATTGCTATTAGAAATACAAAAAAAGAAACAACATGGAGTACCCACGATATCCTATGAAAAAGTTCAGGATTCGAAAGGTTTAAAAATTGACCAACAGCATAACCAATAAACGACCATTTTTCATAATCTGGAAAATTTTCTAATGCGATTCTTCCTGCTTCAGTAGTTATTCCTGATAATCCAATAAAAATTAATAGAGAAAGAGTTAAATAATCATCGATTGTAGTTTTAGTCTTTATCCTGTACTCGGTGCCAATTAAGCGCCTAGCTAAAGCCCAAAAAAGACCTGTTAGATAAGCTATAGTTGCCAGTTCTAGTGTGAAAGAATAAACGATATATGTTGTACCTTGTAAAAATTTTAGCGAAGGAGGCATGAGATGATGAATCTCTAAGGTTACAGTGCCAGCAAACAAACCAAGAAATCCAATGTAAATCAGAGAATGCATAAGACCAGCAGCTTTAAACCTAAGAACGGTTCGCATAGTCAAACCATCAAAAAGTTTAAATATCCTTTGAGACAGTTTCACATTTCTTTTTTCTTCCTTACCTCTAGTCCAGTTCTTTACTCGAAGAGAAAATAAGTATCCAGAAATATAGATCGTTGTTGCACTTAAAACATAAAATATATATTGGAGGACCTTAGGAATATTCTCAAATACTCTTCTTCCTCCAACTATTTCTCCTTCGGGAAATATATAGCTTGCTGCCCATAAAAATAGTGTGCCTACTGCTGCACCGGCAGAGAATAGTAATACATAATCATTAGCTTTATATTTATTTAAAAACTTATTCATTTGTTAATTCTTTTGATATCTCAGTAGACTTTTGAGTTGCTTTGCGAATTGCATCGAGAATAATTGTATCAAATGAATCATTATTAAGCGAATTGAGACCTGCTTCGGTAGTTCCACCAGGTGACTTAACTTTATTTACCAAATCTTTAAATGTTTCATCTTCGTCTACAAGTGCGGGGAGTGCTTTTACTAGTTCTTTAATAATTAACTCAGAATCATCTAAGCTTAATCCCAGCTCAGTTCCAGAGTTTACAAGCTGATTTGAAAGCTCATAATACCAAGCAGGGCCGCTGCCTGACAATGCAGTAATAATAGGGAACATAGATTCTTCAACTTCTTTTACAGTTCCTAAATTTTCTAAAATATTTTTGATGAAGTTGAGATAATCTCCTTCATAATTTGAAGCATATGGAATAAAACCAGTTTTATCTCGAATAAGTAAATTGGGCATAATTCTTAAAATGTTATTATCAAGATTCGTTTCAATTGTTCTAATTTCTAGACCTGCGACTGGAGTACAAATTAAAACATCTTTTTCAATTTTATCTTTATGAGTATGAAAAAATTCATTTATATTCTGTGGCTTGATACATAAAAGTAATACACCATCCCTAATAGCAGTTAAAGATTTTTCAGGGGTTATTGAATAATTCTTTTGAATTGACTGTCTTACTTCGTTTGAATCATCATATAAGTAAATGTTTACATCTAAATCTTTTAAACCATTGAGAAAAGCAGATCCTAGATTCCCTAATCCAACTATGTGAACATCCATTTTTTTCATTCTTCAATAATATCAGCTATGTCAAAAGAATTTAAATAATGGCGTTTATTAAATAATTTAAAAATATTTTTGTTTAAAATCATAAATATGTTATATTTAATACAAATCTAAGTAATAATACTTAGATTTTATGTACAAATAAACATAGATAAGGATGGTAAACAATGAGCGGAACTTTAACTGCATCACAAGTTAAGCCTGGTGTTAGAAGATCAAAGAAATACACTACAGGTCGAGTATGCGCATTTGATACTTGTGAAACAGTGATAAGCGTATACAACAAAAAGAAATTTTGTTTTCTTCACGCACCTGTCTCCTATCCAAGGGTAAGAGGGCATTTGCCAAGAGAACAAGAGCCAATTACATAACTACAAAATTTTAAGAAAGGATAATTCAAAATGGGAAAAGCCGTAGGAATTGACTTGGGAACAACAAATAGTGTTGTAGCAGTGCTTGAAGGTGGTGAGCCAACTGTTATTGCTAACGCAGAAGGAAATAGAACAACACCTTCTATTGTTGCTTTTAAATCAGAAGAAGTTCTAGTTGGTGAGCTTGCAAAAAGGCAAGCAATAACAAATCCGGATAACACAGTTAGATCTATTAAGAGACATATCGGAACTAATTGGAAAGAAAACTTTGAAGGCAAAGACTATACGCCACAAGAAATATCAGCAAGAATATTACAAAAACTTAAAAGAGATGCTGAGTCATATTTAGGAGATGATGTTACAGATGCTGTAATTACAGTTCCAGCATATTTTAATGATGCTGAAAGGCAAGCAACAAAAGAAGCTGGACAAATTGCAGGATTGAACGTATTAAGAATAATAAATGAACCTACTGCTGCATCTCTTTCATACGGACTAGAAAACAATGAAGATCAAAAAATACTCGTATTTGATTTAGGTGGTGGTACTTTTGATGTTTCTATATTAGAAATTTCTGAGGGTGTGTTTGAAGTAAAGTCAACATCAGGAGATTCTAAGCTTGGTGGAGATGACTGGGATCAGAGGGTAATGGATTGGTTAATCGAAAAGTTTAAATCCTCAACTGGTATTGATTTATCAAATGATAAGATGGCAATTCAGAGAGTTCAAGAAGGTTCAGAAAAAGCTAAAATTGAACTTTCATCTACTAGTGAAACAGAAATTAACTTGCCATTTATTACCGCTAATGATGCTGGACCTCAACATTTGCTTGAAAAATTAAGTAGGTCTGAGTTTGAAAAGATTACTGCAGATTTAGTTGAAAGAACAAAAGAACCAGTCGAAAATGCATTGTCTGATGCTGGAATGAAATTTTCTGATATCGATCATGTTATATTAGTTGGTGGTTCGACTCGAATGCCATCAGTTCAACAACTTGTAAAATCCCTTACAGGCAAAGACCCTCATAAAGGTGTTAATCCTGATGAAGTTGTTGCATCTGGAGCTGCTATTCAAGCTGGAGTACTTAAAGGTGATGTAAAAGATGTCCTTTTATTAGATGTTACACCACTTACTTTGGGTGTTGAAACTAAAGGTGGAATCATGACCAAAATGATTGAAAGAAATACAACAATCCCTACTAAAAGATCCGAAGTATTTAGTACAGCTGAAAACAACCAAACCCAGGTTGAAATACATATCTTGCAAGGTGAAAGAGAAATGGCTTCTGGAAACAAGTCTCTAGGAAGATTCAATTTAACTGATATACCCGCAGCTATGGCTGGTACGCCTCAAATAGAGGTAACTTTTGATATCGATGCTAATGGTATTGTAAATGTCAATGCTAAAGATCTAGGAACAGGTAAAGAGCAGGCCATTACCATTACTGGTGGTACAGCACTTGAAGAAGATGAAATCGAAAGAATGGTAAAAGATGCTGAACAACACGCTAATGAAGATGCAAAAAAGAAAGAGCTTGTTGAAACCAGAAACATGGCTGAAGGCATGGTTACCTCAACTGAAAAAATGTTGGAAGAAAATAAAGATAAGGCAACAGAAGAAGAGGTGACAGCAATCAATGATGCAAATGATAAATTGAAAAAACTTTTAGAAAATGAAGATTTGTCGATTGATGATTTGAAAAATGGTATTGATGAACTTGCAAAAGCCAGTCAATCATTTGCTGAGAAATTGTACGCGGAAGCTCAAAATGACACTGCTAACCCATCTTCAGATGAGTCAGATGACGTAGTTGAAGGTGAAGTTATAGAGGATGAATAAAGAGGAAGAGTCTTTGATTGAGGAAGTAGATAATACTTCTGACGAACCTTCAGAAGATGAAGAAGTAATCGAGGAAACTTCTGTACCTCTTTCGCAATATGAAAAAATAAAAGATGACTATCTGAGGCTTGCCGCTGAGTTCGACAATTATAAAAAGAGAACTGACAAAGAAAAAGAAAGCATAGGTGCAGCATCTGTTGCTTATTTTGTTAACTCTCTGTTTCCACTAATTGATAACTTTGAAATGGCTATGAATCAAGAGGAAGTTTCAAAAGAACTTGAAACTTTCAACAACCTCCTAACTTCAGTTTTAGAAGGGCTACAGGTTGAAGAAATTGGAACTATTGGAGAAAATTTTGATCCTTCTATACATGAAGCTGTTGAGCATTCGGGAGAGGGTGACACTCAAATAGTTGAAACAATCTTAAGAAAAGGTTATCTATTTCAAGGTAATTTAATACGTCCTGCAATGGTAAAAGTTAAAAGTGAGTAGGGACTGGTTAGACAAGGATTTCTACGCCACACTAGGTGTCTCAAAAGATGCTAGCACTGAAGATATAAAAAAAGCGTATAAGAAATTAGCCAGAGAAAATCACCCAGATTTAAACCCAGGTGATCCAGAGGCAGAAAAAAAATTCAAAGAGATTTCAGAAGCAAGCTCAATTTTAGGAGATGAAAGAAAAAGACAAGAATATGACCAAGTACGTGCAATGGGAGCTTCAGGTTTTGGAGGCTTTGGTGGTCAAGGGTTTAATGTAGATGATTTTGGAGACCTGTTTGGAAATTTAGGTGATATTTTTGGTTTTGGCGGATCTGGAGGAAGACGAAAAGGCCAAACTTATCAAACAAATATAAACATATCTTTTCATGATGCAGCTAAAGGCGTTGAAACTGTGATTCCTCTTCGTAAAGAAGTAGCTTGTTCTGCTTGTAAAGGTACAGGTGCCGATAAAGGGGAAGCATTTCACAGATGTAACATATGCAATGGAAGCGGGCAAACTGCCTCCAATCAAGGTTTCTTTTCTTTTGCTCAAACTTGTTCTGCTTGTAAGGGTCAAGGAAATGTTATTGATAAAGCATGTAAAACCTGTAGGAGTTCTGGTGCTGTAATTGAAAATGAATCTATAAAAGTAAAAGTTCCAGCTGGAGTAGATAACGGAACAGTTATTAGACTACGCGGCAGAGGCGGTCCAGGAGACGCAGGCGCACCAGATGGAGACCTCTTGGTTCAGGTTGGTGTTGAACCACACAAATTCTTTAAAAGAAATAACAGTGACCTTATTCTTGAAGTTCCTTTACTTTTTACGGAAGCAGCCCTAGGTTCAAGCATCAAAATTCCTACTCTTGAAAAATCAGTAACTTTAAAAATACCTGCTGGTACTCCTAGTGGAAAAACTTTTAAAATTAAAAGTGAAGGCATAGCTCCTCAAGGCAGAAGGCCTGGAGATTTATATGTAAAAGTATTTATTTCTCCACCATCAAATTTATCAAGATCTGCAAAAAAACATCTTGAGAGTTATCGTGATCAATTTGAATCTGGAGACAGTCCAAGGGATTATTTATATGAGTAGCGATGACTCCAACGCTATTTATTTTATTTCAGTAGCCTCTACCCTTTCAGGTATCCATCAACAAACAATAAGAACCTATGAGCAAAAAGGTTTAATTAAGCCATTCAGAACTGGTGGAGGAACAAGAAGATACTCTCAGGAAGACATAGATAAATTAATCCAGATTCAAAATTTATCCCAGAGAGGAATCAACTTAGATGGAATAAAAATTATTTATGAAATGAAAGATAAAATTGAAGAATTACAGAACAAACTAATTTACTTAGAAAATGAAATTTCAAATCAAAAAATAGATTCCAAAAACAAAGAAAAAGAAATCCACCAAAGCTATAAGAATGAAATTGTTAAAAAAACAAATAACTCCTTAAAGAAAAACATATAGACTAAAGAAAATGGATACTGGAAATATAATAGCTTTTTTAAAAAAATTTAGCTTTGGAAGACTAATTGGTTCTGGAATTGTTCTCAGAGTTTTAATTGCTATTGTTGATGGTATCTTTGATCTTGAAATTAATGAACTTCCTAATTTTAACTTATATATATTTGGCATTGCATTAGCTTACACCATTCTTTGGATGTTTAATAAAAGCTACTCTGAGGAAGAATAGCATTAAATCTATACAGCCATCATCTACAAGAATTACAAATCTTGATTTCATAAGAGGCTTTGCTGTTCTTGGAATACTTGTAATAAATGTAATATCATTTGGTTTACCTATTACAGCTATGATCAATCACTCCGCTTATGGGGCAGAAAACTTACTAGATTGGGTAGTTATCGTTATTTCTTCGGTATTTTTCGAATATAAAATGATGGGGTTATTTTCAATGCTTTTTGGTGTTGGGCTCATGATTTTTCTTGATAATGCTAAGCAAAAAGTTAAAAGACCTAAATTACTATCTTTTTGGAGAAACTTTTTATTACTTTTATTTGGCATTGCTCATATGTCAATTTGGGAAGGAGATACTCTCATAATTTATGCTTTGTGCGCTTTTTGCATAGTTTTATTTCCTCAAATTCAAAATAATAAAATAACAATATTTTTTATCACTTTTTTAGTTTCTATAGAACTTTTGCTCATAAATTATGTTGGTTCTTTATATGATAATTCTGGAAATTTAATTTTAGATTCAGCCTGGGTAGTTGCTGCAAGTGAGGGTGGTTCTTTAAATTTAGGAAAGTTTTGGTTTCCTGGGGAATCTGAGTTTGGAAATATGTTTTTACTTTTGTTTGCTCTAGACGGCTTCTTAAGAGCAATAACTTTAATGGTTGTTGGAATTTTACTGTACAAACTAAATATAATTCAAGGAACTAAGGGGCTCAATTTTTATAAAAATCTGATGTTTTACGGATTTGCCATAGGTTTGCCTTTTTCAATTTATAGTATTTACTTACCTATTTCGTCTGAATATAGCGCTGCAATTGCAATTACTAGTCGGTTCTGGCAATCTCTCTCAGTAATTCCAATGGTGCTTGGCTATGTTGGATTGTTAACAATCATGAATATAAAACTTAGAGAAAGTATTGTAACTAGATTACGTGCATGTGGGAGAATGACATTTACAAACTATATAACTCAAACATTATTTGGAGTGTTTGTGCTTGGTGGTTTGTTTGGAATCGGAACATTTACAAGGTCTCAATTATTTCTTTATGTAGTCATTATTTGGGTGTTGCAAATATTATGGTCAAAACCTATTTTAGATAAGTGGAGATATGGTCCACTTGAATGGTTATGGAGAAAACTTACTTATCTTTTTGTTTAGCTTTTATGCTGAGCAATAAATGTATCAATCTTATTTTCTAAAATAGGAAGCGTAATTCCTCCGTCACATAAGACTTCATCATGAAAATATCTAATATCAAACTTATCGCCAAGTTCAATTTCAGCTTTTCTGCGTAGTTCTTCAATCTTTAACTGACCCATTTTATACGAACATGCTTGTCCTGGCCAAGCAATATATCTATCAGTCTCAATTTCTGAATTTATTTCTTCAATTGGAGAGTTTGCTCTAAAAAATTCAATTGCTTTATCTCTTGACCAACCCATTCCATGCATACCTGTGTCAAGCACAAGGCGACAAGCTCTCCATGCATCGTTTCCAAGCCTACCTAGTTGTTGAACATCATTAGAGTAAAGTCCCATTTCATTTGCTAGTTGCTCAGAGTAAAGACCCCAGCCCTCTACAAAGGCAGTAGAGGCAACGTATTTTTGGAAGTCTGGTACATCTTGAAGCTCAACTGCAATAGTTCTATCTAAGTGATGGCCTGGTATTGCCTCATGGAAAGCAACAGATTCTGCTTCAAAAATGCTTTTTGTTTCAGCTTTGTAAGTATTTAAGAAGTATGTCCCATCTCTAGACCCATCAGGTAATGGCGGGTAGTAGTAGGCAGGAGGAGCGTGTTGTTCAGATTCTGCTGGAACTGGTAATACTTTACATGGAGATTTTGGAAAAACAGTAAACCATTGATCTAGTGGTTTATAAGCTCTTTCAATAGTATCAACAGCTAATTGAAGCATCTGCTCTTTGCTTTCATATCTCATGGAGGGCTCAGTTTGCATTTTTTGTAAGACTTCTTCCGGAGTGCTGACTCCAGGAAATACGTTTTCCCCAATTTCAAAGAATTCTTTTTTAAGCCTTTCTATTTCAGAAAGTCCAACTTCATGAACTTCTTTTACTGTTATGTTCTTATGCCCTGTGTATTTCCTGAGCGCTCTAAGGTAAGTTTCTTCACCCCCATCAATCCACATTATTCCAGAATGTTCATCTGGACGTCCTTTGGGGATGTGGTCTGATTTTAATTGCTCCAAATAAGCCAGTACAGTTGGCCTAATATTTAAATCAATAATTTTTTTAGCTTTTTCTTTCCAGTCAGATATAAAAGACTCTGAAATCTCTGGTGAGAAATTTACTAGCAATAAAGGATCCTCTTCTAAAGATGAACCCAAATAATTCTCCAACTGATCAATTGTTCTTAGTAGATTTCGTTCTGTAGCTACTCTATTATTTTTGAGACCAATCTTCTGTACTTCAGCTATCTGTGTATATAGTCTTTTGTAAAGTTCTAGCCTTTTTAAAAGCATATCTGCAGATTCTGAATCTGGAACAAACATTTGTTGGTTATAGTCGATAAGGAATCCTGTAAAGCCTGAAACACCTGCTCCAAACTCCCAGCTCCTATCCATCAGAGAGTCTTTATTTGAACTTAATGCAAATTCCAACATTCCGTGAGTTACTTTTTCTCTATTTGATAATGACTCTGTGTCTATGCTCTCAAGTCTCGAAATAAAATCATTTACTGCTTTAGTTTCTTTTTCAAAGGTTTCCTCATTCAACTCTTCTATTTGATCAAAATACTGTTTATGGCCTCTCATAATTGCTGATGTTGGCGAAGAATCTAGAGAGTTTTGAAAAAAGTCGCTAGAGAGCTGTTGTAAGTCACTATTTGTCATTGATTTCCTTTTGTAGATTTTTAATTTCTTCTTCTAGTTTATCTAACTTCTCACCTAGTTCATTTATCGTAACCTCTTTGTCACTAAAGCTAGAAATAAAATAAGAAGAAACAGCAGCTGTAATCGTTGCAATAAAACCAATACCCATAATCATCAAAGAGCTGGCGATTATGCGACCAAGATTTGTAAGAGGGGTGATATCGCCATAACCTACTGTGGTAATTGTCACAAGTGCCCACCATAGACCATCGCTGTATGATGTGACGCCAGGTTCAGAAATGTAAAAAAGGAAGCCAAAGAACAACACTATGCCAATAGTTGCATACACAATAAATCTGAGTCCCTTTGAATTAAAAATAGACTTTACGGTTGTCCCAAATCTTCCAAGCAAAGCAGCAAGCCTGAAAAATCTTAATGCGTTCAATAATCTTGGGAGCCTCGCAAACCTCAAAAATCCAGAAGATTGTAAACCCTCTGGAACAATTGGAAATGAGAATATAACAATTACTAATTCAATCTTATGACTTTTAACAAACTTTAATTTGTCATCTGCAAAGTAAAATAAAATCACATATTCGAGTAAAAAAACTATCCAAATTCCCCAATTTAAATATAAAGCTACAGAGCTAAGTGTTTGTTGTGTGTATTCGATAATTAATACCGGTATGAGCATAAGGACAGAAATCATTACTGGTATTTCAAAAAACTTTTCAGCTCTCAAATAATTCTGATTGTTCATATAGGTATTATAAAACTAGCTATGAAAGATTAGTACAAGTAATCTAAAATATGAATATGAACAGGGTCTTTTTCATAATTTTAATTTTTGCATTTTTACTTATTCCTTTAAGCATCAATAACGTAAACGATGAAGGAATAAGTTATTTTGATTTAGTAGTTGAAATTAGTGAAAACTTACTTGAAGACAAAAAAATTGAAGAGAAAGAAATCATTTCTCTCACAAAAGAACAAAAGCAATTAATAAGCGAAAAATTACAGGTTTTAACAAACAGCAACAATAACTTATTTAATAATTTTGAAGAAATTCAAAATGAAAATTTGAAAGAAATTAATGAATATATCGCTATAAACAGGTGGCAGGAATTCAGCGCTACTAATAGCGGTGTTAAAGGAATATATCTAAGTGGTTATCATTTTTTAAAAGAAGAAAAAATAGACCCAATTAAAGATATTTTGTCAAACACTGTTGTAAACACAATAGTTCTTGATGTTAAAACAGATAATGGTCATTTACTCTATGACAGTGAAATCTTAGAGGTTGAAGAATTAAAGAATGAAAGAATTAAATACGATAACCAAACTTTAAAGTCCTTTAAAGAAGAATTTAATATTTACTTAATTGGTCGAGTTGTTGCTTTTCAAGATCCTATCTTTTCAAGAACATATCCTGAATCAGCGATCACTGACATTTCAACAAGTAAGCCTTACTCCCAAGATGGTCAGTACTTTCTTGATCCAAGTGATAGTACAAGCAGAGAGTATATTCTAAATGTTGCTCTTGAAGCATGTTTGTTAGGTTTTGATGAGATTCAATTTGATTATATAAGATACCCTGATACAAGTTATCATGGCTTAGTTTTTGATGAGGAAAGTAATTTTGAAAACAGGACAAAAAATATTAATTCATTTCTTCAAAATGCTACGAACCTGTTGCATGATAATGGATGTCTAGCTTCTGCAGACATATTTGGATATGTCCTAAATGCAAAAAATGATAACGGTATAGGACAGTACTTAGAAACAATTGTTAATACTGTAGATTTTATTTCTCCTATGGTCTATCCATCTCATTACTCTAAAGGATCATTTGGATACAGTTATCCCAATAATTTCCCTTACGAAGTTGTGACAGCAGCATTAAATGATGGACTCTCTAGGGGGATTCAGGAAAAAAGCTTGCGACCTTTTCTTCAAGGGTTTTGGCATTCTTCAGAAGATGTAAGGTTGAATATTAAAGCAGCAGAAGATAAGGGCCTAGATTGGATAATTTGGAACAATTCCAGTGTGTATGATGAAGATTACTTTAGTAGAATCAATTCATGAGCTATAAAAATGAATTTAAAAATTGCTTGGATGGTTTATTTGAAAGCTTATGTGACGTCAGTGATTGGATGTATGAAAACCCAGAATTAGGATTTCAAGAATTCAAAACATCAAAATATTTAGTTGACTATATTCAAAAAAATTCAAAATCTGTAAATTATCCCTCTCATGGTCTTGAAACAGCTTTTGATATTACATTTGGTGAAGAGGGCCCTCTTACAGTTATATGTGTTGAATATGATGCCTTGCCTGAAATTGGCCATGCATGTGGACATAACATTATTGCAACAGCGTCTATAGGTGCAGGATTGGCTTTAAAGGACATAGCTTCAAAATTAGCGATTAGAGTAAAGCTCCTAGGAACTCCTGCTGAAGAAGGTGGGGGTGGAAAAATTATTCTTATTAACGAAGGAGCATTTGAGGACGCTTCATGCTCAATGATGATTCATCCTGGGTATGAAGATGTGGTGAATCCTACATTTACGACTATTGAGCAATACACAGTTGAGTATTTTGGTAAAGACGCACATGCTGCTGGTGCGCCTGATCAAGGAATCAATGCCCTAGATGCACAAATACAACTGTTCGTTAATGCATCAACCTATCGACAGCAAATGGTGCAAAGCAACAGAATGCACGGCGTAATAAGAGATGGGGGTTTTAAACCAAATATAATTCCATCATATACAAAATCAGAATGGTATTTAAGATCGCTAAATGAAGAAGGATTAGACCAGTTGGAGCAAGACTTTTATAACTTTGCTAATGCTGCTGCATTATCAACAAAGTGTGAAGTAAAAATTACATCACCTGATTACAGATATGAAGAAATTAATAACAATGAAACAATGTATAAGCTCTTCATGGAAAATGCACAAGATGTAGGTAGAGAAATGATATTGCAAAAAGATGCCACTAGACCAGGTTTGGGTTCTACTGATATGGGAAATGTATCCCAAATCTTTCCATCAATACACCCAATGCTTGGAATTGGAGAAAAAGAAGCTGTTAATCACCAACCCGAATATGCTGCAGCTACATTAACTGAAGGTGGTCATAAAGCCATATATGATGGTGCATATGCAATGGGTGCTTCCATCATTGATTTAGCTGAAAAAAATCTTTGGGATCAGCTTTAAAGTATTTGGCTTAGGAATAATTTAGTTCTATCACTCTTTGGATTATTAAAGAATTCTTCTGGAGTGTTTTCTTCAACTAACATGCCTTCGTCAAATAACATAACTCTATCTGCAACTTCTTTAGCAAAGCCCATTTCATGAGTTACAACAATCATGGTCATTCCAGACTTGGCTAACTCTTTCATTACATCTAACACTTCTTTAATCATTTCAGGGTCTAACGCTGATGTAGGCTCATCAAAAAGCATAATTTTTGGTTCCATTGCTAGAGCTCTTGCAATTGCAACTCTTTGTTGCTGACCACCAGATAGTTGTCCTGGAAATTTTTGTGCTTGCTCAGGAATTCCAACTCGCTCTAATAATTCCATTGCTTTTTCTTCAGATTCAGCTCTATTCTTTTTTCTAACCCATATCTGCGCAAGGGTAATGTTTTGCATAACAGTTAAGTGTGGGAAAAGATTAAAGCTTTGGAAAACCATTCCAACTTCAGATCTAATTGCTTCGATATTCTTTAAATCATTTGTAAGTTCAATGCCATCAACAATTATCTGTCCTTCTTGATGTTGCTCAAGTCTGTTAATACATCTAATAAATGTAGATTTACCTGAACCTGAAGGTCCACAGACAACAAGAACTTCTCCTTCTGCTACATCCATACTGATGCCTTTTAGTGCTTGGAAATCTCCAAACCATTTTTTAACATCTTTAGTTTGAATTATGCTCATAAACGATTACCTCTCTCCTAATCCTAACTTCTTTTCAACTTTCATGCTTCTTCTTGAAAGCGTAAATGTAAATATCCAATAAACAATAGCTACAAAAATTAAATTCTCTCTATCATGACCAACAAAGTTTACAGGTATTGATTGATTTCCGATAACAGTTTTTCCAATTGTAAGAAAATCAAATAATCCAATAATTGTAACCAAGCTTGAGTCTTTGAAAGCTGTTATAGCGCTACTGACAAGAGTAGGTATAACTGCTCTTAAGGCTTGTGGCATAATTATTAAAGAAATCTTTTGAAATGGACTCATTCCTATTGCATCAGCAGCTTCATATTGACCTTTAGGAATAGACTGGAGACCTCCTCTAATATTTTCTGCAAAATATGCTCCACTGAAGAAAGCTGTAACCATTAAGACTCTTACTATTAAGTTAAACTCAACCCCTGCAGGTAAAAACACTGCCAATGTAACACTTGCAAAAAAGAGCCAAGTAATATAAGGCACAGACCTTGTTAATTCAATGATTCCGGTACAAACAATTCTTATTATTGGTAATTTTGAATTTCTTCCAAGTGCTAATAAAACACCTAAAGGAAATGAAACGTATGTGCCAAATATGGCTAGCAGCCAAGTTAGGGAAAAACCTCCAAAGATACTCGAACCAGGAACTACGATACCAGTATCCGAGGCTCCTCCTCTGAGTAAAAAGGTAAGAGTAACCAATGCAACAGCCCAAACAATTAGTAAACTTCTTTTTCCTTGTGAAGAGGTGGATACTGCAGGCACTACAACAGAAAACAAAGCAATTAAAAGTAGGCATGTTTTTGCCAACATTGGCAGACCAGAAAACACCCCAACGATAGTCAAAAGAAAAGTTACTCCTAAGTAGGTTGAATAATATTTTTTAAATAAAGAGTTGTTTACAAAAGTTATTACAAGAAATCCCCAGAGTAAGAAAAATCCAAATATAGGAAGGTCGCTACCAAGCACTACAGACATTTCAATTTGAGGTTTTTTGAAAATCCAAGAAAAAATTAAAAGAGGTAATAAAAACCAAGATAAAGAAATTGCTGATTTAATACTTTTAATATTTTTAATATACATACCGATGAAATAGCTCGCTAAAAAAGCAACAAAAATTACTGTCCATGGAATTTTTGTAGTATTTGCTATAGGCATTAATGGCTCTGGGATGATTCTTTCATTATTTTGATCTAATTGAATAGTTGGAAGCTTTACAAACCAGATAAGTGCAACTGGAAGAAAAAGATAAAAGAAAACCATGTCAGAACTGTTTACAGTAAAGTTCAAATTTGTAAATCTGATACTGAAAAATATTGCACAGAAAATAATAACTGGAATTAATAATCCTAATCTTGTATCCATAGAAAGAACTTCCTCAGTTATAACTGAGCCGTCATTTCCCATAAAGCTGGCATTTGTAGGAGCAATAATTGTAAAAAATAAAACCCCAAGGCCGCCTTTGAAAAATGAATTAAATATTTGTGAGCTTTTTACTCTTTCTTCATTTCTCCAGATTCCAATTGATAACCCGGCAAGGACAAAAGTAAGTCCCACTGAAAGCCATACTCTAATAAAGTCTTCTTCTGGATATGCTTGAACCATATAAAGCTGCATATTATTTAATACAGCAAGCCAATCTTTGTCCGAAGTCATTGCAAAACCAAGCATTCCTCGGAAAAAATTAATTACAAGATAGGTTGTAGCAATAGTTAAAACCGAAGATCCTACTGACGAGAACAAACTCTCTTGTAATGACTTTGCGTTCTTTTTAATTAAATCAATCATTACCTCTCCACTATCTTCATTTTTCTATTGTAATAATTGATTATTGTTGAAATAGTCAAGCTTACCGTACTGTAAAACGCCATCCAGATTAAAAATACTGGCAAGGTCTGTCCTTCTTGGTTATATAGGGTTTGTCCAACTGCAACAATTTCTGGATATGCAACAGCTATGCCCAAGGAAGTATTTTTTGCAAGGTTTAGATACTGGTTGCCCATCGGTGGAAGCATTACCCTGATTGCCTGTGGTAAAACTACTAACCTTAGTAGGGCACCTCGTCCTAGCCCAAGAGAAAGACCAGCTTCAGACTGTCCTTTTGAAACTGCCATTATTCCAGCTCTCACAACTTCAGAAATAAATATTGCTGTATAAAGCACAACCCCAAGCCAAATGGCAAAGTAGCCTACAGAAAGGCTTTTACCGAATCCATCAGCATACCTTTTAAACTTAGTTGTCCCGATTTGTTCAACCCTTGGTCTTGATAGTTCTAATGGTTTACTATCTGTAACTCGAATATCGTAAGTTTTTTCATCTATTTTTACAGTATCTCCCTTAGTTACAAAAACCTCTTCAATGACACCTGTATATTTTGCGTAAATGGAAATTTCTTGATTTAAATCACCCTTCAAATCTTTTGCAGTAGCTCTTCCTACCACGTCACCTTTTGTAACTTCTGTACCGGGAACGGCAATCCAGTCTATGATTTCTGCTCTCTTCATACCTTCCAGCTGTGCATCTAGTACAATATTTGCCTCTGGGTTCCAATATAGTTTATTGTTAACTCCATCAAAAAATTGAGGAACCCCCCAATCTGCTTTGAAAACAATTTCATCACCAACTAAAAAGTTAGAAAGCCCCAACCCTACAGATGAAAACATTAAGACAACAACTAACAGTACAACTATGACGTTTAGTATTATCTTAAAGTAATCGTCATCACTATAAATTCCCTGGGCTTCTTCTGATTTTTTGCTATCAATAAACTTTTTTGTAGATCTAAAACCAATAAACACTGCAATTAAAGAGAAGAGTGTCTGATAAAAAATTGCAGGCAAGAGATCAGCACCAGTTGAAATATATGTAGCTAAGAATCCAATAACGCCCATAACTCGATATCCTCCGTACCAGCCAACAACTAGTAATCCAAAAAAGATTACAACTGACCAAAGAAAAGGCCTGGTTTCTCTTCCTTCTCTTTCAAGAATTTGCACTCTCCACTTATAAATTTTGTTGGCCAAAATGAAAATAGCTAGTAAATAAACCCAGAATAAATATGCTGTAGGCTGCCTATTCAACCAAGGGAAGGCAATACCTTTTGCACTTACATGAAGATTGTATGTTCCTACATCAAATGCTTCTAATCTAGGGAAAGTCAATACAAAAGCTTGGAAAAAGAAAATTTGTACCAATAGAGGAACATTTCGAACAACTTCTAACAGACCTGTTGAAGTTTTTTCTACTATATAGTTTTTTGATAAACGAGCAATACCAAGAAATGTACCTAAAAATGTTGCAGCAAATATACCCGTTACTGTGACCCTTAACATGTTTAGCATGCCAACTTGGATCATCTGTCGACCTGAGTTAGGAAGGGTATACATTCCTTCTGCAATTGAAACGCCTGGCGTTTCTCCTAACCATCCCCATGAAAAAGCAATATTAGTTTGTTCAAGATTAACAATCGCATTCTGAATATAGCTCCAAACAATATAAAGTAAACCTGCTAAAAATACTATTTGTGAAGCCCATTTAAGAAAGACTACATTCCTAAAAAACGAAAGTTTTTCAAGTGCATTTTTCATAAATAAATCCTATCAGATTAAGTTTTCATATTCAAAGTAAAAGGGGCTAAAAGCCCCTTTTACAAATTATAAATAGGTAAAAATTACCTTGCTGGTGGTGCGTAAACTAATCCGCCTTCTGTCCAGCGAGCGTTAGCTCCACCTTCTCTGTAGAGACCTAATGGATTTAGGTTTCGTGAGAAGATTTCGTCGTAGTTACCGATTTGCTTTACAACGTTGTAATACGCATCAGCACTAAGACCCATCTTTGTTTGAAGCTCTCCGTCATTCTTACCAAATAATCTACCCAATTCTGGGTTAGCATCATAATCAACTGAGTCGATGTTAGCTCTTGTAACTCCGTACTCGTCAGCAATAACTGTTGCATAAACAGTCCAGTTAATGATGTCAGCCCATTGGCTATCATTTGATCTATATGTTGGACCTAATGGTTCTTTTGAAATTGGTGATTGTGGGAAAATTGCCCAGTCATTAAGAGCATCATTAACTGCTCTTCTACCAACTAATCCTGAACCGTCTGTTGTTACAATATCACACTCTCCAGCAATGAACTTATCAATTGCTTCTGCGAATGCTTCAACTGTAACGAGCTCAATAGTAGCTCCTACAAGTCCAGCACCCTCTGTAATATTCTTTTCAGTGGTTGTACCAGCATTTGTACATACTCTTAGACCATCAATGTCAGCGAGAGTTGAAGATGAAGAAAGTCCATCAGAAACTCTACCCATTAATTGTTGACCGTCAAAGTAAGTTGTTGGTCCAAAATCATTACCAAGCTCAGTGTCTCGGCTTTGAGTCCATGTTGTGTTTCTTATTAACACGTCGATTTCACCAGCGCTAAGTGCTGTAAATCTTTCAGCAGCAGTAAGTTGCTTGAATTCAACTTTACTGTAATCGCCAAAGACTGCAGCAGCTACTGCATAACAGTAGTCAACGTCAAATCCTGAGTAAGAACCGTCGTCCCCTACTTCAGTGAATCCAGTTGCACCGGTGCTAACACCACACTTGAGGAATCCTCTAGCTTGAACTTCTTCAAGCGTTGTTAGTGCTGCTTCTTCAACTACTTCTTCAACAGCAGCTTCGTCAGTTGTGTCTCCACAAGCAACTAATACCATTGATAGAACTAGAAGAGAAACTATAGCTTTTTTATTCAATGTTTATCTCCTTTTAATTAAAAGTACACAGCTTTTTAAAAGCTGCATGTAATTAATTTAATATGCATAATTTTTTGTAGCAATAAAATTCTTTGTAAAAAAACAAAAAATTTGCAAATAAATATAAATTGGCTAAGAAACTTCTACTGTTTTGAAGAAAACTGCATTATTATTTTATGTTGTATGTAAGGAGAAAAAATTGTCCACTACCGTAGTTCTCGGCGCCCAGTGGGGAGATGAAGGTAAGGGTAAAGTCACAGATTTTTTTGCTTCTACAGCTGATTTTGTTGTTAGATTTCAAGGCGGAAACAATGCTGGTCATACAATTGTAGTTGGAGAAGATAAAATTGCTCTGTCTTTAACACCTTCTGGAGTTCTATATCCTGACTGTGTTCCAGTAATCGGTTCAGGGTGTGTAATTGACTTGGGCTTTTTAAAACAAGAACTCAAAATGTTAGAAGATAAGAACATAGATACTGAGAAGTTAGCTATTTCACCAAATGCTCATCTTATAATGCCCTATCACAAATTACTTGACGAATTGATTGAAGAAAGTTTAGGAGAAAACAAAATAGGAACGACAAAAAAAGGAATTGGACCTTGTTATGCAGACAAAATACAGAGACGTGGCATAAGGGTACAGGACTTGTTAGACCAAGAAGTATTTGAAAAAAAAGTAAAATCAAATATTGAAGAAACTAACCTCACTCTTACAAAAATCTACCAACGACCTCCTTTGGCATCTGAGGAAATAATTGAAGAATTTAATGGTTATAGAGATATTGTCGTTAACCATATAAAAGACACCTCACTTTTAATTGAAAATGCTATTAAAGAGAACAAAACAATTTTATTTGAAGGAGCCCAAGGTACGCTGCTCGATATAGATCATGGAACTTATCCATTTGTGACTAGCTCAAATACATCTGCAGGAAATGCTGCTATTGGATCCGGAGTTGGTCCAAAAAATATAGACCGTATTGTTGGAGTAACAAAAGCCTATATATCTCGAGTCGGAAGTGGACCATTTATTACAGAACAAAAAAATGAGATTGGTGACTACCTAATCGAAAAGGGTGCAGAGTTTGGTGTAGTTACAGGTCGTAGAAGAAGATGTGGTTGGCTTGATTTAATTTCTTTGAAGTATTCAGTAAGAGTTAATTCATTAACTGAGCTATTTATAACTAAACTTGATGTCCTTTCAGGATTAGAAGAAATAAATTTATGTACTGGGTACAAGTATGAAAATGAGGTTTTCACTGATTATCCATACAAAGAAAGCATTCATTATAAAGCTGAGCCTGTTTATCAAACTTTTGATGGTTGGACAGAAGATATTTCCTCTGTAAAGAATTTTGAAGACTTGCCAAAAAATGCACAAACTTACATAAAAGCAATTGAAGACTTTATTGAAGTACCCATTACGTTCATCTCTGTTGGGCCTGAGAGAACAGAAAATATAATAATTTAAAATGATTGATAGATATTTAAATCCAGAAATTAATTCTATTTGGGATGATCAAAACAAATTCGATACATGGAAATTGGTTCAAGAAAAATATGTTGAGACACTAGAAGAGTTAAATGTAGCTGAAAATGGAATTGCTAAAAAAATAAATCAATCAGTTGTCCAAAAGGATGAAGTGTATAAACAAGAGGAGATTACAAACCATGACTTAGCTTCATTTGTTGATATATTGCAAAAAAAAGTTGGTGAAGGTTCTAATTGGATACATTATGGATTAACAAGCTCAGACATAGTAGATACTGCAAATAGCATTTTAATTATGCAGTCACTTGATTATGTTAAGGACTTAATAAACGATTTGCTTTCAACTTTACAGGAAAAAGCTGTTCAAGAAAAAGATACTTCGATTATTGGGAGAACTCATGGTGTTTACGCAGAAGAAACTTTTTTAGGGAATATCTTTGGCAACTGGCATCTAGAAGTTGCTCGAGGATTGAATCGACTTGAGAATTCTAAAAATAATATTTCTTTTGGTAAATTAAGTGGCCCAGTTGGAAACCATTCCGTAGTTACTTCGGAAATTGAGAAGCTTACACTTGAGAAATTAAATTTAAAGCCTGAACAGTTTGCAAATCAGATTGTAAGTAGAGACCGGTACGCAGAGGTTGTTAGCTCACTTGGTATACTCGCATCTACTTATGAGAGGATTGCTACAAACATACGTAGCTATCAGCGTTCTGAGATATCTGAAATGTTCGAGTCATTTAAAGATGGGCAAAAAGGTTCTTCGGCAATGCCGCATAAAAAGAATCCTATTGGTAGTGAAAGAATAGCCGGATTAGCAAGAATAATGAGATCTTATGTAAGTACTAGCTTAGAGAATATGGTTTTATGGAACGAAAGAGACATTTCTAATTCCTCAGTAGAAAGGATTATGCTCCCAGATACTTTTCACCTTATTAGTTTTATGAGTATCGAGTTGAATTTAATACTAAAACACCTAGTTATAAATTATGAACAAATAAATGTAAACCTTGAAGATGCAAAAAATAAATCTGTAAGTCAAAAATATCTTTCTTATCTTGTGAACAACGGGGTTGATAGAGATACGGCGTATAGAAAAATTCAAGAAGAAATTTTTAACAATTTATCTGCTGAAGAATTAAAAAAAGAGCTTGAAAAAGAATTTAAATTAGAATTTCCAGATTTTGAAAATCAAATTAATAAAAACGTCGACGAAAAAACGTTTAAAGATAGATTTCAATAAATTGGATAAATTTAAATCAAAATTTCTTGAAATAAGAGAAGAAATTAAAGATTTACTTCCAAATAATGAAGGTGTAATTGATGCCGTAATTGCTCCAGTGTTTTTTGTTGTGTTGGCTAACTTTGTTGAATTAAATACAGCGATCTTGAGTACAGGTGGATTACTTATTGTTTTTCTAATTTACAGAAAACTAAGAAAACAAGATTTAAAGTTTGTTTTTTACGGATTTGTTGGATCTGCTATTGCACTACTTCTTGCAAGACTTCAGGGAAGTGCGTCTGGATTTTTCATTCCTGGAATTATAAGAGACGCAACAATTGCAATCTTTGGATTAATTTCGATACTAATAAGAAAGCCATTTACCATATATAGTTCGAAAGCATTTAGGAATTGGCCTAAAGAATGGTACTTTCACCACAGAGTACGCCCTGCTTATACAAAAGTTGCTATTATCTGGACCATTTATTTGTCTTTAAAGGCTGGGTTACAAATTTACTTCTTTAACAATCCTGAAATACTAGTTGTAATAAAACTTGCAACATCTAATCAAAGTACCTTGATTCTTTTAGTAATCTCATATATTGTCGGTCAAAGAAGTTTACAAGATTTAAATGGTCCAAGTGTTGACGAATTCGTAAATAATTCACCTGAACCTTGGATAAGCCAACAAAAAGGATTTTAAGGTAAAATTTAATTATGAATAATTTATCAACCTCTGAACTCTCGTCCCTTGCAATAATTTTTGGGATTTTAATCATTACTTATTTTGTATTAAGAAGCATCCTCTTTCCTACTTTAAAAAAAATAGCAAAAAGAACATCAACATTTATTGATGATTTATTTCTAGAAAAAAAATTTCTGAATCGACTTTCATATGTTCTAGTAATTATAGTTTTTACCTTTTTGACTTCATCTCCTAGTTTTAATCTTGAAATATTTTCAAATCCAATAATTTCTAGACTTCTTGATTCATTACTGACTTTATTTGTCGGTCTTACCATTCTTGAAATGCTCACTGTATTCAATAAAGTCTCTGAAAATATAGATGTATTAAAAAATAAACCTATCAAAGGATATATTCAGATAATAAAAATAATTATCGCATCATTCATCGCAATAATTATTTTTGCAATAATTACTGGTCAATCAGTGGCTTATTACATAAGTGGTCTTGGAGCTTTGACCGCAGTATTGTTGTTAGTCTTTCAAGATACAATTCTTTCTTTTGTGGCATCAGTCCAAATTGGTCAAAATGACATAATTAAAATTGGTGACTGGATAGAGGTTCCCGAGTTTGGTGCAGATGGAGATGTTGTAGATATAGCCCTTCACACTGTAAAAGTACAAAATTGGGACAAAACAATTACAACAATACCTACATCAAAAATTGTTAATACTTCTGTAAAAAACTGGAGGGCAATGTCTGAGTATGGAGGGAGGAGGATAAAAAGGTCAATATTAATTGATATTTCTAGTATCAAGTTTTTAACTGCAGAAGAAACGGTCGAACTTCAAAAGCTTTCACCAATTAAGAGCTATATTTCAGAAAAAAACGAGGAGTTAGAAGAGTTTAATAAATTAAACAGTGAGTCTTCTAATCAATTAGAAACTAGGAGATTAACAAATATCGGAACCTATAGAGCGTATGTTGAGAACTATTTGAAACAAAGTCAAAATTTAAACACTGACACCATGACTTTTTTAGTTCGTCAATTACCCTCTTCTCCTGAAGGAGTGCCTATAGAAATATATACATTTACGAATACAACAGAGTGGGTTGCTTATGAAAAAATACAATCAGACATTTTTGATCACTTATTTGCAATTCTTCCAAAGTTTGGATTACGGGTTTTCCAAAGTGGTGTGATAGAGGCTGTGGCTATGAAAAACTTACCATTTAATCAACTGGACGAATAAATCTTCTAGCAAACGTAAGAGTTCCAAATATTATAAAAATATAATTTAAATAATTTCCATATTTGCTGTACGGAGTTTCTGTTTTTCTTACCTCAAGTTTTTCATTTAATGTTGTTGTTTCAAATAATTCAGTTTTAGAAATAACTTTTCCATTGTGATCTATGAACGCTGATTTACCAGTAATTGCTGCATGTACAATTGGTCTGTCGTTTGAAATTGCATTTGCCCTGGACATTAATATAAATTGGTCCGACATCCCGCTTTCTCCATAGCTTGCTTGGTTAGTAAGGATTACAACTAACTCTGCACCATCCAAGACACTGTTTCTGATGTATCTTTGGAAAGACCCTTCAAATGAAATAACAGTTGATATTTTTGTATTATTAACCATAAATATTTTTTGACCATCTCCCCTAATCATGTCACGAGGAACTAGTGCTAGTGGTGGAATCCAATCTAAATATTTTCTAAAAGGGATATATTCTCCAAATGGCACTGGATGCTGTTTTAAATATTGATCTACAACCTCTCCTTTTCTATTAATAAAGATTCCATAATTTTCGAAATATTCTTTTTGTACAGGTCTGTCTCCCCCAATTAAAAAATATGAATCTAATCTCAAAGCTTGGGTAGAAACATCATTTTGAACTCTACTATGTACTCCTGGATCATTGTTAAATCCAGTTGAGCTCTCAGGCCAAACTACTAAATCAAAATTCCCTTCGAGAGATTGTGTTTGAGCTAAATGGCTATCATAAATTTTTTGCCTTTCATTGCTGCATCTGTTTTTTGCACCAGGACAAGGACTGTTTCCTTGAACGATTGTAATATTGAGTTCTGATGTTTCTAACTGAGTGTACTGATAGTCATTAACAACATAATTTGAAATGAATATTGTGAAAATTATTAATAAAAATATGCTGTAATCCTTTAAGTAATTTTTTGGTTTGCTTTTTGAAAAAACACCAAGTGCAATTACTAAAGGAAGAGATTGTAATAAAAGCGAAGATCCCGTTGGTCCAAAGTTTCTGAATATCAAAGGTACTGCAAAAAATAATGGGCTATCTATGGGGCCTGTCAGTAAAACTGTTGATGGAAAACCCCAAGGAAATCCTCCAAAAGGAAAATATGCTCTGATCAAATCGAAGACTGCTAACGCTGCCAACAATACATAGAAATTATTTCCAGATTTTGTATTTAGATAAGAAAATAATTTTGAGAATACTCCATACATTAACCCCATTAAAAATGTCAACGGTATCCAAGCTTCCAGTCCTATTGATTGAATTCCTAATAGAATCACGCCGTAAGCAACACACCCAAAGATAAACCCTGGCAGAAAAGATTTTTTACTTGAAAGCAATGAATAATAAAAAAGATAAAGTGCAGGAAATATTAAATACCAAAAATCATAAGGAGGGAAACTTAAGAAGTAGAGCAAGCCGGCAATAATGGCGTTCATAAACATATGCTTACATGTTAATAATCCCCCTAGTTGAAATAAACTAATTTATGTTTCTCAAAATAACATACAGCCCAGAAATAATGGAAAAATAAGTTACTGACTGGGCAATGAAACTGTCTGAGACTTTTGAGAAAAGCGAGCTAGAAACTCTAATGCCTACCAAAACAACTGGAAGAAATAACATAAATAAAAGTAGGTGGTCAATATAAAGATTGCCACTTAGAATTAAAAGAGACAATGTAATCAAAATGCCTATGCTAAATACACTATTGAGAGAAGGTCTAAATTCCTGAGATTTAGTGTTCCTATAAAGCAAAGCTACAGGAGGACCACCAATGGCTGCAATCATCCCAAAAATACCTGAAAAAGTACCTGCAAAAAAGGAATTCAAAGTATTTCTGTTAATTTCCCACCCAAAAAAAGAGCCTGCACCTGCTATAAAAACAATAAGTCCAACAGAGATTGATAAATATTTTTCGGATAAGTTTAATAATAATAAGAGTCCAATTGGTCCTCCTATTAATCGGCCTAAAATAAGTGGCTTGACTTTAGATAAATCAACTTCGTCTTTTTCTCGGTAAAAAACTCTTAAAGCAAGTGGCAAACCAAGTAACGCGAGCAGTTGAGGCACAAGACTAGGCTCAATTTGAACAATTATTGGTGAAGCAACAACAGCAAATCCAAAACCCAAAACGCCTTGAACGGCAGAGCCAATAAAAAGTAATATTGCAATAAAAATTACTTCAAATAGCGTTAAGTCAAACGGTAGATTCAACCAAGATCTTCTTCAATTAATTTAAGAATTTCTCCATCTTCTGAGTGTCTTCCAAGTTCTTTTTTTGAAAATAATAATTTTTCATTTAAATGAAATTCAAATACTCCACCACCGCTTGGAATTAGTTGAATGTTCGTAACTTTGTTACCGTAAACTTCTAAGATATCTTCAATCGTGCCAACTGCACGAGGTGTGTAGTTTCAAACTACACAAAATTCAAGTTTGATTTCCATAACTAAATACTATCATATAAAAAGTTAAAGGAGTTGAGTGTACAACTATTCAGATATATCTTTAGGAAAATTAGAAGAAGACTTAAAAAATACAATCGAAGAATGTAAAGCTTTGGTTAGTAATATTAAATCTTCTGAAAATATCGATTTATCGAATTTTAATGAACTGGAGAGTACAATTTATGACCTTTCTGGACGCATTGCGTTTATGGGAGATGTACATCCAGATGAAAAAATAAGAAATTTTGGAAATGAAGCAGATTCAAAAATACAAAATCTTGCACTTGAAATATTTAAAGATCAAGGTCTATACGAAAAGTTTAAAGAAATAGAAACTAAAAATTTAGATGAAGAATCGAAAACATTTTATAGAGATTTAGAAATTGACTTCAAAGATGCAGGACATGGTCTATCAGGTGAAAAAAAGGATAGACTCACAGAAATCGAAAAAAAGCTTATAGATCTCAGCATTTCTTTTTCAGAAAATATTGCAAAGGACAAAACTGAAGTTATGTTTTTGGAAGATGAACTAAAGGGTCTGAGTCAAAACGAACTTAAAAACTTGAAGAAAAATAATGATAGTTTTGTTATAACGATGGCATATCCAGACATCAATGCTGTTATGGAAAACTGCAGTGTGAGAACGACTAGAGAAATTGTTTGGAAAGCTTTTAACAATCGAGCTGTAAAAGAAAATAGTCCGATTCTTGAAGAAGCTGTTCAACTAAGAAATGAAAAAGCTTTGTTGTTTGGATTTAAAACTTGGGCTGAATATAGATTACAGAATAGGATGGCAAAGTCACCGAAAAATGTAACGTCAATGTATGAAAGCTTGATTCCAAAATTACAAAAAGCAGCTGAAGTAGAAAAAAGTGAACTTGCTATAGATAACATCGAAATTTCTGATATAACACCTTGGGATATACGTTATTTTATTTCAAAAGAAAGAAGTAAAGTAAGCAATATTGAGAATAGTGAATTAAAAAAATTCTTTTACATACATGATGTGAAAACTGAAATGTTTAAAGTTTGTGAAGAAGTATTTGATTTGCATATAAAACCTGAATCGAATGAAACTGCATGGCATGAAGATGTTGAGCTTTGGTCTTTATGGGAAAAAAATGGTCAACAATTAGCATATTTTTATTTAGACCTTTATCCAAGAGAAGGAAAATTTACACACGCTGCAGTATTCGATATATCTTCTGGTGGATCTAGCAGACAAGAGTTGCCAATATGCTCAATGGTTGCAAATTTCCCAAACCCGAACGCAGGAGATGGGTTAATGACTTTCGATGAAGTTGAAACTCTTTTTCACGAATTTGGCCATGTTCTACACAACGGAATTGGAAAATCAAAATATACGAGATTTGTTGGTGCAAACTGTGAATGGGACTTCGTCGAAGCACCAAGTCAAATTATGGAGCATTGGGTATGGAAAGTAGAATGTATGAAAAGAATTTCAACGCATATTGAATCTGGTGAATCACTGTCTGAAGAAATATGTGAAAAATTAAATAAATCAAAAAATATTGGAGTTAGTTTACTTACACTCAGGCAGGTTTCATTTAGTCTTGCAGATCAGCATTTACATGGTGAAAACTTTAAAGACAGCCTTTTAGAAATAGAACATGCAGCTCAAAAAGTTACAACAATAACATATCCGAAAGATATCAATCATCTAGCAGCTTTTGGACATTTACTAGGTGGGTATGATGCAGCTTATTATGGTTATTTGTGGGCTGAAATAATCGGTGATGACTTGTTTAGTAGATTTGAAAATGAAGGGGTATTGTCTAGTTCTGTTGGTGTTGACTATAAAAATAAAATTCTAAAGCCTGGAGGAACTGTACCTGCTGAAAACATGGTTCAGGACTTTTTAGGTAGAAAATGGAATGATGAGGCCTTTTTTTCCCAAAAAAACTTGTCAAAATAAAGTTGTCATCTAAAATAAAAGTGTTAAGCTTGTGAATATATTCACAAAGTATATAAAGGAATAAAATGACAGACGGATTAAAAGCTAGTCAAATTAAGGGCGGAATAAGGCCATCAAAAAGTTTTGACCAGGGCAGAGTATGTAAAGATGAATCTTGCAGTACTCAACTAAGTATATATAACAAAAGAGATCATTGCTTCAACCACGCTCCAGTGAAATATCCTAGAGTTAGAGGCAGAATTCTCCAAGAAACTGCTTAAGTTTTAAACCCCCCCTAATGAAATCTCCCCCATGAGATTTCCTATAAGCCCCTATGAAAATAGGGGCTTATTTTATAAACACAACATTATTATTATTCAACTATGGAAACAAAATTTACTGTACCTGAAATTAGTTGTGGACACTGTAAGGAAACAATTGAGTCAACTATAAATAGTCTCGAAAATGTTGAAACTGTCAATGTTGATATTGATCAAAAATCAGTAGAAGTTAAGTCTTCTTCAGATCTAGATTTGTCTCTGGTGTCTAACATGCTAGATGAACAAGGCTATACAGTTGTCGAATCAAGTTAAATCTGTCAATTTAGATATTGATGGTATGACTTGTGCGGCTTGTGCTGCAAGAGTTGAGCGTGTATTAACAAAAAACGAACATGTATTAGACGCATCAGTGAGCTTTCCATTAAAATCTGCAATTGTTGATATCGCAGATGATGAAAGTTTTGATTTTGATGAAATTATTAAATCAGTAAATAAGATTGGCTATAAAGCAAAAGAAGCTTCTGAAGATAACACTGAAAAAAATATCAAATTTAAAATCTTTACCCCAATAGCTTCATTATTAATGACTGTTTCTCTTAGGTATTTTTTTGAAGCAAGTCTAGATTTAATCTCCTACCTTATAGGTTTTTTTGTTATTTTAGTTCTTGGAAGAAATTTCCATATATCTGCGTTTAAAAAAATTAAAAATCTTGATTTCAATATGGACACTTTAATCTCGCTTGGAAGTTTGAGCTCTTTGTTAATTTCTTTATTACCAGCTGAGCTGGTTTCTTCAGTGAGTTCTGCATCGAGTGAAAATAAAATGTTTCTTGATACTGGAGCTTTTATTGTGTCTTTTTTACTTATTGGTAAGGCAGTAGAAGATAGGGTAATAGAAGAGTCTGTGAAAACTTCAGAGTCAATAAAAAGTCGCATGCCAAAAACTCTGATAGTAAATAGAGATAAAGACAGAATTGAAATACCTACAAAAGATGTTATAGAAAAAGATCGTTTCAATGTAATGGTGGGTGAAATTATTCCCGTTGATGGAGAGATTGTTGAAGGTGAAACTACTGTTGATGAAAGCCTTCTTACTGGAGAATCTATTCCTTTAACAAAGGAAAAAGGAGATCAGGTTGTTGGTGGAAGTATTAATTTACAAGGAAATATAGAGATTGAGGTAAAAGAATCTTACCAAAAATCAACTTATAACATTATCGAAGACTTAATCAGAAATGCTCAGGGAACTAAGCCAGATATTCAAAAATCACTCGACACAATTACACAGTATTTTGTACCGGTTGTTTTATTTACTAGTTTTAGCACTTTTGCCTTCAAGTATGTAATTCAAGATGTTGCCTTAATAGACGCCTTAAAAAATGCAATAGCTGTATTAGTTATTGCATGTCCATGTGCACTGGGACTAGCAACCCCAATAGTTTTATTTAAAACTGCAACAGTCAGCAAACTAAAAGGCTTTCTTTTTAAGAATTTTGATATTCTTCAAAAGTTTGGAGACATAAATACAATGGTTTTCGACAAAACGGGTACTCTTTCCTCCGGTATCTTTAAAATCAAGGAAATTCAGATGCCTAATGAAACTATTCCAAAAAGCACTGTATTACAGTTGATTGCAAGTCTTGAAAATTATTCTCAACACCCAATAGCAAAAAGTATTGTTTATCAAGCAGAGTTAGAGGATTTAACACTTCTTCCTGCTTCAAATATAAAAGAAAAACCCGGCGTTGGAATTGAAGGCATTGTTGAAGAGCAACTTATTAAAATTGAAAAAAACAAAGAGAAAAATGACTCTTCACTTAAAGTTTCAATAAATGATCTGGATTATTTTTTATACCTAGAAGAAGAATCATCCGTGTCTAACAATTTTTTAAAAGAGCTTAAAGAAGAGAAGAATATCGTAATTCTCTCTGGTGATAAAAAAGTTAATGTAGAAAAATTTGCTGAAGAACAAAACATAAAAGAATTTTATTCTGATAAAAGTCCTGAAGAAAAACTTGATTTTGTTAAAGATATCCAAAAAGACGAGAGGGTAATTTTTGTTGGTGATGGAGTTAATGATTCACCGTCAATTAAACAAGCTGATGTTGGAGTAACTACCTCTTCTAGTAGCCAGATTGCACAAGTTTCTGGAGATATATTAATCCACAAAGGAGGTTTAGAAACTCTGAGTGAAGTATTTAATCTTTCAAAAAAATCAAAACATAGAATATATCAAAATCTTTTTCTCGCCTTTATTTACAACACTTTAATGATACCTATTGCAGTTGTTGGCCTAATTACACCCAATTTGGCAGCATTGGCAATGGCACTTTCTAGTATTTCGGTAGTAATAAACTCTTCAAGAAAACTCTAAAAATTAATCTTAAATAAATCTATCACAACATTATTCTTCAAATATGGAAGATGTAGTTTGGTATAGAAAGCCACTTTTATCAGAACCTGTTGCAATACTTGCATTCGAAGGTTGGAGTGATGCTGGCAACACTGCCACCGGTTGCGTTGAGAACTTAAGCAGTACGTATGATGTTGAACCGTTCGCAGAATTAAATTCAGATTCATATTATAACTACCAAATGAGAAGGCCAATTGTTGAAGTTAAAGACTTTGGAGAAAGAAACTTTCACTGGCCCCAAACATCTTTTTACTCAATTGAAGACTATAAGTTGAAAAGTGATTTGATATTAGTTTTTGGTGAAGAGCCGTCAATGAAGTGGAAAGATTACTCAAGAAACATTTCGGATACGCTGCTTGAGCTTGGAGTAAAAAAAGCGGTAACTTTAGGTGCTTTTTTTGGACAAGTTGCGCACACGCTTCCTGTTCCAATATTTGGTGTTAGTGGAGATCCAACGTTTCATTCAAGATACAATGTCTTAAATCCAAATTATTCTGGACCTACAGGTATAACTAGTGTTGTTGGGCAAACACTCAGAGATAGTGGTATCGAGACTGCAGGACTTTGGGCAGCTGTTCCTCATTACCTAAGTAGTGGTGGTTATCCTAAAGGAATGAGTGCACTGTTAAATAAAACTTCCGATATCTTAAAAATTGATATTGATGATTCTGGAATACAAAGTGAAGGGCAACAGTTTGAACTAAAAATTAATAAGGCTATGGAAAACTCTCAAGATTTAGCAGAGTACGTTTCTAAATTAGAAGAAGCTGATGTTAGTATCGAAGATAATTTTTCAGAAGATAATCTTGTTCAACAAATTGAAGATTTCTTAAATGAAGAGAGAGAAATTTAACTAAACGCTTTTCTTCTTATGTCTATTTGATTTACGACGTTTACGGTATTTATGTTTTGACATTTTTTTACGTCTTTTTTTAATCAAAGATCCCATAAATTAAATTTTTTTCCTTTTTTCCTAACTGCGAAAGTCTAACGGATTTTCATGATTAATTGAAAATCTTTTTAAAGTTTTTTATCAGTACCGAGATTTATTGCTTTTAATAAAGCGTTTTTACCATCATTGTCCTCTGAGGAACGTTTTAATGCCCACAATCCCCAAGTAATCATTGATAGTATTTCAAAATATTCAAACTTTTCGATTTCATCTTTTTTTTGAATATTAATTTCATTGAGTGCCTGTTGACGCATATTTTTATCTAAGTCGAACTCATTTTGCCAAAATAAGTCTGCGTAATCAAAATACTTGTCTCCCATCGATGAATATTCCCAGTCAATTAGGTATGTTTGGTCATCATATACTACAAAATTACGTGAATAAAGATCTTGATGACAAGGTTCATTATTAATACCAATTTCTTTAATTTTTTTAATAATCTCAAAGCCAACTTCTTTTGCATCTCTCTCGATTGAGTTAGAAATATCAGCAATTTCGCTAAACACATTGAGTGGTGAAAAATTATTTTCAAAAACTAAATCTGAATTATGTAAATCAAACAGCTTTTTGAAGGCTTTCTTTCTCATATTTTCGTTTTTAAAATCAGAAGATTTATATGTGTATATATCAAAATATTTGGAAATTTTAACACCTGTATTTTCATCAAATATTATATAAGGTAATGTCAATCCATATTCCTGTGCCTTTAATGTATTTTGTTTTTCAGATTTTCTATTAATTACATCTGGGTTATCACCAGGTATTCTTAAAACGTACTTTTCATTATCCAGATCTACTACATAACTTGTATTTGTAATTCCATCTAGTTCTGAAATCTCATATTTACTTTCATCTTTTGAATTTGAAATGCCATACTTTAAAAATATTTCAATCACTTCACTAGCTTTGATCATATTCATTATCATAATATAAGTTATGAATGATCCATTTGCACTTGATTTAACAATTATTCTTCTTTTGCTAGGTGTTGGAGCAGCAATGGTTGCAGGAAACCTCGCAGCTTTTTTTAACAAGAATCATAAAAGAGAAAATATGTATTTAAGAAGAACTGTTTTTTTAACTGGTGTTGGTCTCTTAATAACTATTTGGTCTATTGCATCTTTAATAAACAGATAATTTTTTATAAAACGATTAATATATTCAAAGAGTAAGGGGAAAAATGTTATCAGATATAGACATAAAAAACTCAATTAAAAATAATGATATTGAAATATCTCCATTGATTGAGGATTATATCCAACCTTCAAGTGTAGATCTAAGAGTAGGAGCTGATTTTAGAGTTTTTGAAAACCACAAATATTCACATATTGACCCAAAAGCTCAACAAGATGATCTAACTTCGCTGGTAACTGCAACGATTGAAGAACCATTTGTACTTCATCCTGGTGAATTTGTACTTGGAACTACGTTTGAAAAAGTTTCTCTTTCAAATAAAGTTGTTGCCAGACTCGAAGGAAAAAGTTCACTTGGAAGAATTGGTTTATTAATTCACTCTACTGCAGGTTTTGTTGATCCAGGATTTTCTGGATACTTAACACTTGAACTTTCAAACGTAGCAAATCTTCCGATAAAAATTTACCCTGAGATGAAGATTGGTCAAATTTCTTTTTATTATCTGAATTCGCCTTCAGAGTCTAAATATGGATCAGAAACTTATGGGAGTAAGTACCAAGGGCAAGAAGGGCCTACTCCAAGTAGAAGTCATACTGACTTTAAAAAATAATGATTCCAGGAATAGGTACAATAATAAATTCCTTTGCTGTAATTGGTGTTGGAATTTTAACAAGGTTTTTCGTAAAAAAAGAAATTAAAAATTTCGAAAACAATTTATTACCACTTGGTCTTCTTGTTCTAACACTTGGAATAAGGGAGTCGCTAAAAAGTCCTGAGTTTTTACTGACATTAGTAGCAGTATTAGTTGGTGCAATTATAGGTTCTTTCTTAAGAATAGAAGAGAGAATAAAAAGCTTTGGAGAGTATCTACATAATAAATTTGAAAAAGATAGTTCAGAAAAAAGTAAATTTATTGAAAGCTATTTAACTGCATCTTTAATAGTAGTTACTGGGCCGCTTGCTATCGTTGGCCCCTTTCTCGATGTAGTTGAAGGGAATATAGAGTTACTTTTAATTAAAACAGCACTCGATTGTTTTCTTGTACTTTTTTTAACTTCAAGTGGTGGAAAAGGAGCCGGATACTCCGGAATTTCTATTCTAATCTATCAGGGATTTTTTACGTTGTGCGCATTAGGTCTTGGGGGTTCTATAGACCAAGTTGTAGCAGATTCAATTGCAGGTATTGGTGGAGTTTTGCTTGTAGGTGTTGGAATTAATCTATTGGGATTAAAGCAAATACCAGTAGGTAACTATATATTGAGTCTATTTGTTCCCTTCTTTATAACATTTTAAAAGTTCTAGTTGCTCCTTCAACTCCACTAAATAAGCTTGCTATTTTTTCTGATTCTTGTTCAAATGTTCCAGTTATATATTTAGGCTCTTGAATTCCAAAACATCTATTTTTAAAATCAATTTCAATTGGCACATAAGGAATATTTAATCCTTTTGCTAAATAATAAAAGCCACTTCTAAATTGCTTAACAGGTTCAACTCCCCCTTCTGGAGCTATAACTAAAATGTAGTTATTAATTGTTTTAAATTCTTCAACAGCTCCTCTAATTAGCCCTTTGGAGTTAACACGATAAACAGGTATACCGCCGAGCTTTAGCATCAAGTATTTTTGTAACCACCAGAATGGCCAAGGAATTCCTAGCCTATCTAGATTTTTAGATATAGTAAATAAACTTGGAAGTCTAGTAAATACCCAAGCTGCTCCAAAAAAATTTACTTTTAAATCTAATGCCCATACAGCTAGTAACGCATACCAGGCATCTCTCATAGCTGTATGAGGAATCCCTATAAGAATCATTTTTTCCAAATCAGGAATTTTTCCTTTAATTTCCCATCTAAAAACTTTTAGCAACAACCTTCCTAGAGGACCTAATATTTTTCTTTGTTTTTTTGCTACTTTTTCATTCGTAGAAATCATAGTTTTTCCACAAACTTAGCTATCTGCACTGCATTTAAAGCAGCACCTTTTAAAAGGTTGTCAGAGACTACCCAAAAGTTTAAAATATTTTTTGATGATAGACCTTGTCTAAGTCTTGAAACTAAGACCTCATCTTTGCCTTCTACATCTATTGGTGTTGGTAATGAGTCATTCCAGACTTCTACACCTTCAAAATTATTTAGTAAATCGGTGCATTCCTCCAGGTCAACTTCATTTTCAAACACTGCAGAGCAAAAAGTTCCATGACCTGTTCTTACCCCAACCCTTGCATTAGATGGTTCAACAACTAAATCTGGAATCGATAGTATTTTTCTTGATTCATGGACAAATTTCATTTCTTCATCAGAGTATCCGTTATCAGTTAAGCTTCCGGCAAGAGGAATAACATTCCGAGCTATTGGGTTTGAATAATAAGCCTGTTGATACTTTGCATCCAACTTATCACCTAATAACGTCTCTTTTTCTAATGATTTTATAGCTTCAGATCCTGATCCAGACACTGCCTGATAAGCAACAGGGGTCATAGAAGATAAAGTGTACTTATCATGTAGGGGCTTTAAAACCATTACTAATCCCATTGTTGTACAGTTTGGATTAGATATCAGTTTTGATTCTTTTGTGATTATGTTTTCATTAATTCCATACACAACAAGTGGAACTTCATCGTTCATTCGAAAAACAGATGAGTTGTCTATTACAAACGAACCATTATCTATGAAATTAGGTGCGTAATCTTTGGACCTTTCACCACCAGCTGAAAATAGTGAAATGTTGTATTCTTCAATATTTTCTTTATTAAGTTCTTTAACGATTATTTCTTTGTCATTAACTGTTATCTTTTTTCCTTCTGAGGATTTTGAAGCAAAGAGTGAGTATTCAACATCAACATCGAAATACTGTTCACATAAATTTATAATATTTGTGCCAACAAGGCCTGTTGCACCAACAATTGCTATCTTCATTCTTTTTCTATGAATTCCTTATGTAAAGCTTCCAAAGCAGCGTTTATATCTTTACTGTCAATTACACAAGAAACTCTGATAGGGGATGTTGAAATCATTGAAATATTTATTGAGTTTTCCCCTAGTATTTGAAACATTTTCGATGCGACCCCTGATTCTGATTTCATCCCAGCACCTATTATCGACACTCTTCCGACATTTTCATCAACATCATAACCTTTGGCTTTTAGTTCTATAGCAATATTTTTTAACATGTCTTCGACAGCATCCTTTTGTTCAGTAGGTGCGGTAAATGAAATATCAGTTATAGAGTCTTTCGACACATTTTGGACAATCATATCTACATTGATACCGATCTCGGATAATGAACCAAAAACTGTACCTGCAATTCCAGGTTGATCTGGTACCTCAAAAAGAGTAAATTTAACTTCTTTAGTATTATGAGTTACTCCACTAACTAATGCTTCTTCCATAACTTTCTCTTTTACTTCAGTACCTTCATTATTTGTAAATGTTGATTTTACAATTATTGGTACATTATACCTTCTGCCGAATTCTACAGACCTAGCCATTAAAACTCCAGCGCCTGAAGAAGCCATTTCTAACATTTCTTCATAGGTAATTTCTGAAATTAATTCAGCAGAGTTGACCACTCTCGGATCTGCAGTAAATACTCCTTCTACATCAGTAAATATTTCGCATCTCTCTGCTCCAAGAGCAGCAGCAAGTGCAACTGCAGTCGCATCAGAACCTCCTCTACCCAGAGTTGTTATTTCTTTAGTGTCTCTGTTGAACCCCTGAAACCCAGCAACAATTACAATGTCCCCGTTATCTAAGCCTTCTTTAACTCTTTCACCAGTTATTTCTTCTATTTCGGCTTGTCCGTGTCTAGATGTTGTAATTATCCCAGCTTGTGAACCAGTAAGAGAAAAAGAACTATATCCAAGACTATTTAGATGCATTGATAATAAAGACATTGTGATTCTCTCACCTGCTGACAGGAGCATGTCCAGTTCCCTTGGTGTTGGGTTTTCTGAGAGATCATTTGCAAGTTGAATTAATTCATCTGTACTGGAACCCATTGCAGATGGAACAACTACTACGTCATTACCGTTTTTCTTGCAATCGATAATTCTCTCAGCAACAATTCTGAGTGAATCTGTATCTGCAACACTCGTGCCGCCAAATTTTTGTACTATTAAACTCATTGGAAACATTCTAATTAATTTATTAAAGAATTAAAGACCCTAGTACTCTTGTTTTATGAGTATAGATTTACATGTTCACTCAGTAAATTCTGACGGAACCGATTCAACTGAAGCTATTATTGAATCCTCTATAGAGCTTCAATTAGAGGCAATTTGTATTTCGGACCATGAATACCTCACTAAAGTTCCACTGCAAAACAATCTAGAGATAATCCAAGGTGTAGAAATAAGTGTTAGTTGGGATCTTCTTGATGATACTAATAAATTTGGTGGTACTCATTTATTAGTATATTTTCTTAATGAAGAGTCTCCCTTAAATAAGAAACTACATGACTTGAGGCAAAACAAAATTGAAAGAAATTATTCAATTATTGATAATTTGGAAGAATTTGAAATTTATATCAATAAAAAAGATCTTGATAGTTTAGAGACAAAAGTACCTGGAAGGCCTCATATTGCAGAACTCATGGTTAAAAATAATTATGTTTCAAACATTTCTGAAGCTTTTTCAAAATATCTTGGTAATGGAAAAATAGATGGGATTGATAATCACCAGTTGGGCATCAAAGAGATTGTAAATTTAGCAAAGCAATCAAAATCTTTAGTGTTTCTTGCTCACCCTCACACACTTATGAGCAATAAATTATATTCAAAGTCAGACAACTGGGTAGATAATAAATTTCATAATTATATTCAGACACTAAAAGATATGGATATTGACGGAATTGAAGTTTATTATCCAGGATACTCTCATAACACCATCAATACGTTGTTAGAAGTGTGTGAAAATCAAAAACTTTTAGTATCAGGTGGTAGCGATTTTCATGGAAGTAGGAAGCCAAATAATCTATTAGGTATAGGATACGAAAATTCCCCTATAAAGGTTCCCTATGAATTACTATCTAAAATGAAAGAGTTGCATGCAAAATTATAAAAAATTAATTGGATCTATCTCAATAATAACTTTTTCTTATGCAGCAAGTAGAGTGCTTGGATTTTTTAGAGAAATACTTCTAGCTAATTGGGCAGGAGTGTCTGAAGCTACAGATACATTGGACTTAGCATTTATAATTCCTGACTTTCTTTTCTATCTCTCTGCTGGAGGTTATCTAGCAATCACATTGATACCAATAATGAGTAAGAAAAACAAAGAAGAGTTAGAAAAATATTTCCTTTCAATTCTTTATGGGCTTTCAATAGTTTTTGTACTTTTTTCAGTGATAACATATTCTTTCAGATTTCAATTTGCGGAGTTTTTAGAGATCGAGTCATTAGATTTTTTTACAAAGGTATTTACTCCAATTATCTTTAGCCAGGTATTTTTCTTTATTGGAGCAATACTTATGTCATATCAATATTTTCATGACAGCTTTAAATATGCGGCGCTTGCGCCAGTAATTTATAACTCAACAATTATTTTATTTGGATGGATAAATTCATCATCCCCCGAAGCAACCGTTGAAGGTTTTGCTCTTGGAACATTGATTGGTTCAATAGTAGGTCATTTTATAATTCAGATTTATGGTGCAAAGAAATCAGGATTAAATTTCTATTTTCTCTTTCCAAAAATAAAACACTTGAAAGAATACATTGTTATTTCATTCCCATTAATTATTGGTCAATCAATTGCGGTAATTGATGAGCAGCTATTTAGAATTTTTGGTACATTTCTTACGGCTGGAAGTGTTGCAACGTTTAGATACGCAAGGAGAATAGCCCTTCTTCCGGTTGGTATTATTGCTCAGGCAGTTGGAGTGGCAAGCTATCCGTTGCTTTCTAGGCTTTATCAAAAAAACGAAATTGATGAATTATCTAAACTAGTAAAAAAACAGCTATCTTATTTGTTTCTAATTGGTGGGTCGTTGATGGTTGGTGCAATTGTAAATGCAGATTACTTAATAGAAATAATTTATGAACGAGGAGCTTTTACAAGTACAGATACAGCTCGAGTAAGCGGAGTGTTTATAATTATTTCTCTTGCAATAATTCCTTGGTCTATCAACCAGATCCTTACAAGATCGTATTATGTCCAGCAAAAATTCTGGTTTCCTGTAGTAACGGGTAGCTTTATAACTTTTTTAACTTCAATCATACTTTTTAATGCTGCAAGTAACTCTCGGACATATGCATGGATTATAATTTTCTCCTTATACATATACTGCATAGTGCTACTCGTATCGATTAAATTTAATTCGGAAAAAATATTTAATAAAAATTTAGTAGTTGAGTTTTTTAAAATTATCTTGATTCTTGTTTTAGTTTATTTTGTTTTTGGAGTGGCAATTTCACTTTCTGGAATATTAAATTTAATTTTTAGCTTATTACTTATACCTGTAGTGATTTTTGTCTCATTAAGCTTGCTAAACTTTGAGTATATTAATATAGCTAAAAGAAGATAATGCAAAAATTTCCATTAAAAAAAGGTCTCTCTAGTGCCCAAGATTTGCACGATGAAATTAAAGAGTACATTGATGTTCTTATGGGACACATCAACCCTCCAATAGCTGATGGGGTAGATACTTTATTCGAGGTTAGTAGTACTTACCTTGCTAGAGCAAAAGAGATAGAAATAAAACTTTTAGAAAGAGAGAGAAACACAAAAATCGAATCTGGTGATGAGTTAAAGAAATTTCGAACTGGTGAGTTAAGGAGCTTTATTGAATTATGTAAAAGTGCTCAAAATCAAGGCTCAAGAAGAATAACAGTTGCGTTAAGTGAACTAAATCTTAAAGAAAATTAATCAATACTCTCAACATCAAAAATTTCACTAATGTTACTTTGTACATCTTTACTTGTTTGATTATTATTTTGAAGCCCTTCATGCGGTTGAATAGCAACATTTACTTCTACTCCCATTTTCTGGGTAACATTTGATTTAATTAATTCAATAATTTCATCTGACTTACGAAGTTCAGATATCAAATATTCGTTTTCACTATCTATATATAGAGTTAAATTATTTGAGTCTAAAACCTCAGGTTTTACAAGTGTTAAGTATGAGTATTTTCTTGGTGTAAGAATTGCCTTAGCCTCCTCTAGAATTTTTGGCCAATAAACATCGAAGTTCTCAATATCATTTTTAACAATTGGTTTCTTGGTATTCTCTTTTGTTGGCTCATCTTTAGCTACTTTTTCATTACCTAGTTTTTTTTTATCTGAAGATGTTTGTTGCTTTTCAGAAATTTTTTCTGTTACACCATGCTCTTCTAGTGTGTCAACTCTTCTACTCACAGACTTAATATCCGTCGCTAATTGTGGTTTAATAAGTTTTACTAAAAATAGTTCTAATTTTAATTCTTGTGAGGGTGAAGTTTTAATAGTTTGGTTAATCTCATCAAGCATATCTAAAATTCTTGATAAATCTTTTGCAGAAATAATATCATTACATTTTTTAATTAACTCTTTTTCAGAATCACTTAATGAGGTGAAGTTTTCATCTTCAGGCAGATACTTGAAGTAAAATAAATTTCTAAACAGATTTGTTATTGAATTTAAGATATCAATTGCCTGTAGTCCATTTTTATAATTTGCTCTTAGCACTTTGAGAACAGTTGCAGTATCCTGAGTTTCCATAGCTTCTAATATTTGAAGTAAATCAGTTGTTGTAACCTTTCCTAAAATACTAAAAAGTTGTTCCATGGTGGCTTTATTGCCAAAGGTTGAAAAAGTCTGTTCAAAAAGATTAATCGCATCTCTTAATGAGCCGTCACTCTGATTGGCAATGTACTCTAAAACGTCTTTAGATAACTTAATCTTTTCAGCATTACTAATCTTTTCAAGTGAAGTTATGATGTCAGCATTTTTTATTCTTTTAAATGCTACATGTGTTGTTCTGCTTCTAATTGTCTCAATTACTCTTTCTGGTTCAGTTGTTGCAAGTATAAAAATTACATGCTCGGGTGGTTCTTCAAGAGTTTTTAAAAATGCATTCGAAGCAGCATTGGAAAGCATATGAACTTCATCTAGGATGAATACTCTTTTCTTTCCTGGACTGCTTGCAATAAAATTAACACTATCGTTAAGCTCTCGAACATCGTCTACTTTATTGTGAGACGCTGCATCTATTTCAGTGATATCAAATACTGGGTCACATCCAATTGTTGTTGCAATAATGCGTGCTAAAGAAGTTTTACCAACCCCTCTTGGTCCTGAAAATAAGTACGCATGGCTCAAGTTACTATTTTTTATTTGTTCACTAATAAGTTGCACAGCATCAGATTGCCCAACTAACTCCTCTAGAGAGCTAGGTCTATATTTTCTGTAAAGTGCTTCTTGCATATAAATAAATGTTACTATCTTTTACTTTCCATAATGCATCATATAATTAGACTAAGTCAAATGAGAATAGGTGTTGATTTAGATGGGGTTGTGGCAGACTTTACTCACGGATGGACATCTCAATACAAAAAAGACTTCGGTAAAGATATTCTAGAAAAAGATATTACCGAATGGGGCTTATCAAAACCACTCACTCACTTCGAGGAAGAGATTGATTTTTGGAATTGGGCAAAAGATTTTAATGGTTCTTCTATATTTAGAAATTTAAGAACATACGACAATGCAGTTGAGGTGTTAGTTGAGTTATCTATGGCAGGTCATGAAATTGTAATCTTGTCCTCTAAGCCATGGTGGTCAATTCACGATACACTTATTTGGTTAGGGGAAAATAAAATTCCTTCTAAAGAAATTCATTTTATTGAAGATAAGTGGAATATAAACTGTGATGTATATATTGATGATGCCCCTCATCAGTTAGAAAACTTTGTTAAACATGTGCCTGAAAAATTAATTCTTAGATTTGTTCGCCCTTATAATAGACCAGTTTCTGGAACCAAAGATTTAAATGACTGGATGGAATTAAGCTCTTTACTAGAGAGCTACAACTTGTAAAGTAGTTGTATGAACGATTCATTTATCCTTAGAGATAGGATATGGAGAGAGCAGAATGAACGTGTTACTCTATCCAGCAATGCTACTTTTGCCTCCAACTCTTTAGGAAGATACCTGGATGAAGAACCAGATACGTTCAGAACATGTTTTGAGAGAGATCGAGATAGAATTATTCACTCAAAAACTTTTAGAAGATTAAAACATAAAACACAAGTTTTTATAAACCCTGATGGAGATCATTTTATTACAAGAATGACTCATACACTTAATGTGACCCAAATTGGTAGGTCTATTGCTAAAACATTAGGTTTAAATCCAGATTTGACAGAAGCAATTTGTTTAGGACATGATGTAGGCCACTCACCATTTGGTCACACTGGTGAAGATGTATTAAATGATATGCTAGACGGTGGCTGGAGCCACTCTGAAAACTCTGTGAGAATGTTGTCTGTAATAGAACCCCTTAACCTAACAAAAGAAACCATAAATGGTATTGAAAAACATCCTTGGAGATATGAAGAACCCCCTTTTTCTCCTGAAGGTTTAATTTGTAGATTTGCTGATAGAATTGCTTATCTTTCTCATGACGTAGAAGATGCAATAAGAGCAAATGTTTTAAAAGAGTCTGATATACCTAAAAGCATCACATCTGTTTTAGGTTCACCAGGTAAGACCTGGATCAATTCATTAATATCAGGTGTTTTCAAAGCCTCTTCGGGAGGTAATTTACAAATGGACCAAGAAATTTTAAATGTGATGCATGAATTAAGAGAGTTTATGTTTGATAAAGTATATTTAAGAGAAGAAACTTTATCTCAAAGGTCTGAAGCAAAGAATATCGTTGAAGCCTTGGTAATCTATTACGAAAAGAATCCAGATAAACTTCCAAAAAATTATGTTCAAAATCAAAGCGATATAGCTAACTCAGTAGACTACGTTGCAGGAATGACTGACAGATTTGCCATCTCTGTTTTTGAAAAAATTAATTAAATTTAGGCTTTCTTTTTTCCATAAAGGCAGTTACTCCCTCTCTTAAATCCTCAGTTAACAAATAGCTTGTGTTCCACAATTGAACAAAATCTAATGCTTGATCAGTTGTCAAATCTTCACCTTTATCAAGAACTTGTTTAGTTCCCTGTACAATACTTGAAGCGTTGCTTGCAATCTCTTCAGCTAGCTCTACACCAGCTTTAAATAAGTCTTCAAAATTCTCATAAGTTTTACTTACAAACCTTATTTTTTCTGCATATTCTCCATCAAATATTCGACCTGTGAAAGCAAGTTCCCGAACGTCTCCCTTAGACACAATTTTTGGCATTCTTTGTAAAATACCGACATCTGCAACTAGTCCTAATTTTGTTTCCCCGATTGAAAATTTTGCATCTACAGTAGAAATTCTAATATCACATGCTGATATTAAAGCGGTTGCTCCCCCAATGCAGTGACCATGGGCTAAAGCAATAACTGGTACAGAAGTTTTTGATAACGCAGTAAAAGAGTCTTGCATTTTTTTAATTTGAGCCTGTAGTTTCTTTCTGTCACTAGGAGTGGATGACATGTCTTCATTGATTTGAAAATCTGACATAAACATGGTTATGTCAATCCCAGCAGAAAATGAATCTCCTTTGCCTGCAATTACTATGCATCTGACTTCATCATCAGAATCAAGTTCATTTATAACTTGTGGTAACCCAAACCACACATCAGCATCTAGAGCATT
>SGYR01000010.1 GCA_004213405.1 Candidatus Actinomarinales bacterium
AAGTTAGATTAAAATATAAAGGACCACTTGATAACACAGTGCAAGCTATTCTTGGGGGAGTTCGATCAGCATGCTCTTATGTGGGTGCAAAAACTCTTAAGGACCTTCCAAAATGCACAACATTTATTAGGGTCACTCAAACTACCAATGAAGTTTTTACTACATTTGAAAACAATTGAAAGTAGAAATTTATACTAAAGATCAATGTATTTGGTGCGATAGAGCTAAGGGTTTATTAAACGCTCACTCAATTGATTTTGAAGAATTTGATCTATCCAATGATGATGAAAGAGTTAAATTTTAATCTAACTTTCTTTCCTTCTGGAGCTCTATGTTCTGCTAAATCTCCATAATAAGTTTGTTGAGCTTTTGTAGAGGACATTCCATAAAAATCTTTGTATTTAACACCATCATCATCCTCAACCAACTCACCTCCAGATTCTTCATGTCCAGCAAACATTCCACCTAACATAACAAAGTCTGCTCCAGCGCCAAAAGCTTTTGAAACATCTCCTGGAAATTTACACCCTCCATCAGCCATCACGTGACCACCTAGACCGTGTGCGGCATCTGAGCATTCAGAGATAGATGAAAGTTGTGGATATCCCACTCCAGCAACACTTCTAGTTGTGCAGACTGAACCTGGACCTATACCAATCTTTACAATATCTGCTCCAGCAAGAATTAAAGCTTCTGTCATTTCTCTTGTAGCAACGTTACCTGCAATTATTATTTTATCTTTAAAAGTTTCTCTATATCTTTTAACAGCATTTATAAAATCTTCTCTATATCCATTAGCAACGTCTATGCAAAGGAACTTTATATTATCGTTTAATTTAAAAATATCTTTTGCAAGTTGCATGTCTTCATCAGATTGGCCCACTGTGACTGCAATAAAGTTAGGATCTAATTTGTCAATTGATTGTTTCCAATCTTCAACAGTGTAAAACTTATGGACTGCTGTAATCATTTTATGTTTTTGTAAAGATATAGCAGTTTCAAAAGTTCCTGTTGTGTCCATATTTGCGGAGACTATAGGTACACCGGACCATGTTAAAGATGTATGTCTAAACTTTAAGTCTCTGTCAAGCTGTACTTCAGATCTGGATACTAAGGTACTTCTTTTAGGTCTAATTAAAACATCATCAAATGTTAATTTTATTTCGTCTTCAATTCTCATTATTTACAAAAGTATTTTATGCTATTTAACAGGTAAATGTTAGTTGAATTTCCATTTTTTGTTGCTGGTATAAATTATTTCCCTGGTGAAATTTCAGCGTTAAGAGTTTTTGAACCAAGATATTTATTACTTATTGGTGATTCAATTGTTAATTCAAAAAGCTTTTTGGTTGGAAGAAATATGGAAGAACTTGGCCAAGTTGTATCTGAAGTTGAAATTTTAGAGCATCAAGACATATCTAATGCTGAACAACTTGTAGTGATCGAATGTAAAAATTTATACAAAGTAAAAGAAATCAGAACAGAAAATGAATACCCTCTTTGCAAGATAATTGATCATAATGATGTAGGTTTACCACCTGGTGTAAATGAACTTGATATTTTAGAAAAAAATATTAAAAAAATGACGACAAAACTTATTGAGCAAGGATTGAATACAACTATTCCAGAATTTTTAGTAGATAACGAAAATAGGATAAATAAACTTTGGGAATTATGTATTTATACACCGATGGACCTTGAAACAAAAAACTACATTTTAAACCAAAATGATATTTTTAAAAGATATGAAACTTTGGTTAATTATGTAGAGACTGTTCTTAATTCTTAAACGATATCCATTTGTTATAAAAATTAAGCATCGTTTTTTCGAGTTGTTGAGAGTTGTCTTTTAAATAATTTAATTCAGAATATATGTCATAATTTGCTAGTTCTTCTTTGGACAAATCACTATCGTACCAATTTTCAAAAAGATCTAATTTAATCTCAGGGTGAAACTGTAGTGCCAAAGAATTTTTTATACTATAAATTTGTGGATATTCTGTTTTAGCAATCAGAGTTGCTTCTGGGGGAATATTAAAAGTGTCTCTATGCCACGAAAAAACTTTAGTATTTTTAAAATCATCAAATAAGGAATCATCAACAAGGAATTCTAAATTTTTAAAGCCAAACTCAATATTTTTTGATAAAAACGCAGCTCCACCCATTGCGTCAGCAATTAATTGAGAACCTAGACAAATTCCTAAAATTTTTGCATTTGAATTTATTGCATATTTTAACCATTCTTTTTCTTCTTGGAGGTAAGTGAACTTTTGATCATCATACGAACCCATATGACCACCTAGAATTATATAATTATCGTCTAAAGAAAGATCATCCCAATTAATATCCCAAGCGTTAATTGAAATTATATTATTTGGGAGAGATCCAGCAGTAACTTCTGAATCATTAATAATTGCTATTGTACTTTTATTCATTGTTTGTGCGCGGAAGAGGACTCGAACCTCCACGGGTTTTACCCCACAGGATCCTTAATCCTGCGCGTCTACCAGTTCCGCCACCCGCGCAAACCTAATCTAAAAACCAGAATAAAGATAAAGTCGTTGCAGCAAATAATAGTGCAACTATTGCAGTGATTCTTCCAAGATTTCTTTCAGCTAATGTTTGACCTATATTTCCAGATGAACCGGGTCCACCAAGCATATCTGACAAACCACCGCCTTTACCGCTATTCAACAAAACTAAGGCAATAAGAGCTACAGATATAAGAACATGCACACTGATTAAAACTGCTGTAATTGTATCCATATTATTAACACTAACCTTTCTTATCAGTTATCTTTGACTGCATTTCAACTTCTTTAGCAAGATTGTTAATAGCTTCTTCGTCACCTAAATAACCAATTTTTTCAATATTATTATCTGAAATATTATATGCTAGTGGAATTCCAGTCGGAATGTTTACGTCCACTATTTCTTTGTCAGATAAATTGTCGAGCAATTTAACCATAGCTCTTATGCTGTTGCCATGGGCTACAACTAAAACGGACTTTTCTTTAGCTGTTGCTATTATTTGTTCGTAGGTCTTTACAACCCGTAAAACAACATCTTTTAAAGATTCACCTAATGGTAGCTTTGATTCAATATCATTATATAATTCATGAGTTTTTGGATCATGTTCTGAATTTTGCTCTGCCATAGGAGGTGGCGTATCGAAACTTCTTCTCCATATTTGTACTTGTTCTTGTCCATATTTCTTTGCTGTTTCAATTTTATTTAAGCCTTGTAGAGCTCCATAATGTCTTTCATTAAGCTCCCACTTTTTCACATTTTCAAAAGTAATATTCATTTTTTTATAACTTTCAACGATATGTGCAGCAGTATTAATTGATCGTTTTAAATAAGAAGTAAAACAGATTTCTGGATAAAAGTTATTATCAATCAAGGTAACACCAGCAGTTTTTGCTTCAACTACACCCCTTTCAGACAAATCTATATCAACCCATCCTGTAAATTTATTTTCTAAATTCCAAAGGCTCTGACCGTGTCGTATAAATACAAGATTCATAAATTAACACTTTTGATAATATCAACGAATTTATCTGCATCTAGAGATGCTCCACCAACTAATGCACCGTCTACAATACTAGTGTTTAATATTTCAGAAGAATTATCTGGAGAGACGCTTCCACCATAAATTAATTTTATAGTTTCATCTGAAAAGTAAGGCTTATCAGAAACTAAGTCCTTAACAAAATCTAATACTTCAACAATATTTTCTATAGACGCAACTTCACCAGTGCCAATTGCCCAAATAGGTTCATAAGCTAGTACTAACTTATTAACCTTGTCTTTTCTAACACCTTTTAAACCTTCATTTATTTGATTTTTAATAAATTCTAAATATGAACCTTCTGATCTTTGTTCTAGACTTTCACCAAAACATAAAATTGGAATTATTTCATTTTCTAATAATCTGGTTAATTTAATGTTCACATCATTGTCAGTTTCATTAAAATGAAGTCTTCTTTCAGAATGACCAATAATTGAATAATCTATATTTAATTTTTTAAGCTGAATAGCTGACACTTCGCCAGTAAATGCTCCATCACTGTAGGTAGATACATCTTGTGATGAAATTTTAATTTTAAGATTATCTGTAGAAATTACAGTTTGTAAAGATCTCAATGAAGTGTGCGATGGTGATAAGACTATGTCTATTTTTTCTTCTATATCCTTATCTAATGAATAATTTATTTTCTGTAGTAATTGAATACCTTGTAAATGATCAAGATTTAATTTCCAGTTTCCAATTATTATTTTTTTCATTATCAAATTATAAGTGATTTGTATTTGTTTACCCCTGGTAATTTTTTTCCTTCAAGATATTCCAAAGATGCTCCACCACCTGTTGATATATGATTAAAGTTTTTTTTATCAGAAAATTTATTAATTGCACTTACAGAATCTCCACCACCAATACATGTATATGCAGATGAATTAGAAATAATCTCAGTTATTTCTTTAGTTCCATAACTAAATGCCTCTTTTTCAAAAATACCCATAGGTCCATTCCAAAAAATATTATTTGATTTTTTTAGTATTTTTCTAAAATTGGAAACAGTTTGAGGTCCAATATCAACACCTATATGATTGTTTTTAAAATCCTCTAACTTTACATTTTCTCTAACTGAACTATCTATTGAGTCAGCAACACCAAAGTCTATTGGTAATATTATTTTTTTTCCAAATCTTGAATTAAGAAGCTCCCCTGCTTTTGAAATAAATGACTCTTCTAGTAATGACCTCCCGATTTCATGTCCTAAAGCTTTTAATAAAGTAAAGCACATTCCTCCACCAACCATAAGATATTCAACTTTTGGAAGAAGCTTTTCAATCAGATTAAGTTTGTCTGAAATTTTTGCTCCACCAAGTAGAACTGCGTAACCAGATTCACTATTATTTAACAATCTGTCTAATTCATGTATTTCTTTATCCATTAAAGGACCTTGGAACGATTCTAAGTTTTCACCAAAGCTAACCACAGATGCGTGTTCTCTGTGGGCTGCACCAAATGCATCAAATATATATGAATTAAAAGGTTTTGTAATTTGATTAGAGAAATCCTTATCATTTTCGATCTCCCCTTTTTCAAACCTTAAATTTTCTAAAAGAAATATTTTAGATTTTGATTTTTCAATCTGTTCTTCAACTTTTTCACCAAATACTTCTTCAATAAAACGAACTTCTTTACCAAGAATATCTGACATGCTTTCAGCTACAGGCCGTAAAGATAAATTTAAATCTTTACCGTTAGGTCTGCCCATATGACTTGTAAATGTAATTGTTCTTGACTTATCTAAAATGCTTTCAAGAACTTCAACTGATTTTAATATTCTAAAATTATCTGTAATTTCACCATTCTTAATTGGAACATTTAAATCAGATCTAATTAAAACATTGCCTAAATTGTCTAATTTTGACAAATTATGATTCCTTCATGTCTCTATGTATAACTACAGAGTCCTTTCCATCGTTTTTAAGCCATTTACCTATTTCTTCAGTCATAACAACACTTCTATGCTTTCCTCCAGTGCATCCTATGGCTATTCCAACATATGATTTTCCTTCGGAAGTGAACCTTGGAAGTAAAAATTCAATCATATCTTTAACTTTATTTAAAAAAACCTGTGCGTCTTCAAATGAGAGAACATAGTTTCTTACCATTGGTGACTGCCCTGTAGAGGCTCTTAGTTCTTCTCTCCAATGTGGGTTTGGTAGAAATCTTACATCAAATACAAGATCAGCATCTCGTGGTGTTCCATTTTTAAACCCAAATGAAGTTACAGAAATTTTTAAGTCCTGATTAGAAGCTTCTCCTTGAAAGCCTTCAATTATTCTTTTCCTCAATTCATGAACATTCATATCTGTAGTGTCGATTACCTGATCAGCAAGTTCTCTAATTGGTTTGAGTAAATCTCTTTCGGATTTTACAGACTGTGAGATAGAATCCATACCCATGGGGTGAGGACGTCTGTTTTCTTCATATCTCTCAATAAGCGTTTCATTATCAGCATCAAGAAAAATTATTCTAGTTAAAACTCCAGATTGGCTTAATTTATCTAAACTCATTTTTAATTCTTCTTGGGCGGTTGAGTCTTTAGCATCAATTGTTAATACAAGTTGCTTGTTTGTTTCAGTAACATCATTTGATTGGACTACAGATTCTACTAGTTCTGCTGGTAAATTTTCAATTACATAATATCCTAAATCTTCAAATACATTTGAGCTTGCTGACCTACCAGCTCCGGACATTCCGACTAACAATAATACTTCTGGTCTTTTAGATGCCATTTAATTCCTTTTCAAGTTCATATTAGTTCCTATATCTAACGATTGGGAAAATAATTTTTGTACCGAGTTATTTGTTGAAGTATTGATAAACTTTTGTTGCTTGTTTTTCGTCAATCAAGCTAGACAACTCTTTATAGCTTGCAGATGAAAGTTTGTTTAATGTCTTATACTTTTCTAATAACATATCGATAGAAGATTTTGCAACTCCCTTAATCTCGAATATAGATTCAATATCTAAATCTTTAAGTCTCAATCTTCTGTTTTCTTGTATGGCGAACCTATGTGCTTCATCTCTAATATTTTGAAGAATAAATAGTGCCTCAGAATTAGAATTTAAAACTATTGAAGACTTTTTATTGGGACTAAAAAGCTCTTCTTCTTTTTTAGCAATACCAATTACATCAATGTCTAATTTAAAGTGATCGATTACACTTTTTGCTTTTGATAATTGTCCTTTACCTCCATCGATTAAGATTAGGTCTGGATATCTTCGAAAGCTTTGGTCTTTTTCATGATTATTAATTAAACGTTTTACACGTCTAAATATAACTTCTTCCATTGATCTAAAATCATCTTGTCCCTTAAAAGACTTAATATGAAATTTACGATACATTGACGGTTTGGAAATACCATCTTCCATTACCACCATAGAGCCAACTCTAAACTTATCTCCAAGATTTGAAATGTCATATGCTTCTATTCTGTAAGGTATTTTTTTTAGATTAAGTTTATGCTGTAGTTGTTCTAATGAAAGTGATCTAAATTCAAGATCAGATCTACGTTTAAGGTCTGCTACCCTTCTTAATTCTTTTGCATCATCAATTGCAGTATTTAATAAATCTTTTTTCCAACCTCTCTTTGGATTAGTGAGAGTTATTTTTTTATCCCATTTTTTTTCTAGTTCTTTTTGAATAGTTTCAGATAAAGGAAATTCATGGCTTACTAGTATTTCATTTGATGGCATATTCTTTTCAAATAAATTTATTATAATTTTTGGAAGATAGTTTTCATAGTCCTGAACATCCATTGGTTCAAAATTATTTTTTACTTCACCTACAATTCTTCCATTTCTAATTAGTAAACATGATAAAACAACATCAAACCTTCCAATGTCAATACCAATCACGTCAACATTTTTATCATTTGAAGTCATAAGAGTTTGACTAACTCTTGCATTTTCCAAATGCGATAGAGTAATTTTTACTTTGTTTGCTTCTTCATATTCTTGATTTTTTGAAAGTGTTTTCATCTCTTTAATTTTTTCATTTATGTAAGTATCTGAATTTCCTTTATAAAACTCTCTTAAATTAATTAAAAGATTTTGATATTCATCTTTGCTAACTAAATCTACACAGGGCCCTGAGCATTTATCAATTTCATAGAGCAAACATGGTTTATTTAATTTTTGGTGTCTCTCAAATGTATTTTTTGTACACGTTCTAACAGGAAAAATATTTATTAAATGATCTAAGGATCTTTTTGCAGCTCCTATAAATGGAAAAGGGCCAAAGTTTACATTTTGATGATTTATATTTCTTGAAACAAATGCCCTTGGCCATTCTTCATTTGTAATAGTTACATAAGGGTAAGATTTGTCATCTTTAAACTGAATGTTGTATTTGGGTTTAAATTCCTGAATAAATGAATATTCCGCTAATAATGCATTCGCTTCGTTTTGGGAAACAACAAATGAAATTGATTTCGCTTCTGATGTAAGTCGTTTGGTTTTCCAAGAAGTATTTTTATTAAAATATGAGGGTACTCTTTTCCTTAAATTTTTTGCCTTTCCTACATAAATAGGTTCGTCATAATCATCTTTGAAAATATATATACCTGGCTTATTTGGAATTTCATTTAAATTAATTTTTTCCATTTAGAACTTCTTTCAAGTGTTTACCTGTAAGAGAAAATTTATTTTTAGAAATACTTTCTGGGGTGCCTTCACCAATTATAGTGCCGCCATTTTCACCACCTTCAGGTCCAAGGTCAATAATCCAATCAGAATTTTTTATTACATCTAAATTATGTTCAATGACTATAACGGTGTTACCTTTATCAACCAACATGTGCAAGACTTCAAGTAATTTTTGGACATCAGCAAAATGAAGACCTGTTGTAGGCTCATCTAATATATAGACAGTCTTACCTGTAGATCTTTTACTCAGTTCTTTTGCTAACTTAACTCTTTGTGCTTCACCACCTGATAATGTTGTAGCAGCCTGACCTAGCTTAATATAAGATAGTCCGACATCATCTAAGGTTTTTATAATCCTATAAATAGATGGCTGATTTTCAAATATGTTTAAAGCATTTTCAACTGTTGAATTTAAAATCTCAGCTATGTTGTAGCCTTTCCACCTAATAGATAAAGTTTCAGAATTATATCGGGTACCTTTGCACTCATCACATACAACATAAATATCAGGAAGAAAATACATTTCTACTTTGATATTTCCATCTCCTTTGCAAAATTCACACCTACCACCAGGGACATTGAATGAAAACCTACCAGGTTTATAACCTCTTATTTTGGATTCTTCAGTTAAGGAAAATAAATTTCTTATCTGGTCAAATACTCCAGAATACGTGGCAGGGTTTGATCTTGGTGTACGTCCAATTGGTGATTGATCAATTTCAATGAGCTTATCAATATTTTCTAAACCAGAAACACTCTTGTGGAGTCCTGGCATTATAAAATTCTTTGAAAATTCATTTTGAATGGACTTTGATAATATATCTGTTATTAATGTAGACTTTCCTGAACCAGATACTCCTGTAACTGATATAAATTTCCCTAAAGGAAAATTTACAGTTAAGTTTTTTAAATTATTTTCTTTCGCACCTCTAATGACAATATTTTCATTTTTTCCATTTCTGCGAACTGAAGGATAAGGCACGACTTGTTTACCTGATAAATACTGACCAGTAACTGACTTTATATTTGATGAAACTTTTTCCCAAGATCCCTCAGCTACAATCTCGCCTCCTTGTTCACCCGCTCCCCAGCCAATATCAATAACATGATCAGAGCTTTTCATCGTTTCCTCATCATGTTCAACTACTAAAACAGTATTTCCTAAATCTCTCAAGCGCAACAGTGTATCTATAAGTTTTATATTATCTGCTTGGTGCAAACCGATTGATGGTTCATCTAATACATAAAGTACCCCAGTGAGTCCTGAACCTATTTGAGTTGCAAGTCTTATACGCTGCGCCTCTCCACCAGAGAGTGTTGCTGCGCCTCTGCTTAATTGAAGGTAGCTTAATCCGACTTCATTTAGGAACTTTAATCTTTCCTTAATCTCTCTAATAATTGGAATTGCGATTTCATAGTCACTTCCTGTGAGTTTAAAATTTTCTACTACATTAGAAGCTTCTTTAATAGAAAGGTTATTAAATTGACCTAGAGTTAAATTTTCAACTTGAACCAATCTTGATCTAATGTTTAACCTTTCACCTTCACAATCTCCACAAGGGAGTTCGCTCATGAACTGCTTGTAGTAGTCTCTTGCAGCATCTGATGAAGTTTCTTCATAATTTTTTTTGAAAGTTGGGACTATACCACGATATGGTTTGTGCCATATTCTTGAATTTCCAAATCTGTTGACATATCTAATTACAGTTTTTTCACCTTTAGAACCATGTAATAAAATATCTTTTTGTTTTCTTGTTAAATTTTTGTATGGCTCGTCAACAGGTATATCAAAATGCTCACAAACACCATGAATTTGAGCTCTAAAATATTTTCGAGTTGACATATCAGGAAATACATTTTCATTAATAGATAATTCAAAATTTTTAATCAGCAAAGCTTCATCTATTTCGTAACTTACTCCCAACCCGTTACAAGACCCACATGCTCCAAATGGAGAGTTGAAAGAAAAATCTCTTGGTTCAAGTTTGTCAAATGAGGTACCACATTTCAAACAACCTAAGTTTTGACTGTATGTAGTAATTTTGCCATCAACGCTTATATCAACTAATCCAGATGTTAATTCCAGTGCAGTTTCAACCGATTGTGGAAGCCTTCTTCCAGGTGTTTTTTTAATTTTTATTCTATCAATTACAACTGAGATATCATGATTAAAATATCTATCTAATCTCTTTGCTTCATCTAATCGAATTATTTCACCATCAACAAGAACTCTAGAAAAACCTTGTGCTTGCAAATCCTTAAACAATGTTTCGAATTCTCCTTTACGGGAACGAACTACTGGCGCCAATATATCTAAACTTGTTCCTTCTTTTAAATTCATAATTTGTTTCACTATAAAACTTACAGATTGTTTCTCTATTTTATTGTTGCAACTTGGACAGTAACTGATTCCAATTCGAGCCCACAAAAGCCTTAAATAATCATGTATTTCCGTCACAGTGCCAACTGTAGATCTAGGACTGCGAGATGAAGTTTTTTGATCTATTGCGATTGCAGGAGACAAACCATCAATGCTTTCAACATCTGGTTTTTCCATTTGGCCTAAAAATTGCCTAGCATAAGCGGAAAGACTTTCTACATATCTTCTTTGACCCTCTGCATAAATTGTATCAAAAGCAAGAGAGGATTTTCCTGAGCCAGATAATCCAGTAATAACCACTAGTTTATTTTTTGGAATATCAACTGAAACATCTTTCAGGTTGTGTTCCTTTGCTCCTCTTACTTTAAGTATTTCTTCTTTCATTCTGAATAATTATTAATTTCTTTTTTAAGTTCTTTAAGCTCGTCTCTCAATCTAGCAGCAAGCTCAAACTCTAATAAATCGGCAGCTAAATTCATTTCTTTTTCAATATTTTTGGATAATTTAATTAAATCAGTCTTTGAAGCATCATTTAAATTAAGTTTTGATTTACTAATACTTATATTGCTACTTCCTCTTGTTTTTTCAACTAACTCTAAAATATCGGTAATTTCTTTTTGAATTGTTTTAGGTGTTATATTATTAACTCGATTGTGTTCCTGTTGGATGCCTCGTCTTCTTTCAGTTTCATTAATAGCAAATGTCATTGAATCAGTTATTTTATCTGCATACATTATTACATATCCTTCTTGATTTCTAGCAGCTCGACCTACGGTTTGAATTAAACTAGTTTCAGATCTTAAAAAACCCTCTTTGTCAGCATCTAAAATAGCTACTAGTTGAACTTCAGGTAAATCAAGCCCCTCTCTCAAAAGATTTATACCTACTAATACATCGAATTCACCTTTTCTCAAATCTCTAAGTATTTCTATTCTCTCAAGAGTGTCTATGTCTGAATGAAGATACCTGGTTTTTATACCAGCCTTTAGTAAATAATCACTTAAAGCCTCACTCATTTTTTTAGTTAATGTAGTAACCAAAACACGATTGCCGTTATTGACAACTGACTCTATCTCTACAAGTAAATCCTGTATTTGGTTTTCAGTAGGTTTTACTAATATTTTTGGGTCTATTAGTCCTGTTGGTCTTATGACCTGTTCAACGAATTTTTCTGAGTTTTCTTTCTCCCATTTACCGGGTGTAGCGGAAACTAATATTGTTTTATCAACTTTATCTTCCCATTCTTCAAACTTAAGAGGTCTATTGTCTAATGCGGAAGGTAATCTAAAACCATAATCAACAAGTGTTGTTTTTCTTGATTTATCTCCCTCGTACTGTCCTCTAATCTGTGGTATAGCTATGTGGCTTTCATCTACAACCATTAGAAATTCACTTGGGAAAAAATCTAAAAGAGTAAATGGAGCTTGACCGGGCTTTCTACCATCGAAATATCTTGAATAATTTTCTATTCCCGAGCAAACACCTAACTCAGAAAGCATCTCTAAATCATATTTGGTTCTTTGTTCTATTCTTTGGGCTTCCAAAAGCTTATTTTCTGATTTAAATTTTTTAACTTGTAACAACATATCTTTCTCAATTTGATTTAAAGCGCTCTTTCTTGATTCGTCTGATATCACATAATGTGATGCAGGAAGAATTGCTAGTTCAGTCAGCTTTTCTATAATCTCACCAGTAATTGGATCAATTCTTGAGATGTTCTCTATCTCGTCACCAAAAAATTCTATTCTAAAAATAGTTTCTTCGTATACAGGAAATATGTCTAAAGTATCCCCTTTCAATCTAAAAGATCCTCTTTGAACTACTAGATCATTTCTTACATATTGTTGTTTTACTAATTGCAAAAGAAGATTATCAACTTCAAACTCCTCACCTTTAATAATTGGAATTAATTTATTTCTATACTCTAAAGGGGAACCTAGCCC
>SGYR01000011.1 GCA_004213405.1 Candidatus Actinomarinales bacterium
TGATGAACTCTAAATATTCCTGTTGTGTCTTTTCCATAAGTGCCAGCTTCTCTTCTAAAACAAGTTGAAAATCCTGCATACCTTATTGGCAATTCTTCCATATTGATTATTTCATTTGTGTGCAGTGCAGCAAGGGGAACTTCCGAAGTGCCCACTAGATATAAATCATCATTTGGGATTTCATAAACCTGCTCTGCGTCATCAGGGAAAAATCCAGTACCATACAAAGCATTTTCTCTAACTAAAACTGGAGGAACTGTAGGAGTAAATCCTTTCTCTGATAATTTATTTAATGCCCAAGAGACTAAATTAAACTCAATTTTTACTAAATCTCCAAATAAATATGCAAACCTTGAACCTGAGACTTCTGAAGCTTTTTCGACATCTATTAAATTCAATTTAGAAGCGATTTCTAAGTGATCGTTTGGATTAGATATTTCTTTCACATTTCCAACTTTTTTAATTTCTAAATTATCTTTATCAGATTTTCCATCTGGAGAAGTTTTGGAAATTAAATTAGGAATTTTTACCCATTGATTTAAGAACTCTTCGTCTTTTTTATCAACTTGTTCAAACAATAACTTGACTTCATTACTTAATTCTGATGCTTTGTTTAATAACTCTTCTTTTTCATTTTTATCAGCATTTGCAATTTGTTTACCTAATTCCTTTTGTTGAGAACGTTTTTGTTCTGCATTAAACCTTAAAGATTTTCTTTCTTCATTTAAAGAAATTAAATGATTCACATCTATATCTAAATTTCTTCTTGATATATTTGATTCTAAAACATCTAAATTATCTTTTAATATTGCGGGATCTAACATAATTTATCCTTCTGGAGGAATAAAACCAAAAATACTATATAAATTATCATTTAGGTTTTCCTCTTTTTCTACTTCTTCTAATTTAATAAACCATTCATGTAATACACCTGCTTCTATATTAATTGCATCACTATAAAAAATTTTGCTTTCTTGAGGGCCTATCGAATCAATTTTAGACTGCTGTTCGTGAATAGTTTCACCATATTCATCAGTTACTAAAATTAAGACAACAACGTCGTAAGCATCAACATTTCCTTCGTTTGTAAGAACAATTTGAAGTTCTATTTTGTCGTTAAATAGTACGGAATAATCTTCCTCTGTCACTGCAATTGGAGTGGGTTTAAACTCAGCACCGGAAATTGATAAATTTCTTCTTAAAAACAATCCTCCAGTGCTTGATTTGGCTTTTTCAACAAGTAAATCTGCAAATCTAAATGAATTATCTTCAAGACCTACATACTCAATTTCATAAAGTACAGGAAGAAATGTGCCTTCTGTGGTTGCGTTTTGCTTTATTAAAAATAGGAACTCAGAATAAGACCTGTCTCCAATTGATAAATCAGATATGCTTTGGGCAATAGATTCTTGAATTTTTTCTGAATTAGGATTGTCAATTAAAGTGATTATGGACACTTCAAACATTTCTAAACCCTGAAGCCAATAAGATGTAGCTAAAGATAGGAGCTCTTTTTCTTTAAGTGTCAGAGATGCATCAGTATTATTCATAATTTCATATGCTTCTTTTGAATTTGAAACAACTTTATCAATCTTATTTTCAAATTCTTCACGGCTAATCTCAGAAAAATCAAGAACATTTTTAAATTCTTCTGATGCTTCAAGGTGAAGTAAGGACACTAGAGCAGCACTGTCTAAAAAATTATTAAATGCTCTAGCCTCATTGTAATTTTGATAGTATTGATATATTCCCAAAGAGATAACCGAAGCAAAGATTATTAACAAAAAATTTTTTATACTATTTCTCATTTAAAACCATTTTTTTAACAAATAACTACTTGTGAGACATTCTACTTCTTTATTAAGTGTAAGAAAACAAATACATTTCACAACTAAGATTGTTCATAAGTGGAAAAAATAAAAGTTGTTTGGTCTATTAAAAGCGAATGTGGACCAATAAGAAAAAAGAATGAAGACTCCGTTTTTCCAGATGTATCTGGAAGTGGTTTTGCACCCTTTAAAGCTGGTGTATTTGATGGTATGGGTGGTCATAAAAAAGGTGAGGTAGCCAGTGAGCTAGCAGCTTCTGTGATGAAAGAAGACTACGAAGATCTCGTATCTTACGTAGAAAAAGCTAATAAAGCAATTTATGAATATCAGGAGACTAATAAAGACTCTGAAGGTATGGGAACAACTATGACAGCAATTGAGGTTGATGAAAGTGGTGTTTTACATGTTGCGCATGTGGGAGACTCAAGATGCTATATACTCTCAAAAAGAAATCTTATTAAGCTGACCGAAGATGAAAATGTACCAGGTTATCAAAATGTTTTACTCCAAGCTTTAGGAACAAAGAAGAAGTTATCCATTCAAACAAAAGATATTAAATTATCTAAAGGGGATGTTGTTCTGCTTTGTACGGATGGACTTTACAACGAGCTGGGTGAAGAATATCTCAAAAAGAAACTACAAGAAGGTATTAGTGCAGAAACATTGGTTAGTGAGGTTTTATTACAAGAACCTAAAGATAACATAACTGCAATAATTATAAATATAATTTAATTATGAAAATTGGACAGATAGTAAAAGAAAGGTATGAAATCCTCGAAATTTTAGGAGAGGGTGGAATGGCTTTTGTATACAAAGCTCGTGATACGCAGCTTGAGAGATTTGTAGCAATTAAAACATTAAAACCAACTTATGTAAATCAAGAGACTTTTGTAGATCGTTTTAAAAGAGAAGCAAAAACAGCAGCTAACTTAAATCATCCAAATATTGTGCAAATTTTTGACTGGGGAATTGAAGAAGAACCTTATTTTGTAATGGAGTATATAGAAGGAAATACATTGACCTCAATTATTGCAAAAAATAGAACTATTAGCCTTAGTGATGTTTTGTTTATTGGAGCACAAGTATCGAGTGGTTTATATGCTGCACATCAAAAAGGGCTTGTGCATAGAGACATCAAACCTGGAAATATAATGATAACCCCCGACGGAAAAGTTAAAGTTACAGACTTTGGTATTGTTTCACTTCAAAATGAAGAAAGCGACATCACAAAAACAGGATCTATACTTGGCACCGCAAGTTACATTTCACCTGAACAAGCTCAGGGAAAGCCAGTTTCTATAGAATCTGATCTTTACTCTTTAGGAACAGTTCTTTATGAACTTATTACAGGAAGAGCACCGTTTAGTGGAGATTCTCCAATCTCTACTGCAACTAAGCACTTGACTGAAAAACCAGAGAAACCATCGTTGTACAGAAGAGACCTTCCAAAAGGTGTTGAGAGTGCAATTTTAAGACTTCTAGAAAAAGCTAGTTATGACAGATTTAAATCTGCCGAAGACTTAAGAGCGACTTTACTTCAGCAAAGAAAAGCACTACAGTCTGAGCAAACAAGAGAAAATTTAGTTGACCTTACTAATCCAAAGGTTAAATTAAGATTTACTTTACCTGCTCTAATAATATCTATCGGAGTTGTTATAGGTACAGTATGGACATTAACACAAGTTTTCGATGGACTGCCTGTTGACGGAGGTGCTCCAACTTTAATTGAGATTCCAGACCTTACTGGAAGTGAACAAGCACAAGCATTGGAAGACCTTCAAAACCTAGGATTTAAAGTTGGAATTGAAAATTCAGCAGATTCGTCTGTACCAGCTGGTTCTGTAATTCGTACTCAACCTCCATCTAATACTGTTATAAACCCTGATTCGCTAGTAACGATTATTGTATCTGTTGGCCCTGAAGCATTTCCAATACCATATGTGCTGGATATAGAAACTGAAAGAGCTATATATGTAGTCGAAGAAAGTGGGTTTACCTTAGGTCAATTGCTTGAAGTAAATGATGAGAACATACCTAGAGGATTTGTTATATCTCAAAATCCTGTAGCTGGAAGAAAAATGAGTCCTGGTACTTCAGTTGATCTAGTTGTCTCAAAGGGGCCTAGTCTTATAGAAATAAGTGACCTATCAAGAAAATCTGCTGAAGATGCTATTCAAATATTGGAAACCCTTGGGTTTGAATATGAATTAATAGAAGAGTATTCAGAAGATGTTGAAATTGGATTAGTTTCAGGAACCTTTCCAGAAGCCGGAGAAATTGTTACTCCGGACGAGATAATTCAGGTCATTGTATCCCTTGGAATAAGAATTGAGGTTCCTGAGGTGGAAGGGTTAAAATATGAAGACGCTATCAGGGTTCTTGAAGAACTAGGTCTTGTTGCGACTGTAAGTGGTGATACCAATGATGTTGTCAGAAAGCAGATACCAAGAAAAGGTGAGTTCATAGAGCCGGAAGGTGTTGTTGAGTTGACCTTTGGAAACTAAGGCTAAAAAATTAAAATTAGAATTAGTTAAATGGTATAAAAATAATCAAAGATCTTTTCCTTGGAGAAAGACAACAGATCCCTGGCAAATTCTATTAATTGAAACTTTGGCCCAACAAACTCAGTTGGAAAGAGCAAACGAATACTTTAAAAAATTCTCAGAAAAATTCCCATCACCAGAGTCTATGGCTAATTCTTCGTTAAAAATAATTTTATATATGTGGTCTGGATTAGGATATAACAATCGTGCCGTAAGGCTATATGAAGCTTCAAAAATAATTGAAAAAAAAGGTTTTAATCAAATTTATCCAAATTTTGATGACTTACCTGGGGTGGGCCCGTATACAAAAAATGCAATTCTTTCATTTGCATATGGAGAAAAAGTTCTTGCTATTGATACAAACATAGAAAGAATAATTCAAAGATATTTTGGTTTGAATGATACAAAAGATTTCTTTAAAGAAAATTCGAAATATTTCTTACACAAAGTAAATTCGAGAGATATAAATCAAGCATTTATGGATTTTGGTAGTTCCATTTGTAAAAGCTCAAACCCAACGTGTAACATATGCCCCATTGAAAGTGACTGTAGTAAATATTTTTCTAACAGTAAAAGTTCTAGCGAAAAATTTAAAGGTTCAAACAGAGAGGTCAGAGGAAAAATAATCAAACTTCTAATAAGAGAAGGTCATATAAGTAATCAAAAACTTTATGAGGAAATTGATGAAGGCTCTGAAAAGGTCAATAAAGCTCTTGAAGGGTTAAAAAAAGATAACTTAATAAAGTTTAAGAAAAATAATATTATTGAAATAACTTAGAATTAATACTAATTTGTAAAATATGCCAGTATCAAAAAAAAGAAAACAAAATAATAGACCTACACAGTCAAAAAAAATATCTAGTCAAATGTCAACAAGTGATGTTCCTTCACCAAGATGGTATACAATTTTGATGTCATCTTTGATGATTATAGGTGTGCTTCTTATAGTTCTTAATTATCTAACTTTGCTACCTGGATCAGTTTCAAGATGGTATTTATGGAGTGGTCTGGGATTGATTGGTGCAGGTTTTTTAATGACCACGAACTATAACTAGTAAGTTTCATTTATAAGGCCTTCATCATATAGTTCATCTGAAGTATCTACTTCAATTCCATCTATATCAAAATTTTCTATTATTTTTGATAATTCATCCTTACCCCCACTGTTATTAAACCAACCTATATGAGTTCTTCTGAGCATATAATCTGTTGGTTTTGCAACACAGTAGTGCTCAAGGCACTTCTTTAAATCATTTTCATTAAAGTTATTTGATAAATCTAGAACCTCATCTGTAAAGCTCAGAGGCTTTAGTTCAAAATTATCGCTAAACAATAATTCCAGACTCTCTTTAGCTATCAGTCTAAATCCTGTTAGTTTGCCTCCTGAAATTTGAATAAATCTCTCGTCAACATTATTAAAGAAGTGGCCTCTGGAAACATTTTTTGTAGATGTAAGTTTATTGTCTATAAGAGCACGGATGCCTGACCACGATGATATGTATTCAACATTATCAACATTGAAATATTTTTTTATATGCCTGATAATGTATTCTTTGTCTTCATTATTTGCACGTGGCCTATCTAGTGTTCCTGAAAAAGTTTCGGTATCTGTAGTGCCAACTATGGTATTGCCAAACCACGGCAAGACAAACATAATTCTATTATCTTCCGTTTTTGGAAGTAAGATTCCGTTTCCATTAATTTTTAAAGGATCGTCTTTGAGAATTAGATGAGCCCCTCCGCTAAATTTAATGCCAGAAGACTTTATAGAGTAATCACCCGGTAAGGCGTGTACCCCTGTCGCCGCAATAATATTATTTGCAAAAAATGTATATTTGTTGCCATTTAACTTATTAATTGCTGCTATTTGATATCTTGATGATTGTTTTTTGATATCTGTAATTTCCATGTAATTTATTGCAATAGAATTATTGATTTCCACTGCATTCCTCAATAATGTAACTACTAATTTTGAGTCATCAGTTTGAGCATCTTGAAAAATAAAGCTTCTTTTTAATTTTTCTTGTTTAAGTAAAGGAAACATATCTTTTGTTTTTGATTTATCAAAATTTATATGTCTCTGATTTTTAGTTCTGCTTCCAAGCAGGTCATACAAAGTTAACCCAAGCTTAAAAGCTAATGAAGAAATAAAATTATTTTGAAGTATTTTAGGTAAATCTGAAAAACCATCATCTTTATAGATTGGTGCAAGCAACTTTAAGGGTTTATAAAGTCCACCAAGTAATTTGATTAATACTTTTTGTTCTTGGAGACTTTCTCTAACTAAACCAAACTGGAGCTGAGGAAGATACCTAATACCACCGTGTAAAAGTTTTGTACTTCTACCGGATGCACCTGATGCAAAATCATTTTTCTCTAAAAGAATTGAACTTAACCCACTTGAAGCTGCCATTTCAAGAGCAGCTGACCCTACGATCCCACCTCCAATAATAAGTAAATCGAATTCTGATTTACTTTCAAGCTCCTGTAACTGTTCAGGTCTTGAGAAGTTCATTAATCTAATGGCTCCATAGGGTCTTTACAGTGCTTTGGGGGTTCATTTGCCACAACAGATTGTCTATTTACAGTTAACTCTGTACCACATTTGTTGCATATAAAAGATTGTGATATTTCAACAACATCATCTGTATCTAATTCAGGAGGTATGCTGGCTAAAGATGAAATAGAGTTTCTTAAAAATCTAAAAATTACTACTCCGATAAATAAAGCAATTAAATATTCCATTATGAACTAAAGTACCTAAACGCAGCAATTGCAATTGCTACTGCTATCCAAACTAAAGATAGTCCTTTTCTGTTAGCACTAGAAAGTGTCTGTTGAGTGCGCTTTTTTTCAATTTCATCATTAATGGATTCTTTAAGTTTTAATAACTCACTTACAGACAAGTTTTCTAAATCTTTTTTATCCATATATTTAGGTTACCTTATTGTGGAGATGATGGGACTTGAACCCACGACCCCCTGCTTGCAAAGCAGGTGCTCTTCCAGCTGAGCTACATCCCCTCGCATTAATATTATGCACAGAATATTACAGTAAATGAAAAAAAAAATTAAATATTTCCATTGATAGACTATTGTTAATTAGACATATGGGCCTATAGCTCAGCCTGGTTAGAGCGCATCCCTGATAAGGATGAGGTCGTTAGTTCAAATCTAACTAGGCCCACTGCATTTTTCAGAATTTAGATTTTTAAAGTCACCCAAAAGTCACTATCTTATTTTTAAATCGCTTTCCTTACAAGGAAGAAATCACAGGTTCAAATTCTGTAGCGCTCACAAGGGGTTTTTCAGAAATCTTTACATATATTCAGTTAAAAAACCCCACATTTTGTAGTATTTATTAGTATGAAAAAGCATTTTTTAATTTTCTTAATTTTAATAATTGGTTGCAGTAACTCTATTGAAGAAGCTACAACTGTTCAAGACACTACTACTACAACTGTTCAAGACACTACTACTACAACTGTTCAAGACACTACTACTACAACTGTTCAAGACACTACTAGTGAAGTAGATGAATGTTCTAAGAAAACTTCTCCTGATAAATGTCATTATGTTGCAGTAGGCTATGACAAACCTCAAAATGAATTTGCACAAGAAATTGTAGTAGCTACTGATGTACCTCAAACTATCGTTGATGAATATTATGAAATTCAAAACATGCTGAACTCTATAATTGGTTCCTACAACAGATATGTAACTGTTATCACTACAACGAATGAGTTTTCACAACCCATCTTTGATAAATTAACCGAAATACACTGGGACCAGGAATTAAATATTGTTGATGGATATTTAATAGGTGCAGGTTGCCTCACTGGATCTGGCGATTGGCAAGTCTTTCCTCCAGATCCATATGCCTTATGCGTAATGGATTATGAATTTGTAGAATATCCACACGATACAAGGGAATGGAATACACCACTTCCACAAAGAAGGGCAGTGCTTTATCATGGTTGGGCTCATGAATATTTTCATAGATATCAAAGGGCTTATCATTATGAATTAAATATGGGAAATCTAGACTCTATCGATACTCCGGTTTGGTGGATTGAGGGAGCAGCTATATTATTTCCAAACATCTGGTTAAATCAATCATGGCAGGAGATAGAACTCTTTAAAGACCTATCTTTTCAAGAGATACAAGAAGCCGAAGGTATTAATTTAGATCTCTGGTACAAAAGTGCAAGAAAAGCTGCACAGGGTGAGTCTTATCCTGACGATCGTTGTAATAATTACATGATGAATAGTCTAGACAGCAGTTACGATACATCAGCATTTTGTTTCATAGGTATAGCAAATGCCTACCTTGCCTACTTAACATCCTATGAAACAGTATGGGTTGACATTCCAAAAGATATTTATGAACTATCGTTTCAGGGGTCTTTTGAAAAACATACAAATATGACATTAGAGGAATTTTACGATAAATTTAATTCCTTTATGAGAGAAGGAAATTCTGATGATCCTCCACCTTTAGGATTCTTTCCAGAAAAGCCAATTTCTGAAATTGTAGATTTCTTTAAGTATTCAGACTTTTAATTATTATCTGATAAGGATGAGGTCGTTAGTTCAAATCTAACTAGGCCCACAAGTACTCTTATTTAAACCAATCCTCTTATATACTGTTTCCATGAGTTTTCAAATAATGGGCTATCTTGCAATTTTTTTTACTACTGTTTCATTTTTGCCTCAAGCGATAAAAACACTAAAAACGAGAAGAGTTGAAGACTTGTCCATAATTACTTACCTATTTTTATTTCTAGGGTCCCTGTCTTGGTTTCTATATGGCAATTATTTAAACGACTTTCCCTTAATGGCTACAAACTCAATGACAACGATTCTGACTGGGCTAATTCTTTTTCTAATTGTGAAAGAGAAAAGATCAACTATTTAAAAATTTTTTAATTTCAGATAAATTCTTATAATTTAAAACATCTTCACTCATTGAATTTATACTCTCTAAAATTATTTCATCCCATACACTTTTAAGAGGGGCCACATCTACCTTCACTAAAAATAAACTTGAAGATTCATCTAATGGTGTGGAAATTTGTGTTTCTAATCTGAAATATAAATTTTCAAAATCATTTAATAGTGGTCTTTCTTCACTAGGGTGATTACTTAACCCAGGAATAGTAGTTACATTCCACACCCATCTTCGTATAGTTTGTTTGTTCATGTGTTGTGATAATTTCTCACTTGATTTAAGCAAAAGGTCATTGTCTGCAACTGGTTGATGTAATTTAGAAAGGTCTGCTTTTAACTCTCTTCCTGGTTTCCAGCCACTTGGAAAACAGAAACATATAGCTTCAAGCTTTCCATTATGCATAACAGCTAAATCTTCTTCTATTTGCACTGCGGTTTCATATAAAGATTCTGTTGCTTCTAACCCCAAGGTTTGACTGACTTTTTGGTTTAAATCAGAATTTTCAAATTGTTCTGTTTGTCCATATAAATCTTTTCCATATTTTTCCAGCTGTAATTGTTTCTCAGACAGATATTTTTCATTTGGATTTGTGTTAAAAAGTGGACCATCATATTTTTGCATAGATGGATTGTTTGAAAATGGTACTTTTATGAAGTCAATATTCATTAATATAAATTTAATAAAAAAAAGGGGAGCTTGTGTCTAATTTAGGAGCATTAGTAGTTCATGGATTATTTGAACATGAAGGACGTCACAAAGACAATGTTGAGTGGTTAAAAAACTTAGGCATTGAAACTTATTCATTAAATCTTCCTGGTCATGGTGACGTTGATGAAAAAGGTCATATAGAAACTTGGGATGAAAATATTGAAGCGATAGTTAATACTTACAATAAAATTGCAAACAAAGATATAAAAATTATTTTTGCTCATTCTTACGGGTCACTTGTATCAGTATCTGCAATTCTTAGAGAAAAAATTGACCCCGATTATCTAATTCTGTCAGCGCCTCATTTTGATGATAATTATCCAAAATTCATTAAGAATATGTCTGGTGCTATGGCAAAAGTTTTTCCAAAATTGCGTGCACCTTCACCAGTAAATAAGAAAAATTTGTCTACCGATAAAGAAACCGTAGATAGCTACTTTAATGATCCACTAGTTTTTAGAAGTTTGACTTTTAAATTCGGTAATGAAATAACTGTTGAACAAAATTTTGTTAATGAAAATATAGAAAAACTAAAGATACCAACATTGGTTCTACACGGAGATAAAGATAAGATTGTTCCAATCAAAGCCAGTGAAAATATTTCAAAACTTGAAAATGTTAAATTTATAACCGTTGAAAACTCAAAACATGAAATTTTGAATCAAGATACAAGAACTTTTGTATTGAGTGAAATTCATTATTGGTTTAAACAGAAAAATATAATTTAAATTCCTTATTGCAAAACACTTGCAATAAGAGTACTTAAAGCTTATACTTTTTCTATGCACGTACCTGACGGATTTATGAATGTAACAATGTCTGCCGCTACTGGAGTAATCAGTTTTGGCACATTGTGGGCATATATAAGATCAGCAAAAGATTTAATTGCAGATAAATTTATTGCCTTAACTGGAATGATGTCTGCATTAATATTTGTTCTTCAAATGATAAACTTCCCTATAGCTGCTGGTACAAGTGGCCATTTACTTGGTGGTGCACTTGCAGTTATAGTTCTGGGTCCGAGGTTGGGATTAATTTGTCTATCAGTAGTAGTAATTATTCAATCTCTACTTTTTGCTGATGGGGGTCTTAGCGCCTTAGGAGTGAACGTTTTAAATATGGCAATAGTAACTAGTGCAACTAGTTGGTTTATTGTTAAGTACTGGATAAAGTTTATTGGAAAAAATAAAACCTCTATTGTCTCAGTGAGTGTGCTTGCGGGAATTTTGAGTGTTGTGTTTTCATCAATAGCTTTTACAATCCAGTATGCAATTGGTGGAACTATTTCAATACCGGTAGGTACGGTTTTGTTAGCCATGGTAACAACACACTTTATCATTGGTTTTGGTGAGGGAGTAATTACAGCGCTTATTATTACTCTACTGATTCGAGTAAGGCCTGATCTAATTTATGCATATGAGAGAAGCGGTGAAAATACAACCAAAGTATCTTTCTATGGTCTATTTATTATTCTTATTTTACTTTTAAGCCTTGTCACACCTTTTGCATCTTCATCTCCAGATGGCTTAGAATCCGTCGCGGAAGAGTTTGGCTTTACACAAACAGATGGAATAGTTTTGCTTCTTGATGACTATGGCATAAGTGCTGTAAATAATGATTTTATATCAACTGTTCTTAGT
>SGYR01000012.1 GCA_004213405.1 Candidatus Actinomarinales bacterium
GATTTAAATAATAAAATTAATTTTTTCCTGTTGAACCAAATCCACCTGACGACCTATCAGAGTTATCCAGCTCTTCAACTTTTTCAAATGAAATACTACTTGTAGTAATAGTTACTAACTGTGCAACTCTCTCATTTTGTGACACGGTATACACTTCATTTGAATAATTCATTAACGGAACCATTAGCTCACCTGTATATCCTGGATCAATTAGGCCTGGAGCATTAATTGGTGCAATAAGATTCTTACTGGCTAATCCTGATCTTGGTAATACAAATCCTCCTACATTTTTTGGTAATTGAATTGCTATACCTAAATTTACAAGTACAACTTTTTGCGGTTTGATAATATACTCTCCGTCTGAATAGAGGTCGTAACCGATATCATCTTCATGGCTTTTACTCGGTATTTTTGCAAATTCATTAAGAATCTTTATTTTTATATTAAAATTATTTTGCAGTGGTACCCTTTCAATGATGAATATTAGAGATTATTTCTTAATAAATAAAACTAAAAAAGTTAATAAAATAAAAATCTTAGACCTTCTAGGTTTTGAAAGCGATACTCTTATTGAAGCCTCTTCTTACGCAGAAGATGCTACTGAAGTTGTTGAAGATCTAAATCAAGAAACAATTGAAACATTATTAAACAATACAGAAGAAATATATGTGCAACAAAGCAGTATTGAATCATACATTGCTAACACTACTGAGCCGACTAATGTTGCTGACCTAACTCCAACTGATACTTTTAATCCATTAAATATAACTGAACAGATACAAAAAGTGTGGTCTGATCTTGAAAGTAGAAGAAAATGGGTTTTACCAGCCTTCATTACAATATCAATAGTATTTGTTGTAACAATTGCAACAAATACTTATTTAAACTATAGAAACAGTCAAGAAGCAGTTGTAGAAGAGGCTGTTGTTGTAACAAATAACTCGAATGAATTGGTTGCGCTTTTACCTGATTTAATTGAGATATCAACAAATACTTTTTATTCAAAATATGACGTTTCTAATGCAAGTGCAAATCTGCAACAGATTGAATCATCTTTACTTCAGTATGAAAATAATTTACAAAATAGAACTGATATATCTGATATAAGTAATGTAAAAGCAAATTTAGACAATATATTTACACTTGTTAATGAACTTGACCTAGTTCTTTCATATAGAATTTCAGTTTCTGAAGTATTGATTTATGGCGATCTTCCAACTGATGAAGATAGTGTAGACATCGAGGAAATAACAAGCAATCTATCCAACATAATTGCACAAAGTAAGGTTAATATATCAACTTTGCCGGAGATTGAGGAATTTGAAAAACACAAAGCTCTGGTAAATGATGCTGTAACAACAGCTGAAAATCTGCATGGTAGGTATTTAGGGGCATTGAGAAATAATGAATATGATGTAGCACAATCTATTTCTCAGGCAATTCTTCTAAATAAAGAAACTGAAAGTCGTGCTTTTGAGAATGCTTTAATGGAATTTAAGGAAATATCACTTTTAAATTTCGCAAATTTTAATAATTTACCTTAATTTATAACTCTGCTACTTCTTTTTCAAAGTCAGAAGCATCAGAAAACTCTTTATAAACAGAAGCAAATCGTAAATAAGCTACTTCATTGGTCTCTTTTAAGTATTTAAGAACGGTTTCCCCTACAATTTCCGATTTAATTTTGTTTCCTTGAGTTTTTATTTCATTATGAATGTTATCAACAAGTGTTTTTAGCTTTTTATCATTAATGTCTAGGCCACCAAAAGCATTTTCTATACCTTTATACAACTTTTCATAATTGAATTCTTGTATGTCGCCACTTCTTTTTTGTATCATTAAACCAATTTCAGCCTTTTCATACGTTGTGAATCGTAATTCACACTTAGGGCACTCTCTTCTTCTTCTTATAGAGTTGCCTTCATTGTTTTTACGTGAATCAACAACATTAGTTTCTTCTTTATTGCAGTAAGGACATACCATATATAGTACCATTATAGTTACCTCTAAATCTTGTATCAAATATTTACTGGTAATATCAGTATTTGATCTTCCATAAGTAATGAATTATCTAAATTATTCATCTTTTTAATTAGATAGATAAATTCTTGATGATTTTTATTTGTAAATTTATGCGAAATACCCCATAGTGTGTCTCCTTTTTGTATTTTATATTCAATAGTTGGTGTATTTTGATATTGATATTGATCGTTAATTGGTTTTTTAACAAAAAATATCATTAAGCTACTAAAAAAATACAAATATATTATTAATTTGATTTTTAACTTCATAAAACAATTGTAGAAATAGAGTATGACAAAAATTTATTCGAACATTTGTTCTAAATTGTGTTATAATTTATATATATGAACAAACAATCAGAGATTTTAGATTATATTAATCATAAATTAACCTCTGAAGGATACTCTCCTTCAGTTAGAGAAATAGCAAAAGCTGTAAATCTTAAGTCAACAAGTTCAGTGCAATACCACTTAGATAATTTGATTAAAAAAGGTTTACTATCTAAAAAAGCAAACTTGTCAAGATCGTTATCAAATAATCAAAAACTAAATACATTTATGTCAGTACCAGTTATTGGTGAAATTTCTGCAGGAACTCCCCTTCTGGCTGAGGAAAATAAAATTGGAGAGATTCCAATTGTTGAAGAAAAATATAATAAAGACCTCTTTGCATTGAAGGTAAATGGTGATTCCATGATTGATGCTGGTATTCATGATGAAGATATTGTTGTTGTTGATAAAAACATTGAACCAAAAAATGGAGATATTGGTGCTTTTATGATTAATGACACCGAAGCAACTGTTAAATATGTAGACACAATATCTGGTAAAAAATATTTGATTCCAGCAAATAAAAATTATGAAAATTTTGAAGTTAATGAAAATACACAACCAATTGGGAAAGTTGTTAGTTTATTTAGAGATATATAACTTCTCCTGATAAGTATAACTTATCATTTTCAAATCTAAGATTTAAATCACCACCTGGGTACATAACATAAGAATTATTATCAATTTGATCTGTTTTATTTAGATAGTTAAACATGCATAGTGCACCTGACCCACAGGCATCTGTCTCACCTACTCCTCGTTCGAAGACTCTAGCTTTAATATAATTTCTACTAACTATTTGATATATTTCAACATTTATACCGTTCGGGAAAATGTTTTCATTAACTACTTCTGAATTCAAATTTTCTAAATCTAATCCATCTACGTCTTCTACTTTTATCATAAAGTGAGGATTACCAACTGAAGATTTAACTCCTTCGAAAGAATTTACATTAATCTTTTCATCATCATAAGTAGGAATAGGAGTTGATACTTCAACTATATTGTCATCTACATATACTTCTAAATCTCCAACTGGTGCTTTAACAATAAATCTAGGAACATCCAAATAGTTATTATCAAGCGCAAATTTAGCAACACATCGCACGCCGTTTACACAAAGTTCTGCATCAGAACCATCATTATTGTAATAATGCATTTTTACAGAATTATTATCTAATGGTTCTACGAATATAACTCCATCAACTTCATATTCAGCATCACTTACAAGTGCAATAATTTGAATTTCCGAAACTTCACCTTCATACTTACCAACTATAAAATCATTCCCTGTTCCAGACATATACGCAAAATTAGACATTAATTATCTCCATCATTGAATTGTATACAAGGTCCTCGTCATCGGTTTCAATCATATGTAATTTTGGTTCTTTTTTAAACCATGTAATTTGTTTTTTAGCTAGTCTTTTTGTTTTTATATTAATATTTTCTTCAAAATTATCAGATAAATTCATGCCAATAGCTTGGAGGACTGTTTTTGAAGGATTATTTATTTTGTTTATTTCTTCTACCAAACCATTATCAATCATATTTTTGGTTCTAATTTCAATATTATTTTTATGATTAGGGTGATTCCAAAACACTCCAACTTTGTCTTTGGGTATATTTACTTCTGGAAAAACATATTTTGATTCCTCTAACATAAAGCTTTCTATGTTTCTCATTAATCTTCTTTTGTTAAGTTCAATATCAGGAATAGGGATCTCATTAAGTTCATGAAATTTTATCAATTGATCAAAATTTAATTGTTCTAATTCTGATCTAATTGTTGGATCTGTTGGTTTAAATTCGTACCTATCAATTATTGCTTTTACGTATAATCCAGATCCTCCAACAGCTAATATATCTTCATTAAAAGATTTTTCAGGGATATTCTGATCAATAAGATAGTTTAAATAATCAATTATTGAAAAATTCTGGTCACAATCTGCAATATCTAAACCATAATATTTTACTTGCGCTTGCATTACGTCAGATGGTTTTGCAGTTAACAAATCAAGCCCCTTATATACAGCCATAGAATCAACTGAAAGAATAGACATGTTATTCTCAATTGCAATTCTGTGTGCTAAATCTGACTTTCCAGATGCTGTTATGCCTGTGAGAAAATATAACAAACTAAATTAATTCTGCTTTTAAATAAAAAGGTGTTGAGTCAATAATTTTAACTTCAACAATATCCCCAGTAGAAACATTTTTATTATCAATATGTGTAATCTGTCCGCTATCAATTTTACCAGTGAGGACCTGACTATTTTTTTTCGATAGTTTTTCGATTAATAAGACTTGTTCAGTTCCAACAAATCTTTTTAATCTTTTCTCACTAATATCTGTTTGAACGTCTTTTAAATGTTGAAATCTTTTCTTAATAATTTCTTTATCAACAAATTCATCCTCCATATCAAATGCTTTTGTACCTGGTCTTGGTGAAAATTGAAACATATAAACAGAGTCAAATTCAACATATTTTACAATGTCCATAGTGTCTTGAAAATCATCTTCAGTTTCACCAGGAAAGCCAACAATAATATCTGTTGTCAATGAAACGTCTGGAATTATGTTTCTAATCATATCGACTTTTTGTATAAATTTTTCCTTATTGTATCCACGATGCATTTTTGAAAGAATATTACTACTTCCACTTTGCAATGGTACATGTATCTGATTACATACTTTACTTAATGACTTGACTGCATTTATAGTTTCTTCTTTAAAATCTTTTGGGTGTGGCGATGTAAAACGAATTCTTTCAAGACCATCTATATCATTAAGTTTATGTAATAACGGAGCAAAGTATGGTCTACTCTTATTATCGATTTTTAAATCTCTACCATAAGAATTTACATTTTGTCCTAATAAAGTAATTTCTTTTATTCCTGACTCAACTAATTCCTGTGCTTCATTAATTATGTCACTTGGTCGTCTGCTTATTTCTGGACCTCTAACAGATGGAACAATACAAAATGTACATGAATTATTACAACCAATCTGAATTGTTAACCATGCAGAATGCTCAGACTCTCTAATCGATGGAGCATCAGTTGGAAGATCTTCTATTTCATCAATTATTTCAGTGATAGGACCCCAATCTTCAGATTGATTAAGTAGATTAATGATATTTGTTAAATTATGAGTACCAATAACAACATCCACCCAAGGAGCTCTCTCTCTTACAATTTCTTTGTCTTTCTGTGCAGCACATCCACCCACAAGTAACTTGCGATCGATTCCTTCACCTTTCCATTTTTTTAACTGACCAAGTGTTCCATATAGCTTATCATCAGCATTTTCTCTAATGGTACAAGTATTGATAAACATAATATCTGCGGAATCTTCAATGGATGCTTTCGTCATGCCATCTAACTCAAACATTCCCGCAATTTTTTCCGAATCATGTTCATTCATCTGGCAACCAAATGTTTTAACAAAATATTTTTTACCCTCACGTGAAGGAGTAAAATTCATTTTTGGCTTAATTACAACTGTTTGTTCCACAATTGAATTATAAAATTGTTTTTTAAATAATCCCTATATTATTTTTCAGGTGTTGCATCTTCTGACTCTTCTACAGTTTCCTCTTCTGTAGCCTCATCAGACTCAATCATGCCAACTGCTTTGTACACATCTGTTTCTAACTGCAAAGCAATATCAGCATTTTCTCTTAAAAATCTCTTAGAATTTTCTTTACCTTGACCTAGTTGAATTTCATCATAAGTAAACCATGCACCAGCTTTTCTAACTATTCCATGATCTACACCTACATCTAGCAAGCTTCCTTCTCTAGAAATACCTTGACCAAACATAATATCAAATTGAGCTTCTTTAAATGGTGGTGCAACCTTGTTCTTTACAATTTTTGCTCGTACACGATTACCAATCATTTCAGCTCCAACTTTAAGAGTTTCAATTCTTCTAATGTCAATTCTTACTGATGCATAAAATTTAAGCGCTCTACCACCACTTGTAGTTTCAGGAGAACCCCACATAACACCAATTTTTTCTCTAATTTGATTGATAAATATAACAGTTGTTTGTGTTTTGTTGATAGAAGATGTGAGCTTTCTTAACGCTTGTGACATTAATCTTGCCTGTAAGCCTACATGGGATTGACCCATTTCTCCATCAATTTCGGCTTGGGGAACTAAAGCTGCAACAGAGTCAATAACTACTACATCGACACCTTCGGAATCGATCAACATATTTGCGATTTCTAGAGCTTGTTCTCCTGTATCGGGCTGTGATACAAGTAATTCATCAACATCAACACCAAGAGCGCTTGCGTAGATGGGATCAAGAGCATGTTCTGCATCAATGAATGCTGCTACTCCGCCAGCTTTTTGAGCTTCAGCAGCAATGTGTAATGATAATGTTGTTTTACCTGAGCTTTCAGGACCATAGATTTCTATAACTCTACCTTTGGGCACACCACCTATACCTAATGCAAGATCTATTGATAGTGCTCCTGTAGAAATTGAAGGCATCTTTCTGACTTGGTCAGAACCAAGCTTCATCAAAGAACCTTCACCAAATTGTTTTTCTATCTGCGAAAAAACTGTATCGAGTTTTTTTGCCCTGTCTTTATCCATTATTTTCTCCTATTTATTAACAATAATTAATAACTATTTAAACATCTCTATATGACAAATTTTAATCGAACATTTGTTCGAATACAACTATTTAATTAAATTTAATAGATCCCATATACAGTTATTTACTGCTCTATTTATTATATCTTCCCTATTACCGCGTAAATTGTGTGTGAAATTAGTTATTTCACCATTGATACATATGGATATAAATATTTCACCTATTTTATATTTACTTGAAGGAACGGGACCAGCTTCACCTAATACTGCTAAACCGACTGAAGAATTATATTTTTTCATAGACGCAACTGCTAACTCTTCAGTGAGTAGAGCCCAGTCCTCGTTAGGTTCAGCATTCAACAGTTCTTTTTTCGAATCCATGGAATACAAAACATTGGATGCAATCAGTGTTTCACTTGCACCTGGATGAGAAACAATCTCTTTAGTAAATGATCCACCTGTAATGCTCTCTACTAGAGATAATGTATAATTTTTAGCTTTTAATTCCCTTAATAAAACTTTTGAAGCAGGGATATTTTCATAACTTAATATATTGTCACTTAATGTTTCTTTTATTTGATTTTTAAAATCTTTTAACGCATCGTCACTGACTGAATTTTTATCGATTCGTAATTTAATTATTCCCTTGCTCGCTAAATAAGCGATATCTAAACCTTGAGGTTTAAACTTATCAATCTTTTCTGCAAGAGCAGACTCTGCTTCATTAAAAAATAAAATGAATTCATAATCTTTTTCTATTTTTGTAAAGTTATCTTTTAAAAATGGTACTAACTCATCTGTTACTAGAGGTATGAACTCTCTCGGTGGACCAGGAAGTATAAATACATGTTTACTTTTATATTCAATATGAATCCCTGGTGAAGTTCCGTTTGTGTTGTTTAATTTGGATGCACCTTCTGGGATTTCTGCTTGTTTTACATTTGTTGCAGGCATTGTCATGCCTCTACTCTCCCATCTTGACTTCATCCAGCTCAGATGATCTTCGTCAACAACAAGTTTCAAGTCAAACATTTCAGAAATGACTTCTTTAGTGAAATCATCTTCTGTAGGCCCGATTCCTCCACATGTAATAATGACATCATTCTTTTCAAGTAATTCATTTACAGCATCTTGTATTAATTTTTTATCATCAGGTACAGTTTTTTCAGTTGAGAGAATAAATCCATTGTTATATAAAGCTTGTCCAAGTGATGCAAGATTAGTATTAACAGTATCGCCAAGTAAAATCTCTGTTCCAACGCTTAAAAGTGAAATATTCACATATTTAGGATAGCAAGGTTATTCACCAATAAGATTATCATTAAGTTATGAAACGTTTCTTGCCAATATTTATCATATTTTTTATTTCCTGTTCGTATGGAGCTAGTGAAGAATTAGAAAGTGAAATACTAGAAGCGGTGGCAGAATCTACAGAAGCTATTACAGAAAGTACTTTTAAGTATATAGATACATCTGAAGCTGTTGTCACTGAGAATTTTACAGATAAAAAAACAATCATAATTTTCTGGGCTGATTACTGAGGCATATGTAGGCGGGAGTTACCTGTCGTAGAAAAAGAATTAGCTAATATTTCTGATGAGTATGATGTTATTGCGTTAGCACACAGTCAGTACGAGCCAACTATGGAATGGGTGATTGAAAACCTTAATGGTCAACTTAGAGTAGGTTTCTCCACTCCAGAATTAAGAGACTACTTTAAGATTGTTGGTCAGCCAATTTCTATAGTGCTTGATACCAACGGTGAAATAATTTCTCGTACTTATGGAGAAATTGACTTAACAAATTTTTAACACAAAACGTTAAATTTTACTCTTCAAACCAATTTTCTTCAGTGTTAACTTCTTCTGTTAAATCTTCGGATTCAGTGGTTTGTTCTGAATCTTCAATTGTTGATAAATTGTTAGTTTCATATTCTTCTACAGTAATTAAAACTTCTCTTGCTTTTGAACCTTCAGATGGACCTACTATACCTTGAGATTCTAATATATCCATTAACCTTCCTGCTCTTGCAAAACCTACTCTGAGTTTTCTCTGGAGCATTGATGTTGAACCAAGTTGTGAGCGTATAACCAGTTCTTTAGCAGTTGCTAATAACTCTTCGTCTTCACCAAAATCTTCAGATGATGATGTAGAACTAGTTTTATGTTCTTCTGTAACTGCTGGATTATACACTGCTTCTTTTTGATCTTTAACCCAAGAAACAACGTCTTTAATTTCACCTTCAGTTACCCAAGCACCTTGGATTCGTTCTAATCTAGGGTTTGAAGCAGTAACTACTAACATGTCACCTAATCCGATTAATTTCTCTGCACCGGATTGATCCAGAATAACTCTTGAGTCAGTTGTTGATGCTACTGAAAATGCAAGTCGTGAAGGTATGTTTGCTTTCATAACACCAGTGATAACATCTACAGATGGTCTTTGAGTAGCAACTACTAAGTGTATACCAATTGCTCTTGCCATTTGTGCAAGTCTTACAATTGCAGATTCTACTTCCCTACCAGCCACCATCATCAAGTCATTTAACTCATCAATAAATACAACTATGTAAGGGAACCTATCAAACTTTTCTTCATCTAAAAGACCAGCGTCATATTTTTCGTGATAACCATTGATATCTCTAACTTGACCATCAGCTAATAAATCATATCTTCTGTCCATCTCTGAGACTGCCCAACCAAGCGCATCGACAGCTTTTTTAGGATTTGTAATGACCTTAGTAAGTAAGTGTGGAACATTGTTGTACTGACCTAACTCAACTCTTTTCGGATCAACCATAACCATTTTTACTTCATCAGGATTAGTTCTTACTAAAAGAGATGTAACGATTGAGTTAATGCATGAAGATTTACCAGCTCCAGTTTGACCAGCAATTAGTACGTGTGGAAGTTCAGATAGATTTAGTAATCTTGGTTTTCCTGATATATCTAAGCCAAGACCAACGTTTAATGGATGTTCAGAATTAGCAGCTTCTTTTGAAGAGAGAACATCACCAAGAGAAACTAGCTTTCTTTGCCTATTTGGTATCTCGATACCGATAGCACTTCTTCCCGGAATTGGAGCAAGTAAACGTACGTCTGGAGTAGCTAATGCATAAGCAATGTCATGAGAAAGAGAAGTTACTTTTGAAACTTTGACACCAGGTGCTAACTCGATTTCATAACGAGTTACTGTTGGACCCGGTACAACATTTGTGAGTTCTGCTTCTACACCATGTTCTTTTAATAGCTGGGTTAAATCATTTGCAGTTTCTTGTAATAGTTTTTTAGAAGTAGATACAGAAGATCCATTTTTTAATAACTTGACTGGAGGTAATGTGTAAGTGGAAGATTTACTTTGCTTCTTGGTTTTTGGTTTAGTGGTTTGAGTCTTCTTGTCTTTAAAATCTTTTATATCTGATACATTTGAACCTTTTTCTTTAATTTTTGAAGCTGA
>SGYR01000013.1 GCA_004213405.1 Candidatus Actinomarinales bacterium
TTCAAAACAACTTAATATCTTTTAAAACCAATAAACCTAATCAGCTTCATTTAATTAAAGTATCATATTTTCCGAATTGGAAAATTACAAATGGCCATGGGCCTTTCAGAATCTCCCCATCATTTATGGCAGTTATTCCAAACGATGAGCTTGTTGAAATTAAATTTGAATTGAGTAACGTTGAAAAAGCTTTAAATTTCTTTTCGTTTTTAACTCTTTTTGGTGCTTTACTTATTACTTATAAGTATAAAAAGAAATCTGATAATGTTTAAAAAGTTAAAATCCCTAAAAATTTTTCAAAGCGATACTTCACTGATGCAGCTAGTTAGAACATATATTGTTGGTGCAATAAATTTGATAATTGGATTAACTTTGTCATATATATTTCAATTTTTTGTTCTTACTTTTATTGAATTTCCCCTAAGAACTTATGTTACCAATGTGCTCGGATTTTTAATTGGTGTAGTCATTTCATACTATTTATCTAGAAGGATAATTTTTAAATTTAGTTTTTTTGGAGGAAAGTTAAAAGAGTTTTTAAATTTTTCATACACTAACCTAATTAGTTTATTTGCTCCAAATATAATTTGGTTCATAATTAATTTTATTAATGATGCTTTACAGAAAGATGAGCTTTGGTTTCTTGTAATTACAATTCTTATAAATGGGGCAATACTTCCCGTTAAGTATTTGATTTATAAATTTTTTGTTTTTAAAGATTCTTTATAAAAAATTATTTTTAATTTAATTAAGCTCTTTATTGTTCTTGGGATCCGTTTGTAAATTAAGGAAACACTAGGCCTTATTTCATTTACTTTTGCGGGAATTTCTTTTATTTTCCCACCGTTTTTTTCTATTCTTATTAATAATTCAGTATCAAAAATGTCCTGTGTTGAAACAACTTGTGGAAGAAATTTCTCAATCTCTGTTTTTTTAATTGCCTTCATTCCGTGGGTATCACTTAGCTTTGTACCAAAAAGAGTTTTTAAAAGTATTACAAAAAAGTTTGTTGCTAATCTTCTAATAAATCTTCGCCCATCTTCAGAGGAACCAAGTCTTTTGGAAGCTGTTATTGAAGAGTATTCTCTATTAAGCTTTAAAGCTTCACGTAAAAAAGATTCTGAATAGTAATCAATATCAAATGATATAACAATATCGTTTTTTGCTAATTCAAATCCAGCTTTCAATGCATTTCCATAATTTGGTTCCGGATTTGATATAATTTTTATCTCTGGATATTTGGTTGTTAATTCATTAGCAATATTTTTTGTGTTATCAGTAGAACCATTTTCTGAAAAAATAATTTCAAAATCTATCCCCATTCTTTTACATAGTGAAAAAATTGCATTAGTAGATTCTTCAAGTATCTCCTCCTCATTGTAAATAGGTATTACAATTGAAAAATTCTTATAGTTAAACTTTGATTCCATCAAGAGTACAATAATTGGGTAATGAGTAATAATCTAGATGTTATTTTTAAATCCTATGATATTAGAGGAGTCTTTGGAGACACCTTAACTTTGCAAGATGCATATAAAATTGGATATTCTTTTGCAGAATTTGTTGATTCAGAATCAATTTTAATTGGTCATGATGGTCGTTTATCCAATATGGAAATGTTAAACGCAGTTGCATCTGGGGTATCTAACAGTGGTAAGTCAGTTTTATACGTTGGTCTTGTACCTACAGATGTTGTTTATTCTTTGTCAGGACTGCTTGAGTTACCCGGTGTCGTAATCACTGCATCACACAACCCTAAAGAATACAATGGATTGAAACTTTGCAATTCAGGAGCAGTACCGATTGGAGAGCATTCAGGTCTTATAGAAATAAAAAACAATATTAAAAATATAGATTTTGGTGAAATAAGCAATTTACATTTAGAAACAAACAATGAGTTGGGTTTGTATTTTCAACATATACAGAAACTAGTAAAACCAGAAAAAGTCAATAGCCATTTAAAATTTGGAGTTGATGGTGGAAATGGCGCAATAGGTTCAATATTTGAGGAAATATCAGCAATTTATAAATTTGATTGCGAAAAACTTTATATGGAAGTAGATGGAAATTTTCCAAATCATCCTGCAGATCCGTCAAATAAAGAAAACTTGAAAGAGATTATAAAACTCGTTCAAGAAAAGAAATTAGACTTTGGAGTAGCTTTTGATGGTGATGCTGATAGGGCAGTTTTTATTGATGATACTGGAAAAGTTATATCTGGAAGTATGATGACAACATTAATCGCAGATTATTTATCCGAAAAAAAAGATAATTTAAAAGTAGTCTATAACGTAAATGTTTCACCTCATGCTTTATCAATACTGGAATCAAAAAATATTTCACTATTTAGATGTAAGGTAGGACATTCAAATATAAAAGCAATGATGAAAGAACTTGAGGCAGATTTTGGCGGTGAGCATAGTGCTCATTTTTATTACAAAGATAATTATTTTGCTGATTCCGCGATACTTACCCTCTTAATGTTGATGAGCATTGTATCTGAACGAGGCAAAAAGGTAAGCAGCATGATAGATGAGTACAACTTCCCCCCATCATCTGGAGAAATTAACTTTACAGTTGAAAATGTAAACACGTCTTTAGAGAAAGTTAAAACTGTGTTTTCTGGTAATTTTGATGAACTTGATGGATTGTCATATCTTGATGAGAACTTTTGGTTTAATGTTAGAGGTTCAAATACTGAACCAAAACTGAGAGTAAATATTGAAGCTTCTTCTCAAAAAATACTAGAAGAAGTTTTAGAGAAAATATCAACTAATATATAGATAATAATGATTGAGCATGTACTTGACTTAGGTAATCAACTAAAAAAAGAATTAGAAACTTCAAAGAACTTCGAAGTTCAATCTTACAAAGATCTATTAATTGTTGGTATGGGTGGTTCTGGTGTATCTGGAGATGTTTTACAGTTAGTTTTAAACAAAACTACTCAAATTAATGTTGAAGTTAGAAAAACCTATGGAATTCCAAAAGTCACTGCCCAAAGAAAGCCAAAGTGTCTGTTTATTTCTTATTCTGGAAACACAGAAGAAACAGTAGAAGCTGTTAATGATGCAATTAAATATAATTTGGATTGGTCAGTAATTTCAAGTGGCGGAAGTTTGTTGGAGTTAGCAAAAGAACATAGCAGACCATTTGTAAAAGTCCCAGAAGGACTCCAACCTAGAGCAGCATTTGGATTAATGACTAGGGCAGTGATGCACTACGTTTCTCCTGATAGCGGTCTAGATTATCTAGAAAAATGTAATCAAGCAGGCACTTATTTAAATGAAATTGTAGCAAACCAAGCAGAAAATGAGTTATTCTCACAAGCGTTACAGATTTCAAAAGAGATAAACTCTAAGACCTCTGTAATTTACGGAGGCACACCACTAACATATTTAGTTGCTCAACGTTGGAAGACTCAAATAAACGAAAATGCAAAATCCAAAGCTTTTGTCGGCTATATGCCTGAAATACATCACAATGAAATTCTTTCTTGGGAAGCAAATAAAGAAGATTCCAAAAAGAATTATCAGTTATTATTTTTAAGATCTTCTGATGAAAATTCTCAAATTGGCAAAAGATTTGAATTAACAAAAGAAATAATTGGTGACAAGATTGATATCTCTGAAATAAAGAATATATCCTCAGAAAATATTATTAGTAATTTATTTCATTTAACATTGTTAGGTGATTTAGTTAGTGTTTATATGGCTGACAATTTACAGATTGATCCATATGACATTACTGCAATTGAAAAGCTAAAAAAATTATTAAAGGGGTAAACATATAATGTCAACAATTAAAGATTCTAATTTATCTGCTGTTGGAAAAGATGAGGTTAAATGGGCTCAGAGACAAATGCAAGTATTGGAGGATATCAAAACTGATTTTGAAAAGAGAAAACCTTTAGATGGATTAAATATAGGTGCATGTATGCACGTTACTAAAGAAACAGCAAATTTAATGCTCACTCTACAATCTGCAGGTGCAAATGTTGCTTTGTGTGCTTCCAACCCTCTCTCCACTAAAGACTCAGTAGCAGCTTATCTTACTGATAGCGGTGTCGAGGTTCACGCGATACATGGTGTAAGTAATGAAGATTTTTTCAAGCATCTAAATTCTGTATTAGATACTAAACCAGATATAACAATGGATGATGGAGCTGATTTAGTTTCTCTACTACACACAGATAGGTCCGATATATCAGTAATGGGTTCAATGGAAGAGACAACTACTGGAGTGATAAGGTTGAAATCAATGGAGAAAAATAACAAGCTAAGATTTCCAGTTGTTGCTGTAAATGATTCAGACACTAAGCATCTTTTTGATAACAGGTTCGGCACTGGCCAGAGTGCTATGGACGGTGTTGTCAGAGCAACAGATTTACTTATTGCGGGATTAAATGTTGTAGTTATTGGATTTGGAGATTGCGGTAAGGGAGTTGCTGAAAGGGCTTATGGAATGGGAGCTAAAGTAACAGTTGTTGAGCCAAATTCAGTAAGAGCTTTAGAAGCATTAATGCATGGTTATGAAGTAAAATCCAGTATTAACGCTGCAAAGATTGCTGACGTTATCGTTTCGGTAACTGGTAATATGCATGCTTTAGATAAGCAACATTTTGATGTTATGAAAGATGGAGTAGCTTTAGCAAATGCAGGCCATTTTGATGTTGAAATAAACCTCAATGCACTTAAAGAACATAGTTCAAGCGTTGATAGAGTAAGGGACCATGTTGAAAGCTATAAATATGACGATAAAGAAATCTTAGTTCTTGCTGAGGGAAGGTTAGTAAATCTCGCTGCAGCAACTGGACATCCAGCATCTGTGATGGACATGTCTTTTGCAAACCAGGCTCTTGCAGCTGAGTGGATAAAAGATAATTATAAGAATTTAGAATCAAAAGTTTATACACTGCCTAAAGAGGTAGATTTGAAGATAGCAGCAACAAAATTAGGACTCATGGGTGGTGAGTTAGAAATCCTTACTGAGGAACAAATTAATTATCTTGACTCATGGGAGCACGGCACTAGCTAAATTTGAGTATATTTAAAAAAGTTTTATCTGTTGGAAGTGGGAAACTTGCTTCAGAGCTTAATACTGTTGTTGATGCGATAAATAGTAAAGAACAAGAATTTGAAAAACTATCTGATCAAGGAATAAAAACTAACTTTCAAAACTTATCCAAACAATTAAACGACAGCCCCTCCAGCATTGAAGTTGAGGCCTTTGCATACATAAGAGAAGCAGCTAAAAGAACTTTAGGACAAAGACATTATGATGTACAGATTTTTGGAGGACTTGTTCTATTAAGAAACAAAATCGCAGAAATGAAAACTGGAGAAGGTAAAACCCTTGTTTCAACCTTACCAATTTCATTAATGGCTTTATACAAAAAGGGAGTACATGTAGTAACTGTAAACGAATACTTAGCAAAAAGAGATGCAGAATGGATGAGCCCAATTTATGAATTTTTAGGATTGGAAGTAGGCCTTATTCATTCAAGCCAAAATCCATTAGACAAAGCAGTAGCTTACAAAAAAGAAATTACTTATGGCACGAACAATGAATTTGGTTTTGATTACTTGAGGGACAATATGGCAGTTTCAAATGAACAGCTAGTTCAAGGTGAGTTATTTTATAGTGTGATTGATGAAGTTGACTCCATACTAGTTGACGAAGCAAGAACTCCACTTATAATATCTGGAAAAGTCAGTGATTCTACAAAATGGTACTCGGATTTTACAAAAATTGTAAAAGGCATGAAAAAAGATATTCACTATGAAATTGATGAAGCTAAGAAGCAGGTTCATACTACTGAAGTAGGAGTTGAATACGTTGAGTCAAAACTCGGCATAACTAATCTTTATGAAAATACACAAACAAACTTTATTCACTACCTGACGGCAACTTTAAGAGCAAAAACAATTTTCACTAAAGATGTTGACTACATAGTTTCAGATGGTCAGATAAAGATAGTTGATGAGTTTACAGGAAGGGTATTAGAGGGTAGAAGATATTCTGATGGATTACATCAAGCGTTAGAAGCTAAAGAGAATGTCAAAATACAGGATGAAAATCAAACTTTAGCTTCAATAACTTATCAAAATTATTTCAGAATGTATGAAAACCTAGCTGGCATGACAGGAACAGCCAAGACTGAAGAAGAGGAGTTTGTTCAGATTTATAACCTAGAGGTTGTTGAAATACCAACAAATTTACCTATTCAGAGAATGGATCAACAAGATGCCGTTTATAAAACAAATAAAGCAAAGCTTAATGCAGTTATTGAAGATATAAAAATACGCAATGAAAAAGGACAGCCAATTCTTTTGGGTACAGTCTCCGTGGAAGCTTCAGAGGAAATTTCGAAAATATTAACTTCTAAGGGAATAGTTCATAATGTTTTAAATGCTAAGAATCATGAACAAGAAGCACAAATAATTGCTCAGGCTGGAAGACTTGGTGCAGTAACAGTAGCAACAAATATGGCGGGTAGAGGAGTTGATATAAAGCTAGGTGGAAGTCCTGAAGAAATGGCAATTCAACAGCAAATAAATGAAAACCAGCAAGACAATCCAGATTATTTGAAATCAAAAATTTTGCAATTTGAATCACAAGTTGAAGAAGAAAAACAGAATGTTTTGAAACTAGGTGGTTTGTATGTTCTTGGAACAGAAAGGCATGAATCAAGAAGAATTGATAATCAGTTAAGAGGTAGGTCAGGAAGGCAGGGCGATCCTGGTGAATCAAGATTTTATATTTCTTTACAAGACGATTTGATGAGAAGATTTCAGGGTGAAAGAATTGAATCTATTATGAATAAATTAAATTTGCCAGATGAAGAAAGAATAGAACAATCTATGGTTACAAAGAGCATTGAAAGAGCTCAAGCACAGGTCGAATCTTTAAACTTTGAAATAAGGAAAAATGTTCTTAAGTTTGATCAAGTATTAAATCAGCAAAGAGATGTAATTTATAAATGGAGAAGAGAGCTATTACGTTCTGATAAGATTAACGATTTGATTGAAAGTTGGTTATCCGATGTATTAAATACTGTAGCTAACAATGTTGAATCTTATAAAAAAAGTTATGAAAATTTAGAGCATTTCCAAGAATTAGTTGAAAATGAATTAAATGAACTATTAAGCGATGTAAGTAGAAACAAATTTATGAAGAATATACAAATAAATGATGATTTAGATATATATAAAAACTTAGAAGATCTTTTTAGAGAGAATGAAATTCAGGACCAAAGTAATTTTTGGAATCTTGCAAGAGGATCAGCATTATCATTTATTGATCAATTATGGAAAGACCATTTATCTGAAATGGACTATCTTCGATCCGGTATAGGCTTAAGAGCAATGGGCCAAAGAGATCCACTGGTAGAGTATCAAAACGAGGGATACAATCTTTTTGAAGACTTAATAGATAATGTTAAATTTTCAGTAATAAGAATATTAATGAACTTTGATAAAAATTTAATTGTTCAAAAAGAAAAAAATATTGATGATAATGTAAAAGAAAAGACTATTACTAAGGATAAAATAGGCAGAAATGACCCTTGCTATTGTGGATCAGGTAGAAAATATAAGAAGTGTGGATTGGTTGATAAATGTATAAAGAAATCCTAAATAAAATCAATACTTTTGAAGAACGTCTTGCTTCAGCTAAGGAGTATCTTTGACTTCGAAAATAAAAAGAAAAAGTTAGAAAAACTAAATATAGAGATAAACGATAAAGATTTTTGGAATAATCCTCAAAATGCTCAAAAAGTTTCGATTGAAGCATCTACAATTGAAAAATTAATTTTATCTTTAAAAAACTTAGAAACGAATTTAAAAGATATTAAAGAACTAGTTGATATTACGGATGAAGAAAATATAGAGGGTAATGATTTTTTAGATGAATTAAAAGAGCTCGAAGTTCAGATTGAGGAAATAGAAAATGAAGCTTTATATTTTGGAGAATATGACGACTTAAATGCTGTTATAACAATTAATGCTGGTGCTGGAGGTGTAGATGCCCATGATTGGGCTGAAATGATGCTCAGAATGTATACAAGATTTTTATCAAGTAAAGATATGAAGTATCAAATTGAAGAAATATCTCAAGGAGAAGAAGCAGGTATTAAATCAGCCTCTATTCGAGTTGATGCTTTCAGAGCTTATGCGACTTTAGAAAGTGAAAGAGGAGTGCATAGATTAGTAAGGATTAGCCCTTTTGATAGCAATAAAAGAAGACACACTAGTTTTGCAGGTGTGGATGTGGTTCCTTTGATTGATCATAACGAAGAAATTAATATCCAAGATGATGAAATTCGAGTAGATGTTTACAGATCTTCTGGTGCTGGAGGGCAACATGTCAATACTACTGATTCAGCAGTAAGAATAACTCATATTGAATCAGGAATAGTTGTGGCATGTCAAGCAGAAAGGTCACAGTTACAAAATAAAACTAGGGCATTAGAACTGTTAAAAACAAAATTAATTCTCAAGCAAAAAGAAGAAGAACTTCTTAAAATAAACAACATAAGAGGAGACCAACATGAAGCTGGTTGGGGTCGACAAATTAGATCATATGTATTACAACCATATCAACAAGTCAAAGACTCTAGAAGTAATACAGAAGTTGGTAATGTTGGTAACGTTCTTGACGGTGATATTAACATATTTATCAAAGAGTATCTAAAATGGCGTAGGCAGGGAATAAATGATTAGTTTAAAAAATGTTTCTTTAGTTTTTCAAGGTGGAAGCGTAGCGATTTCCAATATCTCTATTGAAGTAGGAGAGGGTGAATTCGTTTATTTGGTTGGTCATTCAGGTAGTGGAAAATCATCATTTTTGAAATTACTTTACAAAGAGTATATTGCTACAAAAGGAGAAATTGAAGTAGCAAATATTGACGTTTCAAAACTACCGAAATGGAAAATTCCTTTATTAAGAAGAAAGATTGGCATAGTTACTCAGGAACCTCAACTTCTTGAAAATAGAAATACTTATGAAAATATAGCTTTTGCTTTAGAGGTAATGGGAAGTTTGCCTGAAGAAATTGATGCAAAGACAAATACATTATTAGATTTAGTTGAATTAAATGAAAGTGCATACAAATACCCAGGACAATTATCTGGAGGGGAGCAAACTCGAGTAAGTATTGCAAGAGCTTTAGCTAATAACCCTGTTGTTTTGTTGTGTGATGAGCCTACAGGTAATTTAGATCCAGATTTAAGTTCTCAGATAGTTTCCCTATTAGAAAAAATTAATAGAGCTGGTACAACTGTTGTTATGGCAACGCATGATTCTTCTATTGTTAATAGACGAAAAAAGAGGGTAATAGAACTTTCAAACGGCAAAATTATTCGTGATGAAATGGAAGGAAGATATTTAGTTAGGTAATTATGGGAAAATTTTCGTATGTTCTAAAAAATACTCTATTAAATATGAGAAGAACACCACTCCTAGTTTTTGCAACAATAATTGCTGTTTTGGTTTCTAGCTTTCTAGTGTTTACCACATTGTCGGCTAGATCTATTGTTGAGAACAATACTATACGCTGGCAAAACGGTATTCACGTAGTTGTTTTTCTTGATGATAGAGTAACAACCACCGCACACAAGCAACTTCAGGAATCATTAGAAAGTTACCCTGAAGTTAGAACAGTAGATTATTTCTCTAAACTTGAAGCTCAAGAAGAATTTAAAGCGCTGTTCAAAGATCAGCCGGAATTACTTGCTGAGGTTGACTATGAGATATTACCTTCTTCATTGAGAATTAATTTGAATGATCCCTCAAACTACAATCTGATTATTGAAAGATTAGATGGAAATCCGGCGGTAAAAGAAATAAGAACTTCTGGAGAGGCAATAGAAAGACTGTTAAGCCTAACAGATACTTTAGTTATATCAGCATCTGCATTTGCAATATTGATAGGATTTGCAGCATTCATATTAATCATCAATACTTTGAGGCTTGCTGCTTACGCAAAAAAGAAAGAAATAAAAATCATGAGACTTATTGGAGCTTCATCTACTTACATAAGATTGCCATTTATATTTGAGGC
>SGYR01000014.1 GCA_004213405.1 Candidatus Actinomarinales bacterium
TTCGAGGTGCTCATCTTTGAGATGTGGTGCTCCTTCAATTTTTTGTGTTCCACAAATATCAAGATTTGCCTGAGCTATTTCATTTCTAGAAAATCCTAATTTTTCCAGAAGATTGAAGTCGAAAGAAGTATATTCCTCTTCTTCAATTCCAAGACTCTTCATGGTGTCTTCACCAAGAACAAATACATTGAAAGCGTGTTGGATTTCAAAAGCTCCTGGAAGAGCATTTTCAATGTTTTCAATATCTTTTTCTGAAAGTCCTTTGTCTGTAAGTGATTGTTTGTTTACATATGGAGAGTTTTCAAGAGACATGGAACCAATGACATACTGTATGATTTCATTAACTTCTGTTTCTTCATATCCAAGCGCTTGCAGTGCAGGACCTATAGATTGGTTTGCAATTTTCATGTAACCACCACCAGCAAGTTTTTTAAACTTCATAAGCGCAAAATCAGGCTCAACTCCTGTAGTATCACAGTCCATTAAAAGTCCAATTGTACCTGTTGGAGCTAATACAGTTGCTTGAGCGTTCCTATAACCATTTTTGGTTCCAAGCTCAACAGCTTCATCCCACGATAGTTGAGCTGCTTCCAACAAGTCACTAGGACATAGTTCCTGGTTTATTGCAATTAGATCATGGCTTATGCCTTCATAATCGTTTGTATCATATGCTGCTTTTCTGTGGTTGTTCATAACCCTGAGCATATTTTCGCTGTTTTCTTTATATTTAGGGAATGGACCAACGATACCAGCCATTTCCGCTGAAGCTTTGTAAGCTTCTCCGGTGAGCATCGCTGTTAAAGCTCCAGCAATTGCTCTTCCAAGATCAGAGTCATAAGCAATTCCTTTTCTCATCAATAACGATCCAAGGTTTGCATAACCTAGTCCAAGGGTTCTGTAGTCATATGATCCTTGTGCAATTTCTTTTGAAGGGAACTGAGCCATTTCAACTGAAATTTCAAGAACAATTGTCCAAATTCTTAGTGCATGCTTATATGAAGCAATATCAAAAACCTGTGTCTCATCATTGTAAAATTTAACAAGGTTGAGGCTCGCTAAGTTACAAGCAGTGTTGTCTAAGAATAAGTACTCAGAACAAGGATTTGATGCACGAATACGCCCACCCTCTGGAGATGTGTGCCATTCATTTATAGTGGTGTCGTATTGGACACCAGGATCTGCACATTTCCAGGCTGCATCTGCAATTTTATTCCAAAGGTCTCTTGCTTTTACTCTTCTAATTACAGAACCATCTGTTCTTGCAATTAGATCCCACTCTTCATCTTCTTCGACAGCTTTAACAAATTCTGCAGGGACTCGTACAGAGTTATTAGAGTTTTGACCAGACACAGTAGCGTATGCTTCACCATTAAAATCAGCAGGATAACCAGCTGCAATTAGTGCTCTTGCTTTATCTTCTTCAATAGCTTTCCATTCAATGAAATCTTCAATATCTGGGTGATCAAGATCTAGAATGACCATTTTTGCGGCTCTTCTTGTTGTGCCACCTGACTTTATTGCACCAGCTGCTCTATCTCCAATTTTGAGGAATGACATTACACCAGAAGACACACCACCACCGGACAACTGTTCTCCTTCGCCTCTTAGGTTAGAGAAATTTGTTCCAGTACCTGATCCAAATTTAAACAGACGTGCTTCTTTGACCCATAGATCCATGATTCCGCCTTCATTAACTAAATCATCATCAATAGATTGAATAAAACAAGCATGTGGTTGTGGTCTTGAGTAGGAGTCTTCACCTTCAGTTAGTTTTCCTGTTTTAGGATCAACATACCAAAAACCTTGAGCTGGTCCTGTTAGGTCATATTTATAATTTAAACCAGTGTTAAACCACTGAGGGCTGTTAGGAGCTGCCATTTGTGTTGCAAGCATATATTTAAGCTCATCTTCAAAGGCTTGTGCGTCATCTGAGGATGCAAAATAACCAGTTGTTTCACCCCAGTGTCTCCAGGTCTCAGCTAATCGATCAAAAACTTGTCTTGAGGAAGATTCAGGTCCAAGAACTGTCTCACCGTTTTCATCTTTTAATTCATTACCATTGTTATCTAGTTGAGGTACTCCAGCTTTTCTAAAATATTTTGAAACCATGATGTCAGTTGCCACTTGTGACCATGTGGAAGGAATCTCTACATCATTCATTTCAAATACAACGGAGCCATCCGGGTTAGTAATTTTTGAACTTCGTTTTTCCCATGCGATGTTGTTATATGGGTTGCCTGGTGTTGTATATTTTCTATCTACTTTTAGCCCTGATTTTTTTGCCACTTTTTCTCCTTTTATAACTAAATATTGTATAGGGGATACAAAATAACACTAAATATAGTGTTTTATAACTATATTATAAAGTGCTTACAATTTCAAGCTTTTCCAAGTAAAATTTTCGCGAGGATGTTTCAAATTCAATTACGTTATTTTCAATATATTCTATCTTTTGCAATTTTTGTGGGAGTTATAATTTCGAGTAAAGCATTGATCACCTCTTGTTTTGTAGGCCTAACGTTAGTTTGGCTTACAGAGATGCTCGTTGGGCAATTTGATATTAAGTCTCAGCAATATCTTGTAGTTCTTACGGTTTTATTGCTGTCTTTTTCTTCTGTTGCAATTCAAAGCATCTACGCAAATATAGAAACAGTCAGCCTGTTGCTCTCATGTTTATTGCTCTCTATAACTTACTTCTTATTTCAAAAAGATATAAACATGTATAAAGTCGGCAATGTGTTAGTGGCTTTATTCCTTTCCTTTCAAGTAAATCAATTTATCATAATTGAAAGTTTTCAAGAAAACATCTACTACGTTTCCTATCTATATCTTTTGCTACTATTTTTAAAAACTCTTGCAACCTATTTTGCGGTGCAATTTAGCAACTTCCAGTTTTTCTTTAACTTTTTTATCGTCTCTATTGTGTTTATTGGAGTAAGTAGTTTTTATTCATTTAACATTTTGTACATATTTCTAGCAGGTTTAACGACAGCATTGTTTACAACATTAATAACTTTCATGTTTGTAAAAATTCGCTTAGAGTACGAATTGACAACAAGACTTTCTAGTCAGATTTATATATTTGATTTCATGTTGGCCTTCATAGCATCGCTATACATTGTTAATTCACTAAATGTTGTAAATGGTTTATTCTAAGTTCTGTGGAAAAACAAGTTTTAGACTCACCATTTACTAAAAAAGAATTTTTAAACCTAGTAAAGCAATTTAATGATGATCAAGTTACTATCTTTGAAGATTTTGCAATATTAGATAAAACAATTGTAAATGTTGGTAATAGAGATTTTGTTGATTACAGACCTAATAGTGAAATTAGTAAGAAAATTTTAGAGAATAATTCTATTTCAAATATTAACTTTGACTCATTACATTATTTCCAAATTCAAAAAATATTACAAACTGAAGTTTATAAATCAATCAGGATAAAAAAATCAGACATATCTGTAAATCTATTATTGCCAGAACAGTACGATGACTACCTTCAAAACTTAACAAAAAAGAATCGCCATGAATTAAATAGAAAGAAAAGAAAATTTTCAGAGCAAGTAGATTCATTTGAACTTCTAGAGTCTCGTGAAAATGAGATATTTAAAATTTTTGTTTCACAACATAAAAAATCTAAAGGTGAAAAAGGAAAATTTATGACAAAGAATGTCGAAGCTTATTTTGAAGAACTTCTCAAACTAGACGGTTGGAAAATTTACTATTTAAGCACTGACAAAGGAGTAGTCTCAACTGCATTCTGCTATGAAAACAAGAATGGTTGCTACCTTTACAACTCAAGTAGAGATAATGAATTTAATTCAATAAATCCTGGAATTGTCTTAAATGACCTTATAATTCAAGGCTTAATACATAATGGTAAGTCTTTTTTTGATTTTCTAAAAGGCACAGAAAGATACAAGTTTGATTTAGGTGGAAAATCAGTTCAATTGTATGACTTGAATATAAGTTTATGAAAATACTACAAATCAGTTTCCATACAGCACCTTTTGGTAGCGCTGGGAAGTATGATTCTGGAGGCTTAAATATTTATGTTGAGAAAATCTCAGATCAATTATCCAAAAATAATCACGTCACTGTTGTAACTGGTGAAAAAGCAGAGAGCTTCGTAAAGGACAATCTTGAGTTTAAGTCATTAAATTTATTTGATAAAGATTTGTCTGTAGAAGATAAAGAAATCTATTTGCAGGAATTTATAAATAAATTAAATGAATCAGTTGATCCAGAAATTTTTGATGTAATACATGCTCACTATTGGCTGTCTGGTTTAGTTGGAAAAGAGATTGCAAATAAATTTAACAAACCACTTGTTTACACATCTCATAGCTTGGGAATTTTTCTTGATGGGTACAACAAAGAAAGAGTTGATTGTGAAAAAATAATTATGACCTCGTCAGATATTATTACAACATCTTCATTGTTTGAAGAGGATCTAATTTTAAAAAATTATAATGTTGACTTTAACAAGATGAAACTAATAACCCCAGGAGTCGATACAGAGATATTTTCACCTGACTCAACATTAAAAAGAGAAAATATATTCTTATCGATAGGAAGAATTCAGGAACAAAAAGGACAAATGGAAACGATTAAGTTTTTGGATAATTTTAAAAAAGTTGAAAATAATTTTATTTGCTATTTTGTTGGCGGACCTAGCGGAAAATCCGGTAATGAATATTTAGAAGAACTAAAAAAAACTGTTGAGGATTCTAACCTTGAGTCTTATATAGAGTTTCTTGACAACCTTCCACAAACAGAAATAAGAGATTTATTAAATAAGTCAAAACTATTAATACATACATCTAAATTTGAAACCTTCGGACTCGTAGCAGCTGAAGCTAATGCAATGGGTGTGCCAGTTCTAACAACTAATAGTGGTTCTGTGTTAGAGATTGTTGAAAGCAATGAGAATGGTTATTATTCAGAAAGTTTGATTGACGGAAATGTAAATAATTTTGTAAAAGAGTTATTGAATAACAATGACAAGTTTGAAGAAATTATGTTGAACTGTTTAGACAAATCAAAAGCTTATAGCTGGGATAATACTGCCAGAGAAATAGAGATTCTTTATAAGGATTTTGCTTAATCTAAATTAGACAAGAAGGTATCTAGTTGATAAAAATAATTATCAGGATCTGCATTCCAAGAAGTTACGTGTCCAACATTTTCATAACGAATATAGGTAAAGTTGGTAACACGAGATTCTGCAATCAAATCTGACATTTCTACTGGAACCCACTCATCATCATCACCATGGAATAATAATGTAGGAATTGTAGAGCCTATCACAGCTTCTCTGAAGTCCATCGAATCAAAGTCGACTCCGTATCTTAGTTCCGTGACTATTTTGAAATAACTAAAGAGCACTTCAGGCAACCAAGGAAATCTTGCTGCACCATTTACTTCAACACTTTCCCAAAAGCTAATTACAGGAGCTTCATAAATGATTCCACTAACTTTATTTAAATCATCGGTATTTTCTATCCAAGAAGACACCGGTCCACCACCACCACTAATTCCAAATAAAATAATGTTTTCGTTAGATTTTCTAGCTTCGTCTATCGCAGCATCTATATCTGCCCATTCAGTAACGCCATATTGATATATTCCTGAAGGGTCTTTGGGAAGGCCACGATCATTTCTATAGGAAATAATCATGGATTTATAGCCAAGCTCTTCAAGGTCTTTAGCTCTCATTAAAGAAAATACTTCTCTTGCATAATTTCCTCTAAAACCATGAACAAAAATTACAATACCGTTATCACCCTTAGATGTAAGATATGCTGGAAAGCTACCAACATCAGATTCATAAAATATGTCTTCATATTCAACTTCTGATACTGACTCAGGCGTGTAAACACCATCTGTGGCTTGTCCTGACCAACCGCTTGATCCTAAAATTTTATAGGTACCGTCATTATCTTGTCTAATTAACCCTGAAGCACTAATTCTGTCACCAGAAACTAATGTACCGGTTACTTGGAGTAGTTTTCTTTCTATGACGTTTCCATTACTTGATAAAATCTTGCCAACAATTGCTTCACCATTTTGCCCAATAATTCCGTATATTCCATTTTCAAGAAGAGGTCCCCATTGTTCTTCCTCGACATTTAGTTTTATTGTATCTTTAGCTATTGAATCAATTATGACCCTATCTTCTGCGGTTCCAACGTTTTCAGCATCAGTAAATTCTGGATTTAAACCAGTTTCATAAATAAGGCCTGAAAAATACCAACCAACAGCTAATAAGATAATTACAAAAAATATTCCAAGTGAATAAAAAAGTTTTTTCAAAATACTCCCCAAGGATTTAGGTTAACAAATATTTACTATTTATACTCATTTCATGGCAAAAAAAATAATTTCATTTGCTTCAGACTTCGGTTTACAAGACGGCTCAGTTGGGGTCGTAAAAGGAGTAATAAGTCGAATAGATAAAGATATTTTAGTAAATGATATATCTCATCAAATTCCACCTCAAGACATTAAATACGGAAGTCTTTTGTTAATGAGGGCAATTCAATACATACCGCAAGGAGTGCTCCTTGCAGTTGTAGATCCAGGTGTCGGTACTGACAGAAAAGCTATTGCAATAACTACCGATTGGGGAGTAATGATTGGACCAGATAATGGTTTGCTTAATTTGGCTTGTGCGACAGTTGGGGGTGCGCAAAAAGCTTATGCCTTAGAAAATGAAAATTGGATTATTCCTCACGAAGGAAACACTTTTCATGCAAGAGACATTTTTGCTCCCTTTGCTGCAGGATATGCATCAGGAGACCTAAAACTAGAAGAGTTTGGACCGGAACTAGATCTTGAAGATTTAAAACAGTATTTGATTCCCCTCACAGATATTACAGATGATGAAATTAAAGGTGAGGTGTTGTATATTGATGAGTTTGGTAATTGTCAAACCAACATATCTCCGCAAGAATTAACTGAAAAAGATTTTAAAATTGGCGATGTCATTCCTATAAAAATTGATAATCAAGAACTTAGTGCTAAATGGTGTGAAACGTACAAAAATGAAACAATTGGTGGAATAGGAATTGTTATTGATTCTTGGGGCATGGCTTCGTTGTTTTTAAGTAATGGAAATGCTCAAAAATTGTTAAATTGTAAAGATAATTCGAAAGTAATTATTAAAGTCTCAAATTAGATATGGCAATAGAACCAGAGATAAAAATAATTAACACAAGCAAAATTATAAAAACTAAAGTCCACGGCCTCATGAGTACATAATACATGTCAGAATTAATTTTTGTAACAACAGACAATTGCGAGTTGTGTAAAAAAGCAGAAAACAAAATTAAATTTCTTAAACCTTTTTATCAAATTAGAGAGGTAGATGTTCAGGAAGATCATAAAGAATTTTTGCTTCGAGTACCAGTTCTGATTAAAAATAACAAAGTTATCGAAGAGGGGATTTTCTCAAGACTTAGGGTGTTAATAAATTTATTTTTTTAAATATCTATTGGTTTAGATTTATCTCTGTTGGTATGCTCATCTTCTAAATATTCGATAATCTTATCAGCAACATCAACTCCGCTAGCTTTTTCAATTCCTTCTAATCCAGGCGAGGAATTGACCTCTAAAACCAATGGACCCCTATTTGATTGAATTAAATCAACACCAGCAACAGAAAGACCAAGTACTTTTGCAGCTTTAATGGCACTTTCTTCTTCTTGTTTGTTTAACTCATAATTTTCAACAGTTCCGCCAAGATGAACATTTGAACGAAACTCTCCTGGCTTAGCTTTTCGTTTCATCGAAGCTACAACTTTGTCGCCTACAACAATTGCTCTAATGTCTTCTCCTTTAGACTCGCTTATAAACTCTTGAATTAATATGTTTGCATCAATTTTTTTCATAGTCTCTATCGCACTTATTGCAGCTTCCATAGTTTCGGTTAATACAACTCCTCTTCCTTGGGTTCCTTCAAGCAACTTAATGACATACGGAGGTTGACCAACAGTATTTAATACTGACTCAATATCTCTAGATAGATGAACATATCCAGTAACAGGCATCTCAACACCACTATTTCCAATTAACTGTAATGCTCTTAACTTATCTCTAGATCTACTAATTGAAGACGACGAATTTGCAGACAAAGTTCCCGTTAATTCAAATTGTCTTACAACGGCTGCTCCATAAAAGGTCCATGTTGCAGCAATTCTTGGAATAACTACATCAAAGTTCATTTGCCTACCTTGAAAGAAGACTCGAGGTTTTGCTTTTGCAATATTCATATAGCAGCGCAAATAACTGACCACCTCTGTATCATGACCTCTGTCTTTAGCTGATTCATAAAGCCTACTTGTTGAATAAAGCCTTATATCCTGTGAAAGTATTCCGAGTTTCACACTTAATCTTTCTCAGGTTTTGTAAGAAAACTTATAGATGGATTTACTAACCATCTTCTACCTAATGCTTTTTTTCCAATAAGCATTGTGTAATCCATTGGACCTCTGTCTGTCAGAGTGAGTTCTATTTTTTTAGACACCCCATCCATTAATAGAGTTGTTTTAATATATGGTCTTCTCTCGACATCACCATTAGAACTTTTTATCCTTTTATATCCTTCTAGTGGAGCAGCTGTTTTTCTCACTGTATTATTTCTTTTCATTACCTTGAACTTAACGTATTTGACCTTATCTCTAGTAACAATTTTTATATCGGCAGCATCAATTGAAGCTAAACTTGCACCAGTATCAATTTTTGCAATAACACTTTTTACATTGAGATCAGGTAAAGCTGCATGCTCTTTCCAACCTACGACTCTTTTTTTTCTCTTTTGTATAGCCATTTTTAAAGGATTACGTAAAACAAAAGGGCACTGATAACAACTAAAGCTATGTGAAAGTAAATTACAGGAAGCATAGAAAAATTTTAATTAGGTTTTGAAAAGAAACAAACCTGTTTTTTTATAACCAGTTAAATTGAATTGAGTTCTTCTTTGGTTGTGTTATCTTCTTTTTTAAAATATAAAACAAAAGTAGTTGTCACAATAATTACATGATGGATAATAATAAGGTTTAGTAAAGACCTAATAATTGTTGCCTCTCCCCACATAAATAAGTAACTAACCGTTGTAAAAACTCTAAGAAAATTTGAGAGTAAAATTCCCCGTCTATTTTTAGTTAATGCAAAAAACATAAGAAGAACATTTATTGCAACACCTGGTAGTAATACAAATTTCAGCCAAACCAAATCATTACCTCCAAAATTAGCTCCAAAAATATCAGAGAATAGTTTTGGAAAGAAAAATCCAAATAGTGAACTTGATGCAACGGATAATCCATCAAAGAAAACAAATATATATAGAAGTGAGAACTTTTTCATTAAGGAGTTGAACTAACAGCCTCTGTGGTTACGTCTTCCTCTTCTGTTTCTAAAAGACCACAGTCACTAAGTACTTCTTCAGTGTTTCCGCCACCAAAAACTACTCTCTCAAAGACTACAACAGCATATAATTCATCTTCTGTTAGCTTTCCTTGAAACCCTGGCATTCCTCCAATAGAGACTGTGTCTTCAGCACCATAAGTCGGCCCTACTTCAGCCTGCCAACCTGCAGATCCGAGTTGAATCCATTTAGTGTGATCTGCACATGTTGGAAAAGTGGTATATAACGCACCACCAGTAAATGCCGGACCTACTCCACCGCCACCGCCACCCCCGTGACAGCCAGCACATGCAGCAGCACCAGCATACACTTCTTGACCGAGTGCAATATAATTTATTGTGTTTGTTGCAGCAACACCTCTTCCTTCATAAGGAGAGCCATCACAATTTACAGCCTCTTGAGACTTTCTATCAACATTTAGCATCCCTCTTTCACCACACTCTTGTGTGTTAGAAGAACTAATAAGTCCTACGAGGATAAATAATGGAATGATAATAAAACTAAAGTTGAGCCACTTAGGAAGAAGGTTTTCTGAGTTAATTTTTATACCCATTGTTT
>SGYR01000015.1 GCA_004213405.1 Candidatus Actinomarinales bacterium
TGTGGGAAGTTACAAACCAATGGTTAAAAAAAGAGAACATGCAGACTGGTTTCATGGACCAGACGGTATGGGAAATATGAATTATCCAGACCCTCAACTTAATGAAGATGATTCTAACTACATGGACGTTTTACAATCTTTAGTTGAACAATATCCAAATGAGATAACCCTTGTAACCCTTGGGCCGTTAACCAATGTTGGCTATTTCATACAAAAACATCCAGAATCATTCAAAAAGATTAAAAACATAGTCATCATGGGGGGAGCAGCTACAACAGTTGGAAATGTCACACCTGCGGCTGAATACAATATTTGGTGCGACCCTGAAGCTGCGGACATTGTATTTGAGTCTGGACACCCTGATATAACAATAGTTGGGTGGGAGCTTTGTCGTGGAGGTGCGAACTTGACTGAAGATGAAATGGACTTTGTTTACAGCTTTGAAACAAAAAAAGGGGATTTCACAATAGATTGTAATAAACATGCTCTTGATTCAAGCCAGAATTGGTTGGGCGATCCAGGATTAGGACTGCCGGACCCAGTAGCTATGGCAGTTGCTTTAAACAATGATGTTGTAAAAAAGCAAGATCGTCATCATGTAAAAATTGTCTTGGATGGACCAGCCAGGGGAATGACAATTGTAGATGAGCTAAATGTTGGCGAAAGCGAACCTCACATTGATGAATACTGGTCGCATACAACCAAAAATATCAATGTTATTTGGGAGATTGATAATAAAGAATGGAAAGAAACGCTTTACAAGACTTTAAAAAACTAGTCTTCTTGCCAAGTTTCTTCTAAAAAACCTTTTCTACCACTAGCTTGAGCGTACATTTTATAACGCATGCTTTGTTTTTTGTAAAAATCTTGATGGTAATCTTCAGCAATGTAGAACTCCGGAGCAACTGAGATTGCAGTTACGATTGGTTTGTTAAATTTTCCTGATTCATCTAGTTCAACTTTTGATTTCTCAGCTAAGCTCTTTTGTTCTTCACCAACAGTAAAAATTTCAGTTCTGTATTGTGAACCAACATCTGCAAATTGATAATTTAATGCAGTTGGATCTATGTTTCTCCAAAATACTTCTAGCAATTCTTCATATGTGACTACTTCTGGATCAAATAAGATTTCTACAACTTCCGCATGGCCTGTCTCCCCAGTTGTTACTTCTTCATAAGTAGGATTTTCAACACTACCACCCATATACCCAGAGGTTGCTTCAACAACTCCCTCAAGAGCTTCAAACGGAGGTTCCATACACCAAAAACAACCCCCTGCAAAGTAAGCTTTTTGATATTTACCTTCCACTATTTCTACGCTTTCTATTGCTGTACATGAAACAAATAATAGTAATAATAAAACTTTTACTGTTTTCATATTTTAAATATTAAATGACAAAAAAAACATTAATAAATTTTTTAACTAATTATATTTACTCTCAGGATTGACCTTCTAAAGTCCATTCAAGTTTTGGCTTAATTAAATAAATTGCTGGCAAACTAACTAATGAGCTTATTAGTTTTATACCAACCATAGATGCAAATATCGACCAAACAACACTTATCGGTATTAACCCATAAAAGGCTATAAAAGAGAACACCAACGAATCAATAGGAGAGGAAATAGCATTTGAGGAAAGAACTCTTCCCCATTGGTATTTATATTTAAATCTACTGACCCATTTTTGATACACATATGTATCTATTAACTCTGCAATTAACATAGCAATAATTGATGCAGTCACAATTCTCCATTGTGGCCCAAGGACTGTTGACCATTCTGTTTGCGGACCAACCTCCATATCAGCAGGAGCTGTTGATACCCACCAAAAATATACAACCATTAAAAAATTTACTCCCGCTCCAGTAAAAATAGTCGCTCGAGCTGTTTTCGTTCCACCAACTTTATGTATAAGGTCTCTCAAAGTAAACGTAAGGGGATAAATTAATGTTCCAGCATCAATAGAAAAACCTGCAAAAATTACTATTCTAAGTGATGCAATATTCGCTATCAAGGTGCACGCTAGATATAAACCAACAACAAAAACAAGTACACCTAACCATGCACTTGAATCTTTTTCTGAAATCCTGTTGTCTTGATTCACTACTTCTCCTTGTAAAAACTGGTTTAATTTAAGTAAACATATATTACACTTCATATGAAATTTGAAAAAATTAAAAAAGCTTTTATAAAAAATTTTTGAGTTTTATAATTAAATTAAATCCTTCGACTTTTAAAGCGGAGAGAGGAAATGAAAAAAACAGTACCTTATATAACTAATTTAAAAAATAACCGTGTTGTTTCTATGATGACGGCGTATGATTATCCATCAGCAAAAGCAGTTTCGGAAGCAGAAATAGATATAATCTTGGTTGGCGATTCCTTAGCACAAGTTGTTCTTGGCCATGACGACACACTTTCCGTTACTGTAGATGAAATGTTGCATCATGTTAAAGCTGTAACTAACGCAAAACCTTCAAGCCTTGTTGTTGCTGACATGCCTTATATGTCTTATCACGTCAGTAAAGAAGATACGATAAAAAATGCTGGAAGATTTATTCAAGAAGGAAAAGCTGATGCTGTAAAAATTGAGGGTGGTAGAAAAAGAGAAGAAACCATTCAAGCTTTATTAGAAGCAGAAATACCCGTAATGGGCCATCTTGGTTTAACTCCTCAGTCAAAGAATCTGATGGGTGGGTATAAAGTTCAGGGCAAAACCTTAGATTTAGCTAGACAATTATTTGAAGATGCATTACTCCTTCAAGAGCTTGGTTGTTTTTCAATGGTCTTAGAAGGTGTTCCAACAGTTGTTGCGCAGTCAATTTCTGAGAATATCAATATTCCTACTATTGGCATAGGTGCTGGGAATTTAACAGATGGTCAAGTCCTTGTTTTACATGATTTATTAGGAATGAAGTCAAAAGAATATATTGATGCAAAATTTGTTAAGAGATACGATCAGCAGTATGAGGGTACCTTAAAAGCATTAAAAACATATAAAGATGAAATAGAAAAAAGAGACTTTCCAACTGATGATTACTCATACGACATGGGTAACGACATTAATGACTCTATTAAAGAGTGGAAAAAAGAAATTAAAAAAATTCTGTCATAGCCTATATTTAGTATTAAATTAAATGGTACCTGCTTCAAAAGAAGCCACGTATAAGTGTCCATAGGAGAAATATGAATAAATATGACTTAGTCTCAATAGTGAGACCAACAGCAGACGATACAGTCGTCGAATCACTACACAAATCCATAACAGATGTTATTTCTGGTGGTGGAGGAAGTGTTTCAGAACAAGGAGTATGGCAAAAAAGAAAACTTGCCTACGAGATAGATACTTTTAAAGAAGGAATCTACACCATTACAACTTTTGAAAGCCCTTCAGAAGTTCCTGCAGAACTCGATAGAGTGCTAAAAATTTCTGATGATGTCATTAGACACAAAGTCTTAAAGATGGAAAGCTAGAGGTAGATAAAATATGGTAGACAATACAGTAACAATAGTTGGAAATTTAACTGCTGATCCAGAGATCAGAGTGACCGATGGTGGTGCAACACTGGCGGAAATAAGAATTGCACAAAATAAAAATAAAAGAACTGCGGATGGTTCATGGGAACCAGGAGATCCGATGTTTTTTCAAGGAACTGTATGGAATGACATGGCAGAAAATGCTGCAGCTTCTCTTCAAAAAGGCATGAGAGTCATTGTTGTAGGAAAGTTGAACTACAGATCTTGGGAAACTCAAGATGGACAAAATAGGTCAGTAGTAGATATTTCAATTGATGAAATTGCACCAAGCTTAAGATGGGCTAAAGCAAATGTCGAAAGAGCATCTGGTGGAATGCCTTCTAATCAAGAGCCTGTAGCTAGAGAAAATTATGAAGAAGACGAAGCACCGTTTTAAGGAGATTTGAAAATGGCAAATACAAAAAGAAACACTGGTAGAAGGTCTTCAAAATATGAAGCTCCAAAACCAAGAAGAATTACAAAAAAACAGATTGAAAATGCAACATATAAAGATGTAAAACTTTTAGAAAAGTTTATTTCTGATCGAGGAAAAATCAGATCAAGCTTAATAACTGGTATTACAAAACAAGAACAAGCAAAGGTAGCTAGGTTAATTAAAGTTGCAAGAGAGCTAGCACTTTTACCTTATGTAACAACAAGTTCATACAAGCAAAGTTACAACAGAAGATGAAATTAATTCTAAACTCAGATGTTCAGTCACTTGGACGAAAAGGGGATGTTGTTGATGTTGCAAAGGGTTATGCAAGAAACTATCTCTTACCCAAAAAACTAGCAATAGTTGCAACAGCTAATAATTTAGAGTTTGCCCAAAAGCTCCAAGAGAAAAGACAAGAACAAGCTCAAATAAATTCTGAACTTGCAGATTCAATTAAGACAGCACTTGCTGATGCACATATTGTAATTTCCCAAACATCTACTGATGAAGGAACTTTATACGCTGCTATCAATAATGAGCAGATCACCGAAGCTGTTGAAACATTTTCAGGATTTAAGCTTGAAGAAGACCAAATTAATGTTGAAAACCAGGTCAAAGAAATCGGTCTACACACAGTAAAAGTAGTTTTAGGTCCTGATACAAGTTTCGATATTACATTAGAGATAGTTCCAGATACAAAATAATGGTCGGTCCAGAGGCACTTTCATCTAGAGGCAACCAATCTTTAGGTAAAGTTCCTCCACATAGTTTAGAAGCAGAAGAAGCCCTTTTAGGTAGCGCATTGCTCTCAAGAGATGCTGTAACAAGGCTCATGGAAGAAGTAAAGCCAGCAGATTTTTACAGTCCTTCCAATCAGAGTGTTTATGAAGCAATGAAAGGCTTGTTTGATACAGGTAATCCTATTGACACTGTGACTGTTTCCGAACTTATTTTTAAAGACACAAAAAACTCATCTGTAAATGCTTCTTATATTGCAAGACTAGTTGAGAATGTTCCTAGTTCTGCCAACTTCGAGAGGTACATAGAGATAGTTCTAGAACACTCACACAGAAGAAAGCTTTTAAAAGCTAGCGGAAGAATTGAGTTGTTAGCTATGGCTATGGATAAAGAAATTCATAGTGTTTTAGATGAAGCAGAACAAACAATATTTACAGCTTCTGATGATGCAATTGGTGACGGCTTAGTTGGAGTAAATGATGTACTTGAATCTGCGATAGAGAGAATTGAAGAAATTGAGAATAGAGGGACTGGGTTATCAGGACTACCAACTTATTTTTCAGATTTAGATTATTATCTTTCAGGATTACAAGAAGGAAACTTAGCTGTTCTTGCTTCAAGGCCAAGCATGGGTAAATCTTCTTTAGCTTTAAATATTGCTACAAATGTAGCAAAAGAAGGAAAGATAGCAGCTTTCTTCTCACTTGAAATGACAAAAGAAGAATTGGTTCAAAGAGTATTATTTTCTGAAGCAAAAGTTACTTCTGGAGATGCAAGAAAAGGTCAACTAGGACCTGAAAAATGGTCAAGAGTTGTAGAAGCAGCTTCAAAAGTTAATAACCTACCATTGTATTTTGATGATGCCCCTGTGATTACAGTTACAGATATACGTGCAAAATCAAGAAGACTAAAGTCCTCCAAGGGTCTAGATCTAATACTTGTTGACTATCTACAACTTATGCAAAGTTCTTCTGGTGACAATAGACAGCAAGAAATCGCCGAAATAAGTAGAAACTTAAAAAACCTAGCAAGAGAACTTAAAGTCCCAATATTTGCACTTTCACAGCTAAACAGAGCCGCAGAGGCCAGGGAAGATAAAAGACCTCGTTTAGGTGACTTAAGAGAATCTGGAGCAATTGAACAGGATGCAGATATAGTGATGATGCTTTATAGAGATGATTATTACAACCCAGGTACTGAAACACCTGGTGTTGCAGAAGTAAATATTGTTAAAAACAGATCTGGACAAACTGGAAAAGTTGATCTTTTCTTCAGTAAAGAATTTACACAATTTAGTAATTACTCCAAACAAGACCAACAATAAGTTTGAATAAAAAACTTAGGGCCTATCTCCTCATTAGCTTATTAGCAATTTGCTGGGGTTCTATTCCTTTAATAATTAGAACATCTGATGTTAGCTCTATGTCTTTGGTAGGTATAAGAACTTTTCTTGGGACTATTTTCTTGTTGATTTTTGTTCTTCAGAAAAGGCAGATTACAAAAGATTTACTTTATTCTGGAATTTTTCTAGGCCCCTTACTAGCCATACATTGGTCAACAATGTTCAAATCTATAGAGTTGAATACTGTAGCTGTTGGGATTGGATTGGTTTTCTCATATCCAATATTTATTTTGATACTTGAGTTGTTACGTGGAAAAAATATAAAACTGCTTCAAGTCGCTCTTATTTTTACTGGTTTTTTTGGCTTATATCTTCTTTTAGATTTTTCTACAATCTCATCTGCTTCAGGAGTAGTTTACGGACTAGTGAGTGCAATTTCTTTGGCGATATTAATAATTTATGGATCTTCAAAGTCAGTCCAATTTGGAGGACTTAATGTTGCATTTGTTCAGGTCTTTTTTGCAGCAATAATTTTATCTCCATTTACGTATGAAGGATTTTCTTGGATGCTAGATAATTTATTGGTTAGTGTTTTTCTTGGATTTTTTCTAACGGGGGTTGGATTAACAACTTATTGGTATGTAATTAAATTTGTACCACCTGTATCTATTGGAACAATAACTTATCTTGAACCCGTAACAGGTGTAATTATTGGAGCAATTATTTTAAATGAATCACTAAGAATATCTCAGTATGTTGGATTTGCTATTGTGTTACTTATAGGAATTGTTCAAGTTATTTTCGATACTAAGAATCAAGTTCAATTTCCTGAAAATTAGAATTCTCTAAAAATAAACTGAGTTTAAATTTTAGACCAGAATTTTTTAAATAGTTTTTTAGATATTCAGACTGAACAAAAATTGGAAAAGAAATTTTTCTAAAATTTTCACGACTTAAGTGATCTATGATTTTATTATCCTCCAATTCTTTCAATGCACTAGATACTTTTTCAAAATTGATTACAACTTCATTATCTTTGAGAAGTTCAATCACTTTTGAGGAAAGAGGGTCATTGCCTTTAGTTACACTGGTAGAAATCAATGAGTAATCTGCTTTGAGGCTGCCTATATTTTCTTGGTTTAATTGCAAAAAGGTTTCATTTTCTTGAATATGCAATTTGTTGTCTTCAAGCAATAAAAAATTATATTCCATATTTTGAACATTAATTAATTATTAAAATTACAACTATTGCAATAATTAATTAATTAACTAACTTTATTCTATGAGAGTTTTACAAGGTACTGGAGTATCACCTGGAGTTAATGCTGGAAAGCCAATAAATATAGAAAGAACATTAGATTTTTCTACTCCAGCAACTATCTCACTTGATAAAGGAATAAAAGAGTTAACTGCAAAATATAAAAATATTATTGAGAAATATAATTCATCGTCTCGAGAAATTGAAGCGGAAGTTTTAGAAGCATATATTTTAATTCTTAATGATCCTGATTTAACAAATAGTTTGTCTGAATTAAATGAAGAAAACTTAGAGCAAATTTATGACGTATTTTTGGAACAATCTGAAGTATTTAAACAAATGGATGATGAGTATTTTCAACAAAGATCTGAAGATATTGAAGCAATCGGTAAAGAATTAATATTTACCCTCCAAAATATATCTATAGAGTTTGATGCAGAGGTTCCACAAGTTATCTTTGCAAATGAGCTAACACCAAATGAAACATCATCAATGAATTTAAATCTTGTTAAAGGGTTCGTTGTAAAAGAAGGTGGCCCAACTTCTCATGCTGTAATTGTGGCTAAAAATTATGGCATTCCATGTATTTTAGGGATTAGTATTGCTGACTTTGATATCGACAATGCTGTAGAAGTTATTATCAATGGTTCAACTGGGGAATTAACAATTAATCCTGATGAAAGCTCATTAAAAATTGTTGAGGAGTATAAAGCAACAGCAACGAGACAGCTTGAAAGCTATACAGAAGATAACTTGAATAAATTAGGCGTTGAACTTAGAGCAAACATTGGCTCAACGGACGAAATTAAAAGTTTTAAAGACTCATTAATTAAATCAGTTGGTTTGTTTCGTTCGGAATTTCTTTACATAGAAGAATCAACAGAACCTGAATTAGATAGCTTAATTAATTCAAACAACTTACTTAATGAAAAGTTTGAGGAAACTATTGTTTATAGAACATTAGATATTGGTGGAGACAAACAAGTTGATTACTTAAACCTGCCTAAAGAAGAGAATCCATTTTTAGGTGTTAGAGGCGTTAGGCTTACATTAGAAAATAGACAACTTTTTGAAACTCAAATCAGTTCAATTTTGGATTCGAATATTAATGGAAAAGTAAAAATAATGTTTCCAATGGTTGCAACTCTTGAAGACTTTCAAGAAGCAAAAGAAGTGGTGGTTTCAGTAGCAGACAAACTAGGAGCTGAAATTCCCAAAATAGGGATTATGGTAGAAACACCGTCAGTTGCTATATCCCCAGAAATATATATAGACGAGGTAGATTTTTTCTCAATTGGAACTAATGATTTACTCCAGTATTCGTTTGCAGCTGATAGAGGCATTACATCTTTAAACAAATATCATGATGTGCTAAACCCTTCTTTTTTAAAGCTATTACACAACATAATCAATACTTCTAACCAAAATGATATTGAAGTATCAGTCTGTGGTGATATGGCCTCTGATACAGAAGGAGCTTATATGCTTTATCTTTTGGGATTGAGAATATTTAGCCTAGCTCCATCACAAGCTCCAGCAATAGTTTCTTCTTTACTCAAAGCTAAAGAAGCTTTGAAAAATATAAATATAGAAGAAATACTATCTCAAAAAAATTCACAAAGTGTACGAAAGTTCATAATATAGTTTTATATTGAAAACTTATGGCGTAATACTTGCAGCAGGAGACAGCACTCGCTTTGACGCGGAATTAAACAAACTTTTTTATAAAGTAAATGGCAAAGAGCTTATCTTATATCCTGTTGAAACTTTTTTAGATAATAATGAAATTGATGAAGTATTGATAGTTTCTTCTAAGTTAAATAAGTCAGCATTAGAAAAACTTTTAACTGACCATCAAAGTGTTTCAATTATACTCGGTGGAGATTCGAGACAAGAAAGCGAGTATTGTGCACTTCAGCATTTACAAGATAAAGCAACAGACAATTGTTTGATTGCAATACATGATGCCGCTCGCTCTTTTATGTCTTCAGATCTTTTAACAAGTTTGGTTAATACAGCGAAAGAACATGGATCTGCTGCACCTTATTTAGACAACAGTCAATTTTACGATATAGAAAATGATGAAATTGTTACTAATAAAAAAATTGTGGATATTCAGACACCTCAAGTTTACAAATATAAAGAATTGTTCGAGTGTTATTCATACCTTTTAAAAAACAATATTACTGGTATGGTTGACACAACAGAAAGCATGTTCAACTTTAACAAGTATGAAACTCACGTAATTAGAGGTGAGGAGAATAACTTAAAAATTACTTATAAAAGTGATTTAGAAATTATTGAGAAAGCAGTTATTTAAAAATGAACCAACTAGATAAATTTAAAAATTTCATAGAAGACCGAAATGAAAACGTAAAAGTAGGGCTTGTTGGAGCAGGTCAAATGGGACAAGGGATTGTAGCCCAAGTATCAAAAATGTATGGAGTAGACCTTGTGTGTATTATTGATAGAAATCAAAAACAACTTGATAGGGCTTCTGATAGGTATAAAAAACACAAAGAAAACAAGATTCTGTGTTCTGATAGTATTGCAGCTCTAGATAATGTTGAACTGGATATTGTAATTGAAGC
>SGYR01000016.1 GCA_004213405.1 Candidatus Actinomarinales bacterium
ATATTTTATAGTTCTCTCTATTGCTTTTCTTTGGGGGATGGGATTTGCAGGATATTCTGTAGCTGCAGGAGTTAGATCTGGATCTTCTCAGGGTGCACAGGCAGCATCTTTTCTATTTTTCCCTGCATTATTTTTAGCACCAACTTTTGTTCCAAGAGAAGCTCTACGAGGATGGTTAGCTACAGCCTCTGCATACAACCCAACAACCTATGTAATTGAAGCAATGAGAGCAATAATGGTTGAAGGTTGGATAAACGATATGATTTTTAAAGGATTTATTGCCGCAGGTTCTTTTGCTGCTTTAACTTTAACATTTGCTGTTCTTTCAGCTCGAAAGGCAACAGAAAAAGCATAAATACTGCTTTGAGTAGTAAATAAAATTTATTACTCTATATAATTCGTAAGGAAAAATATGGAAACAAGTTTAAAAGCAACTGTAAGAGACAATACTGGATCTGCTCAATCAAGAAGAAGTAGGGGTGAAGGTACTATTCCAGCAGTTGTTTATGGAATGGGCATGGAACCAGTCTCAGTAGAAATTGATGCAAGAGAATTCACAAATGCTTTAAAAACTGAAGCAGGTTCAAACGTAATTTTTAATCTAGAAGTTGGCAAAGATAAATTCACAGCACTAGCAAGAGAAATACAAAAACATGTTTATCGGAATGAATTTTTACATGTTGACTTCATTCAAATAGACCTAACAAAGACTGTTGATGCTGATGTACAAATTAACTTTATAGGAACACCAATGGGAGTTAAAGAAGAAGGTGGAATTGTTCAAACAATTAACTCTTACATTACTATTTCAGCTCTTCCAACAAATATTCCAACTTCTCTTGATTTAGATATTTCTGAATTAAATGTTGGAGATAACTTAGCAGCTGGAGATGTCTCGTTACCTGAAGGTGTAGAGTTAGCAGATACAGAAGACGATTCAATTTTAATAACAATTACTGTACCAAGAGCAGCAATTGAAGAAGAAGAAGATATTGAAGGTCTAGAGGGCGAAGAAGTAGAAGGCGAAGAGGGAGCCGAAGGTGAATCCTCTGAAGAGACTGTTGAGGAAGAGTCCTCAGATGAATCTGGAGAGTAACAAAACTTTATTTGTTGGTCTCTGGAATCCCCAAGATAAATATTCAAAGACACGACACAATATAGGTGCAGATATTCTGATTCGTTTTTGTAAGAAAAATAATTTAGAATTCAAACTCGACAAAAATAGTATTTATAATTTTTCATCTGCTGAAATTAATGGTTCCAATGTTGAAATAATCCTACCTATGGTTTCAATGAACAATTCTGGGGATGCATTAAAAAGTTATTTTAAACATAACAATAAAGAAAGCACAGAGGTGCTTGTTGTTCATGATGACATTGATCTTGCATTTGGACGTTTAAGAATTAAAAAAGGAAGTTCTGATGGTGGTCATAATGGAATTAAATCAACAAATGGAGTTTTAAACCCTGGAGATTATTACAAATTAAAAGTAGGAGTTGGCAGACCTCCTCAAGGAATTGACCCAGCTGATTTTGTATTATCAAAGTTTTATAATGAGGAAAGGGAAGAGGTTGAATTCTTGATAGAAGATTCAGTAGACATTTTAAATACTTTTTTAAAGGATAAAGAATTAGCTATCAAAGAAGCCTCTGAGCGCAGAATTATTGATGTGATTTAATGAAAAAATATATACCAGATTTATTAGCTTTATTTCGCATCTTCTCTGCTCCAGTTATTTTATATTTGTTATTACTCGATGGAACCGATCAAGGATTAATGTTAGTTCCAGCAATCATTGCATTTATTGCTGCTTGGACAGACTTTTTTGATGGCCGACTAGCAAGAAAATGGGATGTATCTTCGAAGACCGGAGCATTTTTAGATTCAATTGCAGATAAAATTTTTATAACTTTTATATTTGTTGGGTTTACTTATATTGAAAGAATTAGTATTTGGATTACAGTTTTACTAATTGTTAGAGAGTTTATTATTACTGGATTAAGAGGCCTTGCAGGAAATGAAGGCCTAATGATTCCACCAAGTAAATTGGGCAAAGCAAAAGCAAGTCTGCAGTTTTGGGCTATTGGCTTTGTAATGATGGATTTTCCAATAACTCTTTTAAGTTTTACCCTTGCAGATTTCATTGTTTTCTTGGCGTTAGTTTTCTCTTACATATCTGGCTATCAATACATATCTGGTTATCTCCAACAAACTAAATGAAATATAACAACATATTTATTACAGGTTCCACTGGAGTCGTTGGTAAACCACTTTTAAGAAAAATAGTTGATCAAGGACATAATGTTTTTGCTCTTTCAAGATCTAATAACAACAATCAATTATTTTCAGATCTTGGTGTAATAAAGATTGAAGGAGATCTTTTTTCAGATTCAACTTACGATCACCTCTCTGACAAAAGCATAGATGCAATTTTCCATATTGCAGGGGTTAATAAAATGTGTTCTAAAAATCCAGATGGAATGTTTAAAGCAAATATAGAAGGAACTAAACAAATGCTTGAACTTGGTAACAGGTTAAAGATTAAAAAATTTATTTATACATCGTCTGCAGTCACTTTGGGAGAAGAATTAGGAACTGTTGGCAATGAGTTATCCAACCATAGAGGTTACTTCCTAAGTAAATATGAAGAGTCAAAGTTCTTGGCTGAAAAAGAAGCATTTGATTATGACAAAGACTTTGAGTTTGTGTCTGTTAACCCATCCTCTGTTCAAGGACCAGGTCGTGTATCTGGCACAGCAAAATTATTAATTTCTACGCTTAATAAAAAATACCCCCCTCTGATAAAAAATAATATCTCAATTGTTGATATTGATGATTGTACAGATGGACATTATCAAGCTCTATTAAATGGCGAAGCCAATGAGAGGTATGTTCTAAATAGTTTTCAAACAACGAGTGAAGAATTGCTTTCTAAGCTTAAGTCTTTATCGGAATGGTCAGGAAGGCCTATATATATTCCAAAATCAGGCTTGAAAATTATCGCACCACTAGGAGACTTTTATAAGCTAGCATCTAATTCAACGCCACTAATATGTAGTGAGTCAGCAAGAGTTTTAACACATGGACATATTTATGACGGTTCCAAAGCTGGGGATAAATTAAATATAAACTATATTGATTTGGCAATGTTTATGAAGAAAACTATCAATTGGTTAATTGATGAGAGCTACGTAAATCTAAAAAAAATTTAAACCATGAATGTAGAAACATTCAATTATTCCCATGAATCGCTTGCACCGTTATTTTATTTAAATAAAAGGGATAGGAAAAATATCTATATTTTTCCTACAGAAAAAGAAACTTTAGAATTTTATAATAATTTTTCTAATTTTGTACCTGAGTCGTCTCATTTTCCAGCATGGGATACTTTATCCTATGACTCATTTACACCATCATTAGAGATACAAGGAAAAAGACTTCAAACACTTCATAACCTACTGGTTAGTAATTATTTTGATATTGCAATGAGTATGAAATCCTTTACTCAAAAAATATTTATTAACGATTTAAACGTAATAGATGTCCAAATTGGACAAGAAGTAGATTTTGAAAATTTAATAGAAAATCTTGCTTTCCTTGGATATGTAAATAAAGACAGAGTTGAGTCTAGAGGAACATTTTCTATTCGCGGTGGACAGATTGATATTTATCCTCTTAACAGTGAATATCCAACAAGAATTATTTTTAATGGTGATGAAGTTATCGAATTAAAATTATTTGATTTCATTACCCAAAGATCAATAAAAAATACTAAAAAAGTTTTAATTACCCCCTCATCTGAATTATTTCAAACAAAGCAAGAAGATATTTTCAAATCACTAGAAATAGAATCAAATAAAGACTTAGATGAATATGAATTATTTCAGTTTTCGCAAAATCTAACAAACTTTAAGTCTTTACTAGATTTTGCACCAGATGATGTAAGCATTAATATAATCGACTTTAATTCATGTAAAGAAACTTTAAGTCAAATTCAAAAGATTGAAGAGGATAGTTTCAATAATTTACAAAAGTATTTTTCTTTAAAAGTATCAAAAATGAAATCCAGATATATAGATGCATTTCTAGAAATAAATAAATATGAAACAATTTTTTATTCCACAAATAATTTAGAAAACATCAGTAATGTTCCGCAATTTTTAGATGGCTTAGGTCCGGATAAGGTTTTGCAAAAAATTAATAATTTATCAAAGGTCTATTTATCCAGTAATAATGAAAAAATTACAAAAAAGTTTTCAGGATTACCCAATTTACAAGTCGTTAAGCATCCGTTTTCATTCTCAGCAGTGTTCCCAGAGATGAGTTTTGCAGTTATTGATGATTCATTATTTACTAATAGAAAACAAAAAGACAAAAAAGTAAAACAGAAGAAATTAAATGAGGAATCAATCCTTGTACCAAATACTTATGTTGTCCACAAGTTTCACGGCATAGGGCTTTATGAAGGAACTGAAGTTAAGAAAATTAAAGATGTAGATAAAGATTACTTATCAATTAAGTTTGGCGGAACAGACAGACTGTATGTTCCATCGGATCAAATTAATGAACTTGAGGTTTATGTAGGAGGTGAAAATCCAAGATTATCTAGATTAGGTGGCGGAGAATGGGAGCGTGCTAAAGAAAAAGCCAGACAAAATGCAAAGGTTATAGCCGATAGAGTTTTGAATCTCTATAAATTAAGAAAAATTGAAAACAATAGCCTAATTATTGATGAGGATACTCCATGGCAGGCAGAAATAGAAAGTGATTTCGAATATGTCGAAACTCCCGATCAGTTAACAGCAATAAATGATGTAAAAGAAGACTTAAGTAAAAATACTCCAATGGATAGATTAATTTTTGGAGATGTTGGGTATGGAAAAACAGAAGTTGCGCTTAGAGCAGCAGTAAAAGTAGCATTTTCAGGAGGACAAGTTGCAGTTCTTGCACCAACGACAATTCTTGTACAACAACATATTGAAACTTTTGTAAATAGATTAGAAAATTATCCATTGAATATTAAACACTTAAGCAGATTTGTAAAAAAGAAAGATTTAAAAGAAATTATTAAAGGCGTCAATGATGGAACGGTGGATATAGTGATAGGAACACATAGGCTTTTAAGTGATGATGTTACATTCAATAACTTAAAATTAATCGTTATTGATGAAGAACATAGATTTGGAGTTGAAGCAAAAGATAGACTACAGAATTTAGCGACTCAAGTTCACAAGCTAACATTAACTGCCACACCGATTCCAAGAACACTTGAACAATCTCTTATGGGAATTAGAGAAACATCAAGAATTGAAACACCACCAGAAAACAGACTAGAAACATTAACTCACGTCGGTAGTGTCGATGAGTCAGCTATTGCTCTTGCTATTCAGAGAGAGATTTCAAGAGGAGGTCAAGTTTTCTTTGTGCTCAATAGAATCAGTGAGCTTGAAGAATGGATGAAGATTATTTCAAACCAATTTAAGAACTTAAACCATAAAATTCTACATGGCCAATTATCTGCAGAGCAAATAGAAAATACAATGCAAGATGTTTGGGATCGTAAAGTAGATGTTTTGTTTGCTACCACAATTGTGGAAGCCGGAATTGATTTACCAAAAGTGAATACTCTCATAACTCTTAGGTCAGAGTTATTAGGTATGTCCCAGCTCTATCAACTTAAAGGAAGGGTTGGAAGAAGAGGAGATCAAAGTTTTGCCTATTTCTTTCATTCAAGCAATTTGGGGATAGATGCAGAGTTAAGGTTAGATGCAATTAAATCCATCGGCCAAACGGCTACTGGATACTCATTAGCCATGAAAGATTTACAACTTAGAGGGTCTGGAAGTATTTTAGGAGATATACAATCAGGTTTTATTGCAAATGTCGGACTAAATATTTTTAACCAATACATCTTAGAATCTTTAGATGAATCAATAGAGTCAATAAAGCCAGTTATTAAACCGGATATAAAATTAGATTGTTTCTGGGGGTCTTCAATTCCTAAAAGCTATGTAGATGCTGACTCTGAAAGAATAGACATTTACAAAAGACTTGAACACACTCACCATACAAAAGTTGATGAAGTTAGGGACGAAATTATTGATAGGTTTGGTGAACTTCCAGAGGTATCTAATAACTTGTTTATTACTGCAAAGATAAGATCTGTGTTGAGTGAAAAAAACATTTTAAGGTGCAAAATAAGAGAATCTCAGATTGAACTCTTCCCAGTTGACTTGACTGAAGAGGTAAATTTGAGGATTAAAACATTAGATAAAAAGTTTATCTTTCGAAATAAACGTTTGGTTTTAAACTTTAATGATGTCTTAACTCCAGACAGCGTATATGGAATATTAAATAGTAGTCTTTAATTATGAATGAGTTTGATGAACTTGTAGGCATTGTAAAAAAGCTTCGGGAAGAATGTCCCTGGGATATGGAGCAGACACATGAATCGTTATCAAGACACCTAATTGAGGAAGCTTATGAATTATTGGACTCACTTGCAAGCATTGAAGAAAAAGATTCAAATTATGAACATGTAAAAGATGAATTGGGAGATCTGCTGCTCCAAATTTTACTTCATTCTAAAATTGCTGAGGAAAATAATAAATTTGCAATAGTAGATGTAATAAAATCACTTCAAGCAAAATTAATCGAACGCCACCCACATGTTTTTGGCGATGTAAAACTCGATAGCGCTGAAGAAGTAGAAAAACAATGGGAGACATTAAAGCAAAAAGATAGTGACGCCTCAATATTTGATGATATAAATAGTAAATTACCATCAATAACAAAAGCTTTTAAAACGCAAAGAAAAGCAAAAAAACTAAACCTCTCTTATGCAAGCTATGAAGAAGCTCTTGAGGATTTACTTTCTGAAGTTAAAGAGCTAGAAGAAGCTGAAAATCTAGAAGAACGGAAAAGTGAAATAGGGGATGTTTTATTTGCCATTGTTAATGTATGCAGATATTTAGATGCTGATCCGGAAATACAACTAAATAAATCAACCCAGAGATTTATTAAAAGAGCACAATATGTTGAGAAACATATTGAAGACGATTCTGACTTAGAAAAATTATGGGTAGAAGCTAAGAAAACCGAAGAAAAGTAACAAATCAAACAATTTGTGCTAGATTTTAAGTAACAGGGTTATGAATAATAAAATTACACATATATTTGCTAGGTATATCCTAGATTCTCGAGCTAATCCTACTGTTGAAGTAGAAGTTTCACTTGATGATGGAAGCTGGGGCCGTGCAGCTGTTCCTTCAGGAGCTTCAACAGGGAGTTTAGAAGCTCATGAATTAAGAGACGAATCAAAAGACTTTAACGGAAAAGGTGTCAACAAAGCAGTCGAAAATATAAACTCTTTGATATCCGACACATTAATTGGAAGTGACCCCGGTGACCAGTCAAAAGTTGATCAAATTCTACTTGAACTAGATGGAACAAAAAATAAAAGCAAACTTGGCGCTAATGCAATACTTGCTGTTTCAATGGCAAATATGGTTGCTTATGCAAAATCATCTAAAAAATATGTTTATGAACTTATTCCCAATATTTACGGAGCTCCATCTTTACCTGTACCGTTTATGAATATTTTGAATGGTGGCGCACATGCTGATAACTCTGTCGATATTCAAGAGTTTATGATTGTTCCTCACGGATTTACAAGATTTGATGATGGGTTAAAGGCAGGTGTTGAGGTTTATCACACACTAAAGAAAAGATTAAAAGATAAAGGATTAGCAACAAACGTAGGAGATGAAGGTGGTTTCGCTCCAAACTTTACATCATCCAAAGAAGTTTTAGATGAAATAATGCTTTCAATTGCAGAAGCTGGCTACAAACCTTCTGACCAAATTTCTTTAGCGTTAGATGCTGCTGCATCTGAGTTTTATAAAGATAGTGCTTACATGATTGAAGGCAACAGCTTGACTAACACAGAGATGTCTGATTATTTAGTAGATCTTTCAGACTCTTACCCAATAGTGTCAATTGAAGACGGGCTCGCAGAAGACGATTGGGAGGGTTGGAAATACTTAACTTCCAAAATAAACGATTCTACACAACTTGTTGGTGATGATTTATTTGTTACGCAGGAAGAAGTACTTCAAAAAGGGATTGATGAAAATTGCGGAAATGCAATCTTAATTAAAGTAAACCAAGTTGGAACAATTACTGAGACTTTAAATACCATGGAGCTAGCAAGTAAGAACACGTACTCAAGTATGGTTTCACACAGATCCGGAGAAACAGAGGATTCCTTTATTAGTCATCTAGTTGTCGGGACTTCTAGTGGACAGATTAAGACTGGTGCGCCAGCTCGATCAGAGCGAACAGCAAAATATAATGAGCTTTTAAGAATTGCTGAGACAATTGGATTCGAAAACTTTAATAATTCAAAATGGCAAGTTTAAAAACTATAGGTAATAATATATTTTCAAGGTTATTGATTTTTACATTAATTTCTTCGTTCCTCTTCTTTTTATTTGATACATATCAGGAAAGTTATGACAAATTAAAAGTTCTACAAAACTCACTAGAGGACAGGCAGGAAGAAATTGTTTTATTGCAAAATCAAATAGATGATTGGAATCAACAAATTTCAGACTTAGATGATCCAGAAAAAGCTGAATTAATTCTCAGAAAAAGAGGCTATGGAGAACAAGGAGAAGTTTTATATAGATTTGAGGTTCCTGAACCAGTAACTCCAATTGAAGAAACCTTAAAGTCAGACAGAGGCAAAAGTTTAATTGAGTATGTAATAGATTATGTGGTCGGTAAAGAAGGTGAATAACGATTCCAGAATCGTTCAGCAACAAATCGGCAGAGAGCTCAGAAGTGATTCAGAAGTAACTTGTAGATGTCATCTTGATATTCCGGCAGTTATAAAAGTTCCGCCAAAATTAAATGATGGAACTCCATTTCCGACAACATATTGGCTTACTTGTCCTATGTACAATAAAAAAATTGGATCTTTAGAATCGCAAGGACTCATAAAAGAATTAGATAAGGAATTAGAAAACAATCCTGACCTTAAAGAGAAGTGGCAATCTCGCCAGAAATCATATCAAGCTGAAAGAGAAGAGTTAGCTAATGATAATTCTGGGCCACAAGCTACAGGTGGGGTAGGCGGTGCTGCAGAATCTATTA
>SGYR01000017.1 GCA_004213405.1 Candidatus Actinomarinales bacterium
AAGACCTCGAGATTCTAAAGTTTTAAGAGATGACTCTGACTCAACCCCTCTTATCTCACTTACTTTAAGTTTTGTGACTGGCTGCTCATATGCAACAATAGATAATGTCTCTAGTGCTGGAGTAGATAATCCTCTTAAAACTGAAGGTGGTTTGAATTCAGCTAATTCAGTAGAAATTGAACTCAAAGTTACTAAGTCAGAAGATTTACTATCATATTTAATATAAAAGCCATAATCTTTTTCTTTTAATTCATCATTTATTTCATCAAAAATATTAATCAAATCTTCATTGGAGATATTAAAATTTTCTAAAAAATATTTATGATTAACTGAACCATCAGAAACTAATAAAATAGCAGTTATAACTTTTTTATAATTCATAATTTTTTTCTATTTTAATACCGTCATCGTTTTGACTAGCTTTAACAAAACCCCATCTTACAGCTTCTAAAAGTGCGAGGAAAAAAGCTATAGCCTCTTTTTCAGTATTTACTTCATTTAAGATGCTTTCGAAAGATGTACTTAACCTTTTATCAACAACTTGCAATAAATCATCAATTGCTTTCTGTAAATCTGGTAAATCTTTATCTATATGTTTAAAGCCTTCAATTGTTTTAAATCTGTCAAAAACTTCAATAGCAACTTCATTAAATTTATCTTTATTTATTTCGTACTCAACATCTGGTTTAGGAAACAAATTTTTAGTTTGATAATATTTAAATGACTTGATTTCATTTTCGTTATATTTTATTTTCGAAGCTAAAGCAATACCAATTTCAGAAAATGCTTTAAATTGCAAAAGCCTAGCAAATGCCAGGTCTTTATCTTTAAGAACTTCCACTTCATCCATCCACTCAATTTCTTCTTCTTGAGGTAGCATTCTTTTAGCTTTTAATTCAAATAGTGAAGAAGCAAGTAATATAAACTCTGCGTAGTTTTCAATTTCATTATTTAGATTTTTTGACTCTAGACTGCTGAATAAGTCATTTAAACTTTCATCAATTTGTGAATTATTTGACGTATAGTTGATTAATAGAGATTTTAATGCGTCTACTAAGAAACTTAATTCCATTAAAAATCAGTCTTATCTAGTATTTCATTTTTTTCTGTAAGTAAATTATCAAAATAATATTTACTTATATCAGGATCATCTATATTTTCTTTTAATAGATCGTACCCTATGTCTTCATGGTTCAGATAATCAAATGCTTTTCTGTTTGTTACAAGTTTTAATTCAGCCATTACTCTAAATAACCAATTGTATTCAGATATTGATTTTCCTATGTCATGTAACAAAGACAGCTTTAATAAATCTTCATTATTTGAATATTTCATAGTTCTTTCTAATACTTCCAATGAATGATGTCTATCTGCTTTTGACATTTTCCAGAAAAGTTGCTCCAACTGTTCATTATCGAGAATTTTTGAAATTCTAATTTGATCTACAATACTTATATCTTTGTAAAATAAAAATCTTATAGCTCTTTTTGCTTTTAAAAATAGTTCATTCATGACCTTGGATGACTTTCTGTAAATGCCTCTTCTAAAAATTCTTTCGTAACTTTAGTATATATCTGCGTAGTTGAAACAGAGCTATGGCCTAAAAATTCTTGAACTGTTCTTAAGTCACATCCGCCTTCAAGCATATGAGTAGCTGCACTATGTCTTAATGTATGCGGATGAACATCGGTTTGTATAGAAATATTCTTAGCAGTTTTTTTTATTATTCTGAACACAGCAGTTCGATCTAATTTATTTTTTGATTTAGATAAAAAGAGTGGTTCTCCCCTGTTATGTAAAAATGTATCCCTAACATTTAAATATTGCAAAAGGTTTTTATATAACATAGATCCAATTGGTACAATTCTTTGTTTAGAACCTTTGCCTTTCAATTTTAAATATTTCTCATCTAAATCAATATCGGATATATTTATGTCACATAGTTCAGAAACTCTACATCCTGTAGAATAAAGTACATCAATAACAGTTCTGTTTCTAGAGTCTAAATAAGTTTCATGATTGTAGAAATTTATCATATTTTCAATATCAGTAATTGAAAGTACTTCAGGAAGCTTTTTAGAAGATTTAAGTTTTATATCTGAAATATCTATTGATTCATAATCTTCATTTTCATTTATGTATTTTAGAAAATTTTTAATACTGGAGTGCATTCGTTTCTTTGTTGATGTAGAATAATTGAATTCTGACATATCTATAAAAAAATTATCAATATTTGTTTTTGACAAGTCTTGGTTTTGTAAATAATTAGATAATTTTGTTAAATCAGATTTGTATGAATCAACAGTGTTTTGAGATAGTCCCTTTTGATATAAAAGATATTCTGAAAATGAACTTATTGATTTATTAATCTTTGACTTTATGTTCATCTTTTACATTTTCATCAAAAAATTTTATTTCTTTTGATGCAGCTATAAATGAATTGAACATAGGTGCTGGGTCCCATGGCCTTGATTTAAATTCAGGATGAAATTGTGAAGCTACAAAGTATGGATGATCTTTTAGTTCAATCATTTCAACTAAATCTTCATCAGGTGATAATCCACTAAATACTAATCCTTTAGATTCCAATTCATTTCTAAACTTATTATTTACTTCGTATCTATGCCTGTGACGTTCATAGATTATTTCATTGTTATATACGTCTTTAGCCATAGTGTCTGGTTGAATTTTACAAGGATAAGTCCCAAGTCTCATAGATGCACCGACATCATCTGCTTCTAAATCTTGATTGGGTAATAAATCTATGACGGGATTTTTTGTAGTTTGAGAAAACTCTGTAGAATTTGCATCTGATATACCACATACGTTGCGCGCAAACTCAATTACAGCACACTGTAGGCCTAAGCAAATTCCAAGAAAAGGTATTTTATTTTTTCTTAGAAACTCGATTGCACCTATTTTTCCTTCAATTCCTCTGTAGCCAAAACCTCCAGGAACTACTACACCATTTAAATTTTTAAGATCTTCAATTTCATAGTTATCTGCATCTATCCAAACTAAATCTAAATTTACTTTATTTTGAAGACAAGAGTGTTTTAAAGCTTCTACGACTGACATGTAGCTATCGGGTAAGCCAAAATATTTTCCGAGAATTGCTATTTTAACATTTTTGTTAACACCGTTTTTTAATGAAAGCATTTCATTCCACCTTGATAAATCAGGGGAATCAGAATTTAATGCTAAACGTTTATCAACAGCTGCATCTAAACCCTCTTCATACATTTTGATAGGAACATCGTAAATATCATCTAGATCCGGTGCGTTAATAACATTTTCAAAACTCACGTCACAAAATAGTGAAACTTTACTTTTTATTTCATCAGTTAACTCTTGCTCAGATCTCAAAACTATTAAATCTGGACTTATACCATAGCTTCTTAACATTGATACTGAGTGTTGTGTTGGTTTTGTTTTAAGTTCTGTACTTGGACCAATAAAAGGTACGAGGGTAACATGAACGAACATTACATTTTCTTGACCAAACTCTTTTCTAATTTGTCTTGCTGCTTCTAGAAAAGGTAGTATCTCAATATCGCCAACTGTGCCTCCTATTTCAGTAATTTGCACATCTACTTCATTGGATATGCCTTTAATCCTTCTTTTAATTTCATCTGTAATATGAGGAATAACTTGGACAGTTGCACCAAGATAGTCGCCTTTTCGCTCTCTCTCAATTACCTTTCTGTAAATGCTTCCAGTTGTAACATTTGCATCTTTTCTTAAATTAACTCCAGTAAATCTTTCGTAATGTCCTAAATCTAAATCTGTTGTAGCACCATCTTCAGTAACAAAAACTTCTCCATGCTGAAACGGATTCATTGTGTCTGGATCAACATTAATATAAGGATCTAATTTTTGATTTACAATTGATAAACCTCTAGCTTTGAGCAGGTTTCCTAGAGACGCAGAAGTAATCCCTTTGCCAAGACCAGAGACTACACCGCCAGTGACAAATATGTATTTAGTCACGTGAAAATAATAACAGGTTTATTTTTATTGTGAAGAACTATCTAAGTATTTGGTTTAAAAAGTGATCTAGTTTAGGCTTATTGCTTTCTTCTAAAACTTTGAGTGCATTAGCTGATAATTTATAAGTAAAGGATAGATCGTTGGGTTCGTTACATTGTTGTAATTCATTTCCATCAAACTGTACAGAGAAATCTTGATTCTTCTGAACAATAATTTTTACTTCTGAACGTTTATCTAAAACAATTGATCTTGGAAATTTTGTAAATGGAGATATAGGAGTAATTATTAATGAATCAATACTGGTTTGCACTATAGGACCTCCTGCAGAATAATTGTATGCAGTAGAACCCATGGAAGTAGAAATTATAATTCCATCAGCTCTCAACTTTACATCTTGATCATATGTTTCTATTTGAATATCTAACATACGTGTTGGAGAGTTCTTAATTAAAACTATTTCATTAAATGCTGGTTCTTGTTCATCATTATTTTGAATAATAGGAACTCTTTTCTTGAAGTTGTTAAAATCACTTTTTACTAATTCCTGTAAATTAATGGTTTCGAATGAATTTACTAAGTAACCAACTCTGCCAGAACCAAGATTTAAAACAGGTACAGAGTTAGTCCATCCTAGTTTCATAGCTTTAAGAGCTGTTCCATCACCCCCTATACTTATTATTAAATTAAAAGTATCTTTGGATGTATTTTCATAACTCTTGTCTTCAAGTATTAATTTATCATAACTTATATTTTGATTATCTAAATACTGTAGAAAATCAACAGCTTGTTTCGATTTAAGATATTTTTTTGAAGAAACAATTGCCAACTTAACCATAAATACATTATAGGTGACTTATAATGTTCATAAAGTGATACCTATATCAGATATAAATCCTGCAAGAAATACACCTGTTATTACCAGAGTATTTATGATTTCAACAGTTTTAGTTTTTATATTGATACAACCAAAAAACCAAATTGAATTAATAAATTTCTTTTATCAATATTCAGCGATTCCATGTGAGCTTGTCAATTTTGCTCCATTATCAGAATCACAATTTTATAATAACAGTTGCTTTTACGATCAATTCAAAGTGATCTTTCCAAGCAAGAATTTATATTTAAGTGTCATTTTTGCAAATTTGTTTCATGCAAACTTTTTACATATATTAGGAAATTTATGGAGTTTTTGGATTTTTGGAAATAATGTTGAAGACAAGCTTGGTAAAGTAAAATATCTATTCTTTCTTTTATTCATAGGTGTAATAAGTATTGTTTCTCATACTTTTCTCAACCAAGAAAGTTTAGTTCCTATAGTAGGAGCATCTGGAATAGTATCTGGATTGATGGGTGCTTACGTTTATATGTTTCCTAATGCAAGGTTATTAGTTCTAGTCCCATTTGGTTTCTTGTTTCCAACTACAATCAAAGCTAAATTTTTTATGATTTTTTGGTTTATTTCTCAAATATTTATTGCACTAGGTGATCAAAATATTTCCTGGGAAGCACATGTGGGTGGATTTATATTTGGTTATCTTTTATTAAGATTGTTCAGTAAGAAAAGGTACAACATCTGAAAATTTATTAAGTTGTATATCAGCAATATTGACATCTAAATAATTTTTGATACCTGAAGATACTAAAAATGTTTTTGCATTTAAATTTTTTCCGAAAATAATATCTGTATCAACCCTATCTCCTATTACATAATTTACTGTTATTTTGTTTTGAATAAAATATGAACTGTAGTGATCTCCTGATTTGCCTAAAGTAGGTATGTTAATCGACAATTTATCTTCTATGATCTTTACAACTGCTCCATTCCCAGCCTTTTCACCAAACTCAGTTGGAAATGTAAGATCCTTATTAAGGCTCAGTATGTTTTTACCTAAACTTACATTTTTAATAATCTCATTTATTTCTGAAAAATTGTTTTCTTCTTTACGACCTATCAGAACTAATTCTGCATTTTCTAGACTTGTGACGTTAATATTCAAATTTTTTATATAATTTTTTAAATTATCTGATCCGTAAATAAAAATATTTGATTTATTATTTGAATACAGATTTTGAAAAATAACTAATGGTGTAATAATTTTTGATATGTCTATATTTAATTGGAGTAAATATTCAAGCTTATCTTTTATTTCACTAGGAGTTTGAGAGCTATTATTTGTTGTATAGTATATTTCAATACCTGCATTAATAATTTTCAGTAAACCTTCTTTAACACCATCAATTAAAGTTTGTCCTTTGAATATAGTCCCATCAAGGTCTGTAGCGATTATGCTCACGTTTTTCTTCCATTAATAAAACTCTGGCTGTTATTCCACTTGCTTCATAAAAATTCTTTGCAACTCTATCGCTTGGAAGTGTAATTGTTCTTAATGAGGATTGAATTGTTTCAACATAATCTCTTATACAATTTAGTAGAAAAGTACCCAATGAAAGTTCTCTAAATTCATCTTTTACAAATATTTCCGTGAGGAGTGAATATTCCTTATCTTGATATAATTTTGCATAACCAATAGGCTCATTTTCGCATAAAAGTAAAAAATTTTTAGATTCATTTAATTCTACATTCGAATAATAATTCAATAAATTTTCGTCAATATTTGACATTCTTTGAAAAAATGATTCAGACAACTGTTTAGGAATTTCTATATCAGTCTCAACAGTAAAAGTGAAACCTAAATCATTATGCTTATGCACAATCAGCGCATACTTTTGATCTTGGTTTTGCTAACTGAGTATTTCTTAATACTAAAAAACAAACAGAACATGTAAACTCGTCATCTTTTTTATCATCAGCAATTTCATCTAGTTTTAAATCTGAGCTTTTTACGTTTCTTTTTTCTGCAGCATCAACAGACATAAAAGATCCTTCGGCTTCATCTGCATCATCTACCGATTTTTTTTCAGTTTCTACCCTTGCTTCTAGAGATTCTGTTTCTACTTCCTCTTTTTCTTCTTCTTCTGATGGAGTTTCAATCTCTTCAATATCTTCTTCTTCAAGGTCTTCTAGCGTAGGTTCATCTAATTCTTCAGTTTCTTTTTTAGCCATATAACTCCTAACTTGCCTTAAATATTACTAAATTTTGAAACGTATGGCAGAATTTTCAATAAATATATTGGCTGGACCGCTTGCAAAGTAATCACCATCAATCTCTATTGGTTCATCGCTTTTTAATTCAATTTTTGAAGCTTTTCTAACAATTACGTCAGATTCCTTAAGGTGTAAACCCTTTTGAGCTAAGAAAAATATCTTCATTGCTTTAAGTTTTGATACTGCAAATATTTGTACATTGAACTTACCATCTTGCAAGCTAGACTTTGGTGAAATATTCCAGCCTCCACCAAAATATTGTGCATTGCATACACATATGTTGAAAGCATTATTGTTAAATTCGAAATTTCCTAAATTTATAGATATATTTTTTGATTTAGCAAAAAATATTTTAATCCAAAAGCTAATTGGATATCTTAACCTTCGTATTATTTTAGGCATCTTTTCACTTACTTCTACTGAGGAAGCCAAAAATCCAATATTTAAAACATTTATAAAATATTTAGATTTATTTTCAGCTTCGATTCTTCCGACATCGACCTCATAATAAGAATCTGTAGTTAAGTGATTTATAGTTTCTTCAATATTTTGTGGAAGTGCAAATGTTCTAATAAAATCAGATCCGCTGCCAGCAGGTAGGCAAGCAACTTCTGGATTTTCAATACTATTATTCATCAAAGCATTGATCAATGAATTTAAACTTCCATCTCCCCCGATAGCACAATATTGGAATTTGTTAGTATCTGAATACTCAACTATGACGTTATTAAGTTCATTGATTGTTGAAGTTGAAAAGTATATAAAAGGAATGTTCTTACTTTTAAATAAATCTTCAATGTATTCTTGTGAAAGATTTTTTCCTCTTGAATTAAGGTTATGAATTACAATGTATGTTTTCATGACATAGTTTTTTGTATCAAATTATTATCAAAGATTTTATTTATATCTTCAAAGGTATCGTCTTCATAAATAATTGACAATTTTTTTGATATTTCAGATGCTTCTTTTGCTGCCTTTATAAAATCACCAATATTCAAATTAAATTTATTTATTACGTATTCAATATTTCCAGATTTCATATACTCATAAAATACACTAAACCAAGATAAATTAATTTGTGTAGTTTTTTTAATACCATGCGAGTATTCAATTTTGTTAACTTTTTCTATAGAAGAATAAAATTTATTAAATAAATGATTAAATTCATCCTTAAGAGTAAATTCTAGTTTTTCATTACTTATTCCAGATGAAACATACATTAGTTTCATTTCAATATCCTGATTATTAATTGTATGGTATAAATGAATTGCTGGAATTAGATTATCTCTATAAGTTTCCTTTAAAACTTTACCTTTTATTGAGTCAATAAATCCAAGGTCTTTCAAAACATTATACTTTCCTTTAAACAATTCTT
>SGYR01000018.1 GCA_004213405.1 Candidatus Actinomarinales bacterium
GGCCTCTCTACCGCACAAAAATTTATTGAGCAAGGTTGGAATGTATATATTACATCAAGAAAACAAGAAAACCTAGACGCAGTACTTTCAGAAAATCCACAATTAAAAGGATTTGTAGCACGAGCAGATGACCTTGCAGCAGCAACAGAAACATGTAAAAGTGTAATTGAAGAAACAGGTTCACTTGATGTTTTAGTTAACAACGCTGGCACTAATCCATCAGGCGGAAGCTTGCTTGATGTAGAATTATCAGCTGTACAAAAGACATGGGATGTAAATTTAATGGGTCCTTTAATGTGGACAAGAGAAGCTGTAAAAGCTGGGTTAAACGAATCTGTTCTGAATGTTTGTTCTGTTGGTGGAATTAAGCCTGCGCACTACATGGGGGCTTACAATATTTCAAAAGCAGGATTGATTTATATGACAAAACAATTAGCAATGGAACTTGCACCTGATATTAGAGTGAATGGAATTGCTCCAGCTGTGGTTAAAACTAAGCTTTCAGAAATGCTCTGGGCAGGGGATGAGCAGGGAAGTGCGGACCTCCATGCTCTTAAAAAACTAGGAGAACCAGAAGATATTGCAAGTTTGATTTACTTTCTTTCTAGTGAAGATGCATCATGGATTACAGGCGAAGTGGTAACCATTGATGGAGGCTTCCTACTTTAATTAGCCAATAAAGTATTTAGCTAATTCGTTATACAAAGGTATTCCAACAATGATATTGAATGGAAATGTGACACCTAAACTAAGTCCAAGGTAAATAGCAGGATTTGCATTTGGTATAGCGTCTTTTACAACTGCTGGTACGGCAATATAGCTTGCACTTGCTGTTAACACCATAAGCAATGTTGCGTTGCCGACAGAAAAATTAAAGTTTATAGATGCTAATAAAGCAATAATTGAACCAATCAATGGGGTACATAAAGCAAAAACAATTAGGCTAGCTCCTTTGCCTTTAAGTTCTCCAATTCTCTTTGCGACCCTAGTTCCCATAACAAATAAAAACACATATAAAACGTAGTCAAATATTTCAACAATTATGAAATCTAAATTAGATAAAAGAGTTTGATTGACAAAATATCCTATAAACAATGATGAGATCAAAATAATATTGGGTATTTCTAAAAATGCTGTCTTAATAGTATCAAAATTATTGCCTTTATTTTGCTTATTATGCGTAACTAAATAGAGTGCCATAAATATTGCTGGGAACTCCATAACAACTAAAACAGCAGACATATAGTTGTCAAAGTTTTGATTAGTAGTTGTGAGATATGCAATAGCTGTCACAAATGTAACAGCACTTACCGATCCATAAGTTCCAGAAAGTGCGGCCGCATCATCGCTATTGAGTAAATTTTTAAGATAAAAATAAGCAATAATTGGAATTAAAAGAGCAAATACCACTCCAAGTGTTAATGCACTTATAACTTCATTTATAAATCCATTTTCTTGAAGGCTTGCTCCACCATTAAGGCCCAGTGAAAGCAACAAATAATATCCCAAGTATTTAGAAATAGAGTTTGGAAGGATTAATTTAAATAGAGTTCCAATCAGGATTCCTGAAAGGAACAATAGTAGTGCCGGATTAAGTAAGGCTTCCATTCAAGTAAAAATAATAGTTAAGTAACAGATTTGTATTGTTGTAATAAAAATTATTTTATTTTTCTTACTAACTCTTCAACTCTATTGATGTCAACCCTTTTAGCAACATCATTATCAAATTTAAAACTAGTTCCTACAATTAGTATGTCTGCCAAATCTTGATAGGCATCGACATTTGTTGAAGTTACTCCCGATCCAATAGCGAGTTTACCATTTGGAACAATGTTTCTTACTTTTTGTAAATCTTCAATATTTATTTCATGTCCAGTACCATCTCCTGTAACAATTACCACATCTGCACCAGCTCTATGAATCAATTCTTCTGCATGGTTTTCAATTTTTGAACCGGGAGGTGGTACAGCATGTTTAACAAATACATCAGCATAGATTTCTACATAACTATTGAGTCTTGATTTAAACTGATTAACTCCGTGAGCATCACCCTCTATAACACCCTGGTCGGTAAACATAGTGTTATTTAAAACATTGATTCTTACAAACTGTGATTTAGTAGCCTCGGCAATTGCAAGAGCTGCAATACCATCATTTCTTAGAACATTTATTCCAACTTTAATATCTCGTTCTATTGATAAATTTTCTACAACTGTAGTAAAGCTAGCAAGAGTACGTTTTGAAATATCATCTTTCACAAAAGGAGTGTCTCCAAAATTTTCAATTATGATTCCATCAACACCACCATAAACTAAGCTATTAACATCTTCTTGTGCTGAATCTATAATTTCATCAATAGATAACCTGTTAGAAGGGGAGCCGGGGAGGCTTTTTAAGTGAACTACTCCGTAGACTTGCATTATATTTTTACATGATTAAATTTAACGAATTTTTTGGCAAAATCACCTTCAGTTGAAAGTGTAAGCTTATGACCTTTAGGGACTCTACCAGTAACCACTCTACACCAGTCGCTAGCATTTCCTTTTATACTATTTTCACTTTCCTCGTCACCAAATTGCCAAGCCTTATATTCTGGTCCGATTAGTTCTATTCTTAAATCTTGATATTTAGCTTTATTTACCTTACTGGCTTGTTCTGCATTTAGCCACCCAAAAAGTGCTACGTGTTCAACGCGTACAGTGTCTTCGTAATCTTTTTTCATTGCATCATAAACATCTAAACTGTGTGCCCATGTTTCTGCCAATTTTGTAAGTGCGAATGTTCTACAATCAATTTCATTTTTCCACCAAGTTAATTTTTTTCCTGGAGATGATTTAGCTAATGTTTCAATGACAGAAGCTCTAGACATTCTCCACCATTCAATAACATCTTGTGGTCTCATGGCATTTCCTTTTTTAATTGCTTCTTTTTCAAATTTTTCTAAGCCCTTAGGCCCTTTATATTTATTAAAGTCAGTACCTTTTTTCTTTAGTGCATTATGAGCAAGATCTTCAAGAGCTGCAAGGTAGCTAACATGAGCTGTGATATCCCAATTTTTGTATGTAGTTTTAGTATTCCAATTTCTAACAGGAATACTTTGAAGGTATTGGTCTAATAATTGCTGTTCTGCAACGAGATTACTTAATATTTCTTGCACTTAACTAAGTTTACTTGAGGTCAACAATTAACTCCAGTGGCAATTTCATCAAAAAAAACTTTTTTTAAAATAAGTTTCTATTTATGATGCATTTATGAAGAAAATCTTTAAATTTGTTCTTTTAGCACTTGGATTGAGGTATGTTTTAAGGCTTATGGATGAAAACGTCGATATTAAAATTGAAATTAAAAAGCTTAGAAATGAATTAGCTAATTTAGAAACTGATGATTTAGAAAATAAATTAAAAGATTTTTTCAAAAAGTACGATCCAAAATTTAAAGATCAAGAAGAAAATCAGGAAGATTTTTAAATTAAGTAATCAATGTGGAGATTACTAGGTAAGTCAGCACACCTCTGGCCGGAATGGTTTTATAAATTAATCTCAAAAATTCATTCAAAAATTATGAGATTCAATCACTCTTTCCTAGGTGAAAAAATAATAGGGGACCAAATTCTCTTACTTGAAACTATTGGTAGTAAAACTAATCAACTTAGAAAAACACCTTTGACTTATGCAAATTTTGAAAATGATTTTATAGTTGCGGCTTCATACAGTGGAAATGATAAAACACCAGATTGGTTCTATAACCTTTCAACTGACAATCCATTTATCACAATAAACAATGAACGCTTTGAAGCTACTTACGAATTAATCGAATCTTCTGAAAAAGAATATTACTGGGGTTTATTAGACGAAGTGTATCCAACGTTTCAAATGTACAGAAAAAGAACAAACAGAGATATCCCTTTAATAAAATTTTCTAAAGCTTAGGTTTTATAGAAGGCCCTTTTCTAACTATCGTGTTCCATAAAGTTTTGTAATGATCTAAGTCTTCTTTATTAACATGAGGCAATACAAAATTTTCCCAAGTATCTTTTAATGGATCTGCTGAGTCTGCATAAACATCTAAGCCAATAGGTATTCTCTCTACTATTGTTCGCAAACTCATGGGGGTTTCTATATTGATACTTATATCATCCGACATAAAGGAGTTGTTAATTTCTGTTGCTAATTTAATGATAAGTTCTCTATATTCTTTTTGAAGTTTGGGATATCTTTTTTCAAAAATAGCATCTAATTGTTCTTTATTCGGAAAGGGTTTATCCCATATGACCCACCTATCGGCGAATGCTTTATTTAATGACTGGGTGCCAGCATAATCTCTCAAACTTGTTGGGTTCATTGTTCCAAAAATATATGTATCTTCTCTTAAAGAAAGAACTTCTCCGTTTGGTAGTTCTAGTTTCCTGTGTCTATCAAGTAATGAATGAAGAGCAAATAAAACTTCTGGACCCGCCGCATTAAGCTCAGACAGGTTAACAATTGCTGGTCCTCTTAAAGCTCTTGTTAACTCACCATCTTGCCATCTGCTTTCAGTTCCACCCTTACCATCTCCATACAACTGAACAGATCCTAAAAGTGTTACGTCTCTAACTTCTCCTGATAAAGGAATTCTGTAATATGGAAATCGTAGTTTTGCTGCAAATTGTTCTATATCATGATCTTTTCCTGTTCCCATATGTCCCATCAATGCAATGTGTATAGGAATCTCATTTTTAAAAGATTTACTTTTTGAATTCATAACCTGGGCAAGTCTGTACTGCATACCTAGGTCTACATAAAACTCATCAACTTCAGGAATTCGATTATTACGTGAGTCAAAATCTCCTAATTTCTTATCTAATTTACATTCCTCTATTTCAACAGATTGTTTTTCATTATCAGGATTTATAAATTTTTGTGACCCCATTAGGCAACTCCAGATGTTAATTTAATGTTTTTAATAAGTATATCCTTTGTGATGTTTACTATGGAATGAATTAACTGTTCAGGTTTTTCAATTTGTACATTATTAATATATTCTCTCCAAGAACCTCTATTACCAATTCCTATGCCTATTACATCAACACCATTTTTTGTTGCGAAGTTTATACTATTTTGAAGTTCACTCAATGATCCTCTAGTCATACCATCAGACAGTACAACCAACATCTTTGTATTCGAGGGATGGTTTAGTAATCTTTTTGTTGCATGCATGATATTTATTTCATCGATGTTAGTACCTTTTTCAAACATACTTACTGGTGGAATTGAATCTTCACTTATTCCTATATCAATTGAATCTCTTAAGTTTCTTGAAAACTCTATGAGTCCTATAAATTGCTGATAGTTCTCTCTCCATGAGTCTTTAAATTCTTTAATAAAATAATGATTTGCCGTACTGTAAAGTTCTTGTGCTGAAGACCCATAGGTTCTATTTAACATTGATGAAACTGCAAATTTTCTTTTAATATAAGTTTCTTCATTTTCAGTATGCTCTGATGCAAAGGCTCTGTTAAATATAGAAACTTCAAAATCGATATCAAGTTCAAAACATATTTGGGACAGATAACTAGCACCAATTAATGCTGAGGCTAAAGACCAAGGATGAAGTTCATCTTTATTTTTCTCAATCATCGAACCACTTCCATCAATTAAAAGGGATATTGCATATGATTTATTGGATAGTCTTTGTTTCTGTTCAAACATTCTCTCGTATCTCCCAGACGCAAGCATGATGGGTACGTGTGGTGATAAATCTCCTTGATCAAATCCACTAATTCTTTGTCTTTTTTGGTTGTGTATAAAGTAGGGTTTTATCTTATTTGTAACTTTATAAATAGGTAAATTCCATTGTTGCAATAAGGATTCATATGTTTCTAGACCATTTTTGTATAAATTTTTGTAATTGTTTGGAATTTTATTTTCAACAACTTTTGCAGTATTTCCTGATGGAAAATAGATTGTAGTTGATGCCCCTACTTTGGATATATGATCATCCATTAGATTTAATTTATCATCATTTGATTTAGACTCTGTCTTACCAAGAAATTTCTGTAAAGTATTGCCTGTTGTCACGTTGTTGGAGGAGGGGATAAGAACTTTACTCAAATCATTTACTACACTTTCATCAAGCGACTCCTCAATTTCTTTTTGTTCCCCAAGTGAGTAGTTGTCTAAGTCTGGAAGAATATTGTAACGTCTACATATATCAACCATCTGAACTGTAGCTTCTATTAATTCAGATACGTTCACATTTTCATAGTTCAACGTTTTTAAAATATGTAAAGATTCATTCAATGAACTTACGACAGGCTTTTTGTAGTTTTCAAACTCAGGATCTATATAAGAAGTTATTGAGTGAAATAATAATGAAAGATACTGACTAAAATTACTAAGCTTTTTTATTTCTGAAAATGACTCATTATAAATATCTTCAAGAATTGAATTTAAACCTTCATATTGTTTCACAAATATTTTTTCTTCGATTGAATGAATTAAGATGTCAAATACATATTTTCCAAAGGGACCTGTGAGTATTTCGAGAACATCATCAATATCTTCTACATCATCAAGTTCGTCAGGGAATAGTTTGTTTAAGGATTCAGAGTCTAAACTATAGTTATTTGTTGCATGTATAGCTTCGTGCACAACTGTACCAATCATTACCTCATCTCTATCAAGATTTGTTTTTGATATTGTATTAACAAGTATTGATGGATTTATTACAATATCATTTTTACCGTTAGATTTTGATCTTCCATATCGAAGAGATAAATCATCATTTTTCATTTGAGTTTGCAATAGCCTAGTAATCGCAGGTCTGATTTTTTCAAAATCTTCTACTATTTGAGCTTCGATGTTTTTTTTCTTTGAATTCATCTAATTATCATTATCATTAACAACTATAAGTATAAGGAATTATCAAAGATGAATGAAATCGCACAAAACACTGTTTTGATATCTGGTGGCGCGGGCTCAATGGGTCAACTTGTTTCAGATTACATTAATTCAAGAGACGATTTTACTCTAACAGCAATTCATGATCCCAATTACAAAGGACAGGAATACAAAATCTATAAAGATTTAACAAATATAGAAGAAGATGTTGTCCTAGAGTTTTCGCCTGCCTCAGTAATTAATGAAAATATAAACTCACTACTTAATTCAAATGCAGATTTAATTATTGGTTCATCTGGTGTGAGTTCAGAAATGTTATCAAAATTAAAAACAATCACAGATAGAAAAGTTATAGTGATACCAAACTTTTCTATAGGCGCAGCATATCAGAAGCTATTCTCATTAGCCCTTTCTGATAATTTTAATTCAGTAAATATTACCGAAAAACATCATGGAAAGAAACAAGATGCACCGTCTGGTACTGCAATAGATTTAGCAAATTCTTTACCACCAGAAATAAAATCTCACGAACAAGATGGCGACTTTTATCAAATTAATAATGTGAAAAACAAAAATATATATTCTTTAAGAGATGATAAATTTCTAGCTGAGCAAGAGGTAGATTTCGTAAATGAATACGAATCTTTTAATTTAGATCATAAAGTACATGATAGAAAAGCATACCTCTATGGAGTGAAAGTTGTTCTCGATCTTTATCACAATTTAGAGGGTTTTAATCTGGGTTTAGAAAATTTAATAGCTAAGAAGATTAATATCTAAGTATGAGCGATTTCGGCAAGCTATTAACAGCAGTCATAACCCCTTTTGATAATAATGGGGTGCTTAACACCGATACTTTGTGGAGAATATGTAAAAAATTAGTTCATGAAAAATCTGACGGCTTAGTTTTATCAGGAACAACTGGTGAATCACCAAACTTAACAAAAGAAGATAGAAAGATTATCTATTCAACTGCTAAAGACTCTGTTGGAGATAAGGCAAAGATAATTGCTGGTACCGGTACATACTCTACTAGAGAATCTATAGAGTATACAAAAATGGCTAATGACATAGGTGTCGACGGCATAATGATTGTTACACCTTATTATTCAAAACCATCACAATTTGGAATTTTAAAGCATTTTGAACAGATTTCTAAAAACACTGACTTACCAATTATGGCCTACAATATTCCTGGTCGAACAGCAACGCTAATTGAAATTGAAACTTTAGAAAAACTTGTTGGTGATATTGGGATACACTCCATTAAAGATGCGGTAGGGGATTTGGAATTCTCTAAAAATGAATTAGAAGTACTTAAGGGTAAAGTTGATATTTATTCGGGTAATGATGCTGAAACTATAGAGTTCATGAAGATGGGTGGAAAAGGTGTTGTCTCAGTTGCTTCGCATGTTGTCGGAAATGAAATTCACGATTTAATAAACCACGTACTTAATGAT
>SGYR01000019.1 GCA_004213405.1 Candidatus Actinomarinales bacterium
GATCATCACGACAGCAGCCAATCCCCAGTTTCTAACTTTCTCGTTATACTCTGCACCTGAAGATGTTACGGCAAGTACCTCTACGAACATTAATGGTACTGTTAGGATCCAGTCGACATATCTTAAGCCTGTATCAAATTCTCCACCAGCCCATGAGCCAGTCATTTTGTTGTAATGATACCAAGCTATTCCTGTCACAAGAGCGGAGATATATACTCCTCTTCTGTGTTTTGGATCTACTTCTCTTGATGATGCAAGTAAAAATACTGTTCCAGCGAGCATACCCACTGTTGCCACCATAAAGAGTCTGTAAGTAAGTTCAGCCATTTTAGCCTACTCCTTTTGTTTAATTTTACATTGTGAAATTAATCACAATATAATGTTATTCATTTTGTGCATTTGTGAATGCTATTTTGAATTTTTTTTAAAAATCGATGTAACTTTATTTTGAAATACTAGTAGAGACGTCTAACGATTCATTACCCCATTTTTCAAGATAAGGCTTTAAGTTAAACTTTCTAGCTGTTGAATCAGAAGTCATGTATCTAATTTTTCCAAATATACTGCGCTCTGGCCCCCACGCCCTATCATATCTCCCAAGAATCCAGAAAACTCCTGAATAAGAATTTGGATCTCTTCCGTCTAAAGAATATCTATCGTTGAGTGTGATCATGTAAGAAAGAGCAATTTGTGGATTTGGTGTCCATTCAAGAATTTTTTTACCCCACAACATTCTTAAATAGTTTTGAATTACTCCTTGAGTTCTTAACTGATTTTGAGCTGCATTCCAGATTTCGTCATGAGTTTGGGAATAGGTTAATTCATCTAATGAATAAATGTGCTCTCTTTCATCAGAAGAATGTTCATGTAAGGTTTTTATAGCCCATTCTGGCAAACTAGAGTACTGATTATAATTAGCACGTCTTACACATGTATGGTAACCAAGCTCTCTCCAAGTAATCAATTCATCCATGAAGCTTTCAAAGTTTTCTGAGCTTCCCCACCAGCCTTCTCTCCTTCCTACCATTTTTGGATTTATGGACTCTGGAGACCAAAACTCTAATTCAGATATTTTATCAAATACTTCATGAGTAGAGATTTGACCGGAGTGAAAATATGGAGAAAGCTGACTACTTGCTTCTTTTGAAGGATCGCTACTATATTTTGCATAATCTTGATATCCAACTTCGATGAATTTATTTAATTGTTTTATAGCATTTGAGTATCCACCTTGTATTGAACTTATCTCAACTGATTTATCTATATTCAAATTTTCAAGAAAAGCATCGATATTTTGATTCTTAAAATCAAATGGAATCCATTTAGCTTGTATGTCTTTGATCAGCGAAGCATCAAATTGTTTGTTCAAAAAATCTAATGAGTTCTCAAGAGGTGTTTCAATAATAAAATCTTCTAAATTTTTATGTAGATATCTTCTAAAGTCATGAGCTCTTACATACTCTTTTTCTGAGAGTCTGATTGGAACAATACCATTTGAGTCAACTAGTTCATATCTTGTATTTATCTCCCCAGAAGCTTTTGCTGTCATTTGAGGCACAAAATAAGTTGGGTAATCATCAGTTATTACTACTGAAGCATGTTTTGAAATATCTGTTAAAAGCCCTTCAGATTCCCTTGCCGACTGTTCAACAAATGGGTAGTAAAAAGCCTTTGAACCTGAAACCTGCTCATCTACTTCTTTCATTCCCTCAAGGGTGAACTTATGGAATCGTATACTTGACATGGGATAGTCAAGTATCAATGGTTCCAAAATTAGTAGTGGCTGAGAAAGTTGATTTGCCCACTCAACTGCTCGCTGTAGTGCAAAGTTGTATCCAACCCTTTTAAAGGAAATCATCCAATAAACAACATACTTTGAATCTGATATGGATTCAGGATTTATATCTTTGAGTGTAGTAACACGTGTCAGTGGAACTTGTACCATACATAGATATTTTAAATTCAAAATTGAATTATCACATAATAATAAGGAGTAAATTAGTTTTAAAATTTCAAATTTTTAGCTACACTAAAAAGGTTAAATTATGGGTGCAATAAATATATCAAATATTGGCAAAGTTTATCCAAACGGAACACGTGCTTTAGAAGATGTCAATATTGAAATCAATGATGGTGAGTTTGTAGTTTTAGTTGGCCCTTCAGGTTGTGGAAAAACTACTTTGTTAAGAATGGTTGCTGGACTTGAAGATATCACAGAAGGTGAAATTTCAATTGCTGATAATGTAGTCAATGAAGTTGCGCCTAAAGATAGAGACATTGCAATGGTTTTTCAAAACTATGCTTTATACCCTCACATGTCAGTATATGACAATATGGCCTTCTCACTTAAATTACGTAAATTGTCAAAAGATGAAATAGATACAAAAGTAAAAGAAGCTGCTAAAACTCTTGAAATTGATGAGCTGCTTGAGAGGAAACCAAAAGCACTTTCTGGAGGTCAGAGGCAAAGAGTAGCAATGGGTAGAGCAATTGTTAGAAGCCCTCAGGCATTTTTAATGGATGAGCCTCTTTCCAACTTAGATGCAAAATTAAGAGTTCAAATGAGAGCTGAACTAGGACAACTACATGCTCAATTAGAAACTACTACTTTATATGTGACTCATGATCAAGTTGAAGCTATGACAATGGGTGATAGGGTCGCTGTCATAAGAAAAGGTGTTTTACAACAAATTGACACACCAAGAGAAATTTATTTATATCCAAAAAATATATTTGTAGCCGGATTTATAGGCAGTCCTGCAATGAATTTTGTCTATGCTACCCCAACAAAATCAGGAAAAAATATGAAAGTAAAATTTGGTGATAACGAAGTGAAAGTCACAAATGCACCTGAAGCACTTGCTGAATTTGAAGGAAAAGAAATTGTAGTTGGAATAAGACCAGAGGCTTTTGAAGACTCAATTTATGCAAATGAAAAAGAATTTAGTGAACAAGTAAATATAGAAGTTACTCTTCTTGAGCAACTGGGATCAGATACATATGTTCATTTTTATAAAGATATAAAGCCAGTGCAAACAAAAGCCATTGAAGAAATACTAGCCGACGAGGGAGAAGACATCTCTTTACTTGGTAATCAAACAAAATTTATAGCAAGAATTAATCCAAACTCAACAGTTGAGGAAGGTCAGAAAATAAACTTGGCATTAGATCCTACAAAATTGCATTATTTTGATCCAGAATCTGGATTAGCAATAAGATAATTTAGAAATTAGAATCTAACTCTTCAGTAATGTCTTCAATCTCTCTATAAGCTCTTTCTCTACCAATATCAATATAGTTTTTTAACGCAACCCATAAAGCATCCGCTCCAATTTTTCTTTCCATTAGCTCACTGGCATCATATCGAAATGAATTATCCTTTAGTGATTTTATTATCAAGTCTCTCTCTTTTGAAGCAATGGGGTTTGAAATATAATTTATGTTTTTAATATTTGCAGGTATGTAAGAAGAATCTGTATAGCTCATCCAGTATTCTCCAAAACTCTCATCAATTAATTTATTAAAAACCAATTTGGTATCTTCATCATAATTTAAAACAGTTAATACATCACCTATTCCTACAATCGAGTTAAGAGGTGATGGAAATTTAAAAAAATCGTAGTCCGTTTTAAATTGTTTATTCTCTGGCATATAAAAACTAGCATAATGACCTCCCCATGAAAAAATACAATCAACCTCTTCGCTAAGTAAGTTTTTGTAATTATTTCTAAACTCTTTACGAACGATTCTCTTATTTGACCCATATACAGCATTTTCAGTAAAGACCAGTTTCCCAATATTGTTTATAGAATTTAAAATTGATTTTTCTGAGGAAAGAATTTCCTGTTTGCTCCATTGGTCATAAATTTCGACTCCGTAGTTGTTTAGTATTATGTCCTCTAACCAATTAGTAGCTATCCAGCCCGTAGAAGCACCGCTTTCAATATCTAAGCACCATAAGTCTTTATTTTCTACTGAGTAATTAGTTGTGAACTCAAGAAGCTCATTGTAAGAATTAAACTTCGGTGAACCAATTTCTTCATATTTGTCGACACTATACCAAATTAATGAATTTGGAAATAATCTAAAAAATGCTCCATAATTTTTATTTGAATTATTTGATGTTGTAATTTCTTGAAGGTGCTTTGAGTAATAACTTTCCATTGTTTCTCTTGAAACTATTTGATCTATTGACAAAATAATTCCTCTCTCACCTAAATTGGTAACTCCTTGTGGGTTTGGAATTATTGCAATATCAACATCAGAATTACTATTTTCTATCAAATAAGTTTCTATGTCAGAGTATGTTTCATATTTTATTTTTATACCAGTTGAGTCTTCAATGCTTTTTAACTCTATTTCGAACTTTTCTAGATCAGTCATTTGCGGGCCTGCAATAACAACATCAATTGGCTGGTAAGCAAAGAATGAAAAAGCTATTGTTACAAACAAAAATATTACTAAAAATTGCCTATTTACCATAAATGTGCTGCGCCTCTAACACCGCTTGATGAACCATGTTCAGCTTTTACTATTGGAGTTAGGAATATGTCAGAAGCAAGGTAAGGGATAATGTTTTTTGGAATTTCATCATAAAGCTCATCTATATCAGACATACCTCCTCCACAAACAATTACATCAGGATCAAGAATATTAACAAATGAACTAAAAGCTCTAGCAGTTCTTTCAAAGTACACTTTCATTATTTCTTTTGCTTCTTCGTCTCCACCCCTGTATAGATCTATAATCTCTCTAGATGATTTCTTAAACTTAGTTTTAAATTCGTACCAACTCTCTAATCCAGGACCAGATAAAAATACCTCTATCGCACCAATTCTCCCACAATGCCTTTTTATAGATTTTTCATAGTCATCCATCGGTCCAGGAATTGGATTTTGCCCCCACTCTCCAGTTAATTTATTTGGACCAACAACAAGTTGTTGATTAACAACATATCCTGCTCCAACACCTGTTCCTAGAATAACTGCAAATACTGAATTGAATTCTTTTCCTGCGCCATCAATAGCTTCAGATAAAGCAAGACAATCTGCATCATTTGCTATTTTTATTTCAAAACCCAACTTTTCTTCTAAATCTTTTTTTACATTTTGTCCTTCAAGTACTTTTGTGTTTGATACCTGTACTAACCCTGTTTTTGGATGAAGAGATCCAGGCATTCCAATGCCTACAGTTATTTCTTTATTATTATCTGCTGTCTCAAGAATAAGGTTATATACAGCGTTTAAGATATCTTGGTAATCGTCTTTTGGGGAGTCAATTCTATTTCTTGTAAGTTCTTCATTTGTAACTGGGTCTAACGAGATAGCCTCAAGCTTTGTTCCACCCCAATCAAGACCTATTTTCATATCATTTACTCAATTCAAAATTAATACTATACCTCTCTATGTTACTTGTGAAGATTAATTCAATTTCCTTATTGCTATCAACTTTCCATATATTTGGAGCATCTGGATAAACACCTCCATAATCGGTGGCTACTCCAACATAAAAGGTCTCGCCGTTACTCATATTTACATTTAAATAACGAGCATAGTAAAAATAATTATCACAACGATCATCTATCTCATTTACAAATTTACCTTTTATAGAAGATTTAAAATTAGATTTTTGTTCTAATAAAATGCTGAACTCTCCTGCTCCAAAATCATCCCATTTTGGACCAACACAAACACCATTAAACTCACTTTCATAATCATCTCTAAACTTCATATCAAAAACCATTTCGATGTTATCAATCATGCTTGAATTTTTGGGAAATGCTTGAAATTCTATTTCTATATTCTCTGAATTAGACTCATAAATATTAAAAGTAAATCTAGAATCAATCAGATTAATCTCACTCTCGGATTCAATAGAATAGTTGTAGGTACTAGTAGTAGTACAGGAAATTATTAGTAAAGATATTAATAAATATCTAAGTAGGCTCAACCCTTTACAGCCCCGCCAATTAATCCTCTAATAAAGAAGCGTTGAAGCCCAAAAAATACACCTAACGGAACAAGTATTGAAATAATCGCTCCAGATGTTCTCAAATGCCAAGCTTCTCCAAATCTACCAACAACTATTTGTGACATGTGAGAAGTCACGACTAAATTTTCAGGTTTGTAAATACCCAAGAAAACATTTGCCACTAGAAAGTCGTTATATACCCAAAGAAATTGAAAAGTCGCAAATGCTGCAATACCTGCAACGGATAGCGGTAAAACTAATCTAAAAAAAGTAGTAAAGTTTGTAGCACCATCAATCTTTGCAGACTCAATAACACTTCTTGGTAGACCCATCATAAAATCTCGTAATAGGAAGGTTGCTAAAGGAAGTCCAAACCCTGTGTGAGCAAACCAGGTAGCCACAAAAGTACCATTTAAGTCGAGTGCTGGAATAATTGGTATGCCAGCAATTTCAATTCCATCTTTAAACAATTGTACTAAAGGTATTAGTGACATCTGTAAAGGGATAATCATAGAGCCAACAACAAAAAGAAATAGAATATTTTTCCCACGAAATTCCATAAAAGCAAAAGCGTATGCAGCGAAAGCAGCAATAGTAATTGGGATTATTGTAGAAGGAATCGTCACAGCAAGAGAATTATAAAATGATCGATCTAAATTTTCTGCTCTAAAGACTTCCTGATAGTTTTGTAAAGTTAATTCAGACCAAATTGTACCTGTATAAATTGCATCCCACCAAGAAGTTCTTTTTATTGCCTCTCCTGGTCTAAATGAACTTAAAAGGAAACCAAAAATTGGGAAAATCCAAGTCAATGCAATTGAGACAAGAATTAGTTTTGTCATAGGTTTGTCGTACCATTTTTGTGTATTTCTTGTCATGAATCTAAATTATCCCTCTCTCGGAGTGCAGTTCCAATGATGACTGGGAGGACGCAAATAAATATTATCACTGCAACTGTTGAGGATCGGCCAAAATTTCTATATTTAGAAAATTCATCTAGCATTTTCACAGCTAATAAGTTAGTTTCTAAATCTCCTCTTGTTGATACATAAATAATATCAAAAGCTTTAAGTACAGTTACAACCATATAAGTACCCACAACTACAATTGTGCTTTTTATGTATGGGACAACAATTGATCTAAAAATCCGTATTTCAGAAGCTCCATCAATTTGTCCTGCTTCCATTATCTCTGCAGGAATAGCTTTTATACCAGCAGAAAAAACTACGGCAGCAAATCCTGTGTACATCCAAACCATAATCACCATCAATAAAAGAGTGTTTATAGGAAGGTTCACAAACATATTTGATAACCAACTTCCGTCTTGAAGAGTTTCAGCAATTGGAAGTGCTGATAAGTCTCTTTGTTGCAACCAACCAACAGGTGCAACACAACTCGCATCGTCAAAACCATAGAAATCACCATCAATAATTCTATTGTTGTAACAGTTGTCACCTTTAGAAACCCTAATACCATTTATTATTCCAATTTGAGTTAATGGTGGAGGTCTATATTCATAGATGAATTTAAAAATTGCGGTTGCACCTACTGCTGATATTGCCATAGGCATAAAAACTATTGATTTAAAAAAAGATTCACCTTTATTCAATCTATCAGTTAACCAACCAACAACAAGACCTACGATTAGTGTTAAGGTCACAACAGCAATAAGCCAAATAACCTGATTTCTAATTGTTGTAATCATTTCTGCATCGGTAACTGCCCAGACATAATTTTCAAAACCAACAAAATCATTGCTATATCTATCTTTAAAACTCAAATAAATAGTTCTTACTGCTGGATAAAATAAAAATAATCCAATCATAAATATTGATGGACC
>SGYR01000002.1 GCA_004213405.1 Candidatus Actinomarinales bacterium
GTAGTAGTTGACGTAGTTGTTGTTGTCGGCTGAGTGGTAGTAGTTGACGTAGTTGTTGTTGTCGGCTGAGTGGTAGTAGTTGACGTAGTTGAAGTAGAAGTAGTAGACGACTGAGTAGTTGTTGTCGGTGGATTTGGATTAGTAGTATATATATAACCTAAGTCAAGTGCATCTTGTTGATTCCTACAGGTCAATACTGTGTTAGCATTGCCATCAGAATCATAAAGAGTGTAAGGTTTAAAATCTTCATCATTACATTCTGCAAGAGTTGTAGTTGTTGTAGGTGCAAGAGTTGTAGTTGTTGTTGAAGAAGTAGAAGTAGTTGAAATATTATTTGAAACTTCTATATTTTTAGTCTCGAGCTCTTCTTCATTACCCTCTTTATCAGTTAAAAATAATGTAACGGCTAAATTTTCATCATAACAACACTCTATTGTGTTTCCACCACTCTCAAATACCTCTATTAAAAATAGTTCTGAATCTGTCTCAATAAGCAAAATTGCACTTTCTACGGAATCATCAAATTCCCAATCTAAAGTTAATTCTCCTAATTCATTTAGAGATGCGTCTACTTCTCCAGATAAAACAGATTGAGGGTTAATGATGGAAAATAGTATTGTTAACAAAAAAATTAAAAGAAACAGTGAGAAGTATTTTTTATAAAATAAAAGGAATCTTTTTTTTCTAAAATATTTAATAATTTGCTTAACTTCTTCTTCGCTTAAGCTTGATAAATGACTTTTTATCAGTATTTCTAAATAATCAGCAGCTTGTAAGATCTCTTTTGAGGATTTTCCTAGCTTTTTCGCTAACTCAAAAACTTTCAATAGGCCATCCTCATATAATTTTTTTTAACAAATTGTATTCTAAGATTGAGGTGTAAATTATTCTAATTAAACAGAAAAAAGATTCTTTCCTTCAAATTTTTTTGTTCCATTCACATAGCTAAAGTATTTCCTGCACTCACAAGATTGATACTCTATATCAATGGGGTAAAACTCTCTTTTTGCTTCAGGCCAATACTCTTCCTGAAGTTTTATCATTCTAAGGCCTACATCTTGGTGACTATTTAAGTTTAGAAACTTTTGGAGCCTGTCTAAATATGGCTCTGCACCAATACCAGTTGGAACATCCGTAGTGATTGGTATAACATCTTCTCTAAACCAAGCAATATCTATCAAAGCCATAAATATTGGGAAGTCATTACTCATCATAAATTGCTTATTTATATTCTTTGTAGCAGTAATAACATTCTTATTTGAATTTAAAACGATTTGGGTTAACTCATCTTTTTTTTCATAAAATTTGTATGTAGCTGCATCTATTCGACTATATAAATTTTCATTCCAATAAGAATCTTCTACTGGGTACGCTGTGTAGTTCTCCCATTGCTCTAAACCAAGAAGTCTCTCTTTTAAAGTTTCTGGATTACCTAAATTATTTATCGTTAGCTGGTCAATAGTTAAATTTCTGTTGCACCACCTACTAAAAAATAAAGCTTGGATCAACAAAGGTAAGTCCTCTTTTACTGGTTCAGCAAATTTAATAATGGATTTACTTACTTTGTCATCTTCTCTAAAAACATTTAAAAAACGCCCTTTTTGTAAAATCGGATCATCACTCCAAGGATATGCTTCTCCTGACTCTCTTTTTACACGGACGGCTTCACGTTTCTTGCAGTAATCAAAAAAGCTTTGTACTGGGTCCTCTATTTCAAGACCATCTAGTGAGTGTGCATATGGATTCTCTAAAACCATAACTTTAATTTAAACAGATTACTTCACACTTTTCTTACTTCACAACTGGTATTTGAAGCATATTTGTTGTGTAAGCAGCAGACTTTCTTTCCGACTTCATTCTCCAGTCTTTTTTTATACCCTGTGCTCCCAGTGTCAATGTGCTTGATCCGTACCTGCTATTAACGCCATCCAGTACCTCCATGACACGGTCTGATTGATCGTAGTTCTCATATTCATAAAAACTATACTGTTCGTTCTCTGCGTCAGTAATATCTAACAGCATTACACCAATTTTCTGGTATTCATACCCGTAGACAAAGAGTTTTCGTGTTAGATGTTTTGCTTCTTTGACTATCTTTGACGTATTACTTGTTGGTATTGAAAAAAATGTACTCATACCGTTGCTGTATCTTTTCTCTGGATCAACAAATGGACTAGTTCTTAAAAATACATACAAGCCTTGTGCTCTAGAACCCTGTGCTCTCAACTTCTCACATGCTCTAGCAACATAGTTAGAAACAGCTTCCTCTAACTCACTTACTAGCATTACTTTTCTACCAAATGACTTAGAGGATATGATGTTTTTCTTATTCTTCACCTCTTCTATACCAATACAGGAAATCCCATTTAGCTCATGATGTATCCTCTCCCCCACAATGCTGATCGTTTTTCTAACATGCCGAGCATTTGCCTGCGTTAAATCATAAGCAGTGTCTACTCCAATTTTTCGAAGCCTTCTTCCCCATCTTGTCGAGATTCCCCATATCTCTTCAAGTGGTAGATCTTTTAAAATCTCATCTCTTACGCTCTGATCTCGTATATCGAAGACATTAGATGTTGTGTATTTTTTAGCTTGTCTGTTTGCTACTTTTGCCAATGTCTTTGTTGGGCCTATACCTATAGAAACTGGAATCCCTGTCCACTGTTTGATTAACCTTCGTATCTCTTGAGCCGTCTCTTCTAAATCACAGTAGTAAAAGCTACTGATATCGAGAAACGCTTCATCAATAGAGTAAATCTCTATATCGCTGACAAGAGATTTCAGTGAGGTCATCACTCGGGCCGACATATCACCATAAAAAGTGTAGTTTGATGAAAATACATGAACTTTGTTTCTATTGATAAGTTGTTTGTATTTAAAGTACGGGGCTCCCATCGGTATGCCTAAAGCTTTTGCTTCGTTTGATCTAGCAACAACACATCCATCATTGTTAGACAAAACAACAATGGGCTTTCCTTCTAGCTTTGGGTTGAATACTCTCTCACAAGATGCGTAAAAGTTATTACAGTCCACTAGGGCAAAAATTTTATTATTCACTTACTTACTCCTTTGAATACTGTACACTATTCTAAGAAAAAAGAAAGACATTTTTATGCCACGAGGTGGAACAAGAAAAGGGGCCGGTAGACCAAAAGGTCAAGGCAAGTATGGAGAGCAGACAAAAGCTGTCCGTATTCCTGTAAGTAAGGTGAAGTATATCTCTGAGGTCATCAACAAAGGGCTATATGAAGTACCAATGTATAGTAATAAAGTTGCAGCTGGGTTCCCATCCCCTGCAGACGACTATTTAGAAGACAAAATAGATTTAAATCAATATTTAGTAAAACATCCCGCTTCTACATTTTTAGTTAGAGCATCTGGAGAGTCCATGATTAATGCTGGTATATTTCCAGACGATATCTTAGTAGTAGATAGAAGCTTAAAAGCTGAAGATGGAAAAGTAGTTATTGCTGTTGTAGATAATGAACTGACTGTAAAAAGATATCGTAAAAAAGGCAAAAGAATCATTTTAGAACCAGAAAACGAAGCGTTTGATCCAATTGTGATTGCAGATGAAAGTGAAGCATTTGTTTGGGGAGTCGTTACAAATGTTATCCATAACTTATAAACTTCAAAATAAAGCTGAATGGACCAACGATAAATTGTAAAATAATGGTAGATGGAAATATTAAAAACAAATTTAGAAGATTTTAATAATATTGAAAACTGGGAGTATAAAGAGAACTTTCACACTGTTAACTCACGTCACGGTGATATAAATATTCACTATGTAGATGAAAATTCAGATAAGGATGAAACCATACTTTTAATGCACGGTAATCCTACCTGGGGTTATTTGTATAGAAATATGATTGACCCACTCAAAGACGAGGGATATAGGGTTGTTGTACCAGACTTACCAGGATTTGGGAAATCGGATAAATTTACTTCAAGGTATCACTATACGTATGAAGAATTTGTTGATTGGATGTCCCAGTGGATTGAAGGAGTTAATCTAGAAAACATCACATTATTTTGTCAAGACTGGGGTGGTTTGATTGGATTAAGGCTAGCAGCAAAATATGATGATAGATTTAATCGTATAGTTGCAGCCAATACAGGGTTACCAACTGGTAAAGCACCATTGAATACTGGATTTTTAGTCTTCAAAGAATTTATGAATATTAAAGAAGACCTTCACGTTGCAGGTCAAGTTAGAAATGGCACTAATGGACTGGATCAGTCAGCTTTAGATGCATATAACGCACCATTTCCAGATGAAACCTACAAACAAGGTGTAAGACAATTTCCGAATATTGTTCCCTCATCCCCTATGTCTCCTAGTAGAAAATTTAATGAGGAAGCATGGGAAAAATTGAAAATGTGGAATAAACCTTTTCTCTGTGCTTTTAGTGATAAAGATCCTATATTTGCTGGTGTAGAAAATTCATTTTTAAAATATATTCCAGGATGTAAAAATATGCCACATGTAACAATTGAGAATGCTGGACATTTTTTACAAGAAGATAATCCTGATGCATGTGTAAATGCAATTATTTCGATAATGGATTTTTAACGAGAAGCTATTCCCCAATAGTTATAACCTAAAAACTTTACTGATCCTGGAAGATACATCGTACTATTTTCTTCAATTACAAGCCCAGATGAAGTAATTAAATTGATAATATCTCTATTAGCGTGGCAACCACCTGAAAGGCTTGGATAAAAACCACTTGTTATATATTGTAACATTCTTGTTAAAAAATCTGGAGATATGCCATGTTCACAAAAATAATATTTTCCACCAGGCTTTAGAATTCGATAAATTTCACTTAAAGCCAATTCCGGGTTTGGTATAGAACATAATGAAAACGTACAAACAACTGAATCAAAGCTAGAATCCATTAAATTTATTTGTTCTGCTGAGGAGAGGTTGAACTCTATATTCAAATTAACTTTATCAGCTTTTTTTTGAGCTATTTCATTTAATTCATTTGAAGGATCTATTCCTATAACTTTATTAACCTTTTCTGAATTATAATATTGCAAGTTTAAACCAGGACCTATGCCGATTTCTACAACATCACCGACAGCAAGTGGTACAATTTTTTTTCTTTGATATTGATTCGGTTTTGTTCCACAAAGATAATTAATAAGTTTAGGTACTACATTTTTTTCATAAAATTTTTTACCTAATAGTTTTAATATTGGAAGAATTACAAAGAGTCCTATGTATGTTGTAAATTTAAATAATAATTTTTTCATATCATAGAATTTTTTTGATAGTTATTTACAAGACACATTAAATATTTTTAAGCTTTTGAGAATGAAATAACTTGAGACATCGAAATATGGTCAATGGTAGTTTTTCCATACTTTACATCTTGCACTACTCCATTTTCATCAATTAAAACATCAACAGGTAAACCTGTAAATGCACCACTTAGACTAGTAAATGGATTAAATCCTTTAATGAATATTGCTTTCATAAATCTAAAAAAACCTACAATTGAGCCTAAAAATACGCCAAATCCACTCTTTTCAACGCTGTATTTATCAAAATATAACCTTTTTTCATCTGCAAGGATATGTATTGAAGAATCATGTTTTGTTGATGATTTTTGTAGACTTTCTAATGTGCAGTTAAATATTGCGATCGCTTCAAAATTATCTCCAAAATTTTCTTTATTATTTATAGTTTCATTAATTCTTAAGTGACAAAAGGGACATGATGAGTACCTATAGAAAGATACCAATGCCTTTTTACCCTTTATATTTTCTAAATCGAATACAGAACCATCAATAGCGGGTAAAGAAAGTTCACTAACAACATCACCTATTTTAATTTTCAATGTATCTCCTTAATGTGAGAATTATAAGGAGTAAAATTCAGAAACACTAATTTAGTATGTTAATTTATTGTAAACTAATGCCCGCCTCTTGGAACACCACCATATTTCATACGAGTATCCCCCATATAGGCAACTCTATCTTCAGGATTTAATGTTTTGCAATTAATTATTTCTCCCAGAAAAAAGGTATGAGTGCCAAAGTCAATTTTCTTTGTTGTTTTTAATTCAAACCAGACTGTTGCATTTTGAAAGATAGGTACATTATTTTTGGTTAAAAAAATGGGTTCTTTATTAAGAAAGCCATCTGTGTATTCAGCAGGTTTAGAAAATTTTACAAATACTTTTGTATAATCAGGCGAAAACAAATTTAAAGTAAAATATTCACTTTGATTCATTAACCTGAACGTCACACTCTTATTATCAATACCAACACCAATTAGAGCTGGATCCATACTGACCTGAGTTATCCAACTTGCTGTCATACCATTAAATTCACCATTTGCATGACTTCCAATTATTCCAAGAGGACTTGGTATTTTCCAAGTAGAAACATTTATCTCTTCAGGGGTCAATTCACTCATTTAGAAACAATCTTTAATAAATTTTATAGTTTCAATATCAAGCGGTATTGCGACTGATAGTTCTGTTACATTACAGTTTTTCCAGTCTTCAAGCTTTTCTTTTATACGTTCTTTAGAGCCAACAAGAGTTAAGTCTTCGAGCAATTCATCAGGAAAAATTGATTCTGCATCTGCTTTTTCACCTTTAAGATACAATTCCTGAATCTGTGTAGCAATTTCTTCATAGCCGTATTCACACATCAAATTAAAATAAAAGTTCTTATCTTTAGCTCCCATACCGCCTACATATAGGGTGTAATTATTTCTAGCAGGAGCTAAATATGCATCTCTTTCAGATTCGTCGCAAACCTTTGCAAATACTGGAGCAGATATTTGAAATTTTTCTTTTTTATTTGGATCACCTGATTTTTCAAAACCTTTTTCTAAAAATTGATTAAAAAATTTATCTCCAAGGGTTGGTGAATACATGAAAGGAAGCCATCCGTCTGCAATCTCTGCTGTAAGTTCAATATTTTTTGGACCAATTGCTGCAAGATAAATTGGAATATCACTTCTTACAGGTTGTTCAATAAGCTTTAATGGTTTTCCTAGACCAGATGCGTCATCACCTTTGTATGGCAGGTTATAATACTCACCTTCAAATGAAGTTTTGCCATCTCTTTGTAATATGTCTCTAACTATCTGAACATATTCTCTTGTCTTCTTTAATGGCTTTCCATAAGCAACACCATGCCAGCCCTCAACAACCTGAGGACCAGAAACCCCAATCCCCAATCTAAACCTACCACCAGAGAGTTTATCTAAAGTAACGGCTGTCATTGCGGTCATAGCAGGAGACCTACCAGGAATTTGCATGATGCCAGATCCCAGTTTTAATTTATCTGTTAATGCGGCAAAATATGAAAGTGGGGTGACTGCGTCAAAACCATATGCTTCAGCTGTCCATATACAAGATATACCTATTTCATCTAATTCTTTAATTAAAGATTTCTCACTTGATATATGTGGACCAAAATACCCAACATTTACACTTACTTCCATAGGTATAGGATACTATAAAAATATGTCAATAAATTCATCATGAGTTATCAAACTGTGCATAAGAATATCGTGACTTTCAGATGGAATTTCATTTATTAAATGATTTTTATCTGTAATACCAATAAATGTAGATTTTGAATGGCGAGATAAAAGCTGATCATAAATACCCCTGCCCTTGCCTAGCCTAGTACCTTTTTTATCAAAACCGACTCCTGGTACTAAAAATATGTCTACTTTATCAATTAATTTTAAATTAGTTGGTTGAAACACATTGAAGCTGTTTTTTTCTAATGGTTCCTCATAAATGCATATTTTTATTTCTCCATCCTCAAGGCATGTTGTTGCTAAAACTGACTGGCCCTTTAGATGCATGTTTATGTTGACTTCGTTTTCAAGAGGTATATATGTACATACAATCTTATCTTTAATAACATTCTGTAGCTTATCAATAACTATCTGAGTGTATTCAGCATTGACCATTGAAATTTCTTTTAGTTTCTTCCTTAATTCTATTTTTTCTAACATAATTTATTATCTAGATAGTTCTACATTACACTTACAACATGTTGAAGAACAAATTACTTACATGGATCAATCTGTTGATCATGGGTATTTACACCATCCCAGTTGCATACTCAATTTGGTTTGTAGGTCTTTTTAACAAATTCACAAAAGCTAAATATTACATAGCACAAAGCTGGACGATACCTTGGATGTGGGCTGCGAGATCAAAGGTAACGTTGATTAAAAATTACGATTATAAAAAAAATCAGCCTTATGTTGTGATTTCAAATCACTTATCTAATTTAGATCCGATGATGCAATTTAGATTTCTTAAAATTAAGTGGGTATTTATGGCAAAAAAAGAAGTGTACAAACTGCCATTCTTTAGAACTGCTGCAAAATCTTTTAATTTTATAAAAGTTGATAGATCAGATAAAAATGATAGAAAAAGTATAAATGACCAAGCAAAAACTCTATTTAGTAATGGATGGTCACTTATGGTCTACCCTCAAGGAACAAGAGCAAAGAAAGATAATTTTTTACCTTTCAAAAGTGGTGCTTTTCATATTGCGTTAGATAATAATATTCCAATCCTTCCTGTTGTCATTGCTGGAACTGGTGACATATGGCCAAGAGGTGGAAAATTTATGACTAGTGGTAAAGCAATCATCAATACACTGGAACCAATTGACATTTCAAAATATACAAAAGATACTATCGATCAATTAGTTGAAGAAACATATGAAAAAATGTCTAATGTGTATAAAGAATTAACTGCCTCCATAAAATAATAAAAAACTTACAATACGAATATGAACATCTTAGTAGCAGCTCTTTCAATTTTTTTATTAAGATTATTGGACCAAACATTAGGCACATTAAGAGTGCTTTATGTAAATAAAGGAAAGCCTGTCTTTGGTGCTGTATTGGGGTTTGTCGAATCAGCTATATGGGTAGTAGCCATATCAAGAGTAATACAAGACTTAAATGATCCATTATTGATTTTTGGCTATGCGCTTGGGTTTGCATCGGGAACAATTATGGGTTCTTACATTGAAAACACAATAGCAATTGGTGATATTGTTGTGAGAATATTTGCACCTAAAGATAGTGACAGTATGAAAGTAGCTGAAGAATTAAGAAAAAATGAATTCGGTGTAACAATTATTAATGGAGAAGGCATGCAAGGAGAAGTCAGTATAGCTTGGTGTGTAACTCCAAGAAAAAGACTAAAAGAAGTGTTAAAAATTGTATCAGAAATTAATCCTGATGCTTATGTAACGACAGAACCTACAAATCCAACTAAATTAACTGGAAATAGAAAGTAACCTAGAGTCCCTTTTCAAATTCATCTTCAAAAGAAACTCTTTTTCTGTTTGAAGACTTTCCACCGTTATCTGATTTTTTATCTCTACCATTTCTATTACCATTTCTAGATCTGGAAGGTTTTCTATCACGGGAATTTTTTGAATCTCCGCCTTCTGCTTCTTCTGGGATTTCTAAATCTTCAACTGGTGAAAGACTTACTTTTCCATTTTCAATTGAATCTACATTGACTTTAATTTTGTCTCCAACTGATACAACTGCTTCAGTATTATTTACTCTTTTAGATGAGTGAAATTTTGATACATGCAATAATCCATCTCTACCTGGAAGAATATTTATAAAAGCTCCATACGTTGCAACACTTACAACTTCTCCATCGTATTGTGCCCCAACTTCCGCTTCAGGTGGATCGATTATTAACATAACCATTTCTTTACCTGCTGCTATTGCTTCTTCTTCAGTTGACCCAAGTGTTAAAATACCATCATCGTCAATTTCGACAGAACATCCAGTTTCTTCTTCGATTTTTTTGATATTTTTACCTTTTGGACCAATGACTTCACCAATTTTATCTTTAGGTAATTCTATAGTTTCAAGTCTTGGTGCATTACCAGATAGACTTTCTGCTGGTTGAGCAATAGTGTCTTCCATAATGTCTAGTATGTGATGTCTTGCATCCATAGCTTGATTTAAGGCTTTTCTTAATACATCAGCAGGAAGACCTTCTATTTTCATATCTAGTTGTAATGCAGTTATGACATTTCTTGTTCCAGCAACTTTAAAATCCATATCACCTAGAGCATCTTCAGCACCCAAGATATCTGTGAGAGTAACATAGGTATCGTCTTTAGAAATAAGCCCCATAGCGATACCTGCAACATGTTCTCTTATAGGAACACCCGCAGCCATTAATGACAAACTGGATGCACATACTGAAGCCTGAGAAGTGGATCCATTTGAAGAAATAGCTTCACTTACGACTCTGATAGTGTATGGAAAGTCAATTTTTGGAGGAATAACAGGTACCAATGCTTTTTCAGCCAAAGCACCGTGACCAATTTCTCTTCTCTTTGGTCCTCTCATTGGATAAGCTTCTCCTGTAGAATATGGAGGGAAGTTATAATGATGCATATATCTTTTTGATGTGACTGTATCAATAGTATCTAGCATCTGTTCAAGCCTTGACATACCTAAAGTTGTAACATTCAAAACCTGTGTTTCTCCTCTTAAAAATAATGAAGAACCATGAACAGTTGGAAGTAAGTTTATCTCAGCAGATATATTTCTAATATCAGTTGGTGTTCGTCCATCTAATCTAGCACCCCCGCTTAAAACTCTATCTCTAACTGTATTTTTAACAATCGACTTGAAAGCTAATTTAATTGCTTTAGTATTGTCATCTTCTTCATCTAAGAATTTCTCAACAGCTTGCTCTTCAAGCGAACTTTGCTTTTCACTTCTTTCAGATCTATCTGTTATAGCCATTGCTGCTTCAACATCGGAACCAAATGCTTCACTAATTTGTGACTTTAGCTCTTCTGGGTAGTCTTCAACAATAGGCCAGTCAATCTCAGGTACATCTCTTTTAGCAACTAATTCTTTTTGAGCTTCTAATAATTTTGAAATAAATTCTTTGGACATATCAATTCCATCAGCAACAATATTTTCAGATGGTGCAGCACTACCTTCATCAATTTTATTAAAAGCATTGTCTGTTGCTCCAGCTTCAACCATTACAATATCTATTTCACCTTTAGGATTAAGACTTCCTGCAACAACCATATCAAAAACTGATTCTTCTAATTCAGTATTTGTAGCTTGCACTACCCAGTTGTCATTAATTAAAGACATTCTCACAGCACCTACAGCAGACTCAAGTGGAACCCCCGCTAATTGAAGACCTAATGATGCAGCATTTAGAGCTAAAATATCATATTCATTTTCGTTATCAACACTTAAAACAGTAGCAATAATTTGTGTCTCACATCTAAAACCATCTTTAAAAGAAGGTCGCAGTGGTCTATCAATTAATCGACAAGCTAATATAGCTTTTTCCGTTTGCCTACCTTCTCTTCTGAAAAATCCTCCAGGAATTTTTCCAGCGGAATACATTCTCTCTTCTACATCCACTGTTAAAGGGAAAAAATCAATGCCATCCCTTACACTTTTGTTAGAAACTGTTGTCACTAAAACTGTTGTATCACCTGAAGTAACAACCACAGAACCAGGTGCTTGTAGAGCTAATTTACCTGTTTCAAATCCAATTTCTGCATTACCAATATTTACTTTTACATTATCAATCGACATATAACCTCTTTCGTGACCAAGGTTATTAATTGTCAGCTTTCAACAAAAGCTCTCAATTAACAACGCAAGGTCAAATTTATTATCTTCTTAAGCCAAGTTTATCTAAAAGATCACGATATCTTTGAACATCTTGATTCTGAAGGTACTGAAGTAATCTTTTTCTTTTACCAACAAGCATTAATAATCCTCTTCTTGTGTGGTGGTCTTTTCTATGTGTTTTCAAATGATCTGTTAAATGATCGATTCTATTACTCAATAAAGCAACCTGAACTTCAGCAGAACCAGTATCTGAATCGGATTTACCGTATTCTTTTATAATTTCTTGCTTTGTTTTCATTCGAGATAATAATAGTAGCTGCTATATCTAATGTGAGATTATTTAATTTTTATTAATATCTTCAATATCTTTAGATATTTGCTGAATTAATTCATCAATACTTGAGAATTTTTTTTCATCTCTTATAAATTTTTTAAAATGTACTGTTAAATCAGCGTCGTAAATATCGTCTTTAAAATCAAAAATATGTACTTCTAAACTTTGCTTGTTCCCTTCAGATACCGTAGGTTTATATCCGATATTCATAATTCCTTTGTAAAGGTATTCATTTAAGAGCACGTCTACTTTGTATACTCCATTTTTGGGTATTTGAATACTCTTATCAATGTTCAAATTTGCAGTAGGAAATCCAATCTGAGAACCTCTTTGATCACCTTTAATAACAGTTCCGGTTAAAGAATATTCATAACCCAAAGCTTCCCTAGCGTGTTCAACAAGACCTTCGCTTAAAAATGACCTAATTAATGTTGAAGATATTTTTTCATTGTTGTGTTCATAATCTTCAATAGTATGCACAGAATATTCACCAAAATATTTTTTTAAGTAATCTACGTCACCCTCACGGTTTGTACCAAATTTAAAATCATTACCTACATAAATATTTTTAGCTTTCATATTGTTTTTTAACATCTCACAAAAAGTTTTAGGTGAAAACTTCATTACATGTTCAAAATTAATAAATACTAAATTACTAGGTTCAAATTTTTTGAATAATTCAATCTTCTCATTATTAGTAGTAAGTAACTTATGTTCATTATTGAAGTATTTTTTTGGAAGTATATCAAAAGTAACTATTTGAAATGAATTACTTGATTCTTTTGTAAATTTTAAAAGTTCCTGATGGCCTAAATGTACCCCATCAAATCCACCAATACATACAGCTGGAATATCATCATCAATATAATTATCGGAAGTAAAATTTTCATATATTCTCATAAGAGTACTTTTTCTGGTTTGTAATATTTCTCATTAAAAGGTTTATAAATTGCCACAATATTGTTCTCGATAGATATTATATAATTTTCTTCATTCGAAAACATAGTTCTAGGTAGAAGTTGACCATTCTTAATAATTTCATACATTTCTACATCTAATTCAATTTTTGGTAGATTTATAACTTCTACCCAATCTAATGATATTATTTTTGAGTTGTAATCTAAAGCTTCAACATTTGTATTTAGACTTTTATGATTAATATTTATATTACCTACGGCTGTCCTTGTAAGAGTATCTACTATTGCATAAGTATTCACATACTCACCTAATTGTTGAACAATGCTTCTTATATATGTTCCCTTGCTAACAGTTATCTCAAAAGTAACTTTATTATCCATTACTTCTAACAATTCAGTACTTTCTACAAATATTTTTCTTTCAGGAATTTCTACATCTTGATTTTGACGTGCATATTTATATAATCGTTTTCCTTTTACTTTAATTGCTGAATAAATTGGTGGAGTCTGGGTAGACTCGCCAACTAGCTTAGTAAGAAATTCTTGTATTTGAGGTTTTAACTGAACTGCACTTATATCATCATGTTTAGTAATTTCTGAGTCCACATCAAGAGTTGGGGAAGAGTAACCTAATATTGCTATTACTTTATAAGTTTTATTTGTGTTATCGATGTAATCAAATAATTTTGTATATCCATTAGTAGCAAGAAGCATTAAACCATCAGCATTTGGATCTAAAGTGCCTGAATGACCTACTTTTTTAAATTTAAAATTTTTTTTTAATTTAGTACACAGATCTTGAGAGGTCCAAGTTTTTGGTTTGTCTAGTAGATAAAAGTTAGATTTGTGACTTAATTGCATTCTTAACTTTATTTTTTATTTCTTCCATACTTAAATTTGTAGAAAATCCAGACGCTGCTTTATGTCCACCGCCACCAAATATAGAAGCAATCTGCTGAACATCTAATTCATTGCGAGACCTTAAACTGCCTTTAAATGATTTATCTTGCTGTTCTTTTAACAATAACGCCACACTTGATTCTTTTACCAATCTAATAGAATCAATTAAAAAATCTGTTTCAGAAGATTCAATGTTGTAATTGAGATAATCTTCTTGTAAAACATACGAAACGACTAATTCTTCTTTTTCATGTAATTCAATTCTGTTTAACACTTCACTTTGTAGCTTGATTGCATTCATAGGAATAGAACCGTAAATGTTATCACTAATACTTGTAAGCTCGGCACCACTTAACATTAGTTTTGATGCGATTTCAAATACTTCATTATCTGTATTTGAATATTGAAATCTACCTGTATCAGTGATTAATCCTGTCATAAGACAATTGGCGATATTTTTATCGATTTCAATATTTGCAGAAAGAATTTCTCTGAACAGTACTTGTGTAGTGCTAGCCGCGTTTGAATCAATAATCTGAATATCACCAAAAGAAGGATCGATATGGTGATCTACTACAACTACTCTTTTTGAATTTAATGCTAATTCTTCTAAATCACCAAGTCTTTCTGAGTTTCCACAATCAAAAACATATACACTGTCATAATTATCCTTTGGGTTATCCATAATTAATTCAATAGGTAAATGATTTAAATTAGAGGGGACGTTACCTTTCATGTCAAAAGATACGTCGGAATCTATGCCTTTGCTGTCCAATATTAATTTAAATGCTAAGGCAGAACCTAAAGCATCGCCGTCAGGGTTTATATGACCTGTTATTAAATTAGAAGAATCTTTAATATCTTCAAAAAGTTTACTCATTCTCTGTAGTCCTATCTATCAGTTCGTTGATTCTTAGAACATTATTAAATGTGCTATCTACTTCAAAAATAATTTTTGGAACATTTTTTGTTGTCATTTCTCTTGCTAAAATTTTTTGAATTTTTGTTCTATTTTTCTCAAGTGCTGTTTTTAAAGAGCCTTCATTACCATCGAGTGTTGAAACAAAAACCATTGATTTCTTTAGATCTGGTGAAGTAGAAACATGAGTAATAGTTGCTTTGTTTAGGACTGGATCAGAATTTCTTAAAAGTGCGCTTGAGATAATTTTTTGAATGAGAGGATTTATTCTATTTATTCTTCCACCACGTGTTTGATTACTCATTATTTGTTTCTAAACTTCTACTTCTCCAAGTATCTCTATTGTGTCGCCTTCTTTAATATCTTTATAGTCTGATAGACCAATACCGCATTCTAGACCTTCGTTAACCACTTCAACATTGTCTTTAAATCTCCTTAATGAAACTATTGTGCCTTCATAAATTACTACTCCATCTCTGAGTAGTCGTGCCTTTGCGTCGAGCTCTACTTTACCTTCAGAAACTATAGAACCTGCAACCACACCAACCTTTGGTGCACGGAATGTAGTTTTAACTTCAACCATCCCAATAATTGCTTCTTCAGTTTTTATAGTCATTTGTCCAAGTACCGCTTCAGAAATATCGTCTAGCAATTCATAAATAATATTGTATGTTCTCACGTCAATACCTTTACTTTGAGCCATGTTTCTTGCCTGACTATCAGGTCTAACATTGAAACCAATAATAAGTGATTCTGTGGCACTGGCTAAATCAACATCAGATAATACAATTCCTCCCACTGCTGAATGAACAACTTGGATATTCACATCATCTGTCGCTAATTTGTTAATGCCATCTTTAATTGCTTCAACAGAACCGTTGGTGTCAGCTTTTAAAATTACATTTACTGTATTTAACTCACCTTCTTGTAAAAGTTTCATCATGTCACTAACTCGTGACTCAACTGAAAATGATGAGTTGTCATGCTCTTTTAATTTAGTTTTATTTTCCTCTGCTTTTGCCTTAGCTTCTTTTTGATTTTTAACAGCAACAAATTGATCACCAGCAGTTGGTGATTCATCCCAGCCTATAATATCTATCGGAGAACCTGGCTCTACAGACTTTACCGTTTTATTATTGTGATCAAACATTGATTTCACTCTACAAAATGCCTGACCAGCATAAAGAAAATCACCTTGTTTTAGAGTACCCCTTGTTACTATTACTGTAGCTACATTACCTCTACCAACTTCCATTCGTGATTCAACAATATACCCAGATGCATTTGTATTAAAATTCGCTTTTAGTTCTTCTATTTCTGCTACGAGTGCAAGTGTTTCCAGCAAATCATCAACTCCATCACCTTTAAGTGCAGAAACTTCAACTACAGGTGTGTCTCCACCTAAGTCTTCAGAAATTACTTCATATTTTGTAAGCTCAGCTTTAATCATAGAAGGATTAGCTTCAGGTAGATCACACTTATTTATGGCTACAACAATAGGTACTTCTGCAGCTTTTGAGTGGTTGATCGCTTCAATTGTTTGAGGCATTACTCCATCATCAGCAGCTACTACTAAGACAACTATATCAGTGACATTTGCACCTCTGGCTCTCATTTGTGTAAATGCTTCGTGACCAGGTGTATCAATAAAAGTAATTCCTGACTCTCCAGTATCTACTTTGTAAGCTCCAACGTGTTGTGTTATACCACCAGCCTCACCGTCTGCTACTTTTTCATTTCTTATATAATCCAACAAGCTAGTTTTACCATGGTCCACATGACCCATAACTGTAATTATTGGTGCTCTTAAATTTAATTTATCTGGATCGTCTTCAAAATCTTGAAATTCAATAATGTCTTCTCTTGAAATTGTTACTTCATCTATCAAATCAGGAATTAGATTGTACTTCTCAAAAAGTTTTTCTATATCACTATCATCTAATGGTGTATCTATAGCTTTCATTATTCCTAGACCCATTAAATCACCAACAATTTGTGTTGCTTCAACTTCTATAAGTGAGCTAATTTTTTCTGGTGATGAATTTCTGGAAACTTCAATAATCTGTACATCATCTTCGACAACTTCTTCAGATTCAGCTACTGGTTCATCCTGAATAGCTTCTTCTTGTTCAGAAACTTCCTCAGATTCAACTTCAGGTTCATCTTCTGGCATCAAAGCTAATTTAACTAATTCTTCTTCCTCTTCGGTTAATCCAGATGAAGCAGTTTTTACTTCTATACCAAGCTCTTTTGCTTGATGTAGAATGTCAGCTGATGCTAAATCAAGTTCTTTTGCGATTTGATGAATTCGCTTTTTAGCCATTTACTCTTCCTCTTTTGACGCACTCTCATCTTCGTCAGATTCCTCTATTTGTGGAGAGTCTCCTAGTCCTTCTATGTCTATTTTATACCCAGTTAATTTTGCAGCTAATCGAGCATTTTGGCCTTCTTTCCCTATAGCTAAGGAAAGTTGACTATCTTTTACAACTACTCTTGCTGTTTTTAAATCTTCATCAATTTCAACTTCGTCAATATCAGCAGGCCCGAGAGCTTCTTTGATGAACCTTACTTTGTCTTCTCTCCATTCAACAACATCAAGTTTTTCTCCTCGTAGTTCATTAACTATCTGCCTTACACGATTACCTCTAGAACCAACACATGCACCCTTTGGATCTACATTAGGATCGTTGGAGAAAACTGCAATCTTAGTTCTACTCCCAGCTTCTCTTGCTATTGCTCTAAGTTCAACAGTACCATCAGTTAATTCTGGAACCTCTAATTCGAGCATTCTTTCGACAAATTCAGCTTTACTCCTGCTAACGATAATTGGAATACCCTTAGCGTCTTCCCTTACTTCAGTTATTAAAGCTTTTACTCTATTTCCTCTTTCGAGACGCTCGAATGGTACTCTTTCACCAGATGGAATAACAGCTTCTGCGTCTTGTAAGTCCAAAATTGTTTGATTAAATCTAGGATCGAATTGAGTTACTATTCCAGTAATAAGTTCACCTTCTCTGCCGATATATGCATCTAAAACAGTAGCTCTTTTTGCATCACGTATTTTTGTAGTCATCATTTGCTTGAAAGATTGTGCAGCTATTCTTCCAAATTCATCTTCATCAAGCTCTACTTTCCACTCTTCAATAACGTTTCCTTCATTATCTAATTCTTGAGCGTAAATTAATACTTCACCACTATCTGGATTTAATGTTACTCTTGCTTCTTCTGCCGCCCCAGGAATCCTCATATATGCAGATCTAAAAGCAGACACTAAAGCTTCATACATACTTTCTACAGCGACACCCTTATCCAGTGCTAAAGATTCAATTGCTTGTTTGCTATCACTTCCTAATTTCATAATTATCCCTTTACTCTTTCTTTAAATTGTTTAAATTCTATTTTTGCGTTCTTAATGTTTGAAAAACTAATTTCAATTTCAGTTAACTCTGTTTTTAATACTATATTTTCTTCTCCAACTGAAACAAGGTCCCCTTCAAATGTATATACATCATTTATCGGATCAAATAATTTAACTTTTATTAACTCTCCTATTGAAAGTTCAAAATGCCTAAAGGATTTAAGTTTTCTTTCAATACCTGGACTTGAAACAATCATATCGAATGAGCCTTTTTCAAAACCTAGATCTTCAACTAATCTGTTTAATTGTTTATTTAATCTTGTAGTGATGTCGATATTTACATCTTCAACGGAATATATAAATACTTCAATTTTTGAAATATTTGGAAAATTGACAATGTTAAGATCATAAAGTTCTAAATTTTCATCTTTTAAATATGAGTCAATTTGTTGTTGGATTTCGTTTTCAGATACCATAAAAACCTCCTCATAAAAAAAAGCGGGTTTGACACCCACTTTACGTAGCTAAATTGTCAATCTAAATTATATCAAATATAGAAAGTTATTAAAAGAGATTTTTAATAAGCTTTTGAGAAAATAGCTAATTTTCCTTGAGTATTTTCATTATTTACAGCTTTATCTGTTTTTTCTTCATCTAAAACGTAACATCTGAGCGTAGCTTTGGTTTCTGCTTTAACTTTATCTTCGTCATCACTATTTTCATCCCAAAAACATGTAACAAAACCTGGATCTCCGTTAAGTGCACTTATAAGCTCTTCATACGAATTAACATGTACTGTATTTTCTTTACGAAAATTTTTCGACGATTCAAGTAAATTATTATGTATAATATCTAAAGTTTCAGAAACTTTAGTACTAACATCATCGAAATTAATATTGAATTTTCCATCAACACCGTCTCTTCTTGAGAAAACAACTGTTTTATTTTCAACATCTCTTGGGCCAATTTCAATTCTTAATGGCACGCCCTTTAATTCCCATTCATTAAATTTAAATCCTGGAGATATATTATCCCTATCATCTACATAGACTCTAAAAATTTTTCCTAATTCTTCACTGATTTTCTTCGTTGCATCGAATACTGATCCCTTTGAATCCTCGTTAGGTGTAATAGGAATAATTACAACCTGGTGTGGTGCTAACTTAGGAGGCAAATTTAAACCTTTATCATCACCATGAGCCATTATTATCATGCCAATCAATCTAGTACTCACTCCCCAGCTAGTTTGATAAGGATGTTGTAAATTATTTTCCTCATCTGAAAATTGAATTTCAAAAGCTTTTGAAAAATTTTGACCTAATTCGTGTGAAGTTCCCGCTTGTAAAGCTTTCATATCTTTCATCATTGCTTCAATAGAATATGTCCTAGTAGCACCTGCGAATCTTTCATTTGCTGACTTTATACCTTTCACAACTGATACTGCAGCTGCATTTTCTGCAAATTCAGAATAAATTTCTAACATCCTAAGAGCTTCTTCGGTTGCTTCAGATTCTGTTGCATGAGCTGTATGGCCTTCTTGCCATAAAAATTCTGATGTTCTTAAAAATAATCTAGTCCTCATTTCCCAACGAACAACATTTGCCCACTGATTTATCAACATTGGTAAATCTCTATAGCTTTTGATCCATTTTGCAAACATATGATTAATAATTGTTTCTGAAGTAGGTCTTACAACTAATGGTTCCTCGAGCTCTTTTCCACCTGCATGGGTTACCATTGCTAGCTCAGGAGAAAAGCCTTCTACATGCTCAGCTTCTTTTTGGATAAATGAATTTGGAATAAATAGCGGAAAATAAGCATTTTGGTGTCCTGTTTCTTTAAACTTTTTATCCAAATACGATTGTACACTCTCCCAAATAGAATAACCGTATGGTCTAATGACCATGGTTCCTTTTACAGGTGAATAATCTGCCAATTGAGCTTGCTGAATGATGTCGGTATACCATTCATTAAAATCTTCTGACATTGGAGTAAGCTTTTCAACCATGTTTATATATTAAAGGTTTTAATTTTCAATATCTTTGTTTGTTGTAATCTCTATTACCGACTTTGTCTTTTCTTCAAAATTATTAATATCTCCCTGTATGTTTAACAATTCTTTTACATCTTCCTCAGCTATTTGAGCTGCATCTGCATCAGCAGCAGCAAGTCTTGCGTCGATGCCTTCCTCAGCAATCAATCTTCCTTCTCTTAACAAGGCACCAACCATATCTTTTTCATCAACAACTTTTACAACCTGCCCTTTAATGAATAAATGTCCTCTTTTTTTTCCTGCAGCTATACCCAGGTCGGCTGACCTCGCTTCTCCAGGACCATTTACAACACATCCCATAACAGCTACTTGAATTGGAAGACCTTCTTTTTCAAGCACTTCCTGTGCTTCTGCAGCAATTTTTATAACATCAACTTCAGCTCTACCGCAACTAGGGCAAGCTATCAAGTCAAGTGACTTTCTTTCTCTTAAATTTAGGTATTCTAGTAATTGTCGGCCATATTTAGCTTCTTCTACTGGATCTGTTGTAAGTGACAGTCTTATGGTATCCCCAATACCTTCAGAAAGAAGCGTAGATATTCCAGCGATAGATTTAATTAAACCACCAGGTAAAGGCCCAGCTTCAGTGACACCTAAATGTAAAGGGTATTCAACTGTTTCCGCAAGAAGTCTATATGACTCGATCATTAAAGGGACATTAGAATGTTTTACAGAAATCTTAATATCATGAAAATCAACATCCTCAAGATATCTAGCTTCTAATAATGCAGATTCAACAAGTGCTTCAGGAACAGCATCACCATATTTTTCTAAAATATCTTTATCTAAGGAACCTGCATTAACTCCTATTCGTATTGGTATGTTTGCATTTAAACATTCTCTAGCTACTTCTTTAATTTGTTTTTCATTTCTAATGTTTCCTGGATTTAGCCTCAAGCCATGTACACCAGCTTCAACAGCTGCAAGAGCTAATTTATATTGAAAATGAATATCTGCAACAATTGGTACAGGACTTCTTGCACAAATTTTTACGAGAGATTCTGCAGCTTCTATTTCATTGCATGTAATTCTGACAATATCTGCACCATTATTAGCTAGTTCATAAACTTGCCCTAAGGTCTCATCAGTATCTCTAGTCTTTGTAGTTGTCATAGACTGAACAGATACTGGATAGTCAGAACCTACTCCAACTTTTCCAACTTGTATTTGCGATGTTTGTCTTCTTTCACTCATAATCTAATTGGTTGTGTGATATCTAAGTAAAAAGCAGTAATCCCTAAAAATACAAAAATAACAATTACAACAGCAGCAATAGGATAGAGTTTTTTATCAGGTATTTTTTTACCAGTAATCCCTTCGTAAAGAGCAAGTACAACTCTACCTCCATCTAAGGGTACAAGTGGAATAGAGTTGAAAACTGCAAGAAAAATATTTACAAATGCTAAAAGGGTAAATAAATTTACATATCCACCTTCTGCAATTTGGTTGCCTGCTTGAGCTAATCCTATTGGGCTAAGAGGTCTTGCTTCGTCTGGAACAACTTCCCCACTATATGTCCCTAAAAGAGTTTGTAAATTTTGTGGACTAAATAATGTAAATATTCCTTGAACTGCTGCTTTAGTCATATCAATTTCAACTAATGTTGTTGCAGATATTGAATCGATAATACCCATCTTTTGATTTTCAATTGTTGGAGAAACACCAAGATATCCAGATTCATTATTTGCGATTACTCTTGATTCTAAAACTGCAGTTGTAACATAACTCTGACCATTTCTTGTATACCCAATAGATACTTTAGAATTAGGATTTACCTCTATATAGCCAACCAGTTCTCTCCAGGTTGTAACTTGGTTGCCATTAAAACTTGTTATTGTATCACCCTTTTTTAGACCTGCTTTAGAGGATGGTGCCTCTGAAGATGGATCGGTTGAGGACACTCCAATTGTTTCAATTTGGAGTGTTGGTTGCTCAACGCCATAAAAGGTAAAAATTGAGAAAAGAATTAACCAAGCTAATACAAAATTTACAATTATTCCTGATGAAGCAATATAAAGTTTTTTTGTCCAAGAAGCAGTATGGAAAAGTTCATCTGAGTCATAACCCTCAACAGACTCATTTTCATCCATACCGGGAATTTTTACATAACCACCAAGTAAAAGGGCTTTGAGTCCGTACTCTGTATTGTTTCTTTTAAAAGAAAATAATCTTGGTCCAAAACCAACAAAAAATTCAGAAACTGCTATTTTTGATCTTTTTGCTGATATATAGTGACCTAATTCATGCAAGACTACAAAAAGAGTTAATAAAGCAATTGTTAAAAATGCGTTCATATATTAATTATTACACTTATTAAATTAAATCTAAAAACTGTATAAAAAGAACTAAAACAGGAAAACTTAGTATTTGAGAATCTACTCTGTCTAACACGCCCCCATGACCTGGCAAGAAATCACTCGAATCTTTTACGTCTAATGACCTTTTAATTCTTGATTCAAATAAGTCACCCAATACACCGAATAAAATAAATACTAGTGAAATCAGTAAAGTTGGGATAGTTTCTATTTCAAAATTGTTACTTAAAACAATATACATAGCTAATGAACCAGTAATTAAACCTGCAAAGAATCCCTCTACTGTTTTATTTGGTGAAATTTCTTCATATAGTTTTCTTTTACCATATCGTCTACCGAATTCATACGCAGCAATATCAGAAACAGATATAGAAATAAGAGCCAAAAAGGTAAACAAAGCTCCAACGTTTTGAAGCACATATCCTATGCAAGCTAAACCAGTACCAAACCATATCAAAAATAAGAATGAACTTCCAAATTTTTCATATATCCCATAAGTTACAAAAGTTCCTGTGTAGACAATCACACCTATCGGGAAAATAAAGAGTGGTACATGAATATTTTCTAGACCATAAAAGTATACAATTACAAGTGGTGCAAGAGAAGCATACAACAGTAAAGGATAAGGAATAATTACTCCATAATCAAAAATATCAAACCATTCTTTCGTTGAAATTAGAGCAATAAGTATTAATAAAATAAAAGCTGAAGTTTTATTTAAGAACAGAAGGGAAACAACTAATAGTAATCCTAATCCAGTAAACACTCTTGGATTTGATGTAAACCTATTCCCTTTATCTTCATTGTCTGTATCATATTCGCTTGGCAAGCTTTCATCATCGGGGATTTCAATATAACCAGGCCAAAATGTTCCGTCGTTGTCAGACTGTAAATACTTATTAAACTTCAAGAAGTTCATTTTGCTTTACAGTAAGCAACTCATCAATTTTATTTACAAAATTGTCAGTGATGTCTTGTACTTGAGTTTCTAAACGTTTAATTTCATCAGCAGAATGATCATCTTTTAATTTAGATATTTCATCAATTCCAAATCTTCTATGAGTTCTAATTGATACTTTTGCATCTTCTGAAGCTTTTGATGCAACCTTTCCTAATTCTTTTCTTCTTTCTTCTGAAAGAGCCGGAATAGGTATACGCACTACTTCGCCATCATTTGTTGGATTAAGGCCTATGTCAGCATTTAATATTGACTTTTCAATTTCATCTAATGAATTTTTGTCAAAAGGTTGTATAACTAAAAGCTTTGGATCCGGAACTGATATAGTTGCGAGTTGTTGAAGAGGTGTTTTTGTTCCATAATATTCAACTGTAAGCTTGTCTACTAATGCTGGATTTGCTCTTCCAGTTCTTATTGTTGCAAACTCGTCCACTAGATGATTTATAGTAGTGAGCATTTTGCTCTCTACTTCTTTGATTAATGTTTCAGACATAAATCTATTTTATTAATGTTCCTAAAGATTCACCAGTTAAAGCTTTGTATATATTTCCAGCTGTTGTGCCATCGAATACTCTTATAGGCATTTTGTTTTCTTCGCATAATGTAATAGCCGTAAGATCCATCACTTTAAGTTTGTTAGAAACAACTTCTTTATAAGATATCTCATCGAATTTTTTTGCATCCGTATCTTTTTCAGGATCTTTATCAAACACACCATCCACTCTTGTGGATTTAAGCATTAAGGATGCTTCTATCTCAGCAGCTCTTAAAGATGCTGCTGTATCAGTTGTAAAATAAGGATTACCAGTACCTGCTGCAAAAATCACTACTCTTCCTTTTTCTAGGTGTCTAATAGCTCTTAGTCTTATATACGGTTCAGCAACTGCTGTCATTGTGATTGCAGACTGAACTCTTGTTTGAGTTCCATTTTTATCTAAAGCATCTTTTAAAGCTACAGCATTGATTACTGTTGCTAACATTCCCATATAATCAGCATTAGCCTGTGCCATATTTTTTGCAGATTCTTGTACTCCTCTGAAGAAGTTCCCTCCACCTACAACAACACCAATTTCAATACCTTTGTTGTTAGCTTCTGTTATTTCAGAAGCGATTCTTTCAATAGTTTCTGGTTGTATACCAAAATTTGATACTGGATCTGCAAAAGATTCTCCGGAAAGTTTGAGAAGAACCCTGCTCATAATTTAGGCTCCTACTTCTATTTGAGAGAATTTCTTAATATAAATTTTTTCACCTAATCTTCCAGAAAGTTCTTCAATCATGGTACCAACTTGACCTTCGTAAAATTCTGGATTACAGAAAGTTTGTTCATTTAAAACATAATCTTTATAAAAAGATGAAATTTTACCTTCAACAATTTTTTCAATCACTTCTGCAGGTTTACCTTCATTTTCCGATTGTTTTTGAATTATATCTTTTTCTTCATCTATTCTTGACTTAGGTACTTCGTCAATATTTACAAATTCTGGTTTTAATGCAGCAATATGCATAGCAATTTGTTTTGCAACATTTTTAAACTCTTCCGATTTGGCTACAAAATCAGTTTCACATGCGAGTTCAACTAACACTCCTGATACAGCTCTATCTTGTTGATAATGTATATAATCACCAATTGTTCCTTGATTAGCTTCCTTATCAGCTCTCTTCTTTGAATCTGCTAATCCTTTTTCTCTTAAAAATTTAACCGCTTTATCAAAATCACCATAACTTTCTGAAAGAGCCTTTTTAGCATCCATCATTCCTGCACCTGTCATATCACGTAATTTTTTTACGTCTGAAGCTGAGATTGTCATTACTCACTCTCCTTATTTTCGACTTGGTCTCTCTTACCCGAACCTTTTAAGCAACCATCTGCTATAGCTGAAGCTATAAGTTCAATTGACCTAATAGCATCATCATTTCCTGGAATTAAGAAATCTATCCCTTCTGGATTTACATTAGAATCAGCTAATCCAATAACAGGTATGCCTAATTTCTGAGCTTCTGTAATAGCTGTAGTTTCATTTGCAAGATCTACAACAAATAAAGCATCTGGAAGTTTGTTTAGATTGACAATTCCACCAATTGATTTATTTAATTTTTCAATTTCTCTTTTTATTTTAAGTCTTTCAGATTTTGTATATGCATTAATCTCACCTGAAGACTCTAAAGATACTAATTCTTTCAAATAAACAACTCTTTTAATAATTGTTTTAAAATTTGTAAGCATTCCACCAAGCCATCGAAAATTCACATATGGCATTCCTGCTCTATTTGCTTGATCTTCTATAACTTGTTGAGCTTGAGGTTTAGTTCCAACAAAAAGAACTTTTCCACTGTTAGCTACTAATTTTTGAACGTAGTCTTGAGCTTGTTCTATAGCTTCATATGTAATTCTTAAGTCAAGAATGTGAATGCCGCTTTTTGCGCTATAAATGTATTTGTCCATTTTCGGATTCCATCTTTGAGTTTGATGGCCGAAATGCACGCCTGCTTCAAGCAGATCTTTCATTGATGTAGACATCTAATTTCTCCTTTGGTTAATTCATCCCACATTCCTTGCCTAAGCGGTTTCCAAACTTTCGTTCACCAAGGAAACTTGTAAATGTGGTGTCTATTTTCTTTAAAAATTCTAATATTAATGCTGTATTAATCAACCCCTTGGGTGAGATTGTTTGTATTTTTTCTTCAATTGCTTTTTTGATACATGTGTATATATTTGAGTAGTATTTGGATCATTGTGACCGAGAAGCTCCTGCACTATACGTAAATCTGCTCCCCCGTCTAAAAGATGTGTTGCAAAAGTGTGTCTTAAGCTGTGTGGAAAAGTTCCAACTCTAAGTTTTACAATTCTTCTTATTTCCCTATCACTTAATTTTCCGCCCCTTATGCCTAAAAATAAAAATTGACCAGATTTTTCATTAGCAAATATTTCTCTAGCAATCTTTAGATAGTCATTAATACTATTAAATGCACGTTCAGTTATTGGTAAAACTCTCTCCTTGCTACCCTTCCCTAAAACTTTAATAGATTTATTACTTCTAATATCTTTAATCACGAGATTGCTAACTTCACTTACTCGAAGGCCAGATGAATACATTAGTTCTAATATGGCTTTATCTCTAATCTCTTTATTATTGCTTACAGGTAAAGAATCAAGTAGTTCATTAATGTAATTTGCGGTTAATACATTTGGAAGTTTTTTATCTGTTTTTAAACTTGTAACAGGTTTAATTAGGTCTCTTTCAAAATAATCATTGTCTGCACTCCAAAACAAAAAAGTCCTTATAGAGGTAATTTTTCTGTTAATAGTAGATTTTGAATAATTTTTTTTAGAACAGATTTTTAAAAAATTTGAAAATTCTCCAACATTGTTCTCTTCATTCAAATACTGAGCAATATCATTTTTGTAAGACTTTATAGTATTTGGCGAATAATTATTAATTTTTTCAAGTGTATTTAAATATTGATTTAAAATTTCTTCTTGATTGCTTTTATTATCTAGCTTCAAGTCTTTTCTCAAGTCTTCTTTGTAATCCAGAAAGGATGAGGGTAATAATTAAATACATCACAGTAAGAACGAGATAAGTTTCAGCAAATCTAAATGTACTTCCAGAATATAACCTTCCTCTATACGTTAGATCTTCTACTGCTAATACTGATAACAATGATGAGTCTTTCATCATAGAAATAAAATCATTTCCTAGTGCAGGTAGCATATTTCGAAAAGCTTGAGGCAAAACTATATGTCTCATTACTTGTCTTTCAGATAAACCTAGTGATGCTCCACCTTCTCTTTGACCTACAGGTACAGATTCAATTCCAGCTCTAAATACTTCAGCAATATATGCTCCGTAGAATACTGAAAGTGCAATTATTGCTCTAACCAACATTGGGACGTTACCATTATTAATGTTGAAAAATTCTGCAGCTCTAACGACTACTACGAAAGCAATTGTAAAAATGAGTATAAGCACGGGAACCCCACGAATAAATTCGATGTATGTTCTTGAGATGGTTCGTGCAAACTTATTCTTGGAGATCCTTCCTATTCCAGAAATCAATCCAAGAAATAATGCAATTATGAATGATATAAAAGTTGAAAGAAAAGTAATTGTAAGTCCGGGAAGTATAAAATTAAAAGCTTTATTGTATTCAGGCTCTGAATAGATCATAAATAGCATATAAGCTATAACTCCACTTAGAATTAGAATCCACCAATTATCTGGTTTAAGAAGATTTTTTATTTTCATTTGTATCCATAATAAAGCAATAGGCACGGATATCCGTGCCTATTACAAATTTAAATATAAGTAAACTTTTACTTATACTTCGCAGTCCTCTGGGAGATATTCTTCTGGAATGTTTTCATCACATTCTGCGATATCATCATAAGTTACTGAGAAGTCAGGTGAGAAGAACTTAGCATTTATTTCAGCAAGTTTTCCACTATCCTTCATTGCTGCCAACCCTTGATTAACTACATCTACTAATGGACTTCCATTAGGAAATGCAAAACCGAGTTGTTCAGAAGTTAAGTCGCCACCAACCAATTGAACTTGGTCTTTGTTGGCTCCCATGTAACCTAAACCAGCTGTTTCATCAATGATTGATGCATCTGCATCACCAGAAATAACAGCTTGGATTGCAAAGTTAAAATCATCAAAAGCTTGAACTTTATCTTCTCCAAGTTCTGAAACTGCAAACTCATAGTTTGTAGTACCTTTTTGAGTAGCTACTGTGTAATCTCCATTTTTGAGATCATCGATACTTGTAATTTCTGTGTTTCCAACTGCTACAAGTACTCTTTGGGCTAAATTAATATATCCATCAGAAAAGTCGATGATTTCATCTCTTTCAGCTGTAATAGTAATTCCATCACCTGCGACCATGAATTGGCCATCAGCTACTGCTTGTATCATTCCATCCCATGCTGCTGGAACGTAAACTGGGGTAAAGTTCATTAATTTACCCATGTGGTTAAAGACATCATAGTCCCAACCTTTTGCTTCACCATCAGCGGCATCAATATAGTTAAATGGAAGATACGCATTTTCTACAGCAAATGTAAATTCACATCCACCTAGATCAGGTAATCCATTTTCTCCTGTTGTAATTTCTACCTCATCACAAGGTGTTGCGTCAGCGCCTCCACACGCAGCTGCAACCAATGCGAGAACAAAAATTAAAAGGAGTGATTTCTTAGTTTTCACTTAGTAAACCTCCGTTTTCTTAAGTAATGATTATTGCATAAAAATGCATATAAATGAATAATTATACATATTTTTTATTCATCTAATGTATTTTTATAAACGGGTGGTCTTTTTTCTAAAAATGCTGACATTCCTTCAGCTGCATCTGAATGAAGAAATCGTTTATTCTGGTTTTCTGTTTCTAAATCTAACGATTCACTGAATGTTTTGTCCAAACCTTCTCTTATTTGTTGTTTAATCATGCATATAGATATGAAACTTTGTTTGTTTAAGCTTTCAATTAATGATTCGAATTCTTTATCCATATCTTCAAAAGAACATAGCTTATGTAGAACACCAAGATTATTTAGTTCAGTACCATTAATTTCATTTGATGTCATCATTAAAGATTTTGCTTTTTGAATTCCAATAATTCGTGGTAGAACCCACGAACCACCAAAATCAACAACTAACCCTCTCCTAACAAAAACTTCAATAAATCTTGTCTCTGGTGTAGCAATTATAAAATCACTTAAAAGCATCATATTTGAACCAGCACCGGCCGCAATACCATTAACAAGCGAGATTACTGGTTTTTTACAATTCCATAAAGTTTCTGCAGCATTTGATACATCTTCCATTAAGGAGTTAATATTTTCACCCAGTTGTGCTCCAGCGGAATAATTGCCATTAATATGTTTAATTACTAAATATTTCTGATCACTTTTTTCAAAAGATTCAATTTCAGATTTTAATGACTTCCAGTCTCCTGAACTTATAGCATTAAGAGAAGCTTTATCATTAAAGTATAGATACTTAATATCGTTTTCAATTTTTGATTCAAGAACCATATTTCAAGTTTAATATATTTTAATTTAGAATGTAGTTATGGGATTTGATCCAAATAAACCTTATAAGGCAAATAAAACTGACTATATCAATATTATTTTTGCTTTCATACTTACGGCAATTGTTGTTATATGGGCTTTAAGCTAAAAGATTTTCTATGAATTTTAGATAAACCATGTTTTGAAATAGCCTCTCTATGATCTTTTGTTCCATAGCCTTTATTCTTTTCAAATGAATATTCAGGATATTTTTTTGAAAATTTGATCATTAAATTATCTCTGAGAACTTTTGCGATAATACTTGCTAAAGCTATTGCCCTGCAATTATCTTCTCCTCTAACCACAGAGATAGATTTAAAGTCGTTAATTTTAAAATGATCAACATATACTATTTCATTGCCAGTGTAGATATCTGAGATTGAGTCAGTTAATACTTTTTCATTAGCATTTTTGATTCCAAATTGATCAATAAAAGTATTTGATGATTCATTAAATGAATACTCAATGTTATTTTCTTCGACCATTGAAAATATTTCTTCTCTTTTTTTTGCACTAAGTTTTTTTGAATCTTTTACATTAGTTAATAGTGCTAAATGTGAATAATTAATCTTTACCGCTGCTGCACATATTGGACCAGCGAAAGAACCTCTACCTACTTCATCTGCTCCTATTATGTATTTACTTGGATCTTCTGACCAAATTTTATCTTCAATCATTTAAATTTGTAAAATTTTCAAATGGGAAAATCACATAATAAGCTTTCCCAACAATATTATTGTAAGGTATTGTTCCGATGTATCTAGAGTCTTGGCTGTTTATTCTGTTATCACCTAAAACAAATATCTCACCATCAGGGACAATATATGTTTGGTCTTTGAAGTATCTACCTTCTTCAATATTTAGCACTACAAATCTGTTGTTATTTACAAATACTTCTCCTGATTGATTGATAACCACTTCATCACCACCAGTACCAACAACTCGTTTAATTAATGCAGTATTCAAATAAGTCTGATTATTGGTTAGCTTCCAAATCTGTACAGACTCTATAAATTGGTCATAATAATTTTCATCAAACTGTGTTTGCGGACCATAAAAGACAACAATATCACCGGTAGATATATCTGTCTCTATGAAGGTATTCTTTACTACTAAAACTCTGTCATTAACTTGTAAGGTTGGTTCCATAGAAGATGATGGAATGAAATAAATTTGTATTAGAAAAGTTCTAACTAATGTAGCTGCAACAATAGCTAAAACGATTATTAGTGATGACTTAAATAACTTCTTTATAATAATAAAAGTTTAATTACGATCTTCTTTTATTTTGGCTGATTTACCAACACGATCTCTTAGATAATAAAGTTTAGATCTTCTTACTTTACCTTTTCTAATAACTTCAATTGAGTCAACAATTGGGGCATGAACTGGAAAAATTCTTTCGACACCAACGCCAAAAGAAAGTTTTCTAACTGTAATAGTTTTATTTACTCCTGCACCATTGATAGCAATAATAACACCTTCGAATGTCTGAATTCTTTCTCTGTTTCCTTCGGATACTTTTACATTAACTTTTACAGTATCTCCAGAACCAAAAGAAGGTAGTTCTTCCTTTAAGAATTCATTTTCAATGCTTTTTATTAAGTCCATAGTTGCTCCAGATGAGAATTATATAATTAAATTAAGTTTATATGTCTTTTAAATTATTCTTTTTCCATTCATCTATTTTTTGATGATTTCCGGACAAAAGCACCTCTGGTACTTCCTTATTTTTAAAGATTTCAGGTCTTGTATAGACAGGATAATCAATTTTATTATCTGTAAAAGTTTCACTTTTTAATGATTCAGGATTACCTAACACATCTGGAATTTTCCTAATCAACGCTTCTAACAAATACAAAGCTGGCACTTCTCCCCCAGAAACAACAGATTGACCAATTGATATTTCATAATCAGAATGAATTTCTAAAATTCTTTGATCATAACCCTCGTATCTACCGCATACCAAATTAATTGACTTGTATTCAAGTAATTCACTTATAAGGTTTTCATTTAATTGTTGTCCTGATGGGGTAAGAAAAATATTAATATCTGCCTTGCTGGAAGTTATAGCTTTGTCTAAAGGTTCTGGCATCAAAACCATTCCTGGTCCACCGCCATATGGAGCATCATCAACTTGTTTATAGGTTCCTATGCCAAAATCTCTAAGGTTTGTTGAATTTATAGCTACTAAATTATTTTTTAATGCTTGATTAATAATCCCGGTATTTTTCCATTCTTCAATTAGATTTGGAAATAATGTTATTACATTGTAAGAATTCATTTTTTTTCTAGAGTATTTTTTGTTTCGCTGAATTTTGTATATAGAGTGTTTCTCAAAATTGGATTTTTATTTTCAGACTCAATTATTTGAATAAATTGATCTTCAGTTGTTTCTTGCCCATGATCTGCTCCTGAAGCTCTGCTAATGTTTTCATTGATCAAAGTACCACCTAAATCATTAACACCAGCATGAAGGAGTTTGCCTGCTCCATCATGACCCAATTTCACCCAGCTTGCTTGAATGTTGTCTATTGAATTTACAAAGTAAATTCGCGCTAATGAATGAATAAGAACTACCTCATCCCAAGTAGGTCCTGGCATACTTTTACCTTGTAAGTAAATAGGAGAACCCATATGTACAAAAGGAAGGGGTACAACTTCAGTAAATCCATTAGTTTTGCTTTGAACATTTTTAATTAATGAAAAATGATTAACCCAAGAATCTATATCATCAATATGTCCAAACATAATTGTTGCTGTAGATTTTATCCCTAAGTTATGAGCTACTTCCATTACATATGCCCATTGTGAAGAAGTTATTTTATCAGGGCAAAGATATTTTCTAACTCTATCGTCTAATATCTCGGCCGCAGTACCGGGAAGTGTATTTAGTCCAGCTTTTTTTAACAGGCTTAAGTACTCTTCAACACTCAAACCAATAGTCTCTGCACCTTGCCAAATTTCTAAAGGAGTGAAACCGTGAATATGCATTTCTGGAACAGAAGCTTTTATATCTTCTACCATTTTTAAATAAAACTCTCCCGTATAGTCAGGATGAATGCCGCCTTGTAAACACACTTCTGATGCACCCATATCATATGCTTCGACACTTCTTTCAACTACTTCTTGTATGTCAATGGTGTATGGTTTTTCTTTTAAATTTAAACTATTAGGACCTTTAGAAAATCCACAAAAACCACATTTGTAATAGCATTGATTCGTATAATTAATATTTCTATTCTTTACATAAGAAACATTATTTCCGTTTTTTAAAAAATTTAACTCATTAGCAACATTTGCAATATCATTTATTTTTTCTCCTGCGGTATTAAACAATACTCTCAGATCATCATTATTAATTTGATATCCATCTAATACCCTTTTCAATATTGAGTCAATTTCAGAATGGTTGATTTGACTTTTATTGTTAAAGACAAAATTATTTAAATTTGGGATATTTTTCCCACTACCAGGAGACCAACTTGTCTCTTTTCTTCTAAAACCTCTGACATTTCTAGTTTTTAAGAATCTAAAAAATCTTTCTTTATCAAATTCTTCTCTTGCCTCATCAATAGAAAATACGGGAGAAAGCAAAGTTCGCTCATAGAAATTTAGACCTTCTAGATTTTGAAGTTCTAATATCTGTTCGGAACTCCAATCCCTGAGGAGTAAATCTGAAACTCCTGCATTAGCAAATTCAATTGCTTCCTCAATTGTTTCAACGTATGTCGATGTTATAAAATTTGTTTTTGAGTTGATAGATTTAAGGAATTGTAGTTCTGAATTAGTAGAAATTAAAATTGTGTGTGGCTTTAGTCTATCGATAACCTCTAATGCGATTTCAATATTATTTTTAAAAATGTAAATCAATCTTTTTGGATGAACAGATTTAAATTCTTTCCAGTTTTCATCAGTAACAATCCATACGTCTGAATTTATGGAGATATCCTTTGATACTGTTTGAAATTCCTTATTATGTAAATTATCTGTATTTACTGATACATCACTTTTTATTAAGAATGTAGAAGTTCCTTCTTTTTTTCTTGAATTTAAATATATTTCGTTGTCGTTATCACATGGTCTGATTCGAAGAAAAGAAATGTTATTGTTCATTGTGTTCTTTTGGATATCCATCTGTATCAATAATATTATTAACTTTTTCAAAAATTTTACTATTTAACCATTCTTTTTTTATAAATTCGGGATAAACGGGTAACCTCTTTTTTAGAACTTGACCTGTACTTGAAATATCTAATTTTAATTTATTTATATTTGGCCATAAATGATCTGGATTTACCCAATCAATAGTTAATGGAGATATTCCACCTAGATCATTAATGCCACTATTTAAAAATATTGTTATATCGGGTGAAAGATTTGGTGGAACTTGAAGAGATATATGTGAAGGGGCGTAAATTCTAGTTGTGGCAATTATTCTTAAAAATAAATCATTTGTTATTTCAGAACTATTCTTCATTAATGTATTTTTCTTTGCTCTGAAATTTTGTAATATTACTTCCTGAATTGCAGAGTTCTTTTTTACATAATCAATTAAATTTGATATATCATTTACAATTTCTTCTTTTGTTGGGGTTAAACCAAGAAGTAATCCAGTTGTGACTGGATATTTTTCTTCTAATGCATTGTTAAGGGTATCCAACCTTAAATCAATATATTTAGTATCTGTTTTGTAATGAGCTTTTCCCTTATCGTATATATTTTTTGAAAATGACTCAATCATAACCCCACCAGATGGTGAGTATTTTCTTAACTCCTTAATCTCTTGTCTGCTCATTAAACCAGGGTTGGCGTGAGGAAAAAGATTAAATTTATCATTTACAACCTTCATTGAACTAATTAAATAATCATGAGTTGAGGAATGGCCTAATTCTTTAAGTTGGGTTAAAGCAAAATCCCATTTGAGCTCTGGCTTATCTCCTAAAGTAAACAAAGCTTCATAGCAACCAGCTTCATCACCAGCTTCTGCTATCGAGAGAACCTCTTCTTGATTTAAATAAGTTCCACCCTCTTTTGGAGATTTTACAAATGTACAATATCCACAATTATCTCTACACATTGTTGTTAGTGGAATAAAAACTTTAGGACTATATGTTATTTTGTCGCCAAAGTAATTTATTTTCTTCTCAAAAGCATTAGATAACAGTTCTTCAGTTGAAACTGCTCCAAAGATGGAATCATTAATTTTTCTTGTTAAATCTGTCATAAATAATGTTTTTAAGCTATATTATTAGTTGATTGTAACAACAATTAATCAATAATCTTGTGAGGGTTAATGGCAAATGTATCTTTAGTTGGCTTTGGAAGAATAGGTAGAGATCTATTTAGGCAAACATTGGGTGATACTGATATAAACATTGTATCTATTTCTGACACCGCTGATAAAGCTAACTTAATTTATTTATTAAAGTACGACTCAATTTACGGAAAGCTAGATGCAGAAATTGAGGAATCTGAAACTGGTATTGTTGTTAATGGTAAAGAAATCATATTTAATTCTTGGAAAAATGGTGACGAAGCAAATTGGGATGAACTAAACACTGACATCGTAGTTCTTGCAACTGGTAGACCGAAGACTAAAGAAGAAGTTGATAAACATTTATCAAAAGGTTGTAAAAAAGTTATCGTTGCCTCAACTCCCGAAAATTTCGAAGATATACAAATATATGTGCCTGGTGCAAACGATGAAGAGATAGATTTAAACTCAAGAGTATTTTCCTTAGGTTCCAATACAGCAAATGCAGTTGCACCCATTCTTAAAGCTTTAGATAGTAAAGTTGGGGTTGAAAGAGCATTTCTTACGACTGTTCATGGATATTCAAATTCAAACCGTTTAGCAGATGTAGCAGGTGAAGGTTTTAGACTTAACAGAGCAGCTGGTGAAAATATTATCCCAAGTATTACTAAGTCTTCTGAGGTAATATCAAATGTTCTTCCATTCATAGAAGGAAAGATAGCTTCATCGTCTATGACAGTACCAATTCCTGACGGAAGTACAGTTGATTTGACAATTGATATCAAAAACAAAACAAGTATTGAAGATATCAATAAAATAATTGAGGATGCTTCCAATTCTGATTTAAAAAACATTATCGGATTAACATATGATCCAATTGTTTCTTCTGATGTTGTGAGAAGTACACTCTCTGGTTTAGTGGACGGGTTAGCAACAATGGGTATTAATAATAAAAAAATTAAAATCATTATTTGGTTTGATAATGGTTGGGGTTATGCGGCTAGAATTGTCGATACAGTGAAAAAGCTCAGTCAGGTGTTATAAATGGGTAATGTAGCAATAAATGGTTTTGGAAGAATTGGACGTTCTATATTAAGAATAATTATTGAAAATAATTCTGATATAAATGTTGTTGCAATTAATGACCTCGGTAATTATGAAAACCTTGCATATCTTTTGAAACATGATTCTGTAATGGGCATTTTGGATAGTGATGTACAAGTTGATGGAGACAATCTTTTAGTCGGAGATAGAGTTATTAAACTTACCTCAATAAAAGATCCTGCTGACCTTCCATGGAGCGAATTAGATGTGGATGTTGTAATTGAATCAACTGGAATTTTTAGAGATAATGAATCCCTTAATAAACACATATCTGCTGGTGCTAAAAAAGTATTACTTACTGTACCACCCAAAGATGAAATTGACGCAACAATAGTTTTAGGTGTAAATGACAATGACTTGAAGCCAGATGATAAAATTGTCTCTAATGCATCTTGTACTACAAACTGTTTAGCACCGATAGCTAAAGTACTGGATGATAATTTTGGAATCAAATCTGGTCTTATGACCACAGTGCATGCATACACTAATGATCAAGCACTAGCTGAAACAACACATAGTGACTTTAGGAGAGGCAGAAGTGCTACCCAAAATATAATTCCTACTTCAACAGGCGCAGCTAAAGCAGTTGGTATGGTTTTACCTGAATTAAACGGTAAATTAGATGGCATGGCAATGAGAGTTCCTGTTCCAGATGGAAGTGTAGTTGATTTAGTAGTGGAATTAGAAAAATCTGTTTCTATAGATGATGTAAATAAAGCTGTTAAAGAAGCTGCAGATAACGAACTAAAAGGTATTTTAGAGTACTCTGAGGTTCCTCTTGTATCTACCGATATATTAAATAATCCACATTCAAGTATTTATGATGCATCTTCTACACAATTAATAGACGAAAATCACGTCAAAGTTGTATGTTGGTACGACAACGAATGGGGTTACTCAAATAGAGTTGTAGATCTTATTGGTAATCTTTTAAATAATGGATAACAACCTTCCAATCGCTCCGGAAGCAATTGGAAATTATGTAACATATAAAAAAATTGGAAACTATGTTTACACATCCGGACATGTACCGATTACAGAACAAAAAAAATATGTAGGAAAAGTACCAACTGAAATTTCAGTAGAAGAAGCCTATAAAGCTGCAGAGTTGTGTGCTGAACTTACTATTGCAACAATTAAAAAACATGGATCTATTGAAAACTTGCAACCTGTAAATGTTATTGGTTTTGTAAATGCTAATGAAGGTTTTGGGGACCACGCAAAAGTCCTCAATGGATTTACAGATAAACTTTCAGAATACTTTAGTGAAAAGTCGACACGATCAGCTGTAGGTGTTGCTAGCTTACCATTAAATGTATGTGTAGAAGTACAGTGTGTTTTTATCGATGGGTAAATTAATAGGAATATCCACTGGTCTTAAAAATGTAGACATGGCACCTGGTAATATTCCATGCGTTGTTATTAATAGTGATTTTGTTAAAGCATGTAATAAATATGGAAATACTGCTGTAATCTTTGGGCCACAAGAAAATTTAGAAATGATAGACGTATCAAAATTTGATGCAATAGTAATTTCCGGTGGTGGTGATATTAACCCAAATATCTATGGAGAAGAAAAACTCGAAAAAACAATAAGAATTTCGGATAATAGGGATAGCACTGAATTGGCAATGTTTAAATCTGCAGAAGAACATAATGTAAAAACTCTTGCTATATGTAGAGGACATCAATTATTAAATGTTTATAAAGGTGGAACACTTCATCAAGATCTCAAAGATAGTGGATTTAGCCAAATCGATCACGATAAACCATTTGATGACGCACGTTCACATGTTCATGATGTAAATATAGAAAGTAACTCAAAGTTATATAACATAATTCAAGAAAATGAGATACAAGTCAATTCAATTCATCATCAAGCAATAAACAAAATTGGAAATGACTTACAAATAACTGCTAAATCATCTGATGGTGTTATTGAGGGTGTAGCGGTCACAAATGGTTGGAATGCAATAGGAGTGCAATGGCATCCTGAAAACATGCTTGAAGATAATGTAAGCATTAAATTGTTTGAATGGTTAAATAGTTAAGCTACTGTCCAATAAAGTTAAATTATCGTTTTCATAAATAAAAAAATTACTGTTGTAAGGGACACTCATTTCTACACCACTAATTTTGAGAAAATATATATTATTTAACACTTCATAACTTAAAAACTTGTAATCATTATCTTTTAATTCTTGCCCTATAAAAAAACCAGGCCAAGGTAATTTATTTTCATTAATAAATGTATTAATAAAGTCTCTATTAATTGTTACATCCATGTTTCTTAAATTACTAATTGATTCAATCGTGTCATAAGATTTGAATTTTATTAAATTTCTATTCTTTAAATGTTTTTTAAATTCCTCAACAACAAAATTTACACCTTCAATTTGTAATGTAATTTCTTTTAAATCGAAATTGCGAAAAAAATATTCAATATTTATATATTGAAAACCTTTTAAAGAATGTGGTTTACCTAACTTACCTACAATAAAATAGTTTTGATTAGTCAATAAATTCTACAGAAGATTGTAGGCCTTCTTCATCAGCTGCAGCTTGTGCAACAGTTCTGATTGCTCTTGCAACTCTTCCTCTTTTACCAATGACTCTTCCCATATCATCAGGTGAAGTTCTAACCTCAATAGTTACATTTTCATCATCAGAGTCTGCAACATCAACTTTTACAGATTTAGTATCTTCTACAATCTGATTAACGATGTACTCAACAACATTTTTAACAATTGTACCTGAAGCCATTATTCTTCTTCCTTATCTGAGGATTCTTCAGAAGATTCATTATTATTTTCTTCGTCTAAATTTTCTTCTTGTTGTTTTTTATTAGCTTTAGAACTGTTTTTAATTTTTTCTTCAGGAGCTTGTGGTATAGAGACAACCTCTCCTTTTGTCGAACGCCATTGTGCCCATGCACCTGAAATTTCTAATATTTTTTGTGCCCTTTCAGAAGGTTGTGCTCCTTTATCTAACCAAGCAACAGCTTTTTCTACATCAATTTCAACCATAGATGGGTTATGATGTGGATCGTAATAACCTAAATCTTCAATAAATTTTCCATCTCTTGGTGAACGAGAGTCAGCAACAATCACACGGAATGTTCTATTTTTTTTCTTACCTCTTTGAGCAAGTCTTATTCTTACAGGCATTAATTTCCTTTATTTAAATTGCAATACATTATCTTACATGAAGTGAGACATAAAATGTACATAAAACAGATTAACTTCTTCATAAAAATAACTAGAAAAGATTTAATGTTTTGCTAACCTAATTTTGATGCAAGTAATTGAAATTTCACATCCTTTAAAAGATCATTATCTAACAATAATTCGAGACAAGGAAACAGATTTCGAAAATTTTAGAGAATACTCCTCTAAATTGTCATATCTTCTTTTTATTGAAGGTACAAAAAATATATCAACAAAAGTAAAACCTATAGAGACTCCTTTAACCAGTATTGATGGTTTAGAAATTGAGAATGAAAATGTTGCTATTGCAGTTTTAAGAGCAGGTTTAGGTCTTGTTGATGGTGTTAAGAACCTACTACCTAGTACATCATTTGGATACATCGGAGTTCAAAGAAATGAAGAGACAGCCACGCCTGAGTATTATTACGAGAATTTACCAAACTTAGAAAACAAAAATGTTTTTATTCTAGAACCTATGCTTGCTACTGGTGGTTCTCTTTCATTTGCAATAGATAAGGTCAAAGAACACAATCCTAAAAGCATAATTGCTTTAACAGTTATTTCTGCTCCAGAAGGTATTGAAAGATTGAAAAAAGAACACAGTGACATTACCTTAGTAACTGCAAAAATAGATGAAAAACTTAATGAGAATTGGTACATAGTTCCTGGACTAGGTGATATGGGAGACAGGCTTTTCGGAACAACCTAATGAAAAGATGTTTTCTTGTTGTAATAGATTCTTTAGGTGTTGGTGAAGCACCAGATGCAAAACAATATGGAGACGAAGGTGTAAATACACTTGGTAATGTCGCAAAACATGTTCAAGGTGTTGATTTACCTACTTTTGATAAATTAGGATTTGGAAAGATTACTAATGTTTTAGGACTAGGTACTGAGCATGCAGCAACTGTTGGTAGGCTTTCTGAAGTATCTATAGGAAACGACTCAACCACAGGACATTGGGAAATTGCAGGTTTAATAACAACAAAGGAATTTGAAACATTTCCAGATGGTTTTCCTCATGAACTTATCAGCAAGATAGAAGATGAAATTAATTTTAAATTTATTGGGAATATTCATGCTTCAGGTACTGAAATTATTAAAGACCTTGGTGAACAACACATGCAAACCAAAGAACTTATTTTATACACATCTGGTGACTCAGTTTTTCAAATAGCTGCGCATGAAGATGTATACAGTCTTGAAGAGCTTTATAGAATTTGTGAGATTTCTAGAAAACACTGTAATCAGTACAACATAGGTAGAGTAATTGCTCGACCATTTAGAGGTCCTATTAACGCTTTTGAACGAACTTATGATAGGAAAGATTATGGAATGAATCCACCTGGAGAAACACTTCTAAGTTATGCATCAAAAAATAATTTAAAAACTTATGGAATAGGAAAGATTTCTGATTTGTTTGGTACTGAATTTCTTAATAGTTATGTCCATACTGAAGGCGATCAAAATGGTATTGACTGCTTGTTAAAAGAAGTTGAGTCCGGAGATAATGATTTTACTTTTGTTAATTTAGTAGATCTAGATATGTTGTATGGTCACAGAGAAGACCCTGATGGTTACTACAAAGGTTTACAGATAATAGATAAAGGTATGGGAAAAGTTATTGAATTATTAAACGAAAATGACTTGCTTATTTTAACTGGAGATCACGGCACAGACCCAACAGATGGAAAAACTGATCACTCAAGGGAATATGTTCCGTTTGTTGCATATAAAAATAACGGTAAAGCAAATTATATTGGCGATGTTGAAAGCTTTGCAAATATAGCCTCTACTGTTTCAGAATTTTTTAATTTAGAAAATATATTCCCTGGTAAAAGCTTTTTAAATCAAATATAGATTATTAATCTGTAAACATATGATTGAAAAAATTAACGAAGCTAAAGACTTTATAAGTACTTTTACCAATAATAAAAACATAGATACGATGATTATTTTAGGTTCAGGGATGGGGGGCTTTGAGGATAACTATGAATCATTAAGCCAAGTAGATTACTCAGATATTCCTAATTTTTTAACTCCATCAATTGAAGGACATGCCGGTAAGTTATCTTTAGTGTCCATTAATAATAAATTAACTGCAATTTTGTCAGGAAGAGCACATTATTATGAAGGATACCCTATCCAAGACCTCGTAATTCCTATTAGAGCTTTTTCATTGCTTGGTGTAAAAAACCTTGTACTAACAAATGCAGCTGGTGGTATATCAGATAATTATGTTCCGGGAGATATAATTTCAATCACGGACCATATAAATTTAACCGGAGATAATCCATTAATTGGAAAGAATCTAGATACATTTGGTCCAAGATTTCCAGATATGTCTGAAGTTTATAGTAGAAATTTCTTAAAACTTGCCGAAAAGGTATCAGAAAATCATTTTGAATTTAAGACAGGAATCTATGCATGGTTCACGGGACCATCGTACGAAACGCCCGCAGAAGTTCAATATGCAAAAAATATTGGAGCTGACTTAGTTGGAATGTCAACTGTTCCAGAAGCAATAGTTGCCAAACATTCAGGTATGGAAATCAGTGCTTTTTCTTTAGTTACAAATCTTGCAGCAGGAATAAGTAAAGATCCACTAAACCATGAAGAAGTTGTTGAAATTGCTGATAAGTCAAAAAAAAAACTACAAGGGTTTATGAAAGAATTTTTATCTGAATTAAATTCAGATAATTAAAAACATAAATTAATATATAGATATGAAAATTGCAGTTTGTGCTAAACAAATTCCTGATCCAGCAAATGAAGTTACCTACAGTAATGGAACAATTGTTAGACCTGAAGAACAAGTCTTAGATGATACTGACAGATATGGAATTGAAGTTGCTCTCCAGTTAAAAGAAAAATTTGATGCAGAAGTAACAATAATCTCAATGGGACCATCTGGAACACAGAAAGGTCTTCAACAAGCACTTCAAATGGGCGCAGACAAAGCTGTATTTGTTGATGACGAATCCTTAAAGGGTGCGAACTCATTAATGACTGCAAATGTTCTTAGTGAATTAGCTAAATCCCTGTCGGCAGATATTGTAATATTTGGCACTGAGTCTACAGATGGTTATTCTGGCACGGTTCCACAGCAAGTTTCAAGATATCTTGACTTAGAATGTATTTCATATGTAAAAGCAGTTGAAATTAATGATAACGTTACATTAACTAGACAAACTGTAGAAGGCTCTGAAAAATTAAATATGCCTGAAAAATGTGTTTTATCTGTAACTGCAGGTGGGGTTGAACCAAGATACCCAAACTTTAAAGATATTATGGCAGCTAAGTCTAAACCAATAGAACAGGTTTCAATCAGTGACTTAACAATTAATACAACTCAGAATCTTGAATTCATAGATATTGAAACAGTCGAAAATTCTAAATCCGGTGAGAAAATTATTGATGAAGGTGAAGCCTATCAAGAAATTGTAAATAAATTGAAAGAGTTAAAAGTAATATGAAAACTTTAATAATTGGTGAAATTATAAACAACAACCTAAGTTCTGGAACTTTGGAAATATTAGGCAAAGCAAAGTCCTTAGATTTAGATGTTCAAGTTGTAACTGTCGGTAGTGATGAAAATCCATCAATCGGTCTTGATCTTTGTAAACAAACCTATCTCAAAAGGCAAAACAATTCATTAAATTTATCAAAAGTAGCAACAAAAATTTCTGAAATGATTAAAAATGAGGAAATCAGTTTAATTCTGGGATCTTCAACATACATGTGCAGGGATTTAATTTCATTTTTGTCTGTAGATTTAAACAGTAGTCCAGTATCAAATGTTATTGATTTTGACGTCGCATCAGGAAATGTATCTACAGTAAATTCTATAAATGGTGGAGAAAGTTTATACAAAACAAAAATTAATTCAGATCAAGCATTATTACTTATAAGACCAAAAGCATTTGATCCTATTGAGGTAAATTTTAATGAAGATTTTGAAACTATTGATTTAGACGGCAGTGATTTAGAGGTTTTTGATATATTTATTGAAGAAAAATCTGGTCCACAGCTTGAAGATTCTAAAGTTGTCATATCAGCTGGTAGAGGCATGGTCGACAAAGAGAATTTAGAATTAATTGAAACTTTAGCATCAAAATTGAATGCAGCTATTGGTGGTACTAGAGCAATAGTTGATGCTGGTTGGATGCCCTACTCACAACAAGTAGGACAAACAGGAAAAACTGTAAAGCCAGATGTATATATTGCATGTGGAATTTCTGGAGCAACTCAGCATCAAGTTGGTATGAAAGATTCAAAATTTGTGATAGCTATTAATAAGGATGAGGAAGCCCCTATTTTTCAATTAGCAGATTTAGGCATAGTCGGTGACACGCTAAGTGTTATACCTAAATTGAACGACAATATTTAATCTTTAAACTGAATTTTATTATTGTACGGGAGCACATCGTCGAATTTATATTTTTCAAAACTGTCCTTGTGAACAACAATTACATCCTCAACACCAAACTCTGACATTCGCTGCCTGGAAACACCACAAGGAAATATTGCTTCTTCATCTGCATCAATACATGCTACAGCTAATATATCAATTTTTGTTTCACCTTCTGAAATGGCTTTGAGTACAGCTACATCCTCTCCACAAACAGTTGCTGGATAAGATACATTTTCTATATTGCAACCTGTATATACATTTCCTGAATCTGTAATAAGTGCTGCTCCAACTCTAAAATTTGAATATGGTGCATAAGCTTTTTTTGCAGTATCTCTAGCTAATTGAGCTAATTCTTGATCGTTCATGATTTGTTTATCAACTCTTCAAAATCTGCTTTAGTTTTTGTAAACACTCTTGATCCAGAACCTGGCTCCATAGTAACCCCATATAAAACATCACCAGCATGCATAGTCTGCTGTTGGTGTGTAACAATAATATATTGAGCATCTCCCTTTACATGCTTTAATAAGTTAATCATTCTATGTAAATTAGCATCATCGAGTGCAGCTTCAACTTCATCAAGTATATAAAAAGGGCTTGGGAATGACTTAAATATAGAGAACAAGAATGCTATTGCAGCTAATGATCTTTCCCCACCAGATAATAAACTTAATTTCTTAACCTTTTTACCTTTAGGTTGTACCGAAATATCAATTCCAGTTTCTAAAATATTTTCTTTATCTGTGAATGACAAAGATCCTTTTCCTCCAGGGAACAAAGTTTCAAATATTTCAGAAAAATGTACTGAAATTGAATTAAAAGAAGACTCAATTCTAAATGATATTTCATTTTCAATATCTTTAATGTGTGAATGCAATTCTTTTTTGGCTAAATTTAAGTCTTCTATGTTTCCTGTTATTTCTTCATGTCTTGAATTTAAGGTTTCAAAATCTTCTTTAGCTAAATAATTTACTGTACCTATATTTTCTAATTGAGTCTCATAATTTTTTATTTCATTTTCTAAAGTATGATGAATCAATCCATCAATTTGAACTTGAACAAGACTTTCGTCATTCAAACCATAAATATTTTTTAAAGTAGAAAAATGAGAAGAAGTAGAAACTTGATTTTCAGATAGTTTAATTACTACTGCGGTTTTTTCCTCTTTTATATCAAAATAATTTTTATTTAACTGTTCAATTTCTGAATCAATTTTCTGAATTTTTTTATTAGTATTTCCATACTTATCATCAAACTCTTCAGATTTTTGAGCTAATAAATTACTAGTTTTATTTGTAAATATAATAAAGTCTTTTATTTCAGAAACAAGCTTTTCTAAATCTGATTTTGAAGTGGCATTTTTAGTAGATGAAATTTTTTCTTTTTCATTAAGAAATTCATTATTTTGTTCCGTAAGATTTTTGATTCTTTCTTGAGAAGTAACTAATTGGTTAGAAATTGAAGTTATTTGATTTTCTAAATTTTCAATCTGTTTTTCTAAATCAATCTTCTGATTATTTATATCAATTTTGAACTCTTCATTTTGATTAATTCCAGAAAGCAATACTTCTTTTTGACTTAATTCTCTTTCCATAGATTCATTCTTAGAAGTTATTTGATCTATTTTTTCTTTTGATGAGTTAAATTCCCTATTCAATATATTTTGATGAAAAGTAACATATTCATCTTTTGAGGAAATATTAAATTCAGTGCTTTTAATATCATTATTAAATTTCTGTAAAAGGTCTTCTGAATTTTTAACATCGCTCTCCCACTTACTAAGTTCAAGATTTAGTACTCCTAAATCTTGTGATGTTTCAGATATGTTCTTTTGTAATGACTTAATTTCATTTTCTAGCAAAGCTTCATTTACTTCTTTTGATGCAGAAGACTTCTTAATAACAGACTCGAGTTGAGTTTTTAAATCATCATAAGTTGATTGAAGATTCTTTAAAGAATATTGTTTAGACACCAACTGATTAGAAAGCATATTTATCTGGTCTGAATTTTGATCTATTTTATTTGAAATTTTATTAATTTGCTCTATATTCCTAAAATCTTCACGTTCTAAATTATCTTTTCTTTCATTTGCCACTTGAGCAATTGTTCTTAATTGTTCAGTAACATTGTTAATTTTTGAAGAATATTCTTTGAATGTAGAGCCAATGGAAACTCCGTCGCCAAGTTCATTATTTATTCTTAGTTTTTCTTTTTTCAAATTTTCAACTTTTAACTCAATAGAATCAATTGAATTTGAAAGTTCATTTTCTTTGATTTTTAAATCTTCATATTCATTTTGAAATTTTCTATAAAGCAAAGTATGTAGTTTTATATTTCTATCTTTTAATTGATTTGTTACATCTTCATGAAGCCTTGCCTGCTCAGCTTGTTCCTGTAGAGGCTTCAGTTGTTTTTTAATCTCACGTAAAACATCTTTAGCTCTTTTGATTTCTTTATCACCAGATTCAATTCTCTTAAGCGCTTTTTCTTTTTTCGATCTTAAAGGTAAAATTCCTGAAGCTTCTTCAATTGTTAATCTGTGATCCTCAGGCTTTGAATTCAATATTTCAGCGATTTGACCTTGTGAAATTATGATATGTTGCTGTTTACCTATACCTACGTCACTTAAAAACTCTTGAATATCTAATAATCTGCAATTTAAGCCATTCATAAAGTATTCAGAAGTACCATCTCTAAACAGTTTTCTTCCTATGGAAATTTCACTATTTCCGTTAAATTTTTGTTCATCAACTTCGAAATTTAAATAGACCTCAGCAAATCCTTTTTCTGATAATTTTTCAGTACCAGCAAATATCACATCTTCCATCTTGTTAGTTCTAAGAGTGGCGGGGCTTTGGGTTCCCAATACCCAAGATATTGCATCTACTACATTTGACTTGCCAGAACCATTAGGTCCAACAATAACATTTACTTCGTCTGATAATTGAATAGTTGTCTTTTCAGCAAAAGACTTGAACCCATTAATATCTAATGATTTTAAATACATTTATTACCCTGTTGTTACTTATATATTAGTAATAATTGGATTAAATTTCTTATTTTTGAATTTTTTTTAAACTACTTCTATTTCTACAGCACGTGTATTTTGCCTGTTAGATGTGTATATATTATCAAGATATTCAAAAGGTTTTTTATTTATCCAGCCATTTGAATATAAAAAATAAGACGCAGCCAAATCTACTCCTCTTTTGCTACCGTCTGTACAGTTAAATATAAAGGATTCGCTATTATCAGTAACAAACAATACTCCTTCTGCACCTGATTTTGCTAAAAGTTTTCGTTCTGAATTTATTATTATATTTGTATCAGTTCTATTTTCGCCACCTATTATTTCTGGATGAGCTATATAAGCTTGAAATACTTTATTCCAAGATTCAGCACTTCGAGTTTTTTGCATAAATTTTATGGAGTTTAAAAAATTTGTTACATTTAAATTAATTGCTGGCAGACCACATCCATCAATACCAAATCCAATATCTTCATTTTCAAATATTTCGATAAAGTACTGCTTTGTGATTTCTTGGGTTTTATGAATTAAATCATAGTAATTACTGCTATCAACAGATAATAATTTAGAAAATATCAACATTGATAAATGCTTGCCAGAACAATTGTTGTGCAACTTAGTATATTTCTCACCTAAAATTAGCAAATTATCTGCAGTTTCATCATGAAAAGGTCGCTGTGGCCCACAAATTATGTTATCTAAATCAACTTTAAATTTTTTTGCTGTTTCTCTTAATAGTTCTATATGCTCAACTTGACCAGAATGTGATGCTGCAAACAATGCTATCTCTTCAGAAGTAAATTCAATATTTTGATTTGATGCCTCCAGCAATAAAGGAATCACTTGCATTGGTTTGACTGAAGACCTAGGAAAAAAATAATCGTCATATTGTTTTTTGTTTGAGTAAAGATTTACTTCATGAGAAGACTCTATAGAACCATCTCTATATAAATTAACTGTTAATTTATTATCTTCTGACATTTTTTACACACATAAGTAGCTCTAGAATCTATAAATATCTTATCAATTTTATTTGAACATGAAAAACACTTATCTTTTGAATAAATATACAAATTATTTTGATTGTTACCATATACACCTTGTGGTAGAACATAAGTCATATCACTTAAGGTTGTTCCATTATTTTTAATAGCCTTTTTTAAAACTTTCTTTGTATATAAAAATATATCATTCCAATTTGTGTCTTTTAATTTAAAAGATACTGAATGTGGATGAATGCCAACAAGAAATAAAATTTCATTAACATAAATATTTCCTAGTCCGCTTATATTTTTTTGATCTAATAAGAATTTTTTAATACTCGTCGAACTTTTTTTTGCTTTATTCATTACAAAGATTTTATCTAGTTTTGACAATGAAAGTGCGTCTGGACCTAGAATGGAAAATTGTTTATTTGATTGATCATTTTTAAGAATCTTTATATATCCAAACTTTCGAATATCATCATAAAGCAAAACGTCTTCATCAAAAAAAAATATACCATGTGTATGTTTATTTTTTATACCATTTAGATCTAATCTTCCACTCATTCCTAAATGAAAAAAAATAGAATTATTTTTAAAGTTAAACTGTAAAATCTTTCCTTTTCTATATATCTCAAGCAAAACTCCTAAATTTTCAGGATTTACACTGTTAAATCTATTTATTCGTTGATCAAATATTTTATATTTTTGTAATTTTTGATTTATTAAAGAATTTTTTAAAACCCTTCGTATAGATTCAACTTCGGGTAATTCAGGCATCTAACTTTGCTAAAGCATCTTTTGCAGCAGATTGTTGAGCACTTTTTTTAGATTTTCCATCTCCAGCGCCAATTACCTCATCATTTAATAAAACTTTAGATGAAAAATTTTTATTATGGTCAGGACCATGTGAACTATCTTTATAGATTACTTTTAACCCCTTTTTAGCATAGTATTCTTGTAATCTTGTTTTGTAGTCTTTTTGTCCAGGATTTTGAGATAGGTCCTTTATGCTTGGATAAATAAATTTTGAAACAAAATCATTTACAGCTTTTAGACCACCATCAAAATATAAAGCAGCTATTAAAGCTTCCAGAGCGTCTTCAATAATTGAATCTTTATGTCTTCCTCCAGTTGAATCTTCTGCTGTGCCTAAATAAAGATACTTACCAATGTTTATTTTTTTTCCAAGTTCAACAAGATAAAACTGATTAACAGCGCTCGATCTAATTTTGGTAAGACTTCCTTCGTCCAATTCTGGATAATTTTCAAATAAATATTCAGTTAGATCAAAATCTAGTATTGCATCACCAAAAAATTCATATCTTTGGTTTGATTGTAAGTCCGGGTACTCATCTAAATATGATTTATGGGTTAAAGCAATCTGTAAAAAAGTTATATTTTTAAATTTGTATCCAATATTCTTTTCTAAATCTTTTAAATTACTCATAACTCTTTAATGGCATCAGAAAACTTACCAATAAAATCTTTGTTGATGGATTCATTTGTATATTGAATACCATTCATAATTGCTTCCTGCTTAGATGAACCATGGCCAATTGTTACTAAACCATCGACGCCTAATAAGTAAGAAGCATTTGTTTTATCAGGGTTTAATTGATCCTTCACAGGTTTTAAAGCTTTCTTGACTGATGGTAAAAAAGGTTTAAATAGATTTTGTTTTAGAGAGGAAGATATTAGGTTTTGCTGAAGTTTTGCAGTTCCTTCTAAAGTTTTTAATACAACATTACCTGTAAATCCATCAGTAACAAATACATCAACCTTATTAGTTGCAAAATCTCTACCTTCTACATTTCCAACGAAATTTAAAGAACTTGAATTTAAAAGTTTAAAGACGGATTTTTCAAGTTCTCTACCCTTAGACTCTTCTTCGCCGTTATTTAAAAGTCCTATTTTCGGAGATTCGATGTCAAAAAGAGATTCAGCAAGCTTTGATCCCATGACTGCAAATTGATAAAGGACTTTAGGTTTAACATCTAAACTTGCACCTGAGTCAAGTAATATGACACTTCTTCCAATAGTTGGCAAGACTGAAGCAATTGCAGGTCTAATAACACCTCTTTGCTTTCCCAAAATTGTAATTGCACTTATTAGGGTTGCACCGGTGGAACCCGCAGAAAATACTGCCTGAACCTTTTTTTCTTTTAATAATTGCATACATCCATTTATTGATGCTTCTTTTTTAGACCGTACAGCTTTAAGTGGATCCTCGTCCATAGAAATTACCTGAGGAAAATGGTAGACAGGTATTTCTGTTGATCCAAGATAAGGTTTGATTAAATTTTCGTCACCACACAATACGACATTGACACCATATTCTTTTGCTTTTATTGCACCTTTAACAATTTCTACAGGTGCTGAATCACCACCCATTGCATCTACGGCAATAGTATTCATAATTTTTTTAGCTTACTTCAGGTTCTTTGACTTGTCGACCGTTATAAGTTCCATCTGTAGGATTAACCCTATGTGACTGTTTTGCAACACCAGTCTCTGGGTCAACTACAAAATGCGGTTTTGAAACTTTATGAGTAGCTTTTCTACGTCTAGTTCTAGATTTAGACATTTTTTTCTTTGGCACTGCCATGGTTATATTCCTTTCAAACTACAAATCTAGCTGACTTAGAGAAGAAAATGGACTTTCTTTTGAATTTTTTTCATTGTGATTACAGCTTAAATTGTTTTTATTTATACCACAAAATGAGCAAAGTCCCTTACATTTTTGTGAACATACAAAATTTATGTCCATTTTTTCAATAATTATTTCAGAAATAAAAGGTGATAAGTCAAAATATTCATCATCATAATTTATTTCATAGTCGTTATCATCTTTTACATTCAAAGTTGTTGAAAAGGAACTTCTATCTTCATTATGTGAAGTCATTAAACATCTCCCGCAATTGCTTTGATATCTGAAATTAACTTCAATTGAAAAAGAAAGCCTATCTTCAATTAGTTCAATTTCTGATTGGAATTTAATTTGTTCATTATCATCAATAAAATTATTACCAAAATTTATTGGAAACGTGCCTTCATTGTCGAATTGTATTTTATCTTTTGAAGAGATTAGATCAATTGACTTAATCTTGGTATTTAATTTCATTTTATGGTTTTTCTATATCGCGTGGTTGTCTAAGCTTCGTTCTCTCTTGATCTAAAAAATCTTTTAACTGATTAATTTTGCTTTGAATTTCTTCCATTTTACGGTCTACTGAATCTTCAATATTTGCTCTATAAGATTGAGCTTCAAGTTCAGTTTGCTTAATTATTGCATTTGCTTCAATAACTGCTTCTTGTAAAACATATGATTCTTGAATAAGTTTTTCAGATTCACGCCTAGCTTCTTCAACAATCTCTTTTGATTCATCTTTGGCCTTTGTAATAAACGATTCCTGTTCTCTTACGATCCATCTTGCAGTTCGAAGTTCTACTGGAATTGTGTCAATTATTTCATCTATATTGTTAATAATATCTTTTTTATTGACTCTTCCAGTAAGTGAATTCGATTCGAGACTTGCCCTTAAGTTTTCTAGTTTATCAACTATGTCAATTCTGACATTTCCTTTTGCAATATCTTCAAAATTAATTTCTGCTTCAGGCATTGTTCATTCTCTCTAAAACATAATCAGGAACCAAAGACGTAATATCTCCACCGTATGAATGAATTTCTTTCACCATGGAACTTGAGAGGTATCCATATTCAGGAGAAGAAGGTATGAATATTGTTTCAAATCCTTTTAAAGTCGAGTTAGCTTGTGCCATTTGAAATTCATAGTCAAAATCTGTCATAGCTCTTAATCCTTTGACAATAGCATCAACTGACTCTGATGAGGCAAAATCAACTAATAAACCTTCAAAACTTTTTACTTTGACATTCGCTTTTTCATTACAAACTTTTTCAAGCATTTCTGATCTTTCCTCTGGTGTAAATAAAGATTCCTTTGAGGGGTTAACAACGACTCCAACAATAATCTCACTAAATATTTCAGAACATCTATTTATAACATCAATATGTCCATTAGTAGGTGGGTCAAATGAACCAGGAATTAAAATTTTCATATTCTCCTCAATATAAGAATTTTACTTTGCCCATAGTTTTTTTCCCTGTGTAATTCATAATTTTTTGAAAACTTTACATCCTCAGAAGCTTTATGTCTATGAATAATTAAAAGCCCATTATCATTTAAAATATTCTCTATGATTAAAACTTCTTCATCTACTTGATTTGCATCAAGTTCAAAAGGAGGATCATAAAAAATTAGATCATATTTATTAATAGAATTTTTAATAAAAGAATTAACGGGCGAATTTACAATACTTAAATTACTTAACATATTTTCAACGTTTTTCTTAAGTATTAAAATGCATTCTTTAGAGAGTTCAACAAAGGTAACATAATTTGCTCCCCTACTTAATGCTTCAATGCCTAAACTTCCAGAACCAGAATATAAATCAAGAACATCTTTTTCTTCAACCATGAACTGAATTGAGTTAAAAATTGCTTCCCTAACTTTACTCATCATCGGTCTTGTATCTGCGTTATTAATAGTTTCAATCTTTTTAGACTTGTAAATGCCTGCCAAAACTCTCATGTAGTACCATCTGCTTGAAAATAATTTGGAAATAATAATTTTGCTTCTTCAAATACTTTATTCGAAGAATTTAAACTATTGATATCATTATAAATTTCTTTGGATTGAATAAGTAAACCATAATCAAAACGTAAATCAGCAATTTTTAGATCAGACCTGCCTGATTGGCTTTTACCAGTTACCTTTCCTTCACCGCGGATTTCTAAATCTATCTCTGATAATTTAAATCCATCACTCATTGTTGATATAGCCTCTAATCTTTTCACACCTTCTTCACTGATAGTGCTGAGAGATTTTTTATTCGTAATGTGAAAAATACACTCTGATTGTTTTTCACCTCTACCTACTCTTCCTCTGAGCTGGTGCAATTGATTAAGACCAAATCTTTCTGCGCTTTCAATAATCATTAGAGAGGCATTTGGAATGTCTATACCCACCTCTATTACTACAGTAGAGACAAGTATGTCTATGGAGCCATCCTGCATTGATCGCATTATATTTTCTTTTTCCTCATAAGACATCTTTCCATGCAAAAGAACAACCTTATAATCCGTAAATTTTTTAGAATATTCCAAAAAAACTTTTTCTGCTGCCTGTATATCAGAAGACTCACTCTCTTCTATGTAGGGACAAACTACAAATATTTGCGAATCAGCATCTAAATGTTTAGAACACTTTTCAAAAACTTTTTCATTGTCTTTTTTTAAACCACTATATAAATGTGAAACAATTGGCTTTCTGCCTGGAGGTAATTCATTAATTGAAGATATCTCTAAGTCACCATATATAGATAAAGCAGTAGTTCTCGGTATTGGAGTTGCAGTCATAACAAGTTGGTCTGGAGTTATTTCTGAATCTGAAATTAATTTTTTTCTTTGATCAACACCAAATCTCTGTTGCTCGTCAATAATTACGAGACCTAAATTACTAAAGAATACTTTGTCTTGAATTAAGGCATGAGTACCTATATATAAGCCAGGCTTACCATCAGATATATTATTCATTACTTCGCTTCTATCTTTGACAGAGGAAGTAAGAAAATTAATCTCTACATCTGAATTTTTTAAAAATGCATTTAATGAATTTAAATGTTGTTCAGCCAATACTTCCGTTGGAGCCATTAGTGCCACTTGGTAACCTGAATTTATAACAGCATATATAGAAATTGCAGCTATAACTGTCTTTCCTGAGCCAACATCACCTTGAAGAAGTCTTTTCATGGGATAATCATTTTTCAAATCTTCTAAAATCTCTTTATAGGCTTTTGTTTGAGATTTTGTGAGTTTAAATGGTAAGTCTGCAACAAAAGTGTCTATTAATGAATTTTCAAAAAAATATTTTGGTCCTTTGTTTTTATTTTTAAACTCAGATTTTAAATTTTCAAATATAGAACGTAAATAAATAAATTCATCAAGAGCAAGTCTTTCTCTTGCTTTTTGGAATTCTTCAATGGTTTTAGGAAAATGAATTGATTTAAAACTTTCAGTTCTAGAAAAAATTGAATTTTTATCTACTACCTCACTAGTAAGCATATCTTCAATTCCAGGTTCAAACTCTTCTTTAGGTGTATCAATGATTGACAATGCGTCTTTTATTGCTTTTCTTATTACACCACTAGATACACCATCAACTTTTGGATATATAGGAATTAAAGATCCCGTCTCGCTTAATTCATCTATATCAGCAAATTTTTCAATTGTGGGATTTTTAAATTCTATTGATCCAGTTTTTTTAATTTCAGGCTTTCCAGAAAGAGCAACATCTTCACCCTCTTTAAATCTGGATTCTATATATTGAGGTCCAAACCATTTTGCTTTTACCAGGCCGGTGCTGTCTTTTATTGTAAGCGTCGTTATTCTTAATCTTGATTTAGTTGTAAAGACTGAAACATTACTGATCGTACCAATCATTGTTACTTCTTTTTCAATATCTGATTGATCAATTTGATTTATTGTTTTTATTTTTGATCTATCAATGTGCTTTTTTGGATAAAATCTAATTAAATCGGTAATAGAAGATAGACTACTCTTTTTAAGATTTGAATATCTTTTCTCACCAAATCCTTTTAAAGAATCTAACTTTATATTATTTAAGTAACTTAAACTTCTTTCAACCACAATCAAACATTACCTAAAAAGTTTTAAAATGAAAGTACCTACAAATTAATAAATTAGTTATAGTTATATTTGTAATTAAAGGAAATACATGGCGAAAAAATGTGAAATTTGTGGCAAGGGACCTTGGTTTGGAAAGCAAGTAAGTTTCTCTCATAAAAGGTCTAGTAAAAAGTGGTCTGCGAATATACAAACAGTTAGAGTTGCTGATAATACAAATACAAAAAAGGTAAAAGTATGTACTTCTTGCTTAAAATCAGGGAAAGTAGTTAAAGTTTAATGTCACAGGGTGTCGTAAAGTCTTACGATCCTAATACAGGTAATGGAATAATAATTCTTGATACTGATAAATCTGAAGTTTTTCTTGCACCAGGTTCTTTAAAAGGCTCTATTTTTAGAACTTTAAGACAAGGACAAAGAGTAAATTTTGAAATAGAAGACAGGGAAGGCATCCCAACTGTTCAAAATATACGAATTGGACAAGACAAGTACTAAATAGACTTAATGTCCTTAATAAATCTTGAATTAGAAAATGAACAAATAATCAATGATTATTTTAAAGATCTTTGTTGTGACAATTACACAATTCCTTTTTTATTAGGTGGGCAGTCAAATGCAGATAATGCATTAAATCAACTAAACATTAATAAATACGCTACAAAAAGAAACAACGTATACCCAAAAGATTCAAGAGGTTCATCTTATTTATCCCCCTATATACGACATGGTTTACTTAGTCTCTCTGATGTATGGAAAGCTGTTGAGAAATTTGAATACAAAGATAAAACTAAATTCCAAGATGAATTGCTTTGGCAAGAGTTTTCAAGACATTTATATGCAATAGTTGGTAAAAAATCAAGAAATTATCTAAATTACAAAATAGAAAATCCTGATTCGAATGCAGATATTTATAAAAATATGAATTGTGTATCGACTATTGAAGAAGAGCTTGAAAAAACGGGTTATATGGTTAACCAAACAAGAATGTGGTATGCATCTCATAATTCTTTAAGGGTAGGTAACGACTGGAATCAATATGAAGACTACATGTTTCAACATTTATTAGATGGGTCTCGATTTGCAAACAGATTAGGATGGCATTGGGTCATGGGATCACAAACAGGAAAGCCATATGGATTTTCCAAATTCCAAGTTGAAAAAAGGGCACCACAGTTATGTAATAATTGTGAATTAAAATATGACTGCCCTATTCAAGAATGGCCACAAACAAATATTTCTGAAAAATTAAGTAATGATTTTAAAGTAGATGAAGAAAAAGTTTTTGGTCCAAAAAACATAAGAGAAAATAACAGAAATAAACCATCCTTTGTGTGGATTACAGGTGAATCTATTGGAGACAATGATCCAGCAATGAGTCATTATCACGAAATACCAGTAATTTTTATATTTGATATAAAGTTGCTAAGCAAATTGCAATTATCAACAAAGAGAATTAATTTTTTACTTGATTGCCTTAAAGAAATAAATAACAAAAGGGAGCTGCAGGTACATTTAACCAATCCAGATGATTATTTACGAAATAAATATTTTGCATCAACATTTGCACCAGTGCCAAAATACAAAAAAATTACAGAAAGAAATATACCATCTATAGAATTCCCGGCATTACGACTTGCAGATCCCATTAATTTCTACCCTACAAGTTTCAGTTCATGGAGAAAAAAGATAAAGTTAAATATATGAGAAGATATATAATTTTTACATTCTTGTTTTTTCACAATTATATTTATATCTATTCAAATGGCAGAATAGGAAAATTTCTACAAGGAAGGCCGTGTTTAATTCTTTTCTCAACTGGTGCCAAGACTAATTTGTTAAGAAAAAATGTTCTTGTGTTCATGAAAGAAGGTGATGAGATTTGTCTTGTAGCATCTAAAGGTGGAAGCCCTACTAATCCAGGCTGGTATCATAATTTAAAAGCTAATCCTAAATGTGAAATTCAAATTGGAAGAAAGAAATACACTGCAGTTGCAAAAGAAGTATTTGATGAAGAGCGTGAAGACTGGTGGTCAAAAATGGATTACATGAATAATGGTGGATATTCTAATTACCAACAAAGAACAAAACGTAAAATACCTGTATTAATTTTAAATTTGTCTTAGTCACTTTTTGCGCCTAAGTCAGTTTTGTAATTTATATTGAATTTCATCAATGTTTAAAGGCTATTAAAAACTGTTTCTATGATATCTATAGATAAATTATCAACGATTAAGTCAGCTTTATTTAATTCGTCTTTTGAAAATATACCTCTATCAATTGCAACTACAAAAGAACCCGATGCCTTTCCAGAAGAAATGCCAGGAGGACTGTCTTCAATAATTATATTTTTAGTAGTTTGAAGTATACTGATCGCTTTATTATATATATCTGGATATGGTTTATTTCTTTCAACTTGATCACCACCAATAACATATGAGAAATAATTAAAAATGTTTGCTTTTATTAATTTATTTTTTAATAACTCATAAGGGCTTGCTGAGACACATGCCGACGTCCATCCCCTGTTGTTTGTCTCCTCGAGTAATATTTTTGCATCTTGATACATTAGTTTTTCGTTCAACGTCACTTCTATAATTTTTCCAAGAGATGCCATAGTTTTCTCAAAATTTTCTAAATCTACATTTTTTGCATAAAAGCTGTGAACTAATCTATCGTCAATACCCACCCATTGTCTAGTTTCCTCTTTAGATATCTCAAGTCCAAAATTACTTAGATGTTCTTTCCATGCTAAACCATATGATGTTTCGGTATCCATTAAAGTGCCATCGCAGTCCCAATAAATACCGTTCATAAATTTTTAACCTAGTTTGCTTTGTATGTCTTTAGCGCTTTTTAAAGCTATTCCGTCTGATCCCTCTGTACTCCAATGGGTAACACAATTTTTAGCCTCTTCTATCATGTCATTTAAAAGTTCGAACTTACTTTTACCAATATTTTGCCAAAGATATAATGCATGGCTTCCAGGAATTGTATTAATTTCATTTAAATATAAATTTTCATTGTGAAGTAAAAAATCTACTCTTGATATTCCTCTTATTTCAATTTGTTCAACGAATAATGTAAGTATTTTTTTAATTTGAGCTTCAATTTCTGTACTAATAGTTGCAGGTAATTCTCTTTTTGATCCTTCTAATCCTCCATTATCAAGATATTTATCATTGTATGAAAACAATTCAAAACTACTTGTCCTAATTGGTTTTTCAATTTCTGAGAAATCTAAGTTTGGGTATGTCCTGATTCCAATAAGAAGATCGTTAGACTTTTCAAGGAATTTTTCTACTGTTGCTCCTTGACTGTAAATTTTTGAATTTCTAGAGAGTTTTAAAGCTGTTTCGTAGTCTTCAACAACCTCTACTCCGATAGAGGATCCTCCAAATCTAGGTTTTAAAATATAAGGTCCAGAAAAATTAGGTTTAGTATTTTTGCTAACTAAGTGTTTATCTAAAACAGGTATTCCAATTTCTTTCATTAAGGTAAAGAAAACGTACTTATCCATACCTATCTGTGAAGTAGTCAATGAGGGACCTGTATAATTAATATTTAGTAAACTTAACAAACTTTGAAGTGTTCCATCTTCCCCTGGCCCTCCATGACAAGCATTAACTGCTACTTCAAATGAAATTTTTTTCTTTTTTAAATAAAATCCTGGCTCAGAATCATATTTTATTGTTAATTCTTTCTTGAAAATATCGTCATTATCAACAAAATCTATTGATTCTAAGGCATTATTAACCAAATACCATTTATTGTCTTTTGACCAATAAATATTTTTAACATCATACTTATTAGATAAAATCCTGGAGGACTGTAGTCCGGTCAATATAGATATATCATGCTCGTCAGATGGGCCACCAAATATTACGGCAATTGATTCTGTCATATTTTAAGGATGATGATCTGGTAAATCGTTTTCAAATAATACAATATCATTTTCATTCACAACAGAGTTTAGATAAGAAACAGCTAAATCTCTATTTTTAAAATATTTTACTGGAATATTATTTTCTTCAAATGCAAGCATTAACGGTCCCTTGTTGGTGTAACCAACGATAAGGGCTTCATCAATAACTTCACTTGCATAATGAGCAAATTCATAATTATAACTAAATTGTTCAGAACCTAGCTCGACCATTCCAGGAGTTATAAGATACTTTTTACCAGAAGAATTAAAATCTTCTAATGTTTCAAGCGAAGAAATAAATGAAATAGGATTCGAATTAAATGAATTATCTATAATTGTTTGACCCATACTTCCCTGAAGAATAGTTTGACGATGATCAGTTTTTTCTAACTCACCAAGACTTTCGAGATAAGATTTAACATTAAGTTCTAGTGCAACCATAACCCCAACTGATAAGGATATAGATAATTGTAGAATTTTGGGGCCTTCAATATTACCTATAAATTCTCCTCCAATGTAAACACTATGTAATTTATTTTTGTAGTCTACAAAAACTGCAGCTCTTTCAGAAGTCGTAGAGCAATCTATAACCATCTTCTGGGCAGTCCAAAGTCTTGCTTGATTCAACAAAAGTGGATCATCACCATTGATAACTACAGAACCAGTTAAGTCGACTATTTCAGACTTTGCATCAAGTATATTTTCCAAAGTTTTCATTCTTTCAAGGTGAACTGGTGCTATTCCTGTTATTACTGATATGTGAGGTCTGACCCATGAACACATTTCTCTGATCTCTCCAAAACCATAAGTACCCATTTCAATAATTGAAATTTCGTCATCATTTTTTAGATTTTCATTGATTGCTTTTGCTATACCTAAACGATTATTAAAACTTTCTGGTGTTACAAAAGTTTTATTTTTTTGAGAAAGAATCTGAGACAATATATTTTTAGTAGTAGTTTTTGAGTATGAACCAGTAATTGCAATTATTGGGCCATCAAACTTTTTTAATTCATTTTCTGCATCAATAATAAATTTTTCGGATTTATTTTTTTCATAACCCTTTGTAAACCTTAGAGCTTGGTCATAGACATAAAAAGAAAATAAATTAGCAACTAATGCAATAAAGTAACCTAAATCCATTGTTAAAGATACAATAGAAATCAAAACTATAAGAATGCAATAAATTATATTTAGCCTTTTAAGCCTTTCGGTTAGGTTCACTTTGGTTGTTCTGTATTTAAAATCTAATCCAAGTGGTGTTACTAAAGTTAAGACTGATAGTAATAATGCTGGATATGGTGACCATAAACTTAATAAAGCCAGGATGATAGCTAGAAAAAAATAAAGATTATTAAATGGGACTAACCTAACCCATCTGAAATAAAATTTAGTGACATATCCCGAGATATAATGTTCTCTTTGAGCAATTCTGCCCCACCTTATTGAATTCAAGCATGAACTCAAAGTAAGCAAAATTAAAACAAATATATAAAGTAAATTCATCTTTTTATAATTTCCACTATTTTTTCTGCACTGCTTCTAAGCATATTGTGACCTTCGTCAGGAATTATCGTTAATTCAGAATCACGAATTATACTGCTTGAGTCGATACCAACTTTTACAGGTACCACCAAATCATCTTCTCCATAAATAAGTTCAACTTTTGTAGAAATTTTTGGAAGAATTTCAGTCAAATCATCATTCACTGCCATAACTAATGTATCTTTTAAAACTTTATTAGCATTTCTGTAATCTTCAGAACCATATTTATTTTTTAATTCATCAAGCCTGCGGTCACTAATAATATTTAATTTATTCATAAATTTATATAATTTAAAAAAAGAAAAACCACTGTTCGGTTTTAATTTTCTAATAAGCGGTGATGCAATAATCACTATTTTTCTGTAATTTTGCATTTGTGAAAGGTGTACTGCTATTCTTCCTCCGAAAGAATGGCCAACAATAACATCGACTGATTCTGGGATTAATTTAATAAGGTACTCTGCATAGCTTCTTGGTGAAAAACTTTTTGTAAATGGTACAGACTTGCCAAATCCAGGTATATCAATAGTTATAAAATCAAAGTGCGTTTCAATCTTGTTAAAATCTTTACCGCTTGTACCCCATCCATGTAAGAAACACACTTTAGGATTCTCTGAATTTACATTGGCAAATGTTAAGTCATCATTCAATATTTTATACGCCATTAGTTAAGTCCTAGCCCTATTGTCTGAATTGCTCTGATTTCCATTCCCATCAAAAAGAGTAATGCAAATGACCAATAAAGATGATAATTCACTTTCATTTCGTTTCTGTAAATATAAAGAAATGTCAAAATGAAAAGATTAACAATATTATAAAATAGGCTGAATGAGCCTATTTCATTGTTTTGTGTATAGTAAATAACAACTAAAACTTGTAAGAGCACAGAAAAACAAGACAGCAGAATTAATTTGTTTGAAAAATTAAAAGAAAGTTCAAATTTGGAAAAATGAATTGCTAAAAATATCAACCCTACAAAACCACAAATAACAAGGCTTATATAAGAAGGCAATTCTAAAAAATAAAACTCCATATTTTTATTTTAGTAGTTACAAAATTGAGTATTAATAATTATTCAGTTACAGTGAATTAGTAATGGTATACATTCAAAATGATCAAATACAATCAAATGTGCCAAGTGCTTGGTATAGCTCCTTAGAAAATTTTATTGTTAAGGGTAAAAATGCTGAAATCTGGGATTCTGAAGGTAATCGATATTTAGATTATGTCGGAGGATATGCAGTTCTAAACACTGGCCACCTTCATCCAAGAGTTGTTGATAGAGTCAAAAATCAACTCGATAATTTTTCACATTCTTGTTTTGCTTTTGCACCACATGAAAACGCAGTAAGACTATCCGAAGAACTTAATAAAAGGTATCCCATAGATTCTGAAACTAAAACCTTTATGGTCAATAGTGGTGCTGAGGCTGTGGAAAATGCAGTCAAGATTGCAAGGTATTATACAAATAAAAAAGCAATTTTATCTTTTAAAGGTGGATTCCACGGAAGAACATACCTTGCAATGGGATTAACTGGAAAGGACAAACCTTATAAAGAAGGTTTTGGACCGTTTCCAGAATTTGTAAAGCATGCTGTTTATCCATATAGTTATAGAGATATTTCAGATGAAGATGCATTGATGAGCGTCAAAGATGTACTCAACAATGAACTTGATCCAAATGACACAGCAGCAATTGTGATTGAAGTTGAACTTGGAGAAGGTGGATATATTCCAGCCTCAAGTAATTTTTTATCACAACTGAGAGATATTTGTGATAAAAATAATATCTTATTAATTTTTGATGAAGTTCAAACAGGTTACGGACGTACTGGAAATATGTTTGGTGCAGAGACTGTCGGGGTAAAACCAGACATTGTTACGTTAGCTAAAGGAATAGCTGGTGGTTTTCCTCTAGCTGCAGTTTTGGGTAAATCAGAAATAATGGATTCTATTCATGAGGCTGGTATAGGAAGTACATTTGGAGCCTCACCTGTGTCTTGTGCTGCAGCATTAGGTGTGTTAGATGCTTTTGATAACGAGGATATTTTAAAAAATGCAAACAGACAAGCAAAGACAATGAATAAAGTTTTATCAAGCTTAGCGATTGATTTTGATTTTATTGGGGATGTAAGAGGTTACGGACCAATGATTGGTGTTGAAATTGTAAATGACAAAGAATCTAAAAGTCCTAATAAGGAGAAAACTCAAGAAATTATCTCAAACTGTAAAGAAAAAGGTTTACTCCTTGTTTCATGTGGTGAGTTTGGAAATGTAATTAGATTTATGGGTCCTTTAACTACGCCACTTAAACAGGTAGAAGAAGCACTAGGAATATTTAGCGAATCTCTAATTTAGTCAGATTCAATATGAGTGAGCTCATGAAGCTGATTTAAGACATCTCCATCTTTTATTGGTTTGAATGGTGCTTTCATTAGCCAAGCAGAAACTAAATCTAAAGAGTCTAAATCATTTTTTTCTTTAAAAAACTTCATATATCTAACAGCGTCGATAGTAACTCCTGCACTGTTTGGTGAATCCCATACTTCTAATTGAACTTCTAAATTAAGAGGAGCGCCTCCAAATCCTTTACCTTCAAGTCTAATGAATGCTTTCTTTCTGTCTTCAAGCCACTTTACATAATCAGATGGGCCAATTCTTACATTTTCAGATGAAATGCCTTTACCTTTATTAGCTACAGAAGTAACTGAAGAAGTTTTACTTGTTCTTTTAGTTTCTAAACGATCTTCTTCAAGCATATTTAGAAAGTCCATATTTCCACCAACGTTTAATTGATAGGTATTTTCAAGATTTACACCTCTGTCAGAAAATAATTGAGCTAAAACCCTATGAACAATTGTTGCTCCAACTTGACTCTTAATATCATCACCGATAAGAGGGACTCCAGCATCTCTAAACTTTTGATACCATTCTTTATCTCTAGCTATGAAAACTGGTATACAGTTAATGAATCCAATACCTACGTTTATAGCAGATTCGGCATAGAACTTAACAGCCTCATCAGATCCTACTGGTAGAAGATTAATTAGTATCTCAGCTCCTGAATCTCTTAATGAATCTTCAAAATTCTCAGAGTCAGGTGAAGTTGTAATAATATCTTTGACAAACTTACCTACTCCATCATTTACAACTCCCGGTTGAACTATGACGCCAGTTTCTGGAACATCAGAAAATTTAATTGTATTATTAGGTTCAGCAAAAATAGCTTCGCTGAGATCTTTACCAACTTTTGTAGTATTAATATCATATGCTGCAACTACTTCAATGTTGGAGGCCTTGTATCCCCCAATGACATCAGAGATTAAACCATCTTCATTTTCGGAATTACTATAATGAACGATTCCTTGAACAAATGAACTAGCACAGTTACCAACACCCAATATTGCAACTTTTATATTTTTTTCCATTTTTTTACTCTAGCAATTGTGAGTTTTATATTTTTACAGTGTTAATTAAAGAGATAATTAAACCAACTAAAAGAGCTGTAGAGCATTCCAATAACAAAATACATTACAAAAGTGATGATTCCTATAATTTGTAATATTTTTATAAACTTAGTCACTATTACATTTTACAAATATTCAAAATAATATAGATATAATTTATGTATGATTAAAAATTTATCTCCATCAAGAGCATCTCAATTTAAAACATGTCCAAAGCAATTTAAATTTGCAAATGTAGATAAATTAAAAGAGCCAACAAATGAAGTGCAGGCTAAAGGAACAACCGTCCATCAAGCTCTCGAAGACTTGTTTGACCTACCTAAAGAAGACAGGAATATTGAAAAACTCCATAATTTATTTCGTGAAGCATGGACGAAAGTTAGAGGAACAGATGAACATCATGATCTTTTTTCTAGTGTCGAAGAAGAGAGAGAATGGGGTGTTGATGGACTAAAGCTGCTTAATAACTATATGACAATAGAGGACCCAACGAGTTTTAACCCCTTAGAAAGAGAGCGTTGGGTCAGAGGAAGTATAGAAGATTTAAATTTAAGAGGAATTCTTGACAGAATGGATAGAAATGAAAAAGGCGAACTAATAATTGTTGATTATAAAAGTGGTAAAGCTCCAATGGCTAAATATAAAGAACCAAGATTTTTTGCACTTAAATTATACGCTTTATTGATAAAGGAAGAACTTGGGGAAATGCCTGCAGAATTGAAATTAATATATCTCAAAAACTCCACTATTCATACATTAAAAATCAATGAAGAAGACTTAATAGAATCAAAAAAAGAAATTCTTGAAATTTGGGAGAATATCAAAAAAGCTTATGAGAATGATGATTTTCCGGCAATAAAAAATACACTGTGCGACTGGTGTTACTATAAACCGATTTGTCCAGTATTTAATGACAACCCTCCAGATACTGAAGGGCTAAGAATGATAAATGAATCCATTTCAGATTTAGAAGAGGAAATTGAGGTACTAGATATGTCTAAAAACGAAAATGAAGTTCCAAAGGAAAGTCCAATTGGAAGCAAAGATAAAGAACAAATTAAAATTCAGATAGCAGAGTTAGAGGATCAAAAAAATAATATCCAAGCAGAAATAGAAAAACTTTTACGGAAATAAGCCTCTAGTTAGTTTTGCTGCGGCAACTCTCTTTATTCCTTTAATGAGAGCAGCTGTTCTTAAATCACAATTTTGTTTCTGAGAGATAGTCCAAACTTCTTCAAAAGAAGTTATCATTACATCAATTAACTTCTCATGTAGTTCAGTTTCTTTCCATAAATAATTTTGTGTGTTTTGTACCCATTCGAAGTAGCTTGCAGTAATACCACCGGCATTTGCTAGGATATCTGGAATTATCAGTACATCGTTGTCCCTTAAGATTTTATCCGCATTTAAAGTTGTGGGCGAATTAGCACCTTCAATTATTACATTTGCTTTAATTTTTTCAGCGTTGCTAGAGGTAATAACTCCTCCTACAGCTGCAGGTATCAAAACATCACAATCAACTTCAAGGATTTCCCCATCATATTCTTCTCCGCCTGAAAAGCCTTTGACTGATGGATTTTTAGCTATATGCTTAAAAAGTTCAGGGATATTAAGACCATCTTTGTTTATCACTGCACCACCCAAATCATTTATAGCTACTACTTTTGCACCCCTTTCATATGAATCAAGAGCTGCATATCTTCCAACATTCCCAAACCCTTGAATTACAACTCTTGAATCCTTATAACTTCTCCCAATTTTTTCCATAGCAGCTTGGCCAACAGCTACTGCACCCCTACCGGTTGATTCTCTTCTTGTTATTGAGCCGCCAAGAGAAACGGGTTTTCCAGTGACTATCCCAGGCTGAGGTGATCCAACAAAGTTACTGTAAGTGTCCATAATCCATGCCATTGTTTGCTCATCAGTGCCTAGATCAGGAGCAGGTACGTCTTTATCAACGCCAATAATTGGTAATAATTCAGCTGTATACCTTCTGGTAACTCGCTGCTTTTCAGCTCGAGTAAGAGGATTAGGATCTATCGCTACTCCACCTTTTGCTCCACCATAAGGTAATCCGACAATTGCAGACTTCCAAGACATAAGAATAGCTAAAGCTGTAACTTCACCTAGATTTACATCTGGTGCGTATCGAATACCACCTTTAGTAGGGCCCATTGATAAAACATGTTGAACTCTATAACCAATTACTGTCTCGACTTCATCGTATTCATCTCTTCTAAATGGAAAAGTTACTACAAGAGATCTTTGAGGTAATTTAAGCCTTTCTTTTATATTTGAATCAAGATTGATTAAATCAGAAACTTCATCATACTGCCTGATGACTTCTTTATACATATGTGAGTCAAAGAGATTATTTTCAACTATCACAAGCTCATCATATATAGGTTTTTGTTAGAAAGATTGCTATTTTAATTTTTTTGTCACACTGAATTTCTAAATTATAGATTATGAAAGAAAAAGAAATACTTAAATTATTAGAAAAATCTGGAATAAAAGCGAATTTTATTTGTTTAGACCATAATGACCGATGTGATTGTCATAGAATATATGATGAAGCAGCATAAGTTATAGGAGAATAAATGAAAGATTTGATCTGGGATATCGCTAAAAGTGGTGAAGAAACTTTAGAAAATACTGAATTGCAATCAATTGAAGAGCCAAAAGAATTGTTTATTGCAAGAGGAGTTTCACTAGAAGCAAAAGATAGTACTTATAAAATAAATAAATTTGTTGATAATAAAATTGCTCTCGATGTTAAAGAAAAAGGTGCTATAAAAATATCTGATACTGTATTTAATTACTCAAAAAGTTATAAATCAAAAACAATAGATTTAAAAAGATTAATTGATTGGGCTACAAGCAAAAAACTTTCAGAAGATGATATAGAAAATTTAGTAGCACTTTGTGGAAGTACTTTTGTTCCTAAATTAAGGGGTTTAGATGCAGTTGCAGAAAAAAAAGGAATGGATAAACAATTAGCAAGAGATACTTTTATAGAAAAAGTGTGGGATGAGGAGCCTAAATTACAAGTTATTAAAACAAGTAATGATACTGCTCCGGTATGGGCAAAAGGTTTGAAAGAAATGGAGAGAAGAAAATGAAACAATTGTATGAATTATCAAGAAAATTTCCAAAAGACTGGATTAAAAAAGCACCAAAGGGTAAATTTGGAAATTATGTTCCACACCCAGTAATTACACAGCGTCTTTTAGAAGTTTGTGGCCCTTTTGATTGGGAAGTTGTTGAATTAATTAGACAAGAGACTACAGGAGCAGTAGTTGGTTGCTTTGGTAAATTAACCGTAGAAATTGATGGTAAATTAGTCACAGTAACATCTATTGGTGACGTAGAACATGATCAAAAAAATGATGGAAGCAATGCAAAACATGCAGAATCAGATTCTTTCAAGAGATGCGCAATGAAACTCGGGCTTGGATTACATTTATGGGCTGGAGAAGAATATTATCTTGATAAACAACTTGATAAAAAAGAAACAGGAAAAAAAACTAAACTTCAGTCTGCTTGATCAATTAATTGTCCATTTCTAGCTGTTAATACAAAAGTTGCTGGTCCATCATTGACTAAACCTACATCCATCATGGCTCCAAAGCTTCCAGTTTTTACAGTTACATGCTTAGAAAATTCTTCAACAATTTTTAAAATCATCTTTTCAGCAATTTCTGGAGATTTCGCATTTACAAACGAAGGCCTGTTTCCTTTTAAAAATTTTCCGGCAAGTGTGAATTGACTAACAATTAGTATCTCTCCTGAAATATCTGTTATTGATTTATTCATTTTCAAATTTTCGTCAGAAAAAACTCTGAAATTTAAAATTTTATTTATCAAAATTTCACTTTCAACTTCAGAATCTGATTCTTCAATCCCCCATAAAAGTAAATAGCCATTGTCAATTTCTGAAATAACAACAGAATCAACTTTTACGTAAGCACTTTTAACTCTCTGCAAAACAACTTTCATAAACTATAATTTAACAGATGAGGTTAGACAATAAAACAATTCAAATGGCATCTGGACCAAATTATGCAGCGTTAACAACTTTATTTCAGGATGGTGTTCCTCAAACACATGTGATGTGGGTTGATACGGATGGTGAAAATATATTGATCAATACAGAGATACATAGATTCAAATATAAGAATATTTTAAAAGATCCCAGAGTCACAGTTATGATTTGGAAGCACGATGACCCATTTAAATTTGTTGAAGTAAGAGGTGAAGTAATCGGAGAAATTACTGGTCAAGAAGCGAGAGACAATATTGATAAATTATCACAAAAATATTGGGAGAAACCTTATCCATTTCCAGTTCAAACCGAAAGAATAGTACTAGTAATAAAACCAAATAAGGAAGTGATGTTTAATCTAAAAGACGAAGATTTCGAGTAGGTTAGTCTTTTTTGTATTCGTAAAAGCCTTTGCCAGTTTTTACTCCTAAATCACCTTTCATAACTTTTTCTTCTAAAAACTTTTTTGGTTCATCATTAGGGTCACCAGATTCTTCAAATTTCTTCAATTTAGCATAGTAATGTATATCTAATCCTGAATAATCAGAAAGTTCAAATGGACCTAAAGGATGATTTAGTCCTTTTTTAATAGCAAGATCTATATCTTCAAAATCTGCAATTCCTTCATCATAAAGTTCATAAGCTTCATCTACTAAGGCTGCCAGCATCCTGTTTACAATAAATCCAGGAGTTTCTTTTTTAAGGACAACAACTGATCTTCCCATATTTTCACTAACAGTTTTAGTACGTTCTAAAACTTCTTTCGACACATTAGATGGATATGAAATTTCAATCAAATCCATTCTTATTGGTGGATAGAAGAAATGCATGTTTATAAACCTTTCAGGATGGTCGCAATGTTTTGAAATTTCAGAAGCTTGTATAAAAGAACTATTAGTTGCCATTACAACCTCTTGATTCATCAATTTAGAAATTTGTTTAAAAATTTCAAGCTTTATATCAAATCTTTCAACTACAGCTTCTATCACAAATGTCTTTTCATCTATTACATCTTCAAGTGAATAATTAAGGCCTAGGTTTTCTTTATAGGAATCTAATTTATCTTCAGAGTATATTTTTTTGTCTATTAAGTTTTTGATATTTTCTTCAACAAATTTATATCTATATTCTAAATTTTCTTTATTTTCGTCATAAATATTTGTTTTGTAACCAGCCATCGCAGCTAAAGCTGCTATTTGGCTTCCCATTTGTCCTCCACCAATTACTGCAATTTTTTCGTTCATGTGTGTTTGTTTATTTCACGTCTTGCAATAGATCTTAAGTGTACTTCGTCTGGACCATCAGCAATTCTTAACGTTCTAACACCTGCTGACATTTTTGCCAAAGGAGTGTCTTGGGAAACTCCCATAGCTCCATGCGCTTGTATGGCTTTATCAATTACATAGGAGGCAGCTTCAATGACTCCAACTTTTATTGCAGATATTTCAATTTTGGCTTGCTCTTTACCAACGTTATCAATCAACCATGCTGTTTTTAAAGTAAGAAGTCTTGCCTCTTCAATTTTAATTCTTGATCTTGCAATCCAATCTTGCACTACGCCATGATCGGATATTTTTGTACCAAAGGTTTCTCTAGACAATGCTCTCTTTATCATAAGTTGAAGAGCTCTTTCAGCCATTCCTATTGTTCTCATACAGTGATGAATTCTTCCGGGACCTAATCTCGCTTGGGCAATTTTAAAGCCCATACCTTCGCCACCTATAATATTTGATTTTGGTACAACTACATTTTCAAAATTTAATTCAGGATGCCCAGTGTATCCGTCATCATATCCATAAACATGCATGGGTCTGACTATAGTTATCCCTTCTGTATCCATTGGAACAAGAACTTGACTTTGTCTTGTGTGTGGTGGATTTTCAGGATTTGTTATTCCCATAAAAATACATATTTTGGCACGTGGATTAATTGCATTTGAAGTCCACCACTTTCTTCCATTAATAATATAGTTATCTCCGTTTGAAACTATTGAACTTGAAATATTGGTTGCATCAGATGAAGCAACATCAGGTTCTGTCATGGCAAAACAAGAACGGATATCACCATTTAGTAAAGGACTTAACCATTGGTCTTTTTGTTCTTGTGTTCCAAATTCTGCAAGTATTTCCATATTTCCAGTATCTGGAGCAGAACAGTTAAATACCTCAGGAGCCCACCAAACCTGACCAGTTATTTCTGCTAATGGTGCATAGTCAACATTTGTTAATCCTGCACCGTATTCACTATCGGGTAAAAATAAATTCCATAAATTTTCTTTTCTAGCTTTTTCCTTTAATTCATCGAGTAATTCAGGAATGTGTAAAGGATCTCCTGAATCTAATATTGCTTTTTCGTAGGCTTCTTCGTTGGGAAAAATATGTTCTTCGAAAAATTTATTCATCTTTTCTTGAAGATCTAATGATTTTTGAGAAAATTTAAAATCCATTGCTTTATTCTATCAATTAACTTGAGACCAAGAGAATTAAATCATAAGATATTTGTTAATGGAATTTTTTGATAAAAAAATAAGAAGTTTTATAACTTCCAATGTTGAATTGGAATACCAATTTAGATTTGAAAAATTTAAAGTAGGCAGATCGAACATTACTTTTAAAATCTTTGACGATTCAAATAGCTATGTTTTAAGAAGACCTCCGTTTGGGGATAAATTAGAGTCTGCACATAACATGCAGCGTGAATTTAGAATTATTAGTGAGCTGAGTGAAAACAATATAAAAGTTCCAAAGCCCATTCTTTTATGCACTGATAGAACAATTTCAGATGATGACTTTTACATTATGGAATATATTGATGGTGTAACTATTGCAGATAATTTAGTTGCAGATAATTATTCCAATAATGATAAAAAAGAAATTACGAATTCATTCATTACAACACTTTCTGAATTACACACTTTTGATGTGAAAAATTCCAATTTAAATGATTTAGGGAAACATGAAGATTATGTTGAGAGACAACTAAACAGATGGACTAAACAATTTAATGCACAAAAAGTAAGAGATATTCCTGATTTAGATGTTGCGACAAAATTACTATTTGATACCATCCCAGCACAGCAAAAAGTAAGTATTGTTCATGGTGATTATAGATTGGATAATGTAAGAATCGACAATAACTCTGTTGCAGCTATTGTCGATTGGGAACTCTGTACATTAGGAGATCCGTTAGCTGATCTAGGAACTGTCATTGCTTCTTGGTCAAATAAGAGTGAAACTGATACTCCATTTATTTATTCACCCTCATTAAGCGATGGATTTCCAAATAGGCAAGAAATAATTGATATTTATGAATCTAAATCAAACCTTAGTTTGGATGACATTGAATTCTATATAAGGCTATCTTTCTGGAAACATGCAATGATAATGGAGGGGGTCTACGTAAGGTATTCACTTGGTTATTATGGTAATGTTGATAAGAAAGATGTAGATGCATTTGGACAAAGTACATTAAGTTTTGCAAAAAAAGCATCAAATAAGAATCTACTTAAGGAGATATTTTGAAAGTTATTCCAGCAAGTGAACTAGAAAGTCATATTGGTGAAGAAGTAGGTGTTTCTGATTGGTTTGAAGTAACACAAGAAAGAATTAATCAATTTGCAGAAGCAACAAACGATCACCAATTCATACATGTAGATCCCGAAATGGCCAAGGCAACCCCATGGGGTACAACAATAGCCCATGGATACCTTACTTTAAGCCTTCTTACCTATCTACAAGCAGACATCGGTTATATGCCTGAAGGGTTACAGATGGCAATAAACTATGGGGCAGACAAAGTTAGATTTATGGAAGCAGTACCTGTAAATAGTAAAATTCGAGCTAGAAATGTTTTAACTGACGTACAGTACAAAAGAAACGGTAGATGGCTATTAAAAACAACTTGTACTATTGAAATAGAGGGCAAAGATAAGCCAGCTGCAATAGTTGAAGCTTTAGCGATGTACGTAGTAAGTGAATAAAAAATATAGGAGTAAATAAATGAGAGAAGCAGTAATTGTATCAGCAGCTAGAACACCAATAGGTAAAGCTTATAGAGGGGCGTTTAATAATACCGCGGCCCCAACCCTAGCGTCTTATTCTATAAAAGAAGCTGTGGAAAGAGCTGGAATTGACCCAAAAGAGGTTGAAGATGTTGTTTTAGGATGTGCTCAGCAACAAGGTTCACAAGCTATCAATATAGGAAGATTAGCTGGAATTGCAGCTGGACTTCCTGATAATGTTCCAGGCATGACAATCGACAGGCAATGTTCATCGGGAATGATGGCAATTGCGACTGCATCAAAACAGGTTGTAACAGATAATATGGAGGTTGTTGTAGCTGGAGGAGTTGAGTCTATTTCACTTGTACAGACTGCAGATTTTAGGGTAGATATTGATCCTAATGTTACTGCTCACGCACAACATGCATACATGCCAATGATTGAGACTGCTGATCATGTTGCTGAAAAATATAATGTAACAAGAGAAAGTCAAGACGAGTACTCCCTTCAAAGTCAGCAAAGGACAGCAGCTGCACAAGAAGCCGGTCTTTACAAAGACGAAATCATTTCAACTACTACTACTAAGTTAGTTAAAGACAAAGAATCCGGTGAAATTTCTGAACAGGAAGCTGTCTTAGAAAAAGATGAAGGCAACAGACCAGAAACAAATTTAGAAGGTCTGTCATCATTAGTTCCAGTGTATGGTGAAGGAAAGTTCATAACTGCAGGAAATGCATCCCAGTTATCTGATGGATCTGCATCAGTAGTTGTAATGGAATCAAAGGTTGCTGAAAACAAAGGCCTTACTCCCCTTGGCTATTACAGAGGAATGGCAGTTGCAGGTTTAGCGCCAGAAGAAATGGGGATTGGGCCAATATATGCTGTTCCTAAATTGCTTGATAAATATAACTTAAGTGTTGATGACATAGGCTTATGGGAACTAAACGAAGCTTTTGCTGTACAAGCTTTGTATTGCAGAGATTATTTAGGTATTGATAATGAAATTTACAATGTAAATGGTGGCTCAATATCTATAGGACATCCATACGGGATGACCGGCGCAAGAATGACAATGCATGCTCTTATGGAAGGTAAACGAAGAGGTGCAAAATATGTAGTTGTCACAATGTGTGTTGGTGGTGGAATGGGTGCTGCTGGATTATTTGAGGTAATTTAAGGAATTAATCTTCCTACAAAACACTCTTCCAGTCACAGTTTTATAGTTAACCCCAAACGATTTTCCCGCCTAAATAGCCAATATAAAGTATGAAAAAAGCATTGCCTAAAGATAGTACGAGATAAACTTTAATAATAGAAAAAGGGTTGTAAGAATTTTGTTTGTAAATAGATACAAATGGCAAAACACTCAAAAACAGCAACAATAAATTTATGTAAATTGATGAAGTTCCAAGTAGTGAATGTAGCTCTATTTCATTTGTAGGATTTACATCATAACCATGATCAATATACAACAAATTTCCTGTATATCGTGCGAGTAATAGAAGTATAAAAACAATTGCCTGTGTAAAAACAACACTAAACCACCAGTAAAATTTTATAGATTTGTTGGCAATGGCCCTATAAAGAATAAACGCTATAAATGGTATAGCAACGGAATAAGCTATCGGAAAGTGAACAACGGATGGATGTTTTATAAATTGAGGTAGAAACCCTGCTGGATCCGATTTTGCTTCAACAACAGTAGTGGTTGTAGTTGGAATAGTTGTAGTGCTAGTATCATTTTCATTTAAATCAGGAGTAACAGTCGTAGTTGTTGTTGTAGATGTAGTAGTAGTGTTTTCATCTTCACCATTATGATTATGTATATGACCAGACATATTAAAATGTTAATGTTCATGAAAAAAAATACTAAATTAATTTTTTTTGTAAATCTACTACTTTTAACAACATTTATTTCTAATTGTGTTCAATACACAGATGAAAGTTTTCCTGCAAATAAAAATAAGGAACTAGAAGAAGTTATTTCATTAGGTATCAAAGTATATGAAGCGAATTGTATAAAGTGTCATAAAGCTGAGTTAAAAGGTGCTGAAAATTGGAAAACTAACAGAGATGAAGATGGTCACAGGTTAGCACCTCCTTTAAATGGTTATGGTCATAGTTGGCATCACTCACCAGAGCAGATTTTCAACACAATTAGATATGGTTTGGTTTATTTTGACCCAAACTATGAAGGTAAGATGAATGCAAACGATAAATTAACTGACGAAGAAATATGGGCAGTTATTGAATATATGTACTCTATTTGGCCAGAAGATGTTCAATCTAAATACGACGAAATGTATTTGTCGGATTAGTATTCATTCCTTCATTGATAATAAAAATAAATAACAACAGCTATATGTGACTTGCAATGAATTAAAAAACTATAATTGCATATGAATAAAATTACTGACAAAAACAGTTATTTGGATTCAATTAAAAATAGAAATTTAAAAATTTACCTTATGGGTGAGCTCATAAAGGAACCTTTAGATCATCCAATTATTAGACCAAGCATTGAAGCGATGGCTGAAACATATGAGCTAGCAGTCAGAGAACCGGAATTAGCATCAGCAACTTCTCCATATACTGGTGAAACTATAAATAGATTTTTACACATCGCAGAAAGTAATGAAGATCTATTCTTACAAAATAAAATGCAAAGAAAACTTGGTCAATTAACAGGTACCTGCTTTCAAAGATGTGTTGGCATGGACGCGTTCAATGCACTTCATTCTGTAACTTTTGAGATTGATGAACAACACAATACTGAATATCACAAGAATTTTATTAATTTTCTAACTGAAATGCATAAATTCAATTTGGTAATTGGTGGTGCAATGACAGACGTTAAAGGTGATAGGTTAAAATTACCACACGAACAAGAAGATGAAGATGTGTATTTACGAATTGTTAAAAGGACAGAAGATGGTGTCTACGTTAAGGGAGCAAAAGCACATCAGACGGGATGTATAAACTCACACTGGATGGTTGTAATGCCTACCCTGAGACTATCTGATAAAGACACTGACTATGCCATAGTGGGTGCAATCCCAGTTGATGCAGAGGGAATAACGTATATCTATGGTAGACAGTCATGCGATACAAGAAGTATGGAGCCTGGTGAATACGATGTAGGAAATAAATATTTTGCCGGGCAAGAAGCAATGGTAATTTTTGATAATGTATTCATACCAAATGAATACATTTTTATGAATGGTGAGTATGAATTTGCATCTATGTTAGTTGAAAGATTTACAACATATCATAGAAGATCTTATGTATGCAAATCAGGCGTTGGCGATGTACTTATAGGTGCTGCAGCTACTATTGCAGAGTACAACGGTGTTGAAGAAGCATCACATATTAAAGATAAGCTTGTTGAAATGAATAAGCTCAATGAAACAATTTATGCTACTGGCATTGCTTCATCACTTCAGGGTTCAAGCACTAAGTCAGGAAACTTCATTAATGATGATCTTTTGGCAAATGTATGTAAACAACATGTAACAAAAGAAACATATGAGATTGGACGAATCGCACAAGACCTTGCAGGTGGATTAGTTGGTTCAATGCCTTCAGGAATTGATTTTAACGAAGGAACAATGTCTGAAGATCTAAAAAAATATTTAAAAGGAAAAAAAGATATTAACTCAGAAGATCGAGTAAAAATTCTAAGATTGATTGAAAATATGACTTTAGGTAGAAATGCAGTTGCTTATTTAACAGAATCCCTCCATGGTGCGGGCTCTCCACAAGCACAGAGAGTGCAGATTAGAAGAAGAGTAGATATCGAAGAAAAAAAAGATTTTGCTAAAAAGTTGTCGGGAATTATTGAGAGGGAAGAATGAAAGCAGTTGTGTGTACAAAATTAGGTGAGCCAAATTTATTAGAAATAAAAGAAGCAGACAAACCAACTGTTGGTAAAGATGAAGTATTAATTAAAGTTGAAGTTGCTGGAGTTAATTTTCCAGATGCGCTGTTAGTACAAGGAAAGTACCAAATTGTTATTGATCCACCTTTTATTCCAGGTAATGAAGTATGTGGAATTGTAGAAGACAAAGGTGAAAATGTAAATATCCCTGTTGGAACAAAAGTAATTGGAATTCCTCCAATTGGAGGGTTTGCTGAATTCGTTGCTATTAATAAAAATTTGGTAATTCCGGTTAGCGAAAATTTTAGTTCTTTAGCTGGGGCAAGTTTGCCTATCAATTATGGAACTTCTTACTATGCCCTAAAAAGACGTGCAAATGCTCAAAGTGGAGAAAGTCTTTTAGTACTTGGTGCTTCTGGAGGAATTGGTACTGCCTCAATTCAATTAGCAAAAGTTATGGGTTTAAGAACTATATGTGCTGTTGGTTCCGAAGATAAAGCAGAGTATGTCAAATCTTTGGGTGGCGATGAAATAGTACGATATGATCAGGTTGATTTAAAAGAAACAGTTAAGGAATTGACCGACGGCAAAGGTGTAGATATAGTTATAGATCCTGTTGGTGGTGAAGTGTCTGAACAAGCACTCAGAGCAACAGCTTTTAATGGTAGGTTGCTAGTTATTGGCTTTGCTAATGGACAAATACCTAAAATATCCCTTAATTTAACACTTGTTAAAGGTGTGTCAATTGTTGGAGTATGGTGGGGTCGATGGACAAACACATCTCCACACGAAACTGCAGAAGATTTTAAAGAATTGGTTTCCTATGTTGAAAATGGACAATTAGACATTGTTCCAAAAAATAATTATAAAATAGAAGAAACTTCCATAGCCTTAGAAAACTTTCTAACCAGAAAAAATATAGGTAAAACTGTTATAAGTATCTAGTGAGAGGCAAAGTATGGATTCTCACCAGCCGCATGATCAGTAGCATCTATGATATTTCCTATTTCAGGAACTGCTTCACGCAAAGATGCTTCGATACCTTGAGTAAGTGTTACTTGTGCCATACCACAACCTTGGCAACCTCCACCAAGTCTTAAATAAATATCATTTCCTTCAACGCCAATTAATTGTGCTGCACCACCGTGCGAGGCAATAGCTGGATTAATTTGGTTTTCTAATACTGCTTGAACTTTCTCAGCCAATTCTCCCTTTAATTCCGGAAGATCGGCAGGATTACCAATCATTGCAGGGCTTGGTGTATTAGGATTGTCCATAGTTAAACCTGGTGCATCTGGATCTTCGGACATATCTAAGCTGGCACCATCGAATTTATCAATATCTTTCGAAGCAATTATTACAGTTAAATCCCCAAAATCAATTCTCCTATCATCAGACCTAGCTTGATTTATATCTAGGAAACTAAGATCGTAAGTAAATTGATTTCCATGTACTCCATCGATTTGTAAGAATAATGCATATTCTTTATCTCCAGGTTCTTGATCTCGTAGATCAATAATAGTTTTTACTGCTTCATCGCCTATATTAAAATTAAATTCTTCACTCATATATATATATTTTAACCAATTTGAGATATGTGAGAAATTAATAAATTAAAGTAGCTATATATAATTGATATATGAATAACGTTCTCATCTCATTAAGTGGCAATTGCTCAACTAGCTACGAACTAAAAGAACTTACTTTTGATGAGATAATTGGAGTTGATAATGGTACAGCTCACCTTTTTGATAGGTCTTTAATTCCATCAAAAGTTCTAGGAGACTTTGATTCAATTACACCCGATTTATTAGAAAAAGTAGAAAACATGAATATAGATTTAATAAGTTATGAGCCAAATAAAGATAAAACAGACTTTGAACTTTCTTTGGACAGTATTAATGAGCCAGAAGAAAAAAATATTTACATAATAGGAGGAGAAGAAGGTGAAATTGATCACTTGTTTTCTATCTTTTCATTAGTTATAAATTATGAATTCGCTACAAATGTAACTTGGCTTTACATGGATAAAACTATTATTTTCAGAAATAATGTATCAATTTTTCTGAATGAAGGTTCAAAATTTAGTGTCGTACCAATAACAAGTCTGAATTCATTAACTATATCAGGAGCTAAGTGGAACTTAAATGAAGAAAATATTGAAGCTGGTAGTTCTAAAACGCTAAGAAATGAATCAGTAGAAAATCAGATAATGATAAGTTGTAATGAAGGACTATTTAGCGTAATTTATTAAGACCTTGGAATATCTTTCCAAGCTTTATCTTTGTCTAGTTTTGGTTCACTAGGAAGTCCTAGAACTCTTTCAGCAATAATATTTCTCATTATTTCAGATGTACCGCCTTCTATTGAATTAGCTCTAGACCTTAGAAACAAACTCTGAGTGTCTGTGAAGCCAAAAGTCTCATTTTCAAAATTTAATTCGGGTTGGGTCAACGCGTAACCTCTTGGGAATAGCAAAGCATCATTGCCAAGCATTTCCATACCAAACTCATATGATGCTTTATTGATTTCAGCTTCATATAGTTTACTAGTAGAGCCTTCTGGACCAGGTGTGCCTTTTTCTCTATTTTCAAATGCTCTAACATTTGTTAATCTTACTGCTTCCTGTTCAATCCATAGTTTTATTAATTTATCTCTTGAAACTGGATCATCAAGTTCTTTATCACTCCAAAGTTGAACTAAATGGCCAGGTGCACCACTTCCTCTTTCACGAACATTTCCACCTATAGCAACTCTCTCATTCATTAATATTGCAAGTGAAACTCTCCAACCATCTCCAAGGCTGCCTAAAATATTCTCTTTTGGTATCTTAACATCTGTAAAATAAACTTCATTAAACTCTGCTTCACCAGTAATTTGCCGAAGAGGTCTAACGTCTACACCATCAGACTCCATATCAACTATAAAAAATGTTAATCCCCTATGCTTCGGAACATCTGGGTCTGTCCTAGTAACGATTAATCCCCATTTAGCTAAGTGCCCAAGAGTTGTCCAAACTTTTTGACCATTAACAATAAATCCATCACCATCATCTACCGCTTTGGTTGACAAACTTGCTAAATCTGAGCCTGAACCTGGCTCTGAAAATAGTTGGCACCATATTTCTTCAGTAGTGAACATTGGTCTTAAGTATGTTTGAATTTGTTCTGGAGTGCCATACTCAACAATCGTTGGTGCGCCCATTCCTATACCAAGAATATTTGCAACTCTGTTTTGTTGAGAAATTCCTTCATTTCTTAAAGTTTCAGTAATAATAAGTTGATATTTTGGATTTAATC
>SGYR01000020.1 GCA_004213405.1 Candidatus Actinomarinales bacterium
CTTTAGGTAGAACAATAACTTGAGCAGCTATACAGTTAAAACCTGAGTTATTAAGTTTTGCAGTTACTATTTTCTTTGCTTGGTGCTTGATTTCTGAACGTGACCAATTACCAGGATGTACAATAATAGGAGTTACATTGCCTAGTTCTGAAGTGATAGGTTTTTTGTTTATTTTAGGTAATGTTTTTAAGGAACGTTCTTTATCATTAAGGATTCTTCCATAGACAATATTTTCATATGTATAATTTGAGCCAGTTAAATGTGTTTGATGAAATCCATCATGTTGGGTTAGATATTTTGATGCTTCCATATTACCTTCTGTGACGATCATAAATCCTCTTGATATAAAAGGTTCAAATACTTGAGTAAAGATTGGTAATAAATAATCATTAACAGGGTTGAGCTTTAGATAAATAACAGATTTGTATGCAATCATATGAAATAAAGCATCAAGAACTGGAATAGAGGAAACGTTACCTGCTCCTAAAACAAGAGTTATTCTTGGTTTATTGTTTTTAAATCTATTAGCAAAACCTCTATATTCATTTATCTGATCAAAATTTAAATTTTTTCCAAACCTTACCTCACCTTCTAAGAAAGGAAACAGAAGCTTTTCAATATTTTTTGTTGGAAATGCTTTATAACTCTTTTTTGAATCATCATATTTTGATTTATCCAAACCATCTTCATTCATAAGTGTATCTTTGAAATATTGTATGGCGTAAATACAAGCAAATGGACCACCTATCCACTCTTCACCTTCTTTTGATTTATTTAAAATTCCTTTTTTTTCAGATGCAAGCGTTGCCCAATAATATGATATTGTTTTTATATTATCAATTGTTTGATCGAGCATATTGATTAGGTTTGCTTTATCAAGATTTAAAAATTCAGAAGAGTGGACTCTTAATTTGCTTATGTTTCTGTCTATATCAATCTTCGATGGATTCATATATACATATTATTCAGTTAATTCAAGAAGTTCAAAATCTCCCCAATTAACTGTTAAATGTTTTGCAGGAATAAGCTCATTCGGCCTTCCAACAGGTAAATTTTTAGGGTATTCCTCAAGTGAAATATCATCACCTTGTAGTTCGTCAATAATAGCTTTAAGTGTTTCTGCTAAATCATCAAGAGTATCTACAGTTTGAGTTTCTGTAGGTTCAAACATAAGAGCCTCTTCAACGATAAGAGGAAAATATATAGTTGGAGAATGAAAACCTTTATCTAGTAAAGCTTTTCCAACATCGTATGCTTTAATTTTATGAGATTTTTTAAGATCTTTAACTGTTGCTACAAATTCATGCATGCATGGTTCGTTATAAGCAAGAGGTATAACTTTAGATATGACAGAACTTAAATATCTTGCATTTAGAACAGCATATGAACCGAGTGTATCTAAACCTTCTTTACCTAATAATTTCATATATACAAGTGCTCGCAAAGCTACTAAGAAATTACCGTGATATCCATGCATACGACCAATGGATAGTTTTGGCATATACCACTCATAACTATTTTCATTTTTTTCAACAATTGGTCCTGGTAAATATTCTTTCAAGAAAGCTTTTACAGCTACCGGACCTGAACCCGGACCACCACCGCCATGAGGTGTTGCGAAAGTTTTATGAAGATTTGAATGTACAATATCAAAGCCCATATCTCCTGGTCTACATACTCCAACGATTGCATTTAAGTTTGCTCCGTCATAATAAACTAACCCACCATTCTCGTGAATAATATTTGATATCTCCATAATGTTTTCTTCAAACAAACCCCCTGTATTTGGATTCGTTAACATTAATCCAGCAGTATTTTCATTTACTAATTCTTTAAGGTCGTCAATGTTCACCATACCTCTAACATCTGTTGATACTTCTACAACATTAAAACCAGCCATCTTTGCAGAAGCAGGATTAGTACCATGAGCTGAATCTGGAACGATAATATCTGTTTTGTTAGTTAAATTATTTTCTTCTAAATATTTTTTAATTATTAATAATCCTGTTAACTCTCCAGATGCGCCTGCTGGTGGTTGGAACGTAGCATTATCCATTCCAGTGATTTCAATTAAAAATTTCTCTAATTCATGAAGTACTTCTAAGTTACCTTGTGTGAATGCGGAAGGTGTTGAAGGATGAGAATTAGCAAAGGTATTTAACCCAGCTACATAATCAGCAAATCTAGGATTGTACTTCATGGTGCAAGATCCAAGTGGATAAAATCCTACATCGACAGCAAAATTTCTATGAGCAAGTCTTGAGTAATGCATTACTAAATCATGCTCTGAAACCTCTGGAAGACTAGGTTTATCATTTCTAATTGCTGAATTGTTTATTTCAGTTACTGGAACATCCAATTTAGGAAATCTTGAAGCTCTTCGACCAGGTTTAGACAACTGATTAATTGTAGGCTCAGGAGCGCCGCCTACTAGAGGTAATGAACTAGCGTTACCACCACTATGCATTATCTACCTCCATTAAAGACTCTACATAATTATCTATTTGAGCCTTGGTTCTCTTTTCGGTTACTGCTACTAAAATTTGATTATCATCATATTTAATACCAGCTAAAAATCCTTTAGATCCCATTTCAAGTATTACCTCTTCCGCAGATTTTTTAGTTTCTACTAAAAATTCTCTTAAAGAGGAAGTGTGGTTTAAAACATTGAAATTGTTATCGGTTAATGATTGTTTCATATATGAAGCTTTTTGAATAGCTTGATATCCTATTTCATAAAGGCCTTCAGGTCCTAACCATGATAGGTGTATTGTTGAACCAACAGCATTTAGAGTTTGATTTGTGCAAATATTAGATGAGGCTTTTTCACGTCTAATGTCCTGTTCACGAGCTCTTAATGTCATAACATAAGTTTTGGTATTATTCGAATCTCTAGATTCACCAATTATTCTTCCTGGAACAAGTCTTGCTAACTCTTTTCTAGTTGCAAACCAACCAACAGTTGGTCCACCAAATGATAATGGTGAACCCATTGACTGGCCTTCTGCTACAACAATATCGAATCCCATTGATCCAGGTGATTTTAAAATACCAAGCATTGAAGGATCTGCATAACAGATCGTAATTACACCTGCCGCCTTTGCGTTATGTACTATTGACGTTAAATCCTGTGCAGAGCCTTCATAGTGAGGTAACGAAACAACAAATGCAGCGTCATCTTGTGAAAAAACATAATCCTCTGGAAATAAGTAATCAACTAAATCTACATAATTAATATTAAATTTATTCCTATCAACAAGAGTGTTTACAACTTCTTTGGTGTTTGGATTGAAACCGTTAGAGATAACAACATTGTCCCTTTTAGTTTTATTGATAGCTACTGAAATAGCTTCTGCTACTGATGTAGCACCATCATATAAAGATGCGTTTGCAAGCTCCATGTCAGTTAGATCACAAATAAGTGATTGATATTCAAATAAGACTTGTAATATTCCCTGTGAAATTTCGGCTTGATATGGTGTATAAGAAGTCATAAATTCTGGACGCATTGTTAACGATTTCACTGTTTGTGGTAGATAAACGTCGTAATGACCTCCACCAGCAAAACAAATAAGATTCTGGGTATTTTTAGATTCTAAATTCTCGAAATCACTAATTGATTCAAGTTCTGAAAGTGATGGCGGAACATTTAAACCATCATTTAGTTTTAATGTTTCAGGTATATGGGTAAATAAATCATCCAAAGAACTTATAGAAAGCTCTTCAAACATTTTCTTTAAATCGATTTCAGAATGTGGTACAAACATTAACTTAAAAACCTCTTATATAACAAATTTCCTTCTATTAAATTACCACGAATATCAAACTCTACTAAATCGTCAGCAGGATTACTTTTGAATAAAACAAAGCCTATTGGATAGCCTAATATAGGTGAAATATTGCCAGAAGTTACAATACCTTCTACCCCATCTGATATACAAATTGTTCCTGTACGAGCTATCTGTTTTGCATTCAATTTGAATCTTTTGAGGTGTTTGTGTTCTTTGGATTCAATTTGGTGATCGATCACTTCTTTTCCTAAATAATCGTCTTTATTGGTAACAGTCCACTTAAGTCCTGCTTCAATTGGTGAAATGTCATCAGTTAATTCAAACCCATATAAAGGCAAAGAAGCTTCTAGTCTTAATGTATCTCTTGAGCCTAAACCACAAGGTTTTACACCTTTAGCCTCCAATTCTGATATAAAACCTAATGTATCGTTAGAGTCAAGCATAACCTCAAGGCCATCCTCACCTGTATAGCCTGTTCTCGCATATACATATTTTCCTTCTTTTGAAGTTGAGAATTTATCTGGAACAGACATAATATTGGTAACAATATCTATCGCATTCTTACCTTGAACAGCTACTAAATCTGTATTCATAGTGAGATCTTCATAGTTAATTGAATGAATATCTAAATGTGTTTTAATTTTATTTGTATTGCTTGCATTGCATATAAGTATCAAGTCATCTTCAAATTTCCAAAATATAACATCATCTATGGCTGTTCCGTCTTCAGAAATAAAAATAGAATAAAGTGCTTTTGTATTACTTATGTTTTTAAGATCAGAACAAATTAAATAATTAATTTCTTCAATTTGGGAGTAATTTAAACGAAGTCTTCCCATATGAGATACGTCAAAATAACCTGCCGACTCTCTTACGTAATGATGTTCTTTTAATGTTCCATCATAAGAGAATGGCATAGACCAACCAGCAAAATCAATTATTTTTGCATTTTTACTTAAATGAAATTCGTAAAGAGAAGTAGTTTTACTTTCTGACATTAAGAAATAAATGACTCATATTGCTGGTACGACATGCCAGAATCATCCATTTCTTTTATTTCAGCTTTAACCATCCAGCCTTCTCCTACTGGATCATTATTGATTAGTTCTGGTTCTGTTTCTAAAGTAGAATTTACTTCAGTTATTACACAATTCATGGGTGCATATGCTTCTGCAACAGTTTTAGTTGCTTCAACTTCTACGATTGCATCGCCTTTACTAAATTCTTGACCTACCTCAGGTAATGTAACAAAGACTATATCTCCAAGCTCACCCTGTGCGTAATCAGAAATTCCAACAGTTACATTGTCGCCATCAACTATGTACCATTCATGTGTTTCAAGGTATTTTGTTTCTGACATTGCTCCCCCTTTAATTATCTTGGCTTTACAGTAGATAGACCGCCATCAACATGTATGGTCTGACCTGTGACCCATTTAGCATCTGGGCTTAATAACCACTTTATAACAGGAAGTATATCATCTACATCTCCAATTTTCGAAATAGGATGCATGTTTTTAGAAACTTCCCTTGCAGCTTCAGATGAAAGTATTTTTTCTGACATATTCGAGTCCATAATACTTGGAGCAATTACATTTACCCTTAAATTATCTTTTGCATAAGTAGCAGCAGCTGATCTAGCAAAACCTTCAATGCCTGATTTAGCGGCTGCAATTGCTTCATGATTAGATAATCCTTTTGACCCAGCAATTGATGAGAAAAATATAGCTGACCCATTTTTCATTCTCCTAGCAAAGCTTGCTAATAAATAATATGAAGAAAATAAATTTGTTGTTATGACATCATTAAATTCATCGATAGTAGTTCCATGTAATGGTTTTATTAATATCGATCCAATACAATTAACTAACCCCTTTATTTCAATATCTGTATCTATGATTTTTGCAAACTCTCTGGGTTCTACAGTATTGTTTAGGTCGATTACTTGATAATCTGCGTTTTTTGCAGAAGCTTGTTCCTTTAATTTCTCTTCGTCTCTACCAATCAGAAATATTTCATTATCTTTAGATAAGGCATCAACAATAGCTGTTCCAAGTGTTCCAGTAGATCCTGCAATTATGTACATAGCTATATATTAAGTTTTAACATTCAATTTGATAAATTATTTGTTTTAGAAATATTGCCAAACCAATAAGCAGACTTATGAGGTTTACGGGAATAATCGTTTTTATCTACTTCTACTAAACCAAAATTCATTTTGTATCCAAGATCCCATTCAAAATTATCAAGAACTGACCAATAAAGATAACCCATTACTTTTCCATTTTCTGTAATGTAATCGTGTATATCACTTAATACATCCGTGACAAATTCTATTCTTTCCTCATCGTCATCAGTTGCTATACCATTTTCTGTTATGAAAATATCTTTATCAGGAAACACTGAATGAATTCTATGAAGGTTATATAAAATTGCCTGCGGTCTATATTCATAACCCATTTTTGTTGTTCTTATTCCATCAGGTTCATATTCATGTCTTCCAGAAAATGTATCTCGAAATCTAGGAAATAGATAAGCCCTGAGGAATGGAATTTTAATTTGAATCCAAGATAAAGCTTTAAATAAGATGTTTGGACTTGTTCTTCTGATGCTATATGTTTGTAAAGCTATAAAATCGTCTTCATCAGAAGCATATAAAAACTTATCTTCCATGTGATATTTTATATATTCTTTTAATGTGCTTTTGTCATCATCTTCCCACTCATGGAGTGCGTGAGTCATACCAACTTTTGCTGAAGGATTATGTTCTTTAATTTTTTTCATGGAAAGTTTATGAGCAGAAATAATATTTTCTGATGCTTTTATAAATACTTTTTCATTTTGGACACCAGGTGGAAATTTCTTTTTAGATAAATAACCAAACATTGAAAAAATTCCTGGTTCATTAATAGTATTAAAAAGTTCTATTTCTTTTGGAAGATGTTGCATCATTACATCTACATAATTAACAAACGCTGTTGTTGTTTTTTCAGATGCCCACAAACCATCATCCATTAACCATTCAGGTGTAGTGAAATGATGGAATGTAACTATAGGAGTAATATTTTTTTCAATTAAAAGTTTTGCTTTATCTACGTAATGATTAATTTCATTTAAATCGTATTTACCTTCTTGTGGCTCTACCCTGCTCCACTCAATTGAAAATCTGAATGCTCTTATTCCCAGCTCAACCAATAGATCTATGTCTTCTTTATAAAACTCATAATGTTTACAAGCCTCGTTACATGGTTCTGCGCAAACAGAATTATTTTTATTCTCCCAGTGGGTCCAGTCATTGTTATAAATTCCACCTTCAACTTGATATGAAGCAAGCGCTGTACCAAAAACAAAATTTTCTGGAAATTTCTTATTTGTCATATAAATAAATTACATAAGTTATATAGATATAAAGGACTTGCAGCAGAAATCTTATGAAGTGTTGTTGATTGCTCCAGTAATTTCTACCATATGGAAGGTTGTTTATCCATACATATAAATTTGCACCATATAAAAGAACCAGAAGAACAATCATTGCTAAAGCAGCTTCTTTTCTATATTTAGTAAGAAGTAAAAGCGGAATAATTATTTCAAGTATGCCGGTAAATTGATGTACCGCCCTAGGGAACGGAATAAAACTAGGAACTATCGCATCGTAAAATTGTGGGTTTAAGAAATGATTTAAACCAGCTCCAACAAAGAAGAGAACATAAACGTAAATTAATACTTTTGTTATGTCCACTGTTTTGATTTATTAATAGCTTTGTTCCACTTATTTAAAT
>SGYR01000021.1 GCA_004213405.1 Candidatus Actinomarinales bacterium
TGATGGACCACCATTTCCAACTGGAAGTCCTCATTATGGAAATCTATTAGCTGGTGTAATAAAAGATATTGTTCCTAGGTACTGGACGATGAGAGGTTATTACGTTGAAAGACGATTTGGTTGGGACGTTCATGGATTACCAATTGAAATGGAAGTTCAAAAAAATCTTAATTTAGAAGATCCTCAACAAATTGATGAATATGGGATTGGTAAATTTAATGAAGCTTGTAGAACTCAGGTGCAGACTAACACTGAAAACTGGGAAAAAATTACGAGAAAAATTGGTAGGTGGGTTGATTTTGAAAATGACTATAAAACAATGGATATCGATTTTATGGAAAGTGTCTGGTGGGTTTTTAAAGAACTATGGGAAAAAGACTTAATCTATCAGGACTATAAAGTTTTACCTTACTCATGGGCTGCTTCTACCCCATTATCTAATTTTGAAGCAAATATGGATTATAGAGATGTTGAAGATCCATCAATATACTTTACGCTAATTGCAAGAGAAGATTTCAATAGTGTAAAAAAAGGTGATAAATTTTTGGTTTGGACTACTACACCATGGTGTATTCCAGGCAACCTAGCTATTGCTATTGGTAAAGATATCGATTACTCCCGTGTCAGTATGAATAATGAGTTTTATTGGATTGCAACACAAAGGCTTCAGGAATTAGATGAGTTTGAAGTAGAAATTATTTCATCATGTAATGGAAGTGAACTTATTGGTTCATCATATATTCCAGCATATAATGAATACGAAAATCTATATTCTGATGGTGCATTTAGATTAATTCATAGTGATGATACAAACACTGATTCTGGGTCTGGCTTAGTTTCTCAAGCCCCTGCTTACGGAGAAAGTGATTTTTATGCACTTAAAAATTCTGAAATAGATGTAATAGCAGACCCAGTCACTCTCTCTGGTAAATTTGACGATACATTTAAAGAGTTGGAAGGCTTAAATGTAAAAGATGCTGACTCAGTAATTATGACCCAATTAAATGAACGGGGTAATCTATTTAGTCAAAAAACTGAGATGCATTCTTATCCTTTCTGCTGGAGAACAGGTACACCACTTATCTACAAAGCTATTCCTACCTGGTTTGTTAATGTTGAAAAAATTCGTGAGAGAATGGTTGAGCTTAATAAAGAAACTCACTGGGTACCGGGATTTATTGGAGAAAAGAGATTCTCCAACTGGTTAGGAAATGCAAGAGATTGGGCAATAAGTAGAAACAGGTACTGGGGAAGTTGTATTCCAGTCTGGATAAATATAGATGACCCTGACGATAAATTATGTATAGGTTCGGTTGAAGAATTAAAAAATTTAACTGGGAAAGAAATTAGTGACTTGCATCGTCATTATTTAGATGACCTAATTATTGAAAAAGAAGGAAAGACTTATAAAAGAACTTCTGAAGTATTAGATTGTTGGTTTGAATCAGGTGCGATGCCATATGGCCAACAACACTACCCTTTTGAGAATGAAGAGCTTTTCAAACAAGGGTTTCCAGCTGATTTTATTGCCGAAGGTCTAGATCAAACAAGAGGCTGGTTCTATACACTTACTGTTCTTGCAGTAGCATTATTTGACTCTGTAGCTTTTAAGAACTGTATTACAACTGGAATGATATTAGCTGAAGATGGCAGAAAAATGAGTAAAAGTTTAAAGAACTATCCAGATCCTGAAGAACTATTAAATGAATATGGGGGTGATAGTTTAAGAGCCTACTTGATCGACTCGCCTGTAGTTAGAGGGGAACCACTGAAATTCTCTGAAGAGGGAGTCAAGTTAGTAACTAGAAATATCATACTCCCACTTTGGAACAGCTATTCATTTTTTTCAACTTATGCAAATGCTGATGAAATTACAAATGAAGATTTAATGAAAGCATTGCCAGTTGAAGAAAGAAGCTTGATGGATAGATGGATAATTTCGTCATTACAGTCTTTAATTAAAACTGTGAATGAAAAGATGGAAAATTATTATCTATATGAAGTAATCCCTCCACTTATGAACTTCGTTGATGAGCTAACAAATTGGTATGTTCGTTCTAATAGAAAAAGATTTTGGAAAGAAAAAGGTATTGATGATATTGATAAAATAAATGCTTTCAAAACTTTACATGAAGTACTACTTGAATTTAATAAAGCTATGGCTCCTGTTCTCCCATTTATTTGTGAAAAAATATATCAGGGTTTAATAGATGAAGAAAAAACGAGTATACATTATTGTGATTATCCTGAATCAAATCCTAAGTTGATTGATAAAGATTTAGAAGAAAGTGTTGTGCTTGCTAAGAAAATTATTAAAAGTGTCAGGAATTTAAGAGTCAAATTAAAGCTTCCAAATAAGCAACCTTTAAACTCTGTGACTGTCATTTCCGATAGTAAAAATATAAGTAGTCAATTGAACATTATTAGTAACCTAATAATGAATGAGGTTAATGTAAAAGAAATTAAAATTGATGAAAATGTTGAAGATTGGATTGATTACGAATTTAAACCAAATTTCGAAGCTCTTGGGCCAACTTTGGGTAAAGACATAAATAAAGTATCAAAATATCTCTCCAATATTACCGAAGATCAAAAAAGATCTTTACTGGATCAAACATCTATTGTCATAGACAATTTAAATGTAAATGTTGAAGATATTGATATTAAGTTAAAGAAAAAGAAAGATATTGAGGAATTAGATATAGTTGAGAATTTTAGTTTATTACTAGATACTGAACTAAGTGAGTCTTTACTAATGGAAAGGCTCTCACGCGAGCTAGTTTCATATATCCAAAAAGAAAGAAAAAATCAAGGACTTGATGTCACAGACAGGATAAAGTTAACTATTTCATCTGAAGACGAGTTTGTTCACGAAACTATAACTAATTTTTCAAAATATATTACAAATGAAACACTTACTTTAGACTTGATTACTAAGAAAGAGTCTTCCGTGAATAAAGTTTATGATAGATTTTTAGATATTTTTATAGAAAGATCAACAAACAACTCTTAAGATATACGGTTGAACAAAATTAAATCCAACAATAAGAATTAGTGGTGATAAATCAATTCCAGCCATGCCTATTCGTAGTGCTGGAATTCTAGATCTAATTGGAGCAAGTATTCTTTCAAAGTATCTATCTAATACACTTTTTACTTGTCCAATAGGATGGTCATATGGCACCTGTATCCAACTTAGAATTATCCATGCAAAAAGGGAGTAGTAAAATAATCGAAATAATAAATATGTAACACTACACATTTATTTTATACAAACCTAAATCTTGGAGTCTTTCTCTTTCTGTAGAACTCAATGAAGAGTTTGATGGCAGTATCAAAAAAACACCATCACGATTTATTGATCTTATAGTTGAATTGCTCATAAAAGCCATTCCTGTTACAAAATCTAAAATTCTTCTTCTCTCTTGTTGGTCAGGTATATCTCTAATATCCATTGCAACTATAAATTCGTCTTTTATAGCAATTCCTAAATTATGAATTTCAGAGAATGATCTTAAAGCTTTAATTTCTACTTCATCTTTAGGAGAATGGACCCTAATGTCTCTAATATTTTCGTCGTCAATAAATCTATTTTCTCCGGATGGCCTAACAGTATTTTGTTGAGTTGACATAACTTCCTCTACAGACTCAGGCTGCTTTAATCCAATTGAGATAAGAAATTTTTCTAACATTATGTAAATAGTTTAGTTCCTATACGAACTATTGTAGCACCGTAATCAAGTGCTACTTCGTAATCATTAGACATGCCCATTGAGAGTTCACCTTTGTAACTGTAATCCATAATTAATTTTTCATTTATTTGGTGCATTTCAGAAAAAATAGACTTTGGGTCAGAATTTATATCAGGGATTGTCATTAAACCAACTACGGTAATTTTTTTCTCTATGCAATGTTCATAAAATTTAAAGACTTGATTTTTAGTCACTCCGCTTTTTTTTGGATCGTTGTCTATATTTACTTGAATTAAGTAATTACAGTCAATATCTAGTTTTTCTAATATATCGATTTCTTTTTCTCGTGAAATTGTATGTATGTATTTAAAGTTTTTAACAATTTCTTTAAGTTTTCTGGATTGTATTGGAGCAATAAAATGATAATCAACATCTTTATAAACTGTTTTGTGCAAATTAAAGTCAGTTAATCTATTTTCGCCAAATTCTCTAAATCCAAATTCGTACAAAAATTTTATTTCTTCGTTTGTCCTGTTTTTTACTACTGGTAAAAGTTTTGCACCATAAGACACAACTTTTGAATTAATTGACTCTAAGTTACTTATTTCCATATAACACCAAATTGCCTTGCTGTAGTTTTATTTTCTCTATAAGAATTGTAAGAACTGTTGCAGATTGTACATATTGAGGATACTTCAACTTGAAAGCCTTCTTTTTCTGATAAATCTTTCAAAGCTTTTGACATATTTAAAAAAAACATCCCATCTCGTATTTCGGTATAGTCATTAAAGTATTTTTTGACATCCTCTTTAACTTCATAGCAACATGACTGTGCATGTGGGCCAATTGAAATTGATAATTCATTTACATCAAATTTTTTGATTGCTTTTTCTAATATATTGCTCTTTAGACCTCTCCACCCAGAATGAATAGCACCTATTCTTTTTTTATCACTTAATAGAATTGGCATACAGTCAGCGGTTTGAACGACTAATCCTAACTTTGGCTCTTCTGTATAAATTCCATCAGAATCATATACTGCAGATGATTTCACAAAAGTGACTAAGTCGGAGTGAGTCTGATTCATTGACGCAATGTACTCAATACCTGCATAGTCTTTTAAATTATTTACAGATTTAACACTCTTATCCGAAAATAAAGCTTTGGGAATTAATTTTGATTCGATCATCCTTTAATAAAATCAGGAAGACCGTCACCTCCATTATTCTCAAATTCACTTGACTCTTTAACTCTTCTGTTTGGTCTAGGACCAAAACCTGCAGCTACAACAGTTACCTCTACAGCATCTCCAAGAGTTTCATCAATTGTATGTCCAAAGATAATTTCAGCATTATCGTCGGCTTTTTCTGTAATTACTCTTGCAGCTTCATTTATTTCTTGAAGTTTCAAGTCTTCTGAACCAGTTATAGTTATAAGTACTCCCTCTGCACCGTCCATCGTTGCTTCTAATAATGGTGAAGAAATTGCAGCCTGAGCAGCATTTGGAGCTCTTTGTTCTCCTGTTGATCTACCTATACCTAAAACTGCGTTTCCTGCATCTTTTAGAATTGTTTTTACATCTGCAAAGTCGACATTAATTACTCCTGGTTGAGTGATTAATCCTGAAATTCCCTTAACACCGTTAGATAATATTTCATCTGACTTAAGATAAGCCTCACTTGCTTTAATGTCTTTATCTGAAATTTGTAAAAGTCTGTCATTAGGAATCACAATAAGAGTGTCTAATACATCTCTTAATGCTTGGACTCCTTCTTCTGCTTGAACAGATCTTCTTCTACCTTCGAATCCAAAAGGTCTAGTTACAACTCCTACTGTAAGTGCACCCAGCTCATGTGCAATTTCTGCAATAATTGGTGATGCACCAGTTCCAGTACCTCCACCTTCTCCAGCAGTTATGAAAACCATATCAGACCCTTTTAAAGCTTCTTCAATAAGTTCACGTGAATCAATTGCAGCTTGTCTTCCGACTTCAGGATTTGCACCTGCACCAAGTCCACGAGTTGTTTTTCTACCTAAATCAAGTTTTAAATCAGCTTTGGACCCTAAAAGGCTCTGTGCATCAGTATTAGCTGCAACAAAATCTACACCTTTAATGCCCATTTTTATCATTCTGTTAACAGCATTTGTTCCACCGCCGCCAACACCAACAACTTTAATAACAGCTGTGTAATTCCTAGGTCTCATATTTAAATTGACCCCTTTTTCTTTTGTAGTTCTTTTAGTTGCCATGTTTTTAATCTCCATTCAATAAATAAACAATATCATTGGTGATAATTAAAAACAATATATTTTTCAAATTTTATCTATATCTATAGTTTAGATTTAGATTTATGAACAATTCGCAATTATATCTTCTTTGCTGATAAATCGTATCTTTCCCTGACATTCTGAGTTTTCGATGAGAGACCCTAGTGCGGAAGATTTGCTTCCAAGATCTAATGGTTTTCCAAAGTCAATAACGGTAGATCTATACTCCCCGATGAAGAAATCTCCGTCGTAGGTGAAGTTAAAAGAGTTAACGTCAAGATTGTATCTTTTAAGTGTCATGATAAGAGATACCATTTCCCCATCAAACCCTGCAGGTACAGGACCGTTAGTTATAGTAAGAGAAGGTATAAGAAATATTTCATCTGATTCAATTTTTATCACATTTTTATAAAGGGTACTTTTTTTAGGTACAGAGCCTCTTAAATCAGTGATAGTCATTATCTTTTCATATTCGTTCAATTCTATTGTTATTTTATTTGGATATTCTTTTGAAACAATGACGCTTTCAATTGTTGGTATCTGCAGCATATTATCGGAAAAAGTATCACTATTAACTAACCAAATGGATTGACCTAAAGCCGGTTTAATTAAATCAGCTTCATCGAATATCTCATTATTACCAAGTACTTCAACTTTGCTTACTCTAAAATAAGTAGAATTCAAAGTAAAGCCAGTATTTAAGATTATTAATAAAAAAAGACTAAATATTAAAAATGATCGAAAAGATACTTTCTCTTGTTCATTAAAGTTAATTTCCATTTAGTTAAACTCACCAATAAACTGAATTTCTTCTTCGAGCATAACTCCGTATTTATCATTAACCTTTTCTTTTACATGCTGTACCAATTTGTATAATGACAAGGCTTTTGCTCCCTTCTTTGCGATAAAAAAGTTAGCATGTTTGCTACTAACACTTACATTGTTAATCGAATATCCTTTTAAGCCTGCTTTTTCAATTAACTCCCCTGCAAAATACTCTTTAGTGTTTTTAAACACACTTCCAGCGTTGTATATGCCTGGAGGTTGGCTTTTCTTTCTATTTTTATTGAATTCAGACATTTTCTCTGATATTTCTTTAGAATTTCCTTTTTCAAATTTTAAAATTGCTGACAATATAACTTTGTTGTTAAGATTGCTAGATTTTCTATAACTGTAATTTATTGATTTGGGATCTAATTTAACAAGCTGTTTTT
>SGYR01000022.1 GCA_004213405.1 Candidatus Actinomarinales bacterium
CAATTTTGTGATTTCACTGAAGCTGTTTTAGAAATTGTTGCTAAAAGTAATATTAAACATGGCTCTGTAACACTTTTCACACCTCACACAACAACTGCAGTTGTTATAAATGAATCTGAAACCGGATATATCAATGACTTTAAAAAGAAGATTGAAGAACTTGTACCATCTGATTCTTACTATGAGCATGATGATTGGGAACTAAGAACAGAAAACATGCAAGAAGATGAAAATGTTAATGGCAGGTCACATGTTAGAGGTACAATAATTGGATCTACTGGTATCACTTTACCAATAATTAATTCTGAATTAATTATTGGAAGATGGCAGAGACTTTTCTTTGTAGAGTTAGATTGTGCACGATCTAGAAGGCTTTTTGTTCAGACTCAAGATTTAAATTAACCCTTAACTTCTAAAAAGTAATCAGGCTCCTCATCTATTTTCCACTTGATATTACATCCCATACTTGGATATTGCGGCGATATAGTTTCATTAGAGTTTAAATAAGCATCTACTGCTTGAGTCAAACTTTCACCAGTTACGGGTTTGTCATTGCCAGGCCGAGAGAAATCAAATTGTCCTCTATAAATTAGCTCTGAATCACTATTAAAGAGGAAGAAATCTGGTGTGCATTGAGCAGTAAAATTCTTAGCAACTGTTTGATCTTCATCAACTACATAAGGAAACGGATACCCTAACTCAGCTGCATACTCCTTCATCTTTTCAATGCTATCTTCTGCATATTTTTCCTGTGAGCTGTCATTTGAGTTAATTCCAATAACACCAATATTTTTTGCTATTAAATCGTTAGTAAAATCAACTAATCCTTTATTTATGTGCTTTACAAAAGGGCAATGATTGCAGATAAACATTACTAAAAGGCCATTATTTTCGGAAAAATCGCTATTTTTATAGTATTTTTCGTCAATTCCTTTTAGGTTAAACTCAGGCAATTTAGTACCTAAAGGCAACATTGTTGATTCTACGTCCATTTTTCCTCACTTTTTATTAAATATTTCACAATTATACAAAGTCTTAGGGATAATGAGACTTTGTATTGCCAATGGTTACACAAAATGTAAAATTTTCATTAAATTTGGCTGAATCTCAAGATAAATTTCCATATACTTAAGAGTGATTATTTTATAAATTAATCAATATAAAAATCAATCGTTAGGGGGATTGTAAATATGAAAGAATCCATACAACGCGTTGGCGGTGCTATGTCAGGAATGGTTATTCCTAACATTGGCGCATTCATCGCTTGGGGTTTGATTACAGCACTCTATATTCCAACTGGTTGGACACCAAATGAAGATTTGTCATCCATGGTTGGACCTATGATTCTAACCCTCCTTCCACTTCTGTTAGGTTACACAGGTGGAAAGATGGTACACGGTCATAGAGGTGGTGTGATCGGTGCAGTTGTTACAACAGCAATTATTGTTGCTACATCTTCACCTCAGTTCCTAGGCGCTATGGTCATGGGACCAGCAGCAGCTTGGGTAATGAAACAAGTTGACGACAGATTACAAGACAGCATTCCTGAAGGCTTTGAGATGTTATATGATAACTTCTCACTTGGTATTTTAGGTTGGGGTCTTTCTGTCATAGCTTATAATGTTATAAGTCCAGTACTTGACGCAATCACAGAAGCATTAGGAAATGGTGCAGCGGCACTTGTTGATAGTGGATTAGTTCCATTAGCAGACATTCCTATTGAGGTTGCTAAAGTATTGTTCTTGAATAATGCTGTTAACCAAGGTGTGTTAACACCTCTAGGTGCAGCTGAGTCAGCAGAAGCTGGTCAATCAATTTATTTCTTGTTAGAAACTAACCCAGGTCCTGGACTTGGATTGCTTCTAGCTTATTGGTTTGCTGGAACTGGTATGTGGAAAGAATCCGCACCTGGCTCAATCATTATTCATTTCTTTGGAGGAATCCACGAAATCTATTTCCCATATGTCCTTGGTCATCCAATTATGATCATCGCTATGTGGGCAGGTGGAATTTCAGCTGACCTCTGGTTCGTAGCAACTGGAGCTGGTCTAGTTGGACCTCCTTCACCAGGAAGTATTTTCGCATACATTGCTATGCTTCCAAGAGGTGGGGCGTTTCCAGTATTAGCTGGTGTAGCCATAGCAACAGCAGCATCGGCAGTAGTTGGTGTTCTCTTGCTTAAGGCACGTCCAATCAAAGAAACAGACGCAGGTGTAGATACTGTCATTGAGAGTAATATACCAACTGTCTAACTAAAACTATTAAGTTATAATTGACTTGGGAGGTAATACTCCCAAGTCAATTTTTTTTGGAGGAATATATGAGCTCAATAAGAGGATCAGAAGTAAAAAAGATATGTCTTGCATGTGAAGCTGGAGCAGGATCAAGTCTTATGGTTAAAAATGGCCTAATTAAAAAAGCAAAAAAAGCTGGACTGGACATTGAAATTGTTCATGCACCTGCAACTCAAATACCTGATGATGCAGACATAGTAGTTTGTCATACTGGACTAGCTGGTGCAGCTAGGAATGCAGCCCCGGAAGATTCAGTTTTAATTCAATTTACTATGTTTATGAATGATCCGAACTTAAAAAAACTAATTACAGATTTGTCTGAGGATAATGAGATAACCTCTTCATGAGTCAAAAAAACGTATTGATAAAAGAATCAATACAAACAAATAAGTCATTTACAGATAATAAAGAGGCAACGGTAGCTGCTGGAAACATACTATTTGAAAATGGCTATGTTCAGCAGGAATATATAGACTCAATGCTTGAAAAACTCGAGACTCAATCATTCGCAACATACATAGGAAACGGCGTCGCAATACCACATGGTATGGCTGAGGGCTCTAAATATGTTAAGAATACGGGAATTTCAATAATTCAGGTTCCAGATGGTGTTGAGTGGAATGAAGAAAGAGCTTATATTGTGGTTGGAATTGCTGCTAACTCAGATGATCATATGAATGTTTTGGCTTCATTAGCAGATGCTATAGAAGACCCAGAAGAAGCAAAAAAACTTTGGAGTGAGACCTCAGTAGACAAGATATTTGATCTTTTATCTGAAAATCTATGAAATTAGCCATTCATTTTGGTGCTGGAAATATAGGAAGAGGTTTTATTGCTCCTGTTCTTCAAGATAATAATTATGAAGTTATATTTGTCGATGTAAACAAACAACTGATTGAACAAATAAATTTACTAAAAGAATATAAAGTCAGCTCTATTAGTTTAAATTTGTCTACAGATTTATTAGTAGAGAACATTAGTGGGTTACTTTTAGAAGACAAAGACCCTCTTTGCGAGAAAATAGCGCAAGCTGATTTGATCACTACATCAGTTGGACCAAAGTTTGTAAAAGATATTTTTGATTTGGTATCTAATATCAAAACTGAAAAAACTCAATCATTTATTGCTTTTGAAAATATGTACAGGGCATCAACTAGTAATTCAAGCGAAAAAAGTCTAAGTAAACTTGTATTAATTGATGCTGTGGTTGATAAAATTGTTCCACCACAAAATACAACTTCATTAGATGTAACGGTTGAAGAATACGGTTCAATAGTATTAGATGATAACAAAGATATAAAACCCTTAAATGAATCAAAAATTGTATCTTACAGAAATTATGAGCACGAGTTTTATAAAAAGTTATGGTTGCTCAATGGCTTGCATTTAAAATTAGCATATTTTGGTTTATCAAGAGAAATTAAATACATTCATGAAATTTTGAATAATCACGAAGGACTTGAGTTTGCAGAGAAATCTATAGATTCACTTTCAGAAGCCTACAGATTATTTTCGGACAGTACTGAAGATTTAGATGATTTTAAACAAACTATATTAAATAGGTTTTCATTACCTGAAATTCAAGATGAGGTGATAAGAATTGCTAGAAACCCAGAGATTAAATTTTCAAAAGACGAAAGATTTGAAAGACCACTACGACTTTTAATCTCAGCAAATGAACAGGTAGAGACATTTAAAGAAGTATTAGATATTGTTTTCAACAATAACTTTGAAGAAGTAGATGGATTTACTGAATTTAAAAAGAGTCAACTATCAAATGATAAAAGTTATTTTTATAATGAATTTTGGAAAGTTGATAATTATAGTGATAAATACATTCAAGCATTAGGAAATTAAATGATAGAAAAAATATTGTCTGTTAAAGATGAAGTGGGATTACACGCTAGGCCTGCAAGTTTGTTTGTAAAATTAGCACAAGAATTTGATGGAACAGTTTTAGTTAAATTTAATAAAGTAAATAAAGAAACTGGTGAAGAAGAGTTAGTTGAAAAAGACGGGAAGAGTATGATCGGTATTTTAAGCTTGGGTATTGCTAAAGATAAACCATTTACCCTTGTTTTGGACGGAAACGATGAAGAGGTTTATATGTCAAAGTTCGAGGATTTGATTGAAAATGAGTGATGAGCTTAAAAACGTACTCTTGCAATCAAACAAAATTACAGATTCAGAAAAGTGGGATGCAGAGTACGATTCTCTTCCTGTTGTAATTGCAGAATCTACTGTAACTTTAGATGGCGCATTATCCAAACTAGATGAAGTTGGAGGATTTGGCTATATTGCAACATGGAGAAAAAATTTATTTGCTTTTAATACTAAGTTACTATCAAAACGGTGTGGGCTAATTGATGAAAATGGCAATTTGTTAAAAGCCGCAAGAGTACCTAAAAATTAAGTATTATTCCTAAAATTATAAATTTGTAATCTAATAATTTGAATTGAATACATGGCGACAATCGTCACTCCTATTTTGATTATTTCTCTCATCCACCAGAGATTTTGTGGAATATCCATATTGTTTCCAATAGAACCACCAATTAGTCCACCAACTAAACCCGAAGATATAAGGAGTAAATAATCACGACTACTTGCTCTTTTTAGAAATAATGAAGCAATTAAACCATATACAAGCCAACCACCAAGTAAGGGGACTAATGCGTAAATTACTTCCATGGAACAATGTTAGTTGATTTGTCTAAATTATTTCTTTGCTATTTTTTTTACAATAAAAGACTCTATTCTTCTATTGTCTAACTCAGTTACCGTTACTTCCAAACCATCAATAGTTATTTTTTCACCTTCTGCAGGAAGTTGTTCGGAATGACTTAAAAACAATCCACCAACTGTTGCGATATCTTTGTCACTTTCTTCTAAACCAAAAAATTCTTCAAAATCATCAATATCTGTTTTGCCATCTACTCTCCATTGACCAGGTCCTATTCTTCTAATCCCCAAAAACCTTTGATCATGCTCATCAGGTAGGTCACCGACAAATTCTGAAAGGACATCTTTAATTGTTATGACACCCTCAATACCACCGTTTTCATCAATAACACAAGCAAAGCTTGCTTTGTTTTCTCTTAAGATATTTAGTGCGGATAAAACTGTTGTGTATTCAGGTAGATAGATAACATCTTTTACTAAATTCTCGACCTCTAATGAATCAGAACTTGCCTTCAAGTTAAAAAGGTCTTTTACATATACGATTCCAAATGTGTCATCTAATGATTCAGACTTAGACACCGGCATTCTAGAGATCCTCTTTTCATCTACTATTTGCTTTATATCGTTTATTTCAATTGGAAGAGATAAAAACAATACATCAACCCTTGGCGTCATAATCTCTTTAATTGGACGATCTGAAAAATCTAGCAATGAATCAATTATTTCTCTTTCTGCAGGTAATATCTGACCCTCCATTTCACCCAAAGCAGTTAGTGCCTGTATATCAGCTTCAGTTATTTCACCGTCACCATCCATATCTCCATCTCTAGATGTTCTGTCAATAGATTTTGTTATCAAGCTTGTAAAGGGAGCAAACACTCTTGATAAGAAATCTATTATAAAAGCAGTTCTTGATAGAAATTTAATTGGGTTTCTAGAGGCAATAGTTTTTGGGGTAATCTCACCTGCAACTAAAACAAGCAGAGTAATAACTATTGTTGATAGTGCAGACCCAGCAGTTTCATCACCATCTAGAAAATTAACAAATAAAATTGTAGATAAAGAAGCCATTAATATGTTTACAAAGTTATTAGCAACAAGAATTCCACCAATTGTTTGCTCTAAGTCATCTTTAGCCTTTTTTATTTTATTATTTCTTTTTGAATCAGATAGTTGATGAATTTTTTCCCTAGGAACATAGGTTATTGCAGTTTCTGAGCCTGAAAGCAAAGCAGAGAAAAATAAGCAAATTGCTATAAGTGCGATTATTAGGTTAGTACTCAATATGTATTATTGATTTTAGAATATTATTCGTTTAAGTAAAAAGGTTTTTTAATTTAGTTTTTTCAAGAGGTTTAAGTAAATAACTATCTGCTCCAACTCGTTTTGCTTGAAAACTATCTGCTTCACGGTCAATTAACAGCACAATAGTTGAATCAATAACTTTTTCACTTCTTTTTAGCTCTCTAACAATAGAAGGCCCCCCGTTATTGTTTACTTGCATGTCTACAAAAATATAATCATACGAAATATTCACATCGTTTGCATCTTCTAAGTGAGTAAAATTACACTCAAAATCAATTAATTTAATGAGTGAGTCTTTTACCCATGTATTGTCGGTTATTAAGCAAATTTTCACAGTTTTAAAAGACTACTATCCTATATATTTAAGTATATAAAATGTTAAAACTATTACCCATATTATTTCTGACAGTGA
>SGYR01000023.1 GCA_004213405.1 Candidatus Actinomarinales bacterium
ATTGAAGGACTAGACACCACTGATGACAATGAAAATGTTTCAAAAGTAATCAAAGATGGTGGCAGAGAAGATGTCATAGCAGTTGTTCTTGGCAGAGGCGCAAATGATGAAAAAGTTAATGAGTGGTTAAGAGCCGGATCATCGGTTGAAGGATACAAGGGTTTTGCAATTGGAAGGTCTATCTTTTGGGATTCTCTTAAAGGGTGGCATGCTGGTGAGAAATCACGTGAAGAGGCTGTTTCAGAAATAGCAAACTCTTACTTAAGTTTTATATCTGTATATCAAAACGGGAGTTAAAAAATGCCACAAGGCAAAGCAGTAATTGGACAATCCGGTGGTCCAACAGCTGTTATAAATAAATCACTAGTTGGGTTTATTAAAGAGGCTACCAAGTCAGATTTCGATGAAATTCTTGGTGCAAGACATGGGTTAGCGGGAATGCTCAGTGAAGATTTTGTTGATTTATCAAATTTATCTGAAGCCCAGCTTTATGGAATGGGTAAAACACCTGCTGCAGCACTTGGTTCGGTAAGAAAAAAACCTACAGATTCCGATATAGAACAGCTTGTATCAATATTTGAAAAACAAAACATTAGAAACTTCTTTTATATAGGAGGCAATGACTCTGCTGAAACAGCAAACCTCGTATCTGAAGGAGCAAAATCTATCGGATATGACATGAAAGCATTTCATATACCAAAAACTATCGATAATGACTTACTTGAAACAGATCACTGCCCAGGCTATGGTTCAGCAGCTCGTTTTGTTGCTCACGCTTTTCAAGGTGATGATGCAGACAATAGAAGCCTAAAAGGAATCAAGATAAATGTTTTAATGGGAAGACATGCTGGGTGGCTTACTGCTGCGAGTACCTTAGGAAAATCTACTGAAGAAGATGGTCCACATTTGGTATATGTTCCTGAAAAAGTTTTCAAAATTAATGAATTTTTAAATGAAGTCAAAGAGGTTTACGATTCGCTTGGAAGATGTGTAGTTGCTGTCTCAGAAGGAATTCATAACGAAGAAGGAGAATATTTTTTACAAACATATGCAAGTGAAACAGGATCTGGTCTAGCTGGAAAAAAAGATAGTCATGGAAATATCCAACTATCAGGTTCAGGAGCACTGGGTGATACGTTAACCAATATAGTTTCAGAACACATTGATGGAGCAAGAGTTAGAGCAGACACTTTTGGATATCTACAAAGGTCTTTCCTAGCTGATGTTTCTGAGGTAGATGCTGAAGAAGCAGAGAGAGTTGGACAACACGCTGTTGTTGCGTCAAAGGAAATTCAAAGCGGATCTGTAATTCTTAAAAGACAATTGTCAGAAACATATAGTTGTGATGTTGACGTTGTAGAGCTAAGTAAAGTTGCTAAGTACACAAAAGATATGCCACAAGAGTTTTTAGAAGAAAATAAGCCATATGTTACAAATGAATTTTTTGAATACGCAATGCCTCTTACTGGTGGAATAGAACCAAAAACACAAATTTTTGTTTAAATGTCAAAAATAGCTCTCTCTAAAAATGATTTCCAAGCTTTTTGGGAAGCAACGGTGAGATATTACGAATTAGATCCACAAGGCGTAATGCATAATGCAAACCATGTTGCATTTTTTGACCAAGCAATTACGGCTTATTTTAAGTATGTAAATTACGACTATTTGAAAGACATAGAAGAGACTCAAAAAGATTTCCACACAGTGCAGATACTAGTTCAGTACAACAAACCGCTTTACTTTGATCAAGATATTGAAATTGGCGTCAAAATTAAGGAAATTGGTAACTCAAGTATGACCTGGATAATGGGAATGTTTTTAAAAGAAACAGGTGAATTAGTGAGTTCCTGTGAAGCCGTTCATGTATACACAGACCAAACAACCATGCAACCAACACCGATTACAGACGATCTTAAAGAAAACCTTCAGTTTAATTAATCAAAACGTACGCACTAACATTATCAATATGAATCAAAGAAGATATGACATTGATGCGTTGCGATCTATAGCAATGTTCCTGCTTATTTTTTATCATCTTGGCATTTCGTTTACCTCTATTGCTCCACAAATCTCTTTCGTTCAAAACAAGAGGGTAACAGATGGAATATGGCCATTGCTAAATCTTATGAACAGCTGGAGAATACCACTCGTTTTCTTAATTGCAGGAGTTGCTTTAAGGCTTTCATTTAGAAAAAGAACAAAGATGCAAATATTTAAAGAGAGAGCAAAAGTTCTTGGGCTTCCGTGGTTGTTTGGAACTCTTGTATTTTCAACTTCCTCAGTTTTTATTGCAGGCACATACTATGACTACTGGTTCTTAGATGAGCTAAATGAAGCAGCCTTGTTTTCCTTTCAATACCAAGGAATACATTTGTGGTTTTTAATAAATATTTTTATTTACTGTTGGCTTTTTGTTCCGATTTTAAATTTTATATCTAAAGAAAATTTTATTTCTTCACTACTTAACAGACCTGGAGGAATATTTATATTTGCAATACCAGTAATAGCTGAGGGACATCTGCTTAATTTAGTTAGGTTTAAAACAGAAACATACGGAGATTATTACACTACCTACGCTCTTACGGAGCATGGTTTTATTCTCGGCCTTATATGGTTTGCTATAGGTATAATTCTTACTTCTCAAGGTGATGCCTTTTGGGAGTCAAATAAAAAGAACTGGCGATTACACCTAGCTTTAGGCATGACATCATATTTTTATAGACTGTTTAATAATTTTATAGAAGACTATGCCTTGGATAATAGGCTCATAGCTTTTGAGTCCTTTAATTTTATTTTTGCTCTGTTAGGCCTTGCCGCAGTGTATTTAAACAAAGACTCACCACAGCTTACCTATTATAAAACAGCTGTATATCCTGTTTACATCGTTCACCTACCAGTACAAATGGCAGTAATGTATTTTTTTGCCGGCATAAACATACATCCAATAATTAAATTCCCAATTGCTCTGTTCTTGATTTGCTTTCTTTCTCTAACGATTTATCACACCATAAAAAATATCAAGCCACTCAGGCCTTTGTTTGGTTTGAGAAACAAATAAAATTGAAAAAAATATATTTAATAATTTTTACTCTTCTCTTTAACTCATGTTCAACTTCTAGTGATTATGGGGTAGCCTCTTTATCAAATGATACAACTACCACTTCGGTTATAGCGGAAGAGGATTATCCAATTGTTTTAACTCAGTGCTTAAACGAAGAAATGGCATATAACATAGCAACACCGTTTGATATTGAAGATTTAAAATCAACAATTAGTCAGTTAAGCAATAGCAAAGATGAAGAGAAGCAATTAAGAGAAGATGTTGATTATTGCATAAGCAAATACAATCTCTGGTTGGAATCATCCTCTTTGAATCCAGAAGAGCTTGCAAAAATATATGACGAAAATCTTGAATTAGCTAAATGCTTAAGAGAAAAAGGGCTAATTGTTCCTGATCCTAACCAACAAGAACCTAAGGTTGATTTAAGTGGACTCAAGGAATCTAAAGATGACATTATGCCGTTATTACAAGAATGTGGTTGGCAAAAATAAGTATTAGATTTGTATAATAAAAAAATAAAGAAACTAAAAACATAGAAACATCTTATGAAAAAATTAATACCCGTGACAATTGAAAACAAAATACCAAGTAACAAAATTGTCTATTACTTTTCCTGGCTACTAGTTGCGTTCAATTTATTTAGAAGTCTTGAACACATATTTACTGAAGATGGTGGAGCTGAATCTATAGCAGGCATTCCATTAAGTAGCTATTCACTGGAAGCTGCAAACAACATTGTTTCAATATTTGCTCAGTGGGGTTTTTCACAGCTAGTTTTGACATGCATTTTGCTTCTTATTGTTTTAAAAATTAGAGAACTTATTCCGCTAATGTTGCTAATTATTGCTTTAGAAAACATATTGAGAGCAGGAATCGGTCAATACAAGTCTTTAATCATTGACTCAGCTCCTCCAGGAGCACTTACCCCTTTAATAGGTTTAGTGACTTTAATTTTTTTTATTATTTCAATAAGAGAAAACAATTAAAATTATGAAAAAATATTCAAACATCTTCTTATTACTTCTATTTGTTCTTTTCTCTGCGTGTTCATCATCAGATGAATCACAAGGAGTTGTTTCTACAAAAGACCTATCAAGTGATACAACAGTTACAACAATTGCAGAGGAAGTTGCTGAAGAAGTAGTTTCAATAGAAGATGCACAACTTTTATTAGCTAGGTGCTTAAGAGAGAATAGATATGATGTTTCAGATCCTAAAAATGATGAGAGTTTACAGAGTGTTTTACGTCCAGTATTTTTAGCTGCTGATCAAAAAGGGAGAGAAGAACTTTTTGAGACAATTCAAACATGTGCTGAAGAAAATGATATTCCACTAGGTGGCACAGCAGACTTTGAGAACCCTGAAGAAGTTGCTGATACACTAGACACTGAGTTGGAATTTGCACAATGCTTGCGGGAAAAAGGGATAGAAGTGGAAGATCCAAATGCTGAAAGACCTCTTAGATCTATTCTTATTAGCCTTGTGCAGTCTGGACAATACCTTGAAGATCAAATTAGAGAAGCTGCTGGGGAGTGTTTTGACGACCTTGGACTTGAACCACCACAACAAGGTGGAGGATAAGACTAGTTTTCTTTATACTTTTTCTATGTATAAAAAAGCTTCATTAGTACTCATTTTTTTAACAGCATGTTCTTTTTTTCAACAAGATAATCAAGCTGTTGTCTCTGTTGCGGATACTGATAAAGGAAAAGAAGCAATTGCTTCAGGTGTACAACTTACAGATGAACGAGAAGAAATCTCAGACGAGGACGCACCCTTAGTACTTGTACAGTGTGTTAATGAATCTGGTTATAAATTTAAAGAACCAAAAAACTTTTTAGATCTCTACACCACCATTGCATCCTATTTTGAAACAATAACAGAACAAGAGGCTGAGGAACTTTGGGATATAATCGAAGAATGTGCTTTGAAATATAATTTATGGGGTGTAGCAGATGAAAATCAATTTGAGGACCCAGCACAAGTATCAAAAGAAATTGATAGATCGCTGTTTATGGCAAAGTGTTTTAGAGAAAGCGGATATCCTAAAGTCCCAGACCCTGATTATTTCAACAGAGAAGTCAAGCTAGACGCCTATATTGATGAAGATTGGGAGCTTAGAGAAGACGACCCATTAGTTCAGACATGGCAAGCGTGTGAAGATAAACTACCAGAAGAGTTAAAAGATGAAGAGTGGGATGCATAAAAAACTTAGTAAAAAAATTTCTCAGAATGCACACAGGTTTAATAAACTACTCTAATTGGAACAATGATGAAAAATATATTTAAATTAAAAAACTTATTCACATTAGTTGCTGTTGCGGCATTAGCTTATGGTGGTTATTATTTTGGCACTCAGAACACAGAATCATCTATAAGCAGTAAAACTCTAGAACTTACTACTGTTGCTATACAAAAAGGTGACTTAGCAAAGAAGGAAGAGTACAACGGAACCTTAAGGCAGACTGACAGTAAAGTGCTTAACTCACCAATGTCAGGAGTTGTTACCTTTGTTCCTAAAGAGGGAACCATTATTAATTTTGGAGAAGTCTTATTTGCCGTTGACAATAAACCTGTAATTTTAGTTGAAGGAGCGACACCCTTTTATAGAACTTTAGATTTAAACTCTGATGCAGGCCCTGATGTTTTACAACTTGAAGAAGCTCTTGTGTTCTTGGGTTATGCAGCAGAAGACTTTGTACCTGATGAAATCTTTGATGAGACTACTTCGAATATGCTTAATGCACTTTACGTTGATTACAAAATTGATACAAAATCTGAAATTACACCAGCAGAACAGGTTGCTATAAATTTAAAAAAGACCGAAGTCGAAAATATTGAAGAGACAATTTCAGATGGCGGAACCACATTGGCACAGGTCAACGACAAAAAGAAAAAGCTAGATGATGCAAAAGAGGCCGCCACTGAAGAAAGTGCAGCCTGGAAAGCAGCTGATACTGCTATTGAAAACGCAGAACAAAGTATTGC
>SGYR01000003.1 GCA_004213405.1 Candidatus Actinomarinales bacterium
CGCCAACAATTATTGAAACAGCAAGCCACAAACTAATTGCAGTAGCTGGTAATAACCAGCCTCTTCTTTTAATGTTGACTAGCAACAATATTGCACCAAACAATGAAATTAATATCAATAGATTTAATGCTGGTAAGTGCGCAACTACATCTGTGTAGCTTGCGCCAAAAACTTTACCTCTTGGAGAATACAGTAGCTCCATAGAATCTAATCTATAAGCTAATGCTTTGAGTACAGCTACAAATGCAAGCAAAACGGAAAGATGAGCTTTTGCACCACTACTTACCTCTGGCAACCTACCTTGACGAAGCTGTAGAGCGCCTGTTGCTATAAAGAATAAAATAATAATAAAGGAAGTAAAGATGACTAATTGAAATCCCCAAGATACAAAAAGTCTATACAAAGGTAATCCAAAAACATAACTTGATACATCATATTGAAAAACTGGGTCTGCAACTCCAAAAGATTTTTGATTTAAAAATAATAAAACCTGTTCCCATAATTGAGAAGCTCCAGCACCAAGAAATAGAGAAAGCCCAATTGCACCCCAAAGTCTATATTTTAAGAAACGTTCATTAAAGAATTCTCTAAACCTAGTTAATGGATCTTGAGATTCAAATGATTCAAAAATGTCCATTACAGGTGTTGCTCTTACCGCAAGTCTTAAATTAACAAATATAAATGCGAAAGCTAGAAGGGATGTGGCTGCAACAAGAATAGACTTTGTTAAAAGAATTTTTATCCAGACTGCATTTAGGTCAACAGAATCAAACCACAAATAATTTGTAAAAAAAGTTGCTATGGCTCTTGCAATTGAAAATCCAATAATTCCAACAAAAACAAGAAAAGATAATCCTCTTCTTTCGTTACCTGTGTTTGTACCACCTATATTGACCATGTTTATATATTATTTATCTCTCGTCTTTAACGTGAACTATACTGCGAAATAACTGATAATGCTTCGTCGAAAGTATCAACAGCCACTATAGCTGTTTTGTCATCCTCAAATGGTTTTGCCTCTTCCAAATTCGCTACTGGAACAAGAATTAGTTCTGCACCAGCTCTTTTTGCAGCAATTATTTTTTGCTTGATACCACCAACAGGTCCTACGGAACCATCAATTTCAATTGTGCCAGTTCCAGCAACAATCATAGAGTTTGTTATGTCTTCTGGAATTAAATTATTGTATACATTTAAAGCCATCATTAAGCCTGCTGAAGGTCCTCCAACATTTCCTGTTTTAATATCTATTTCAAATGGAAAGTCAAATCTTTCATTTACAGTTGTAGCAAGAAATCCAACCATAGGTTCGCCTTCATATTCAACATGTTCTATAAGAGTAGTTTCTACAAACATTTGCTTTAACTCTCCATCTACTTCTCTAAGTAAACCAATAGAAACAGTTTCTCCAATACTGTAGGTTCTTAATGTAGATATGAATTCAGTTGTAGAGCTAATTTCTTTATTATTAATTGAATTCAACAAATCACCCTTTTTTAACTTTTCTTTTACTGGTGAGTCATCGAGTAGACCCACTACTGAAACTCCATCACCCTTTGAACTTATTTCATAACCTACATTCTTTAAAGCTACAGCAATGGCAACATTTTCAGATGTTCTCATGTTTTGGATACTAATTTCACTTAGTTCTTTAGGAGTAACACCATCAGGTAAAATTACTTCTCTTGGGTATAAATCATATGAATCATTGATTAAAGACCAAGCATATATTAAAGCATTTGCTTCATCTCTCCTTACAGTTAATTGATAAAGACTTCCTTCAAAATCAAAACTATTAATTTCCCCATAATCTATTTCCCACTGATACGGAGGACCCGGAGACATAAAATAATAATCTGTCTTAATAAGAGATAAAGATGAAAGGATTATAAATATAACTAAAAAAGAAATTAATAATTTTTTGTTTGTTTTTGACAAATTGTGCATAGAAGGATTTTAGATTTAAAAAAAAATAAAGAGCCGGTATATTACCGGCTCTTTATATCAAATAGTTAAATATTAACTACAAGCGCCAGCAGTCCAATCACGGGCTGCTGCAGTTGGCCCTGTGTACGGCCAAGCAAGTGTGTTAATACCACTTAAATTATCTGCTGTAGGAACTCCAACATATGTTTCTGTTTGACCTCCATCACGACCGAGATTTTTAATTGGCATCATTTGGTCAGAACTAACATCTACGTTAGCTGCTGCTCTTCTGATACCTGCTCTTGTCAAATCTCCACCTTTTATAGCAGCTAAAAGAACATCTCTTAAGTGATACTGTGATGTCCAACCAGCAGTAACAAATAAGTTACCTGTTGCTTGTCCAACAGCATCAAAAGTAGCTCTCATTGCTGCGTGACCTGGTGTATCAGCTTCATAAGGTTGTGTGAAAGCTGTGACATACATTGTTCCAGATGTAAACAATGGTGCCAAAGCAAATCCTTCTCGAACGAAACTATCGTTAAATGAAGGAGCCGCCATCATAGCAATAGGTGTTATACCTTGCTGGAAAGCACCACCAGCAACTTGTGCCATTGCTGTAGGTCCCAAAGCTGGGAAATATGCATCAACTGGTTGTGTGACCATTAGGCCAACTGCTTGTGCAACGTCGAATTCAGTAGCTGGAGGTAAATAACTCCATGCAACTGTTACTCCGTTTGCTTCCGCAGCAGCTTCAACACCTTTAGCCCAGTCACCACCATAATCACCAGCATTACCGATAATTCCGATAGTTTTGATATCAACAGGTAGACTTGCAATTGCCCAATCGAGTGCATTCATGCCTTGTGCACAGTATGAAGATCCAAACTCAACAATTAATCCTTTGTCAAGAGCTTTAAATCCATAACCTGAATACCAGCTCATAGGAGCGGCAATCATATTATCTTTATCTAATTCATCAAGAATAAATAAAGTTTGCGGTGTACCTAGAGACATAGCTAATGCTGCTACATCATTCCTCATAGAGTTATAAACCTCTAAATGTTTTGCAGGATTGTATTGTGCGTCTCCACCTTCAGCGATGGTAACACTATAATCTCCAACTCCGCCAGCTGTGTTTGCCCACAGCCAAAATGCCCTTTGTCCTAGTTCAAGTGCTGGACCTAGTGCTCCATAAGGACCTGTATAGTCGTTTATGAGCCCAAGGTAAATACAACCCTTTGATGGGTCTGCACCTGTTGGAAATGATCCAACAGCTTCTGGACAAGGGTCTGAAGTTACTCCTACTCCTGTTTTAACAGATTGTGCGGTTGTCACTGCAGGAGAGTCAAGAGATTCAACAACTTCAGGAGTTGTTTCTTCTACGACCTCTTCTTCAACAGCATCACCACCACAGGCTACCAAAACAAGGGCAAGAATAGTAAATAGAATGATTCCTTGCTTACGCAATGATTTCATTTCTCCCCCTTAGATTTATTAGTACTAATATTTAAAGAATAGTAGATTTTTTATAATCTAGTAGGAAAAAGGCCAAGCTTTAAAATAATTACGTAACCTAAACCATATACCCCATAGACCTCGAGGTTCAAATATCAAAAATAATATAATACAAAGTCCAAAAAGCATTGCTTCAATCTGGCCTAAATTAAGTGGCAACGCTGATTCCGTTAGGTGTGTTAATTTCAGGATATATTGAATAAAGCCTGGAGCCATTATGTAGAAAAATGCTCCAAAAAGTGGGCCTAATACTGTTCCAGCTCCACCAATGACTATTATTGCAACAGCCAAAATAGAAAATAATAAATTAAATAGGCCCGGCTCTACTCCGCCTGAAATTGTAGATGCCATAGCACCCCCAACACCTGCATAAAAACTAGCAAGGGCAAATGCACTAGCTTTATATCTAAATAAATTTACACCTAATGCTTCAGCAGCAATATCTCCATCGCGAATTCCTGCATAAGCCCTTCCTGCTCTTGAGCGCACAATGTTTTTAAAACCAAATCCCATAATCATACATAGAAATAAACACATTAAATACTGAATTTGGTTTTTCTCAAGTAAGAAGTTACCAAAAACTAAACCATCCTCAAGGTTGACTCCAAAAAGTACAAGCTTTGCGACCTTTCTACCAATACCTGCTCCACCAGACACTGATATAAAATTTGAAAAAACATGTGAGCAGATAAATAAGAATGCCAATGTAACTAAAGCTAAATTTAATCCTTTTAGTCGAACTGCAATAGGTGCAAGGATAAGACTAAAAAGTGCAGCTACAATTCCAGCTGCTGGTAACCAAATTAACATATCGAGCTCAAAACCCCAGACGCTGTTTGAAGCGACTCCTCCTAGTACTGCTGCTGTGTATACACCAATGCCAATAAATGACCCATGGGCTAATGTAATTTGTCCTGCTAGCCCTGAAACTATATTTATTCCCCACGCACCTATTGAGAAAGTTAGAGACCTCGATATTAGTAAAATCCAATAATCTGTTGCTACAAAGCAAAGAGATACTGATAATACAAATAAAACAGCGAACCAAAATTTTTGAGTATTGTTTGAAAATATTGCAGATTCTTTGTCGTAATTAGTATAAAGATTTGGTCTACTTTTCATACTCTTTCAACTTCCTTTGTGCCGAACAAGCCATCAGGCTTTAAGACTAAAATGACAAACATAATTATATAAGGAGCAAGCAGTGAGAAACCATTTCCTAATGTTATACCTGTTGAAACTTCAAAATCATACTGATAATAAGCAACATACCCTTGTGTTAATCCAATAATTATTGAACCAACGACTGCTCCAGGAATTGAGTCTAATCCACCAATAACAACTGCTGGTAAAGCTCTTAGAGCAACAACAAAACTTGTTTGTGATAGCGTATTGAAGCCACCAGTAATAAAAAAGCCTGCAAAGGCAGCTAAAATTCCCGCAATAAACCAAACCAGTCCGAATATTCTACCAACATTAATCCCTTGTGCTAAAGCTGCTTCTTGATCAAATGATGTAGCCCTCATTGCTACCCCATATTTTGACTTTCTAAAAAATATATTTAGAGCAATAATGATGAAGATTGCTGTTGCTAATGCAGCAATTTCTAAATATTTAATGGTCACTCCACCAATTTGTGCTGAACCAAAGTTTCCAAATGTTGTAAATGGATCTCCCATATACCTTGGGTTAAGTCCTATCCAATTATCTAAGGTAGTTCTCAATAATATATCAATACCTATTGTTAATATTGCTACAGAAAATACAGGTTCACCCACCATCGGTCTCAAGAAAGTTCTTTCAACAATAAGTCCCAAAATACCTGTTAATGAAATACCTATAAACAAAGCTATCCAAAAAGGTACACCTCTGTCAACAGCCAGCGAACTTATTAGCCCTGCTCCGACAACTGCTAAGGCTGGTTGTGCAAAACTTAAAACATCCATTGATTTATAAATCAAAACAAAACCAATAGCGACTAAAGAATAAATAGCTGCTAAAGATAGCCCTTCAACAGTAGCTTGCAAAAATATTGTCAAGAATACATCTCCTCAATCAAATCACTAAACTGTTCAATTAAAACATTCCTCTTTACTTTCTGAGTTGCTGTAAGCTCACCTTCTTCATGATCTAATTCTTTTGGAATCATTCGAAACTCCCTTACTTCCAATGATGAAGTCTTTTCATTAGCCTTTGAAATTTCTCTCCATACTAAATCTTTTACCTCTTGCTTTTCAGATAAATCCCTATAGGTTGTGTGTGGAATATTTTTTCTTAAAGCCCAGTTAGATACAGTATCAAATTCTATTCCAATTAGAACAGCAAGAAATTTTCTTCTATCACCAATTACTAATGCTTCTTTAACAAATGGTGATACCTTTATTTTATTTTCTATTTCAGATGGTGAAACGTTTTTTCCGCCACTTGTGATAATAATATCTCTTTTTCTATCAACAATTTTGACGAAATCATCATCATAAATCCCAACATCACCTGTGTAGAGCCATCCATCTTTGTCAATAGTTTCATTTGTAGCTTGTTCATCTTTAAAGTACCCCTTAAATACCCCGCCACTCCTAATCAAAATTTCTCCATCATCTGCAAGCTTTAATTCAACACCATGAGCTGGAACTCCTACTGTACCTATTTTTATATTTTCAGGACTATTACTAGTTGCATAAGCACAATTTTCAGTCATTCCATAAGCTTCAAACAAAGGGACACCAATACTCATAAAAAATTTAAGTACTTCAGGTGCAATCGGAGCTGCACCAGATGCAGCAAATTCTGCTCTTTGCAAACCAAGTTTTTTCCTTAAGGATCTAAAAGATAAAATATAACCAATTGATAAAAGAATCTTTGCCAATAAATCATCAAAATTCTTGTTTAATTTTCTTTCTACTGCAATATCACCTAAATACATTGAAAAATTAAACAACAGTCTTTTGACAAAAGAAGCATCCTTCATCCTAACAAGTGCGCTCGAATGCATTTTTTCTAAGATTCTCGGTACAGCGGGAAAAATCGTCGGCTGTATTTCTGCTAAATCTGTTTGCACTGTGTCAATAGATTCCGCAAAATTGATAGTTGCCATCAAATGAATTCCTATCAATAAATCAATTAGGCGACCAAATACATGACAAAGTGGTAAATATGATAGAAATTGTGAATCACTCTCACTTAAATTATTTGATATTGGAAAATATGGAAGTTGAGTGGCTACCCATCGTAAATTACCATGAGTTATCATTGAACCTTTTGGAGGGCCTGTAGTTCCTGAAGTGTAAACCATGATGGCAACGTCATTGTCATCTAGTTTTTTTATTTCATTTTCAACACATTCAGGAAAAGATTCATATTCACTCTTACCAATATCCAAAAATTCAGAAAAAGTCATTAATTTAGGATGGTCATAGCTATACATCCCCTTATTTTCAAAATAAACTATTTTTTCTAACTGGGGAAGTGAATCAATTACTTCCAATGCTTTATCAACCTGTTCCTGGTCCTCTGCAAATAAAATTTTGCTTTCAGAGTGTGAAAGCAAATACTTTACTTCAGCAGCTGGGTTTGTTGGGTAAAGACCAACACTCACAGCACCAATAGACTGCGTGCCAACATCTGCAAAAAACCACTCTGGTCTATTTTCAGATTGTATGGCTACTGATTCACCTTTTTCTACACCAAAAAAACGTAAAGCCATTGATATATAATTTGATTTCAACCAAAAATCTCTATAAGTAGTCTCTTGCCAGATTCCAAACACTTTATACCTCATTGCTATTTTTTCTGGATAATCTTTAGAAACCTCCATAACTTTTTCAGAGGGTGTTCTTCCACCTTCATTTTTCAAAATTTCATATATGTCATTCATTGTTAGCGCCATAATCACTTACCCCCTAAATATGCTTCTATAACATTTTCATCAACAACTATTTCTTTTGGAGTACCCTCAGCCAGTTTTTCTCCAAAATTTAAAACCATTACTCTTTCAGCAATATCCATAACCATATTCATATCGTGATCTACGAGTATTACTGTCTTTTTTCTTTCTTCATGTAAGTCAATTATAAATCGAGCAATATCTTCTGTTTCTTCACTATTCATACCAGCAGCTGGTTCATCAAGTAAAACTATCTCTGGATTCATTGCTAGAGCTCTTCCTAACTCAACTCTTTTTTGAACACCGTATGGTAAAGAAAGTATATATGAATATCTGTATTGTTCAATCTCAAGAAAATCAATTATGTCCTCAGCAATTTCTCTTGCTTCTCTTTCACTATTTCTTACTTTTCTTGTATAAAAAAGGCTTGAAATTGCTCCATAATTTAATTTGCTATGTGCACCAAATAAAATATTATCAATTACAGTCATGTTCTCAAACAGTTCAATATTCTGAAAAGTTCTCGCAATCCCAAGGTTAGCTACTTGATCAGGCCTCAGTTCGGGAATAGAACTTGTACCATAAGTAACATCACCTTCTGTTGGTTTATAAATCCCACTAATACAATTAAATATTGATGTCTTACCTGCACCATTTGGACCGATTATTGCATAAAGTTCGCCAGGGTTAACATCAAAACTTACCGAGTTAAGTGCGGTAATTCCACCAAATTTTAAAGTTACGTCTTTGAAGCTTAATACTTGGCTCATGACAACCATCTCTTCTTTCTTTTATAATGTTTAACGTCTTTAAAAGATTTTCTTTTTGTTCCTTCAGCATTTAAACCTAAATAAAATTCTCGAACGTCTTCATCATTAAGTAGTTTTTTACTGTCATTATCCATGACGATATTTCCTGTTTCCATTATGTATCCATGATCTGAAATATTTAATGCCATATTTGCATTCTGTTCAACAAGTAAAACAGTAACTCCTTGTTTGTTGATCTCCTGGATTAATTCAGCAATTTGATCCACTAGCTTGGGCGCTAGACCTAAACTTGGCTCGTCGAGTAGGAGATATTCTGGTTCAGACATGAGTGCTCTACCTATTGCTAGCATTTGTTGCTCACCTCCAGAAAGATAACCCGCTTCACCTTTTTGTCTGTCTTTTAGAGCCGGAAACATATCAAGAACTCTATCTATATTATTCTGAATATTAGCACTATTAGTGTGGCCGCCTAAACGAAGGTTTTCAACTACAGAAAGTTCAGAAAAGATTCTTCTACCCTCCATAACTTGAGCAATTCCTTTTTCTACAATTTTTGATGGATTCAAATTCGTAATATCGTCACCATCAACAGTTATGTTTCCTTTTGTTATATCTCCATTTTGAACATCCAAGAGTCCCGTAATAGATCTTATGACAGTTGTTTTCCCGGAACCATTACTTCCAAGCAAGGCTACTATTTTTCCTTTTGGAATTTCAAAAGATATTCCTCTAAGTACAAGAATTACATCCTGATAAACAACCTCAAGGTTTTGAACAGATAACATTTACCTAATAACTTTAAGTAATCGAATAAATTTTTTCAACCTATACGAAATTTAATAAATTTAACTTGAAACCTTGTAAAAATATTGCTTACAAATATTAGTTACAATTATTGCTTATTTATTATGAGATATATGAATGAAGACAATTTTTTTCAACAAGAACTATTCGAACAGGAACAATATATCTCTGATTTGATTGAAAAAAAATCTGACAAAAAGAAAAGCTCTATAAATATTGTTTTTGGAGCATCATTAATTTCAAGTGGAATAGTTTTATCATTTTTATTTCTTTTTGGACTATTCGATGAAGAAGAGATTGTAATTCCAGAACCCATAACAATAACAGAAACTGTAACTGAAAAAGAATTAGTAATGCCAAGGGTTGATTCTACAGAAATAGTATCGATCGCTGAATTGGCTACAAAAACAATCGTTCAAGTTCAAGTTGGAAATATGTCAGAAGATGGAGAATTTTTACCTAATGGTGGAGGTTCAGGTGTTGTTATATCTGGTGACGGTTTAATAATGACTAATCACCATGTTATTGATAACTCAACTCAAGTAAGAGTTGTTTTTGAAGATGGAAGGATGTATGAAAGTGAGATTATTGGGTCTGATAGGCTAACAGATATTGGATTATTGAAAATCTCTGCATCAAATTTAGTTCCTATATCAATCGGTAACAGTGAAGCTCTAAAAGTTGGAGATTTGGCAGTTGCTATTGGCCACCCATTAACTTTAGGTGCTGCACCTACAGTGACAACTGGTGTTGTTTCAGCATTAGAAAGAAGACTAGATGTTGGTGGTGAGGCTATGAATTCAGGAGTTACCTTATTTGGCTTGATTCAGACTGACGCTCCTATCACAAGAGGATCTAGTGGTGGTGCATTAATAAATAGTAATGGAGAATTAATTGGTATAACTACTGCTATTGCTACCGCAGATGTTGGGGCAGAAGGATTAGGATTTGCAGTTCCAGTCAATTTAGCACTAGGGATAGCTGATGATTTACTCAAAGACGGACAAATCTTACATGCTTTTCTTGGAATTTTAGGTGCACAGCATTTTGACACTGCAGAAGATGGAGCAAGAGTGTTCTCTGGAGTCATAATACAAGAACTCTATGGCCCAGGAAATGAAGTCTTTGCGATTGGAAAAGCTGGTGCATTAGCTGGAGATATTATTAAAAAAATTAATGGAGTAAATGTAAAAACATTAGATGGTCTAATTACAGTGTTAAGACAAAAAAGAGCTGGTGATACAGTAGAAATTGAAATATTAAGAAACTCACAAGCAATTACACTTGTTTTTGAGTTGGATCTCCGCCCTTCAGATGTCTGACGATATTTTTTCCCAATTATTTAATTTATTTAATAATGATGATGGTGACGTTAATTGGAACCTAGCATCTCAAATTAATAATCATATCAATAAAGAAGCTGAAGAGAGTTTTCTATTTTCTAATAGTGAGATGAACTATGAAGAGATTTTTCGAGCGATCCAACTAAACAACCAGACTTTAGATAGTCCATATGAAGATATTGAAAATTTGCAAATACTAAATTCTAAAGAATATGGGAATTGGTTTTTAGATTCTATAAAACATTTTGATTTTAGTAATTTAAATATAGCAAACTCAAGTCCATTTAATTTAGCTGGTGCACAATCATCCATAATTGGTATGCAGCTTGGAAATATTTCTGGTTTCCTGAGTAAGAACACTTGGGGTCTAAGTCATTTTGGAGTTGTTCTCCCAAAAAGTAAGAGTCTCGCAATCAACAAATTAAATTTTGAGTCTAGAATTACTAAATTTGAAATTGATGATAAAGATGCCACTATGGCTTTAATGGCTCTGGAATTTATTGCACTTTCTTTAGGAAAATTTAATGTACCTTTTTTGTTCATTCTTGAACAAATGCAAAAGAGTAACGAGAGCTTAATTGAAAGCTTAGGTGAAATGAAACCTGATTTAGATCCAGCAAGTTTTTCAAATCCAGAAGAAATGTTTTCAAATATGCCGGAACTAAACAACATCAATTTTGATTCAATATTCGATTCAATGTTTGCTCCATTAAGTTTTTACAGACAAGTAATCAAAAGTACAACTAAAGATTTTTTGAATTTCATCGATCCAAGTGTTATTGATCTAGTCACAGATTTAGATCTAGTAGGAACAAACTATACTGTAAGCGATTTCGAAAACAAGATCTCAAACTATGATGTGAAATCAGAAGCTTTCATAAATTACCTAATCGAAAGTGAAAGTCGATATTCAACTATAGACATATTGTCGAATATCGATCTTATTCCTTCTTCATCAGAAATTGAAGACCCAATTTCTTGGGCAGCTAGAACTTCATTACCTCCTATTTAAATTTAAATTCGCTAATATTGATTTATTAAGAAAGGATATTACATATGTCATTAAATATCGGAGATCAGGTACCTGAATTTGAGTTATACAACCACGATAAAACCAAATACAGCGACAAAGACTTCTTGGGTCAAAAAACAATGTTTGTCTTTATGCCGTTCCCATTTAGCAGTGTTTGCGATAAAGAAATTTGTGAATTAAGAGATTATCAAGAATCTTTTATGAAAGAAGATACAAATACAGTGCTAGTAACAGTAGGTGCAAGCCCTACAAATAGAGCTTGGGCTGAACAATACGATATTGAATTTCCTATTTTATCTGATTTCTGGCCGCATGGTGAAGCAGCTAAAAAATTTGGATGTTTTCATGATGGTGCAGGGATATCTCTAAGATATACATTTATTACAAATGAAGAAAACGTAATCACAGAAATAATTAAAAGCGATGAAATAGGTGTTGAAAGAGATTTCAGCGAATATTCAGAAAGTTTCGGTATTTAACCTACATCTCTGACGTCAAATTCAGCTGCACGCTGTCTTTTAATACGTCTTCTTTCTCTTTCTGAAAGACCTCCCCAAATACCGAACTTTTCTGACTGTTCAACTGCATATTCAAGGCATTCATCTTGTACTGTACAAGCTCTGCATATTGCTTTTGCTTTTCTTGTGGATGCTCCTCTTTCGGGGAAAAATAGATCTGCGTCTGCCCCTTTACAATTTGCTTCTTCAGTCCAAGAAGGCATTCCGCCAATTAGTTCATCTATTATTTTTAACTCCACCCCTGCTCCTTACAGTAAATTACATAAGTGTAATTTATTACATCAATATCTGATTGTCAAGAGGTGTTTGTCTAAATAATTATTAGTTATTTTGGGAATATAGGATAATTAAATAATGCAAAATCAAAACATTGTGTCTACTGGTTCTGTTTATAAAGGAAGAACCGGTATGTGGTTGTACCTCTTCCACAGGATTACAGGAGTTGCATTATTTGGTTATCTTTTGCTTCACATTATATCCACAGCACTTATCTTGGCTGGACCCGAAATCTACGAAGGTGCTGAGGCAATATATAAAAACTTTTATTTTAGAATTGGAGAAGTCGGCTTAATGGCTGCTGTCTTAGCTCATGCAATCAACGGCTTAAGAATAATTGCTGTTGATCTTTGGAGCAAAGGGTCTGATTACCAAAAAGCACTAAACATAACTGCGATGGTTGTATTTATTGCAATATTTGTTCCTACAACATACAAAATGATAGATTCGTATTTTGAACTCTGCTTAGAAAAAAGTTCTGCTGGAACAACTGTGGTTGACTGCATGGTAAGGCCATTACCAGATTGGAAAACACAGTGAAATCGGTAAAGAGGACTGACTGGGGAAGAAGAACTCCACCCATTGGTGGAAGTAATTTTGAACTATATGCTTGGTTTTTCATGAGAATAAGTGGTTTATTTCTAGTTCTTTTAGCTGCTGGGCATATGTTTATAATGCATGTCTTTAATGACACATTGAACCTAGATTACGAATTTGTTGCAGCTAGATGGGATACACCCTACTGGAGAACCTTTGATTGGCTTTTATTAACACTTAGTATTCTTCACGGAACCAATGGGCTTAGAATTGTAATGCACGACAATATTGCAAACAAAACATTCAGGCAACTTGCTCTTTACGGTTTGTACTTCACATCAACTGCATTTTTTGTATTAGGAACTTATGTATTGGTAGCATTTGTGAGGGAAGTATGAAAGTTGTAAAGCATTCGTTTGATGGTGTAATTGTTGGAGCCGGTGGAGCAGGTCTAAGAGCAGCGATTGAAGCGGCCCCTCACATGAAACTCGCAGTAATTACAAAACTCTATCCTACAAGATCTCATACTGGTGCTGCTCAAGGTGGTATGAGTGCTGCTTTAGCAAATGTAGAAGAAGACAATTGGAATTGGCATGCTTTTGACACTGTAAAGGGTTCTGATTACTTAGCAGATCAACCTGCAGTAGATATCCTCTGTAAAGAAGCGATAGATTCTGTTGTTGAGCTAGAGCATTGGGGATTGCCTTTTAGTAGATTAGAAAATGGAAAGATTGCACAAAGAAGATTTGGTGGACATACTGTAAAAGAAGGTGAGGCACCAGCTTTCAGAGCATGTTATGCTGCCGACAGAACCGGTCATATGATTCTGCAAACTTTGTATCAAAAATGTGTGTCAATGGGTGTTACTTTTTTTGATGAGTTTCAAGTTCTGGATATAAAAATCGATGACGGCGTTTGTAAAGGTGTCATTGCTTATGAAATTGCAACAGGTGATATACATATTTTTGAAGCTAGAGCAGTAACTTTTGCAACAGGAGGGTTTGGGAAGATTTATAAAGTTAGCTCGAATGCGCATTCACTCACTGGTGATGGTCCTGGAATTTTATATCAAAAAGGAATACCTCTTGAAGATATGGAATTTTATCAATTCCACCCTACTGGAATATATAGACTCGGAATATTGTTGTCTGAGGCTGCCCGTGGAGAAGGTGGTATTTTAAGGAATAAAGATGGCGAAAGGTTTATGGAGAGATATGCACCATCAATCAAAGACCTAGCACCTAGGGATATGGTTTCTCGTGCAATCGCTACAGAAATTAGTGAAGGAAATGGTGCTGGACCAAATAATGATTTTGTATATTTAGATTTAACTCACCTTGGTGCTGAAACAATCAAGCAAAAACTGCCAGATATTACTGATTTTGTAAGAACTTACGTAAAAATTGAGCCTATTAATGAACCTATTCCGGTGCAACCAACTGCACATTACGCTATGGGAGGTATTCCAACAGACGTTAATGCTAGAGTTTTAAGCGATGCTACTGGCACAGTCCTTCCAGGAGTTTATTCCGCTGGAGAATCAGCGTGTGTAAGTGTGCATGGAGCAAATAGACTAGGTACTAATTCACTCCTAGACATAGTAGTTTTTGGAAAGAGGGCAGGTCAAAGTATGGTTGACTATGTTTCATCAACTAAACCAATGCCACTATCTGATAATGCTGCAGAAGATCTAACTAATAAAATTGAAAACTTAATGGAAAAAGATCATAGCCTAGAATTTTCAGTTCCAAGAATTCGAGAAGAGTTACAAGACACTATGGAAGAAAACGCCAAAATATTTAGATCAGAAGAGAGTTTAGAAAAACAAACAAAAATACTATCCAATCTTCGTGATAGATATCAAAATGTAACTATTTCAGATAAAGGTAAAGTTTTTAATACAGAGCTCTTAGAAGCGATTGAGCTTGAGTACTTACTAGACATGTCAGATACAACTGTTGCTAGCGCACTTCACAGAAAAGAAAGTAGAGGTGCACATTCAAGGGTCGATCATGTAGAGAGGGATGACAAAAATTGGCTTAAGCACTCGTTTGCATTTAAGAATGGAGATTCAGTTAAGCTAGAATATAAAGATGTTGAACTTGGAAACTATGAACCTAAGGAAAGAAAGTACTAATGGATGTCAAAGTTAACATTTTAAGATATAACCCTGAGACAGATAGAAAAGGTCATTGGGAAGAATATATCCTCGAAGCTGATCCTGATGAGAGAATATTAGATTTACTTCACAAAGTTAAATGGTTTGATGATGGAAGCTTAGCATTTAGAAGATCATGCGCTCACGGAGTTTGTGGATCCGATGCAATGGTTGTTAATGGGGAAAACATGCTAGCTTGTCAGGTTCTTGTTAAAGAAGTTAGTACACCAATTAAAATCGAACCTATCAGAGGCCTACCAGTCATAAAAGATTTAGTAGTAAATATGGATTCTTTTTTTGATTCTTATAAAAAAGTAATGCCTTATCTTGTAAATGATGATGAGCCTGGTGAGAGAGAAAGGCTGCAATCTCCTGAAGATCGAGACAGGTTTGAAGATACTACAAAATGTATTTTGTGTGCTGCTTGTACAACAAGCTGTCCTGTTTTCTGGACTGCTGATACATATGTGGGACCAGCAGCGATTGTAAATGCACACAGATTTGTATTTGATTCACGCGACAATGCTTCAAAACAAAGACTTGAAATTTTAAAAGATGTAGATGGAGCATTTAGATGCAGAACCGCATTTAATTGTACTTCTGCATGTCCTCGTGGTATTCAGGTTACTAAAGCCATCGAAGATGTTAAAAGAGAAACCCTTACCATCAATTGATTGAAGATATCCTTAAACAATTCAAAAGTAATCTGACAGATAAAAATATTGATCTAAGTTCCATTTATTTTGAAATTACAGATATTGATAAAACATTTAACCTCGATAGTTGTGTCCAAATAAATTCATCAATTGAAGATGGAAAATTTTTAAAATTTAAAATCTCTACAGAAAACTTATTATTAATTGTTAAAGGAAAAAAACATCCAGAAGATCTTCTTTTTAATGAAAAAGTAAAGATTTCTGGGGATATAAGTATTCTTGCTCCATAAAAAGAAAAGACGACTTTCGTCGTCTTTTCAAATTTGATTAAAGTGCTTTAGTTTAAAGCGTCTTTTAATCCTTTTGCAGCTTTAAAAGCTGGTGCATTCTTCGCAGCAATTTGGATTGTTTCTCCTGTTGCTGGATTCCTGCCTTGTCTTGCAGCCCTGTATCTTGACTCAAAAGTACCAAAACCAGCAATACTTACTTTATCACCATTTTTCATACCATTTGTTACGCCATCGAACACGGCTTCTACAGCTTTTTTAGCATCTGATTGTGACAACCCTACTTCTGCTGCAACAACGCTGGCTAATTGATCTTTATTCATAGCTGTTTAGCCTTTCTATTTTGAGTTTTTGTAAAACTCCTTATCAATAAGTATAGTTTTTTTTAATGATTTGTCTTAAAATCCCAAATTTATTGACTTTTTTATAAAAAAGACTGAATTTATTGACTGAATATGCTATTAAGCTCTTGTACTTTTGCTTTAACAGCCTCTGAAGCGCCTTTTAACGCGTTTAGTTCACTTTCAACAAGGTCAATTTCAACGACCTCGGTAACACCATTTGCTCCAAGCTTTGTTGGAACTCCTAAAAATACATCATTTATTCCAAATTCTCCGTCTACCCAAGAGCATGCAGGCATTACTTCATTGGAATCTGAAACAATTGACTTAACCATTGCTGCTGCAGCAGACGAAGGTGCAAAATATGCACTTCCAGTTTTAAGTAATCCAACAATTTCAGCACCTCCATCAGAAGTCTTTTGGACTAATTCTGAAATCTCATCATTACCAAGTAGTTCATTAAGAGGTTTTCCTGCAACTCTGCACTGTGAAGGAACTGGAACCATTGTTTCTCCATGACTTCCAAGTGTTAATGCCTCTATTTCATTCATGTTTACATTTAATTTTTCAGAAATAAAGTATGCAAATCGAGAAGAGTCTAAAACTCCTGCTTGTCCAATTACTTTGTTTTTAGGTAACCCAGAAACTTGAGAAACTAGAGTTGTCATTTGATCTAGTGGATTTGTAACAACAATTATGATTGGTGATTTAGAATAATTAAGAATATTTTTTGTAACATCACTGACTATGTTTGCATTAACTTCAAGTAAATCCATTCTGGTCATACCTGGTTTTCTTGGTAAGCCCGCGGTAATTACAACAACATCGCTGTCAGCAGTATCTTCATAATCATTAGTTCCAATTATTTTGCTAGAAAAATTTTCTACATATCTTGATTGGTTCATATCTAATGCTAATCCTTGTGGAAGGCCATCAACAATGTCAGTCATCACAACTGAATCAACAAGATCATACTCAGCAACCCTAAGTGCAGTCATGGAACCGTATTTTCCAGCACCAACAACAGTTACTTTTTTCATATTAAAAACTTTCTATGTTTTCAACGAGACTTGCAGCAAAATCAGATGATGATAGTGTAGTGGCATTTTTTCGACCTCTAGCAAGATCGTATGTCACATTTCCTTCACTAATTGATTTCTCCATCGCTTTAATGATGAGATCTGAAGCTTCATTCCACCCCATGTATCTAAACATCATTTCTCCAGACAATATCAATGAACCAGGATTTGCTTTATCTTGACCAGCATGTTTTGGTGCTGTTCCATGAGTAGCTTCAAAAACTGATTTACCATTTTCATAATTAATGTTTCCTCCAGGACTGATACCAATTCCGCCAATCTGGGCAGCTAATGCATCTGATGCGTAATCGCCGTTTAAGTTTGTTGTAGCTATAACATCAAATTCCTGAGGTTTAATTAATATTTGCTGCAAGAAGGCGTCTGCAATAACATCTTGTACTAAAATCTTATCTCCAGCATCGCCATTACAATCATCCCATGAAACAGCTATATCAGAAAATTCATTTTTGACTAATTCGTATCCCCAGGCTCTAAATGCTCCTTCTGTAAATTTCATAATGTTTCCTTTATGAACAATGGCCAGATTTTTTTTGTTATTTTCAACAGCATAATTTAATGCAGATCGAATTAGTCTTTCGGAGGCAGTTTTTAATATTGGTTTTATCCCAATTCCACTATCACTTCTAATTTCCCAATTGAATTCTTCTTTAAGAAATTTATTTAATTTAACAACATCATCTGAGTTCATTTCTAACTCTTTCCCTGAATAGACATCTTCAGTATTTTCACGAAATAATGCGATGTCTACATTTCCTGGATTCTTTGTTGGTGTCTCAACCCCTTCAAACCATCTAAGAGGTCTCAAACATGCGTATAAATCTAATTTTTGCCTAATTGCAACGTTGATTGACCTAATTCCTCCTCCAACTGGCGTTGTAAGGGGTCCTTTGATACCAATTCCAAATTCATCAAACATTTCTATTGTCTTTTCTGGTAACCATTCACTTGTATTATCAAATGCTTTTTGACCAGCTAATACTTCTTGCCATTCAATCTTTCTTTCGTTTGAATAAGCTTTTTCAACAGCAGCATCGAAAACTCTCTGTGAAGCAGGCCAAATATCTATGCCTATACCATCTCCTTCAATAAAAGGTATAACGGGTTTATCTGTATCGAATGAGTCTCTGGTTTTTTGAATTGCTAATTCTAAATCTTTTCTGTTTAAATTTTCATTCATACAACATCCATAATGGCCTGACCGATTCTTGTTGGATTTTCAACGACATTTGCACCAGCATCAGTCAGTGCTTCAATTTTAGCACTAGCCGTACCTTTGTTTCCAGAAACAATTGCTCCTGCATGGCCCATTTTTTTTCCTGGTGGAGCTGTGAGTCCAGCAATGTAAGAAACAACAGGTTTAGTTACATTCTTCTTAATAAACTCTGCTGCTTCCTCTTCAGCACTTCCACCTATTTCACCAATCATAACAATAGCTTCAGTCTGTGAATCGTTTTGAAAAGCATCAAGTACATCTATAAAAGATGTGCCTGGAACTGGGTCTCCTCCAATGCCAATACAAGTTGATTGGCCTATGTTTAAATTTGTTAATTCAAGAACTGCTTGATAAGTTAAAGTTCCAGACCTAGATACAACACCAACATTTCCTTCCATGGTAATTTCATGTGGCATAATTCCAACATTAGATTTACCTGGAGAAATTAATCCAGGGCAATTTGGACCGAGTAATCTTGAAGATGTTTTTTCTTTTAAGAGGTCATACATCTCTGCTTCATCTTTAGCAGGGATTCCTTCAGTAATACATACTATTAAATCACACCCAGCATACGCAGCTTCTATAACTGCATCTTTTGCAAATGGTGGTGGGACAAATGTCATAGCTGTATTTGCTCCCGTTGCTTCTACAGCTTCTTCAACTGTATTAAAAATTGGAATTCCCTCTACAGATTCTCCGCCCTTACCAGGTCTAGTGCCCGCAACAACTTTTGTACCGTAATCCCTATTTCTCAATGCATGAAATTTTCCCTGTTCTCCAGTAAGTCCTTGAACTACAACTTTTGTTTTATTATCAATAAAGATAGACATTAAATTGCTCCTTCAACTGCTAACTTAGCTGCTTCATCCATAGAGCTAGAAATTGTAATTTTTTCATTTGTATTTTGTTCCAAAATAGATAATCCTTCTTTTGAATTAGTTCCATCAAGCCTTACAATTATCGGCCATTTAAGTTCTTTACCTTTAGTGGCTTCAACTATGCCATTGGCTACAAGGTCGCACCTTGTAATTCCACCAAAGATATTAATTAGTACACTTTTAACATTATCTTCTGATTCCAATACTTCTAGTGCTGCTGTAACAGTCTCTGCTTTTGCGCCACCGCCTATATCTAAAAAGTTTGCTGCCATTCCACCATGTTCAGATACTACATCAAGCGTGGACATCACTAATCCAGCACCATTACCAATAATTCCAACACTCCCCTCAAGCTTTATAAAATTAAGGTTTTTTTCTTTGGCAAATTGCTCAGAAACTGGAATAGGTATTTCATTTTCGAAATCTTTAAAATTTTCGTGTCTATAAATAGCATTCATATCTAGTGAAACTTTTGAATCTAAAGCAGAAACTCCGTTATCTGTAATTGCTAGTGGGTTAACCTCAACTAAATCACAATCACCTTCTACAAATAATTTGTATAAGTTTGAAATAACATCCCTTAATTCAGATTTATAACTTTCATTGAGTTTTGCATCCTCTATTGACTTAATGATTGTTTCCGAATCTAACCCTTTGGATGGAGAAATATGAAGCATTATTAAGTCGTCTGGGTTCTTTTCTGCTACTTCTTCAATATCCATACCTCCTTTTGCACTGAGCATCATTAAGTAGGATTTTGCTGATCTATCAAGTGTGAAAGAAATATAATACTCTTCTAATATATTTGAAGCCTCTTCTAATAAAAGACTCTCTACAATATGGCCTTTGATATCCATTCCTAAAATTTCACCTGAAAATTTAGTAAGTTCATCAAAATCTTTTGCGACTTTGATACCTCCAGCTTTACCTCTTCCTCCTACTTGAACTTGAGCCTTTACTACAACGGGATATGTTAGTCCATGATTATCAGAAATTTCAGATGTACTAGATACAAATATAGATTTGGGTGTTGGAATAGAAAAGTCTTGATAAAGTCTTTTACCTTGGTATTCAAAAAGATTCATAATGTTATAACAAGAATATAGATTACAAAAAAATAAGATTTATGCTGTGTGTTTATAGAAATTTTATTGGAGCCCATTCTATGTCCAAATATTTAGTCCCTATATCGTCTGAAAATTCAACAGTGATCTCATTTCCTTGAACTTCCTTTATTACCCCTTCTCCGTATTTTTCATGAAGAATTTTTTGTCCAACTGATGACATATTATTTTTCTCATTTGACTCTTGAAATTCTGGAGAAAAATCTTTAGTTTCAAAATGTTCTGATCCTTCATCTAAAAATCTACTTGGTAAATTGTATGTTGTACCACCCCACAGAGTTCTAGACCAAGCATGGGATAGGTAAAGCTTTTTTTCTGCTCTAGTTACACCAACATAACAAAGTCTTCTCTCTTCTTCAATTTCAGATTGATCACCCTGTGAGCTTCTCTCGTGTGGAAATAAATTTTCTTCCATTCCAGTTATAAATACGTAAGGAAACTCTAAACCTTTAGCATTGTGTAAAGTCATTAATAAAACTTTATCTGAATCTTTAAGCTCATCAGTTTCTGAAAAAAGCGCTATGGATTCAAGATAATCTCTCAATTTTGCATAGGGTTCATCAATCTCCTCTTCATAAAGATTTTCAAAATTATAAGCAGAATTTAATAACTCCTCTATATTTTCAAGTCTCATTTGTGATTCCATTGTTCCTTCTTTAATGAGATTCATTTTATAGCCAGTTAAGTCGATAATTTTTTCGATAGATTTTGATGGTCCTTCCAATGAAAATGTTTTTAAATCTAAAATTAAATTTTTGAATTCAATCAATTTATTTTTTATTCTTGGAGATATATTCTCAACCTGTTCAATGTTTTGCAACAATTCGAATATCGACATTTCATTTTTGTCGATATGATCTCGTAGCTTCTTAACACTTGACTCACCAATTCCTCTTTTTGGAACATTGACAATCCTTTCAAAAGACACTACATCATTTTCATTTACTAGAAATTTCAAATAAGAAATTATATCTTTTATCTCTTTTCTGTCATAAAACCTAACGCTACCAATTAGTTTGTGATTTATATTTAATTTTCTTAATTCTTCTTCAAATAATCTCGATTGACTATTTGTTCTGTAGAAAATTGCAACTTCTGCTTCTTTATCATTTTTAATAATTTCCTTAACTTCTTCAGCTACCCACCTGGATTCATCTTTTTCAGATCTAAATCTCAAAGAACTTATTTCAAGACCATCTTCATTATCGGTCCAAAGATTTTTTTTAATTTTTCTTGGATTATTTGAAATAATTGTGTTTGCTAAATCTAATATTTTTTTTGTAGATCTGTAATTTTTATCGAGTTGAATTATCTTGGCATTTTTAAAATCTTTTTCAAACTCAATAATATTCCTTATATCTGCACCTCTAAATGCATAAATACTTTGATCAGAATCACCAACAACACATACATTTTGGTTATTTGAACTCAATAACTCAACAAGCTTATATTGAACATAATTTGTATCTTGATATTCATCTACCATGACAAATTGAAATTTATTTGACCAATAATGAAGTATCTGATCATTTGTTTGTAAAAGTTCTACAGTTTTGATCAATAAATCATCAAAATCCATGGAGTTAGCTAAAATTAATTTCTTTTCATAGCTCGAAAATATTTCTGCAACTTTGACCTCAAAAAATGATTCTGCGTTTTGCAATGCCTCTCCTGGTGAAATCATATTATTTTTTAAATTTGAAATATGAGCTTGAAATCTTTTTGGTGAGTACTGTTTTAAATCAACATTATTTTCTGACATGCAGTTTCTTACTACTTTGTTTGAATCTGATTGATCATAAATTGAAAAATTATTTCTATAACCAATTTTATCACCATGAATTCTAAGAATTTTTACACACAAGCTATGAAAAGTAGAGATCCATTTAGGAGATATTTTTAAGTTCAATAAATTACCAATACGTAATTTCATTTCCTCAGCGGCTTTGTTGGTAAATGTAATGGCTAAAATCTGCTCTATATCAACTTTGTGCTGTTCAACCAAATGAGCATATCTATGTGTTAATACTCTTGTTTTACCAGATCCTGCTCCAGCCATAATTAAGACGGGACCATTGATAGTAGTTACAGCTTCAATCTGACTTTCATTTAAAATATTTTTCCAGGCTTCAGGAATTTGAGGATCTGACGACATTAAAGAAAAGACACTACTTGCAAGAATGGAAATATCTTCAACTTATACCTAAAGCTTCTTCAACTTCAATAATTGTTTTTTGAGCAGAATCTTTTGCTGATTTTAAATTTGATACAACAATATCCTCTAAATTATCACTGGTTAAGTCATCAAAATTCTTTTTTATTGGGTCAAGATAGTCAATTACTGTTTCAGCAACAGCTATTTTAAATTCCCCATATTGAGAATTTTCAAATTCTTTTTCTGTATCAGATATTTCTTTATCATTAACTGCAGCATAAATTTCAATCAAATTACTAATACCTGGTTTATTTTTAGGATTGTGCCTAACAATGTTTTCAGAATCAGTAACTGAAGATTTAAATTTTTTTAATATGTTGTCTTTTTCATCATTAAAGTAAATAGTTCCATTTATATCATCTGAGCTTTTAGACATTTTATTTTCTGGATGTCTTAGAGACATCAAACGAGCACCTGATTTTCCACTTGTTTTTTCAGGGATTGGAAATATTGCACCATAGTTTGTATTAAAACGCTCTGCTATATTTCTAGTCAATTCAAGGTGTTGAGTTTGATCATCTCCTACTGGAACTTCATTAGCTTTGTGTATTAAAATATCTGAAGCCATCAAGATAGGATATGTCAATAAACCTGAATGTGTACCAAAAGAAGAGGCTTTTTCCTTAAACTGTGTCATTCGTTGTAGCTCTCCTACTTGGCAGAAATTAGACAGTATCCAAGAAAGATAAGCGTGTTCCTGAAGATTACTTTGTGTATATATGACCGAAGTTTTAGTATTAATTCCGGAAGCTACAAGTACTTTTAAAGTATCATTTATACTTTTTTTAAGATCATTCTTATTTGGCAGTCCTGTTAATGAATGTAGGTCAACTATACAAAAGTAATTTTTACTGTTTTCATTTGATAGCTTAACCCAATTATTAATTGCACCAAGTAAATTGCCTAGATGCACTAAGCCACTTGGTTGTATACCAGAAAAAACTGTTTTCATATCTGCTATTCTAATAAACTAAATCAAATTGGAGAGTTTTTATAAAATCCGAATATAAGTTATCAGCAAACGCAGGATTAATAAATATAGTAATAATTGGAATTTTATTTGGATTTCATGGTTTGCTAAATAGAAGTTTATTAGTAGATGGTGTAAATGAAATTTTTATTGTTACTACAAGAATATCGCTAGTCACTTTTTTACTTACTATTTACTGTGCTAAAGAATTCTTTTCTGAAATCAATAAAGAGTACTTTTTGAAAGGAACTTTAACTGGTTTTTTAGCAATTACTATTCCTGGGTGGACTTTTATCTATGCTTTAAAAAGCATCTCTTCAGGTCTTCAAAGTATTTTTATTTCAACAATTCCTATGTTTACAGTCTTCTGGGTTTTTCTTTTTTATAAAGAAGAAAAAATTACACGACTTAAAGTTATTTCGGTATTTATAGGTCTTAGTGGACTAATTTTACTTTTTGCCTCTGGAGCTACTGGTCTATCAAATGATGGAGATCTCGTAACTGGAGGATTGCTATCACTTATTGGTGTACAGGGGCTTGCATTAAGCCATATTACAAATAAAAAAGACTCTCAATACATTCCTGCGAGAACTTATCTTTTAGCTCAATGGATAGCAAGCACAGCTTTTTCTTTAATTTTGTTTTTAATTCTTGGAGGGGAAGTTGAAATTTTAAATCGTTCTCAGACCCTAAGGTTATCTGGCTTAGTTTTTATAGACATCTTTAACTACTCTCTTTTCTTTTATACAATTAAAAGACTTTCGGCTACGTTTACAACTCTGGTTGATTATGTTGTGCCAATAGTAGGAATTTATATTGGCTATATTTTTCTGGATGAATTAATTAATAATATCTTTTTTATAACATTATTTTTTATATTTATTTCACTTTACTTAGCAGTTAAGGATGAGGCTCGGAGTCTTGATTAAAATCTAAATCGAGATTTAATATATTTCTAATCATTTTTGCAGTTGCACCCCATAAAATTTCGTTATCAATATGAAAAATCCAATCATTTGGATACAGACCTCTGTATACCCAATTTTTTTCTAACTTTAGATCATCAATTGATGCGTATAAAACTTTTTGTACTTCATCTTTGTTGAACTTTTTTGGTTTATTTTCTAACAAGCAGAGAATAGGGTGAACTTCAAATTTGTACTCTACTGTGTCAATAGAGTCTATGTAGCCAAATGGAGTGATCAAATTATCAGATATCAATAATTCCTCCGTGGCTTCACGCACTGCGGTATGAATAATGCTTGTATCATTTTTTTCTTTTTTTCCACCAGGAAACGCTATATGTCCCTTGTGTGTAGGCATGTTTTCTGATCGCTTTATAAACAGAATTTCAACTTCATCAAAAAATAAAACAGCTACCGAAGCATAATTATTTTTTGAGTTTTCAACAGTATTATCTAATTTTTTATAAACTAATTTATTTTTTACCAATTTATTTTTGTTTTGCGACCAAATCTACTGTCAAACCTATTGGATTTAAAACTTCCCATGCATTAAATTTTGTTGGAGCATCAAAACCAAACCAAGTAGTGTCGATTTCTGAGAACCCTTGAATACGTATTTCATCACCCACAAGTGATGCTGTTATAGAAAACGGTGTATCTAACTCTATTTCTCTAATTGACAATTTACCAACTACTGTATCTTCAACTTTAGAATCAAAATTTTTATTTGGAATAACCAATTCATCTATCTTAAATACAGCCTCTGGAAATAATTTTGATTCAAGCCACTGAGATTTAATTGCTGAATCCCTAATTGAGTTATTGCTTTTTAGGGTAGAGATATCAACACGAATCAACAAATTTGTTATGTATAGACAAGAATCGGATTGGTCGCATTCAGATAGTTCAAGAGTGAATTCTCCAATAATCTCACTTGTAACACCTTCTACTGTTTCAAGGCCAGAGTTCAAAAATTGCTTGGGGGCTAAATAGCCTACCTTGCTTTTGTCTTTTAGAATTTCATAGACTGTACCCTCAAAAGAATCTAATTGTACAATTTCAGTAGTAGTTGTAGATTCCTCTTCTGTAACAACGATTACTTCTGTTGTGTCAGTACTAATAGCTTCAGGTTGAGGTGTTTCTTCAGAATTATCACCACAAAAAACAAATAGTAGGAATAAAACAATAAAATATTTTTTCATTTTACTAATTTTAATGATATTTATTTTAATTATTTGATATCAACACAATTCTTTTTTTAAAATACAAATATGAAAACTAAAGTCACAATTCCTATTTTCATCAGAACATTTTTGCTATTTCCTATTTTTATGATATTTGTATTAATTCCAATAATGCTTCTAATAATCGTTGCTTCTTTTTTACCTTATGGGAAATTAATAGCAACAAAGATTTATGAATTTTTTGGTTGGGTTGGGCTTAAATTTGTAGGTATAAAACTTATTGTTATTGGTGCTGAAAAAATAGATTTAAATAAAAGTTATGTTGTAGTTTCAAATCATCCCTCTACTTTAGATATTTTTACACATATAACCGCTTTACCCGTCTCAATAAGGTTTCTAACAAAAACTGAGCTATTTAGGATTCCAGTGTTTGGAAGAGTATTAAAAGTTTTAGGACTACCTCGAATAGATAGAAAAAATGCCAGCGCAAATTTTGAAAAAATTAATGACTCTATATCAAAAGTAATTAATAACAAGAACTCTATAATGATTTTCCCTGAAGGAAAAAGAAGTAACCAAAAAGATCTCCTCCCCTTTAAAAAAGGAGCTGCTTACATATCAAAAGATTTTCATTTACCTATTGTTCCAGTAGTTACTCATAATGCACATAATCTTATGAAAAAAGGAGAGGTTTGGTTGAGAAGTGGTGAAATAACTATTGAAATATTAAACCCAATTGATAACACCGAAGAAATTTCTGTAGAAGAATTAACAACAAAAATTTATAACCTAATCGATGAAAAACTAAAACTCTAAAAATCTATTTACATAATGTGTAATATTTTGAAAAACTGTTTGATTCTCGTCAATTGGGGTATCTTGTTGGTGTTCCTTATTTGTAATCAAATGAAATTCTTCAAAAACTCTTAATCCATAATTCATTAATTGCGCACTAAGTATGTTAAAAGCATTTTGAGCATTTCCACCACCACCTCTTACTGATGTAATGACACCTACTGTTTTATCTTTAAACAGTGAATTATATCTATTTTCATCGTAAGCAAGTGATAACCAATCAAGAGTATTTTTTAAATGTGCCAAAAATCCTCCATTGTAAACTGGACTAAAAATAATAATCTTATCTGCACTTTCTAGAGATTTTCTAATTTCTAATATTTTTTTAGGAACATCTTTTTGGTTGTTTAGCAAAAATGGAATATTTTCATAAAGATTTTCATGAATTTCATTAGGCACAGCCTTTTCATCTAGAAATTTGTTTAACTTTTTTGCTAATTTGGTATTGTTTGAATCTTCACTAACTCCTGCGCTAAGAATTAATAATTTTGACATGAGATAAGTATGTAATTATGTTTGTTATATGGAAAGTGATAAATCAACTAATTTTTTTGAATTAGATATTCGTGTCGGAAAAATAATTAATGCAGAAATTTTCGAAGAAGCTAAAAAACCAGCATACAAACTGACGATTGATTTTGGTGATTTAATTGGCACTAAAAAGACCAGTGCACAGATAACAAACTATAAATTAGATGAACTTCATGATAAGCCTTGTATAGCAGTTATAAATCTTGGAAATAAACAAATAGGACCATTTATGAGCGAGTGCTTAGTTTTAGGATCAATTTCTGAAAATGGAGATGTACTATTGCTTCAGCCATCCGACAAAGCAGAGCTTGGAGACAAGGTTTCCTAACCTATTTTATTTTCAAAATACTTAGGATAAAATGTACCAACTCTTCTTCCAAGTTTTTCACCTTCATTATTAATCAATACATATGTTGGAGTATTGTTTAAGTTATATATATCTATAAACTCATGATCTTTTTGCTTACTTGCATTTATAGAAACAAAATAGACATCTGGATTTTTCTTTTTAAATTCATCAACTATGAACTTTGAAGCAGTGCAACCTAGTCAGTAGTCTGAGTAAAACTCAATTATTGAGTATTGGTAATCTGAAATGTTATAAGAGTCATCAACCATACTTCTATTTGATGTATAAAGAATAAGGAATCCAAATATACCCAAAACAAATAAACTAAGAAAATAAAGAACAGTTATTGGCTCATAAGCAATAAAAATGATAGCGAGTCCGATAACCCATCCCGTGGGAAGATAGAGCAAACTATACCTGTTTAATATTCTAAGAAACTTTTTTTTCATATTTTCGCCCGCCAAACATATAATATACTTGAATATGGATTTCGTTAATGAATTACGAAAAAGAGGTAAAAGAATAACTAATGCAAGAGAAGTTGTTTGCAAAATTCTTGAAACATCTGGGCATAAACACTTTACTGTTGAAGAGCTACATAAACTTTCATTAAAAAAAGATAAAAATATTGACTTAGCTACTGTTTATAGAACTCTAGAACTTTTAGAAAATATAAATCTAATTGAACATTCCCACCAGGTACACGGGTCAGGATTATATTTTGTAAAAGATGTATATTCAAATATACATATTGTTTGTGAGTCATGTGGAGACATTTCAGATCTTGATATAAAAACATCCAAAAAAGTAAATGATCTAATAACTAGTAAAACAAATTTTAGAGAGATAACAAATCACTTCGTATACTCGGGATATTGCAAAAAATGTAAATAAATCTTTTATTGCAAATAATTTGCATTAAGATATAAAAATATGGAAACATCCCATTCTCATCATTTAGAAACTCATAGCGACTCGTATTTAGTAAAAATTAAACCTGAAATAAAATTACTTTCCTTTTTTGCAATTATTCTCTCTATTGCCTTTTTGAGTTTAGAAAACAATGTTTCGGTTGTACTTCAAGCAGTAATAGTTGCGGGTTTATTGATTGTTTCAAGATTACAACTTAAAACATATTTAAAAAGACTTTCAATAGATATACCATTTATATTGTTCGCCTTATTTTTACCATTTGTGAGTAAAGGGAGTGGAGAAGTCTTAACAAGTTTTTTTAATTTCAGTATTTATAAGACTGGAGTTGATGAAATGATATCAATTCTGATAAAAATTACTCTTTGTGTTACATTGGCAATTGTTCTTACTGCGACAACGTCAAATATCGAAATAATATATGGATTACAGAAACTTAAAGTATCACCTTTGTTAATTTCTATATTTTCTTTTGCAATTAGATATATTGATGTATTCATTGACGAGGTAAAAAGAGTAAAAATATCAATGCGCTCTAGAGGTTATTCTGAAAAAGGAATAAAAACACTTAAGCCCCTTGCTTTTGCATCTGGTGCCTTATTGATTAGGGGGTATGAAAGAGGAGAAAGGGTTTATAATTCTATGATTTCTAGAGGCTTTAAAGGAACGTTAAAGCTAGAGGCACGAGAGTTTAATTCATCTAATTTAATTCTTCTAATTTCTATATTTTCAATTGTAATTTGTATTGTAGATAGGTTTGTTTTATGAATCAGGAATACCTCAATGTAGATAACTTAAGTTTTGAATATCCAGATGGATTTAAAGCTCTTGAAAATATAAATCTAAGTTTATCAAAAGGTGAAAGGCTTGCTGTATTAGGCCCTAATGGAGCAGGTAAAACTACCCTTATTCTTCATTTGAACGGGATTCTAGGTGATTTAAAAGGACAAATTACATTAAATAATAAAGATTTTTCCGAAGAAAATATTTCAAAAATTAGAAAATCTGTAGGTTTAGTTTTCCAGGATCCTGATGATCAACTATTTATGCCAACCGTGTTAGAAGATGTAATGTTTGGACCAAAAAATTTTGGATTCAGTGATGAGTTAGTGAAGAAAAATTCAATCAACGCACTCGAACAAGTTAAGATGTTACAGTTTAAAGACAAACCACCACACCATTTAAGCTTTGGTCAAAAAAGAAAAGTGGCAATAGCAAGTGTTCTGGCTTCAGAGCCTGAATTACTAGTTTTAGATGAACCTAGTTCAAATTTAGATCCTGCTTCTAGGAGGGAACTAATAGATATACTTAAAAATTTAGATGTATCAATTATCCTTGTTACGCATGATTTACCAATGGCATTGGAAATTTGTAATAGAAGTGTAATTTTAAACAACGGTAAAATTACTGCAGATGATGACACTTATAAAATTCTTAAAAACGAAAAAATTATGTCAGACAACAGGTTGGAATTACCTTTTGGATTTGCCCTTCATCATTTAGAAGAGTGAAATTCTGAGGACTTAATATATTCAGCTATGTTATCAATAGCGTCAAATGCTTCCTTAATTGGAAAAAAGTGCCATGCATGCCAAAGCTTATCCCATGTTTGAAGTTGTACATTTGTATTCTTATCTCTTAATTTTTTCACAAATTCAATTGCATCATTGTAAAGTAATTCATCAGAACAGACTTGAATCAAAGTATCTGGAAAATTATTAATATCTGCATAAACTGGTGACAGTATTGGGTTATGAGTACCATACTCTCCTGCATAAAACTCTCCAACCTCAAACATTCCATCAATAATTATTGTTACGTCTCTGTTTTTAAGAAATCTTTTGTCTTGGAACCCATCTGACAAATCAAGCCAAGGTGAGAGCAAAATGAGGTTGTCAGGATTGTATACAAACCCATCATCTACCACAAGGCCTGTAGCTAGGCCTCCCCCAGCTGACTCGCCCATCCAAATCGATTGTTCGTCTTTGTGAAGGTTGTCAATAATTTCTATAGCTATCTTTGCATCTTCATGGGCAGCAGGAAAATTATGTTCTGGACTGAGCCTATATTCAAAAAAATAAGTTACTAAATTAGATTTTTGAGAAACGATTGAAACAAAATTTTTATGGGATTTAATACTTCCTGCAAAATAACCTCCTCCATGAAAATAAACACCATACTTTCCAGTCTCCGCATTTTTTGGAGTGAATTTATAAATTTTTACAGGAGAGTCTTCTAGTTCCTCCATTAGAACTTCATCATTAAAAGATAAAATTCTTTCACCTGAATTATTTAGATTTGCTCTTGAATCAATAGCATAATTTAAACGATCTTGAAATGAAGGATTTTTTTTCGTTACATCGAGCCTAATTCGATCACGGACTTTTCGAAGTTTTAATATGTTTACATATAGTGGTGTTCTTATAAATAGAGGGAGCTTTGGAATGATCTCAATTGTAAATTTTTCAAGAACTAAAGCTAAAAAACTTGCCATGATTAAATTATACACCTTTAGTTGTTTACAAAAAAAATATATAATAGATTCATGAAAAACGCTACAGGTTCACTAGCTATTTTAGGTTCTGGTGAAACAAGCCCTAACTTAGTTAGTGTGCATAGAGAACTTCTAAATGGACTAGATGATTCTGCAGATATTTTAATGATTGATTCACCATTTGGATTCCAAGAAAATGCTAACCAATTGGTCGAAAAAATTATAGATTTTTACAAAGTTAGTTTAAACGTTGACATGAAATTAGCTACTTACAGAAAAATTGAAGAATTGCATTCAAAATCATTCTTTAAATCAATTCAATTATTAGAAAATGCTTCATTTATTTTTGCTGGACCTGGAAGCCCTAGCTATGCAAGCAAGCTTTGGTACGGTAATGAATTTCAACAAACTTTAAAAAATCATCTTATAAATGGTAACAACAGTTTATTTGCAAGTGCAGCGGCATCTACTCTCGGAGAGTATACCTTACCTGTCTACGAAATTTATAAAGTAGGTCAAGACCCTTATTGGGAAAAGGGGTTGAATATTTTAGATGTTTATGGTTTGTCTTGTACGGTAGTTCCTCACTTTAATAATGCAGAGGGTGGAAATCATGATACAAGCTTTAGTTATGTTGGTGAAAATAGAATTAAAACTCTTTTAGATAACTCTTACTCAAACATTCTTGGTATCGATGAACATACTGCACTAATAATTTCTGGAAAAAAAGAAACATTCAAAGTTGTTGGATTAGGTAATGTAACTGTTTTAAACAATGAAGGAACTCATGTTTTTGAAAAAGATTCTGAAGAAAGTTTGAGTACATTACAAAAACTTCTAATTTCTGACAAAAAAAGCTCTGTCGAAAAAATAGATAGTAGGACAACTGAAGTAAATTCTGCAGATAAAGCTACTTTAAAAGAAATTGCTAATTTAGAAATTCAAATAGAGTCTAATAAAAAAAATAATGAGCGTTTCGAAATGTTAGTTGAAAATCTAATATTACTTAGATCAAAGTTAAGAAATGAAAAAAATTATGAGCTTTCTGATCAAGTAAGAGATATATTAGAATCTTCTGGTTTACAAATAGAAGATTCTGAACAAGGCATTCAATGGAAAGTTACTGAATAGCTTTTGGATAATGCCCCAATAACTTAAATTCTTTAGAGACTTTATTTATTTTTTCCTCAAGCTCAGATTGTTTTTCCAAGTTTTCTAATTCATAATCTATATAAAATTTGTACTCCCAAGGTCTTCCAAGTATTGGTCGTGATTCAAGTTTTGTAAGATTTATATCCAGTTCACTAAAAATATTCAAAGACTGCAATAACGAACCTGGCTTATCATCAGATATGAGTACTGATGAAACCTTGTTTTTAATTTGTTTCTGATCTAAATCTATATCTCCAATTAAAAGGAATCTTGTATAATTTTCTTCATGATTTGATATATTTTTTTCTAAAATCAAAAATCTTTCATCGCTTTCAAAATGTTCACCGGCTATAGCAGCTGTAGTGAGGTCATTTTTTTCTAAAATTTCAAATACACTTCCCGCTGTATCAAAGACTGGAGTAATTCTGAACTTATGCTTTTGTATAAACTTGCTGCACTGCTGTAATGCCTGTGGGTGAGAAATAACATTTGTAATATTTGATATATCTGAACCAACTAAGCCAATTAAACTATGGTCAATTCTATGTACATATTCAGCAAATATTTTTAAACCACTGTCTATAAGCTCTTCATATGCTTCATTCACAGTACCTGCAATTGAATTTTCAACAGGTAACAACCCAATTCCAGAATCAGATTTTACATAGGAAATTAACTCAGTAAATGTCTCGGTTGGATGATAAAGATAATCTGGATATTCTTTTTTTAAAAGTTCTTCTGAATATGAGCCAGATGAACCTTGGTAAGCAATTATTTTTTTACTGTTCATTAATATACTCCAGTGCTTCAATATATCCCTGCACACCTCTTCCAATAATTGATTTATTGCAAATATCAGAAATTAAATTTATTTTTCTAAATTGTTCTCTTTGATTTATATCTGAAATATGAACTTCAACTATTTCATTGTTTTGTGAGTAAGTCTGCAAAGCGTCTCTTATTGCAATACTTGTATGTGTGTACGCACCAGGGTTAATCACAATCCATGTATTTTCATTATTAACTAGATTTTGTATATAATTTACAATTTCGCCTTCAACATTTGATTGAAAAAAATCAGTTTTGATTTTTAACTTTTTAGCTTCAGAATTTACTAAATTTTTTAACTCATCAAAACTTGTGGAGCCGTATTGTGTAATTTCTCTTATACCTAAAAAATTAAGATTGGGACCATTGATAATGTATATATTTTTAATTTTGAATCACCTCAATGAATTCATCAAAACTTATACTAATTAAATTAGGTTGTGATATATCTGACAATAAAACAATATCTACAGAATCAGATTTACTTTTTTTATCATCTTTTAAAATTTCTAATAAGTAATCGATACTGTTTTCAAATTCATATGATTTCTTAAAATCAAGTTTTTCTAGATACGATATATATAAATCAATAACCTCTTGTGGTAATCCAAAATGTTTCTTTGATAGTTCAAGTTCATAAATCATTCCTATAGCGACTGCTTCACCGTGTGATAAATTGAACTTTGAATCTTGCTCAATTAAGTGGCCTATTGTGTGTCCGAAATTTAAATATTTCCTTTTTCCGGTTTCTAAGTAATCTTCTTTTACGATATCTTCTTTAATTTGTATTCCTTTTTTGATTGTCTTAGTATCTATTTTTAAATTTTCTGTAGTAACCAATGTATTAAATATTTCTTTACTTCCAATTAGTCCGTGTTTTAGAAGCTCAATTAATCCATCTTTATAATCATTGTCTTTCAATGTGTTGAGAAGTTCAAAACACACAACAACACTCTTAGGCAAATTAAAAGTTCCAATCTGGTTTTTTCCATGAACATTATTAAAACCGTTTTTCCCTCCATGAGATGCATCAACCATAGCTAATAAAGTAGATGGAACTAATGTGAAGGCAACACCCCTTTTATATGTACTTGCAGCAAAAGAGCAGAGATCGAGCATAACCCCACCTCCAATAATTACTACTTCATCTGATCTATTTAAATTTGATAAAAACATTATTTCCCAAATTTTTTCAATTGTTTCTAAATTTTTTGTTTCTTCAGAAACTTCAAGATAAACATGGCTTGCATTAAAGTCGCTATGTAATTGCAATTGCTCAAGAGCAGAATCCAAAATAATTAAGCTCTCATTTGGTAAATTTCCATTAATATGTTTGATTAATTCTTCAGTGCTGTTTAAGTAAATATTTTTAGACATTTTGAGTTTCCATTATTTCTAATACTTTACTTGTAGTATCTTTTACATTTTCATTGGAGATTTTATATTCCATCATTTCGTATCTTTTTATTCTATTTTTATATCTACTTTCAAGAACTTCTCTTCCGTTACTAACTAGTGGCCTGTTACTATTTTTAATTCTTTCCCAAAGGGTTTCAAAGTTAAGACTTAAATAAATGGTTTGGTGACTTTTAAGTAAATTCTCAAAAATATTGTCATTTTCTATCACACCACCACCTAATGAAATTAAATCGAATTTGTTTTGATTTGCAAAAAATTCTTTTTCTTCAATTTCTCTAAAAAAAGTCTCTCCTTTTTCTTCAAAAATATTTTCTATTTGACCATACTTATGCTCTATATTTTCATCCAAATCAATACACCTATACTTAGTTTGTTTTTTAATGTTGTTTAAAATCGTAGTTTTACCAACACCCATAAACCCACATAAATAAAATGAATTATTCATTTTCATATTTCATGGACCATGTTTTATTTGCCAAATTAAAACTATCAAGAGTTATGTCTTTTATTTCATTAATTCGTTTAAAAATTACTTCTTTGTTATCTCCGCCTGTATTTTCAATCAGGGAATTTAAAAGATCTATAGATATTACACTTTCAAAAATAGGTACAGCTCTAGGGACAGCACAGGTGTCAGACCTTTCATAGGTAGTTTCTGTCTCTTTTTGTGATGCAAGGTCAACGCTCTTTATAGGAGTCAAAGTTGTACTTATAGGTTTTAAATAAGAAGTTATCATAATAGGCTCTCCAGTTGACATGCCTCCCTCAAATCCACCTAAATTATTTGTAATTCGTTCAACATTTTGTTCGTTTAAAACTATTTGATCTTGCACGGCAGTACCAAAATCTTTAGATGCCTCTATACCACTGCCAACCTCAACTGCTTTAACACTCTGTACAGACATCATTGATGAGGCAAGTTTTGCATCTAGCTTTCTATCAAAATGAACATAGCTACCGCAACCTGCAGGAAAATTTTTTGCAACTAATGTTATAGAGCCACCTAAAGTGTCTTTTTTCTTTCTTGCATTTAAAATTTCATTTATCATTAATTCACCTGTTTCCTTATCTGGACAAGACACTTCAGATTCATCAACAAGTTTTTTAATTTGACCTATGTCTTCTAAATTAATATTTTCTAACTTTTGCTCACCAATAGATGAAACATAACCAACAACTTCAACTCCAAGTTGATTTAAAATTTGATGACAGATAGCTCCAATTGCACATCTAATTGCAGTTTCACGAGCACTTGCTCTTTCGAGTGAAAGCCTTATATCATCATGTTGATACTTAAATGTCCCGACTAAGTCAGCATGTCCTGGACGAGGAACTACGAAAGGTTCTATTTCTTTATCCTTCCAATTTTTCCAGTCTTTATTGATTATCTTTATTGCTATCGGACCACCAGTTGATAAATTATTAATGACACCAGAAGTAATCAAAACCTCATCTTTTTCAATATTCATTCTTCCGCCAGAACCTAAAGATTTTTGCCTTCTTGCTAGAAACTCGTCAATATAATTTTTACTTACTTCAAAATTTGATGGAATGCCTTCTATAATTGCTGTTAATTCTGGTCCATGACTCTCACCAGCAGTTAAATATTTAATTTTCATGATCTATCCTTTCTAAAATTTTCTTGTAAGCTTCGTTAAATTTTATACTTTGTCCTGTCCATATGTTAAACGATGAAATTGCTTGAGCAATTAACATTATTGTTCCATCAATGGATGTTACATTTTTAGGAAGTTCACTTGTTAATTTTTTTGATACGCCATATCCAAAGTTATAGAACAATTCTAATTTTGAAAAATTTAGAAGACTTATTGGAAGTTTTTCGTTTTCATATGGTGGCATTCCCAGTGGCGTAGTATTTATAATGACCTCAATATCACCAGCAATCTCATTAAGATCTGAATAAGATAAGTCTCCATCCTTTTTATTTCTAGACACTATGTAAACCTTATTATTTTCTGATAACGCATACTGTGCAGTTTGAGCACTTCCTCCACTGCCAAGAATAAGAACATGTTTGTCATTAATATCAAAATTTAAAAATTCAAAAGTTTGATTAATACCATCCACATCTGTGTTTGATAATGAAACAATATTGTCATCTACTTTTACGGTATTTACAGCTTTAATATTATCAACTGCTGATGACCTCAAAACATTTTTTAAATCTTTAGATAGGTTATAAATATTTTCTTTATGAGGAATTGTTATGTTATATCCATCAAAATCATTATTTAAACTCTCAAAGATATCTAAAGTAAAATTTTCAATTGGTAATTTTTTATAAGTAACATCAACATTAGAAATCTCAGAGAGAGTTTGATGTATATTTGGAGAAAATGTCTTTATTAATGGCCAACCTATTATCCCTAATCTAATTGTCATAATTTGCTCCAATTTTTTCAAGATCTGAAAAAAAACTAGGATAAGAATCTGAAATACAATTTATGTTATCTGGTTTAATACCGTTATTAATTGCTAGATTTGCAATTACACCAGTCATAGCTATTCTGTGGTCCTCAAAAGTTTCAATTTGTCCTGATTTGAGTTTTTGAGGGCCGTTAACTTTAAATCCATCAGGGTTAACCTCTATTTCTCCACCAAGAGTTTTAATAAATTTTTCCATAGATTCTATACGGTCTGATTCTTTTAGTCTCAACTCACCTGCACCACTAACGGTAGTTATTCCATTTGCTTGAGTTGCCAAAAGGGTAAATATTGGAAATTCATCTACCATGTCAGATACATCTTCTTTACTAACCTTTACAGCAGAGAGATTAGATTTTGAAACATGTATATCTCCTACTGATTCATTATTTTTGACTTTTAAATTTTCGATTGATATTTTTGCGTTCATTCTCTTTAATATCTTGAGGAAACCAATTCTTCTCTCATTAAGTAAAACATCTTTGATGATTAATTCTTTACTTTTCATTAGCCCAAGAGCTATCAAAAAAGCTGCTGAAGAAGGATCTCCAGGAACAATATAATCCATACTTCTAAGGCTTTGTACAGGCTCTATTGTTATAGAATTACCAAGTCTAACGGTATTTACTCCCATTAAATTTAACATTCGTTCAGTGTGATCTCTTGTTGGCAACTCTTCAGTAACAGTCGTAGGAAATTCATCATGATATAGTGATGCAAGAAGAAATCCACTTTTAACTTGTGCACTTGGTTTATCTGAATGAATACTTTCAAATTTATAATCTTTTGGTTCAAAATTAATTGGTAATTTACCATTGGAATCTTTTATATCAGCACCCTTTTCATTGAGCGGCTTAACTACTCTGTTCATTGGGCGTTTGATTAATTGAGAACTACCAGTTAATTCAGTGCTGAAATTTTGTTTTGAAAGTAGACCTATAAGAAGCCTTGCAGTTGTACCAGAATTTACTGCATCAAGTGAATCTATAGGTTGTTTTAAGCCTCGTAATCCTACTCCGTGAATCTCAACTTCATTGTTGTTTGTTTCATTAATTTCTACGCCTAATTGTCTAAAAATCTGTATCGTAGCTTTAGTATCTCCTGACAATAAAATATTTTTGATTCTTGAAACTCCAGTTGCTAAAGAGCAGAGTATTACTGCACGATGAGATAGCGATTTGTCACCAATAATACTTAAAGAGCCTTGGATTTTCACTATGTGAGATCTCTTTCTCCAAATTTATCTGCTAACGCCCTACGCCAATCAACAGTATCTGACAAATAATCTAACATAATTTTTTCGTCATTAATTTTTTGAATTTTTTCAAGTTCTGATATTAATTTATCTATTAAATCTTTGACATTGTCAACATTTGTTAAGTACATATCAGAAATCATATTTGGTGAAGTCCTAGATAGACGAGTAGCTCCATCAAAACCCCCAGAAGCTAAATTTATCAATTCGTTTAAATCCTGCTCTTTCATAGCAAGCGACACTAAGGCGGAACTTAGAATATGCGGCAAGTGACTTGTCAAAGAAATTAACTCGTCGTGTTTAGATTGATCAATCCATATCTCTTTAGATTCAATAGCTCGTACAAATTCTGAAACTAGTGCTTTGCTTTGTTCATCTGTTGATTTTGTTTCACATAGCAAAAATGGTGCACCTTCATACATTTCAGGAGTCGGTACCCACGTACTATTATCAGCAATACCACATAATGGATGTCCACCTATTGAAGGAATCGTAGATGTATCCATTTTTTTACATATAAGCTCTTTTGTACCTCCCAGGTCAACAATAGCTTTTGTTTTCAGAGATAATTGCGAATCAAAATAGTTGATAATTTCATTTATAGGTGTAGCCAAAACGGTAAGATCATAATTTATTGATTCTTTATGATCCAACGAAATAGCACCAAGATCTTTTGCGCGTCCTACATTTTTTTCTGAAATATCAGATCCGCTAACTTTAATGCCATTATTAACCAACTTGATTCCCAAATTAGTTCCCATTAAACCAAGACCAATAATATGAACTTTTTTTAGCATTAAAGTGACCTTCCAACCGCCTTTGCGACAATCGATGCTTTGCTTATCAAAGTTTCTAATTCGCTAGGTAGTAGTGCTTGAGGACCGTCACATAAAGCTTCATCAGGCCTTGGATGAATTTCAATTAATAATCCATCAGCCCCGGCAGCTATTGCTGCTAACGCAACTGGTTCAACTAAAGTATTGTCGCCTGTCGCATGACTAGGATCAGCAATTACAGGTAAATGACTGTTCTGCTTCAAAAAAGGAATAGCATTTATATCAAATGTATTCCTTGTGGCTGTCTCGTATGTTCTAATCCCTCTTTCACACAACATTACATTCTCATTTCCTCTGGATAAGATGTATTCACTTGCAAGTAATAACTCATCCAATGTTGCAGACATTCCTCGTTTTAACAAAACAGGCAACTCTGATTCACCAACAGCTTCGAGGAGTTTAAAATTTTGCATGTTTCTTGCACCAATTTGTAGAACGTCTACATATTTTTCCATCATTGACAAATGTTGAGCATCCATAATTTCACTAAAAAGAGGTAATGAAGTAATTTCGGAGGCCTCCTTTAGCATTTTTAATCCATCTTCGCCCAATCCCTGGAAACTATATGGTGAAGTTCTTGGTTTAAATGCACCACCTCTCAAACCATTTGATCCTGCATCCTTTGCAGCCATTGCAGTTTCAATTGTTTGTTCCTGTGTCTCTGCACTATCTGGACCAGCAATAATTGCGATTTCATCACCACCAATAGTTAAATTTTGTATTTGAATTATGGAATTTTCCTTTTTGTAGTTTTTGCTTGCAAGTTTATATGGTTTTCCTACTGGAATAACTCGACTTACATTTGGTAAAAGCTTCATAACGGCTCTATGATCGTCATTTACTTTTCCACTAACAGCAACAACACTTCTTTCAACACCGTTAATAACTAGTGGATCGTGTCCCTGCTGTATTGCTTTTTCTTTTACTTTCTTAATATCTTCATCTGTATGAGACTGCTTCATTACTACTATCAATTTTTTTCCTCCTCAAAATAAAAAAATCGGGCTTTTGCCCGATTTCACACAACGTACTTTAGGGCAACCTATATGTGCTCTCTAAAGTAAAAGTATGCGTTATTTAATTTCATTAACAAGTATGTTAGCAGACTATTTAGCTTTGCAAATAAATTTTTATCTATCAGGTCTTAACTTTTTGGCATCGTCTAAATAAACATGATTAATTTCTTCTAAATCTTTATTTAGGTAGATCAATATGCGAATGCACCCTGAAAGATCACTATTAATATTTGGTGCAAGAGTATCTATAGCGGCAATAGATGTCATTCCAAGCTCTCGAAATGCTTTTGCTGGAAAAGTTTCAGTAATGTCGGAAGTTACTGTAAAAATAACAAATTCAATATCATTTTCAGTTATTGCATTATTAATTAGAATTTCATTAATAAGTTTTTTTGAAGAAGACATAATGCTTTCTTCATTGTTTTCTACAACTGCAATTGCTCCACGTATGCTTTTCATAATATTTGTTTACTATATAAAAAGAGTGGACTGATGTCCACTCTTTTTTAATTCTTAGATGTAAATTAATTACATCATACCTTCCATGCCGCCCATTCCGCCTGGAGGCATTGGTGGTTCATCTTCTGGCTCTTCTGCAATTAATGCTTCTGTCGTTAATACCAAAGAAGCTATTGAAGTTGCATTTTGTACAGTTGATCTTGTTACTTTAGCAGGATCAATTACACCCTCTTTAACTAGATCGGTTGTTTCACCAGTTGCAGCATTAAGTCCTACATTACCTTTTTCAGATTTAACTTTCTCAACCATAACGCCACCTTCATAGCCAGCATTTACCGCTATTTGTCTTAGTGGAGCTTCAAGAGCTTTTTGAACAATGTTCCTTCCAACTATTTCGCCCTCTGTTCCGCCAGAAATTTTATCTACTGAATCTTGTGCCCTAATTAATGTGACACCTCCACCAGCAACTATTCCTTCTTCAACAGCAGCTCTAGTAGCGGCTAGAGCATCCTCAATTCTCATCTTTTTTTCTTTTAGCTCAACCTCGGTTGCAGCTCCTACTTTAACAACAGCTACTCCACCTGATAATTTTGCTAATCTTTCTTGAAGTTTTTCTTTATCCCAGTCAGAGTCTGATTCGTCAATCTCAGCTTGAATTTGCTTAACTCTGCCTTCAACATCAGCTTTCTTTCCTTTGCCATCAACAATTGTTGTAGCATCTTTTTTGACAACAACTCTTGCAGCTTCACCTAACATGTCTACAGTTGTGTTTTCAGTCTTCAAACCAAGTTCTTCTGAAATAACTTCTCCGCCAGTCAAAATAGCAATATCTTGTAACATTGCTTTTCTTCTTTCACCAAATCCAGGAGCTTTTACTGCTACAGAGGTAAATGTTCCTCTTAGTTTATTAACTACTAAAGTAGCTAACGCCTCACCTTCAACATCCTCTGCAAGGATTAAAAGCGGCTTTCCTGAATTCATTACTTTTTCTAGTAATGGCAATAAGTCATTTACAGCTGTTATTTTGGAATTAACAATTAAAATATATGGATTTTCTAAAACTGCTTCTTGCCTATCAGCATCAGTCACAAAATAAGGAGATATAAATCCTTTATCAAACTGCATTCCATCTGTAAATTCAAGCTCCATACCAAAAGTTTGGCCTTCTTCAACAGTGATAACTCCATCTTTACCAACTTTGTCCATTGCTTCTGCAATTGTTTCACCGATTTCAGTATCTGCAGCAGATATTGATGCTACTTGAGCAATTTCATCTTTTCCACCTATTGACTTTGAAAATCCTGCAATGAAGTCTGTTACAGCTTTTGATGCTTCTAGCATGCCTCTTTTGACTTCCATGGGATTTACACCTGTTGCAACAGCTTTCATGCCTTCACTGACCATTGCTTGAGCAAGGACTGTAGCAGTTGTTGTGCCATCACCAGCTACATCATTAGTTTTAGATGCAACTTCTTTTGCTAGTTGAGCACCCATGTTTTCATATGGATCTTCTAAATCAACTTCTTTTGCAATTGTTACTCCATCGTTAGTGATTGTTGGAGCACCCCATTTTTTTTCTAAAACTACGTTTCTACCCTTTGGACCAAGTGTTACTTTTACAACATCTGCTAGTTTATTAACACCAGCTTCAAGTCCTTTTCTTGCTACTTCATTAAAAACTAATGTCTTTTTAGCCATGAATTTCTCCTCTTACTTACTTACTTTTGCAAGAATATCTCTACTTGAAAGAATAAGATACTCTGTGCCATCAACTTTAATTTCTGTACCACCATATTTTGAGTAAACGACTTTATCGCCTTTTTCAACATCTGGTTTAATTTTTTCGCCACTATCATTTGGCTCTCCTGGACCAACTGCTACAACTTCGCCCTCTTGTGGCTTTTCTTTCGCAGTATCAGGTATATAGATCCCTGATGGGGTCTTACTGTCTTCTTCTGACAAAGGTTTTACTACAACTCTGTCTCCTAGTGGTTGAAGATTCATATATATTTACCTCCTAAATAAATATCTACATTGTGAATTTAATACTGTCTTGTTTATATATGTAAATAAATTATTTAAAAAATTAAGTAATTATTGAGCTTAAACGAACATCATCAGCATTTATGTCGTTTGTTATTAAATTATTTTGAGCAGCTACACAAATCATTGCAGCATTATCAGTGGATAATTTTGGTGTTGGTAAGTAGATATTAAGGTCATTATTTTCTGCAAAAATATTCATTTTTTCTCTGAGCCTTGAATTAGCCATCACTCCACCACCCCCAGAAATATTTTTAACACCCGTTTCATTAACTGCTTTGACAAAATTTGATAATAATGAATCAACAATAGCCTCCTGATAAGATGCAGCAAAGTCAGCTTTTGTTACTTTGTCATTTGGATCCAGATTGTTCAAAAAATTTGTTGCGGCAGTTTTTAAGCCTGAAAATGAATAGTTATACTCATGCTTTGTTTTTGGTCGAGGAAGCTTTATTTTATTAGGATCTCCACCTTCACCTATTTTTTGAATTGCAGGACCTCCTGGAAAACCGAATCCACAAAACCTAGATAATTTGTCAAAAGCTTCACCAGCTGCATCATCTATTGTTGTACCTAATAATTGGTAATTACCCCACTCTTCAACTAGTACAATTTGAGTATGGCCACCTGAAACTAAAAGTGTCATAAATGGTGGTTTCATTGTTCTATTTTCAATTAATGGTGCAGCCAAATGTCCTACCATGTGGTCAACAGTTAGAAATGGTTTATCTATGGACCAAGCTACTGATTTAGCAAAATTATACCCTACTACAAGACTTCCAACGAGACCGGGGCCATCTGTAGTTGAAACTATGTCGATATCTGAAATTTGTAAATTTGCACTATTTAATGACGCATGGAATATATTTCTTATCATCTCAGCATGTGCTCTTGATGCAACTTCAGGAACTACTCCTCCAAATTTTTCATGTATATCTACTTGTGATGAAATTGTATTTACTAACAATTCGTCACCTTTTAATATTGCAATAGCTGTCTCATCGCATGATGTTTCAAATCCAAGAATTATTTGGTCATCAAGCATAAATTTTCTCCAAGTGAAATAAGTTAGCGTCTTCATTTACATAATAATTTTTTCTTACACCATACTGTTTGAATCCAAAAGACTTATACAAACTCATAGCTATATCATTCGACTGCCTGACTTCCAATAATATTTTGTTAAAATCAGACACCTCAAAATAAGAAATTAGCTCTTGTGTAAGTTTTTTTGCAATTGAATTGTTTCTATAACTTTCCAAAACTCCAATTCCTAAAATATGAATATCGAAAAACGTTTTTTGAATTGCAAGATAACCAACAATTTGATTGTCTTGTTCAAAAACCCAATATACAAACTCTCCATTATTAATTTTGTTGTTAATCACATCACTATCCCAAGCAGTATCAAACAAACTTTTTTCTAATATTGACAACTTATCTGCTAATTCAATTGTTGATCTTTCAATTTTCTTAATCATGGAAATTAACCTTACCTTCTAAACTTTTTGTTGAAAAAGATACGTCTGGTTCTCGCATATATTCAAGCCTGACTTCGTTAAAATTTGGAAAATCATTATTTTTAAATAATTCTTTTCCAATATTAAAAATATTTTCAGACGAGACATGTTCTGGAGACCCAAATTTAATATATGAATTTTCACCGAATAAATTTTCATTCAAACTGTGCCAATCCCCTACTACAAGCTTTTTATCATTATCTTCTTCTAATTTAATCTTTAGGCTTTCAGCATTTAGAACCTCTGGTTCAGAATCTCTTACAACTCCACCCGGTACTGGCTTATATAAACAAAAAGCGTATTCTTCTCTCTTAATGTCAATAATTGTACAAATTTTTCTATGACCAGTGTGTGCTGCAAAAGCTAACGCGTCTAGTCCATTTACAGGTACCAATGGGATTCCCAGGCTGCCACATACTCCCTGTGCTACTGCTAGACCAATTCTTAGACTTGTGTAATAACCAGGACCAATATCAAGATACACTACACTAATGTCGGACTTTTTTATTCTCGACTTCTTTGTTATTTCATCGATTGATTTCATCAATAAATTCGTAGTACCATTTTCTGATAGAACTGAGCTGGTAGAAATCAACTTATCATCGTGAATGGCTACAGAAATATATTTTCCTGAAGTTGAAATGGATAAGCTATACATTTATAAAAATCTCTCTGGTGTGTTCATCGACTATATTAATTTCAATCAAATCCATTATAGGAATATTTGCTTCAGCCATTAAATTTGCCCACTCAATTACTACTAAAGTATTTTCTTCATTTAATGGTAAATCTAAATCAATAAACTCGGACCAACTACCAAGGCGATACAAATCTACATGAAATATTTTTATTTCGCCAACTTCATAATTTTTGACAATATTAAAAGTTGGAGAAGTGACAACATCATTGCATCCAAAGAATTTTATAATTTTTTTTGCAATAGTAGTTTTACCTGCACCCAAAGGACCTGACAAACCAATAATCTTTGGGAGAATCAAACTTTTTAGATAACTGTCAAGAAAGGTGTCTAAATCATCTTCTTTAATTAAGTTACTCAACTTCAACTCTTTCAAGTCTTTTAGACATGTTAGTCAAAATTTCCCACTCAATTGTTTTATTCCACTGAGCTATGTCAGAGACGGAAATATTCAATTTACCGTCCACAGAACTGCCTAAAACAGTTACTTCATCATCAATTTGAACATTTACATCTGTAACATCAAATAATATTTGATCCATTGTGACCCGGCCAATTAAATTACAAAACTGATTATTTACAATGACTTTTCCATCAGGAAATGAATTCCAAGGATACCCATCACCATATCCAATAGGTGCAGTAGCAATGATTGAGTCTCTGGATAATCTTTGAGCTTTTCCATAAGAAACTGCCTCACCTTTTTTTCTTACTTGTAAATTAGAAATTCTTGTCTTGATTTCCATAGTTGGTATCAATTCGTTTTCATTTTCAACTGCTGTAATTTGAACACCATATGCAGCAATCCCAACTCTTGCCATATTAAAAGAATTATCTAGTTTGTATAAAGTTGATGCTGAATTATCAACATGTAAAAGCATGTTAGTTGAATCTATATCTGAAATTGTCTTTTCAAATAATTCAATTGATTTTTTTGTCTCGGTTTCATCAGTATCAGCCATAGGAAAGTGAGTACATATTCCTATTAGAGTTAAATTTGAGTCAACTATTTTTTTATATAAGTCATAAAACTTCTCTGGAGGACAACCTAATCTGTGCATTCCAGTATCAATTTTGAGATGAACACTAAATTCATCTCCTGTCTCAATCAAGGCATCAATAAAGTTTTCGTTATATACCGTAAGATCGATATTATTTCCCTTTACATTTTCTAGCTGAGTAATTGAAGGTTCAGCAAGTAATAATACCCGTGATTCTTCGTATACTTTTTTAACTTGCATTCCTTCGTCAACAGAAGCAACAGCAAACCATTTAACACCAGATTCTTTCGCATTTTTTACGGCCCAATATAAGCCATGGCCATAGGAATTTGCTTTAACAACTAAACAAAGTTCTTTTCTTGATAAATTTTTAAGTACTTCTATATTATGAAGGAAACTTTTTTTATTTAGGTATATATAACCTCTATCCATTTTTATTTTCTATTCTGAATCCTTTTGGCCTTTTAGTTTTTGTGTACCAAGCGCTGCTCCAATTGCAACCCCTACAGCTATCCATGTTGGTTCATTTGTAGCAGCAAAAAGTGTAGCTCCTGTTGCTGTGCAAACACCAATCCAATTTCCAACGTTATTTGAATTTGTTGATTTATTATTCATTTTTATTCCACTGTCACTGATTTTGCTAAATTTCTTGGCTGATCAATTGATTCACCATTAAGGTTAGCGACATGATAAGCAATGAACTGGAGTGGAATTATGGATATGACAGTAGTTAAAATTTCATTACTATCTGGAAGGGTGACATATTCGTCAGATATATTTTCTAATTTTTCTGAATGATTATCACCAATTGCTATGACATAAGCTCCTCTAGCAATAACCTCTTGTACGTTACTAGTTGTTTTGTCTAACAAGTGATTTTGACTAGCAGTTACAATTATCGGAGTTCCGTCTTCAATTAAAGCAAGAGTTCCGTGTTTTAGTTCTCCAGCTGCCAACGCTTCTGCATGTAAGTAAGAAATTTCTTTTAATTTTAAAGCACCTTCTGCTGCAAGTGCATAATCTAGCCCTCTCCCAATAAAATAAATATCATTCTTTTTATAAATTTTTTCAGATATATCTTTTATTTGTTTCTCACAATCCATAGTCTCTTCAATCAATTTTGGTAGTTTGGCAATCTCATCAAAAGAAACATCTAATTTATTTGCAGAATCCCAATGTTTAGCTAACAGTAATTGCCCAACTAACATTCCAAGATAAGCTTTAGTTGAAGCTACGCCTATTTCTGGGCCAACGTGTAAGTAAAAAACGCTGTCAGCCATTCTTGCTAACGAGCTACCCACAACATTCACTAAAGCAAGCACATGAGCACCATTTTCCCTTAAAAGCTCCGTCGCAGCAATGGTGTCCATAGTCTCACCAGATTGTGAAATTACAATGCCTAAATCGTTTTTGCCAACTATTGGTTCTCTATATCTAAATTCCGAAGCAAGTTCGACACTGACTGGAACTCCTAGAACTTTTTCAAATAGGTCTTTCCCGAATAAACCAGCATGGTAAGCAGTGCCGCATGCAACTATCCAAATTTTTTCATACTTTGATGCTTCATCTTGTTTAATTGGAATTTCTTTAGAAGTTGTTTCAAGTCTTCCAGAAATAGTTCGTTCTATTACTTCTGACTGTTCAAGTATTTCCTTATACATAAAGTGGTCATACCCAAGCTTTTCAGCTTCGGAAACCTCCCAGTCTATTTCTTGAATTTCTCTTTCAATCTCGTTCAATTCTGAATCAAACAACTTATATTGACCATTTTTAATTTCTACAAAATCCCCATTTTCCAAAAAAATCATTTTATTTGTGTGTTCTAAAATAGCTGCTGAATCAGATGCTAGAAATACTTCGTTTTCTCCAACACCTAAGACAAGAGGGCTCATTAAACGGCCTGCAACGATTGTTCCTTCTTCTTTTGTAGTAGTTACAACAAGAGCATATGTTCCTTCTAAAGTTTTTGCTACATCAGTTACAGTTTTCAACAATTGACCATTCCATTTTCTACTTAATTCAACTGCAACAACCTCTGTGTCAGTATCAGATTTAAATTCAAAACCTTCTTTTAAAAGATCTTTCTTAATTTCTGCATAGTTCTCGATTATTCCATTATGAATGATTGCAAATTCTTCACTATTGTCAGAATGTGGATGAGCATTAACATCATTTGGAACTCCATGAGTTGCCCATCTTGTATGACCAATACCTATATTGCCTTTAATGTTGCTATCTTTTAAATAATTTTTTAAAACGTCGAGTTTACCTTCTTTTTTTTCAACAGTAATTTTGTTACCATCAGAAATTGCAATTCCAGCTGAATCGTATCCTCGATACTCTAAACGTGATAAACCATTAATTAGAATTGGTAATGGTTCTTTTGGGCCTGAATACCCGACTATTCCACACATTATATCTCCATTCCAACGAGCGGGTTAAAATAAAGACTGCTGTAAATTGTCTCTGTTCACAGATTTCTCTATGTTTTTAAACAATTTATTACGACTGCAGAGCCGAGTATGCATCCGCCGAATGTTTCGATAGCATACTTCCTCGTCACCTTTTTCAAGGCCTGGCGCTAATTGCTCGTTATTACAATTATAAGAAACTTATTTAAGTTTGTAAGAAGTTTTTAATTTTGTTGGCTAAATTTTCACTGAATTTCTCAACAGAATCTTCCTCACTAGCCTCGACAAGCACTCTAAGAAGTGGTTCTGTGCCAGAATTTCTTATTAAGTATCTACCGTCTAAATTTTCTTCCTCTGACAATATCCTTGCAATATTATCTAATTCTTCTAGTTGCTTTATATCCGGCATACTGTTTAGTTCTATATTGATTAGCTTTTGGGGATATTCTTTAATATTGTCCTCACGAAATTGAGATAAAGTAGTTTTAAAAAATGATAAAGCTTTTAAAGAATATATTAACGTAAGAAGACCATCACCTACTGGAAGCTTATCTGAAATTATAATATGTCCAGATTGCTCTCCACCAATAGAAGCGTTGCTTTCTAACATTGCTTCGGCAACATATTTATCTCCAACAGCTGTTTCAATATTTTTAAAATTATTTTTTTCCATTGCTGTTTTAAATCCAAAATTAGACATAACAGTTGAAACAACAACATCATTGTTAAGTTGATTGGTGGAGGATAAATATTTTGCAATTAATAATATCAAGATATCTCCATTACAAGTAATACCGTTTTCATCAACCATAATGAGCCTGTCTGCATCTCCATCAAATGCAGCACCAATCTCTCCTTTTTTTAGATTTTTTATTAAATTTTCTGTATGCGTAGCTCCACTGGCTAAGTTTATATTTACTCCATTAGGCTCATTTGCAATCATTTTAAATTTAGAGTCATTGTCTTTTAATAACTCATCTATTATTTTGTAAGCAGAACCATTTGCACTATCAATAAGTAAATTAAAGTTTGTTAAATCAAAATCAAGAATCTGATTAAGAAATTCGAAATAAACTTTAAATCCCTCTTCAGATTCTTTATAACTGGTGTGTGCACTTGGTAAAGAAATATTTTCAATGTTTGTTTCAATTTCAATTTCAATTTCATCTTGAAGCTTTGAACCATTTTCATCAATTAATTTAATACCGTTATACTCGCTTGGATTATGTGAAGCTGAAATTATGATACCTAGATTATGTCCAAAAGTTTCAAGCAATACTGGCATAGATCCTGAAGGTAATATTCCATAATTAATTACTTCAATATTTTCTGAAAATCCTTCACATATCCAATCTAAAATTTCTAATGAAGAATCACGGGTATCTAAAATTACGGCAACAGAAGTTGGTTTTAAGATATCCTCAACAGAACAAGTAACATTAGAAACTGTTTCCTTGGTTAAATTTTTATTTGGAATACCTCGGATTCCATCGGTACCGAAATATTTTTTCAATTTGTTTTTTATCTCTTAGTAAACTGTTCAGCTCTTCTAGCTTTTTTAAGACCGTATTTCTTTCGTTCTACCTTACGAGCATCTCTTGTAAGAAGTCCTGCCTTCTTAAGCTTTGGCCTTAGTTCAGGGTCCATTTTGATTAATGCTCTGGATATTCCAAGAGCTACAGCATCTGATTGTGCAGAAAGACCGCTTCCGTTTACGTTGACGGCCATATCAAATTTTCCTTCAAGAGAAACCACCTTAAACGGTTTTTCTATTGTCATTTTCATTGATGGGCTTGGAAAATACTGTTCTAGATCTTTTCCATTGAATGTAAACTTACCATTTCCTTCAGTAATAGTTACTCTTGCTGTAGAAGATTTTCTTCTTCCTGTTCCATAAAAATTATTAGGCATTTTCTTCAACTTTCTTTATATTAAAAACTAATTCTTTTGGATTTTGGCTTTGGTGAGGATGGTTTGCATCAGGATAAATATGTAACTTCTTTAATACAGCTCTACCTAGTCGGTTTTTTGGAAGCATGCCCCATACTGCCCTTTCTATTATTTTTTCAGGCTTTCTTTGTCTTAATGAATTAAAACTTTCGGACTTGATTCCTCCAGGATAACCAGAATGAGAATGATACATTTTTTGTTCAGGTTTTTTTGAAGTAATTGCAATTTTTCCTGCATTTATTACGACAACATGATCACCTACATCTAAATGGGGAGCATACTGTGGTTTGTGCTTACCACGTAATATTTGAGCTATTTCACTTGCTAAGCGACCAATTGGTAGTCCGGATGCATCAACTAAGTGCCATTCACGCTCAGAAGCCTCTATGCCATTAAATGTTGTTTTAGTATTCATTTATCAATCTTTTTGAATTGTAACGAACTACTAGTATAAAGTGCATTTATATTTATGAAAACTAGTATTTAACATTCCAAAGGACTAAGCCATTTGGAGGAGCTATGAAGTTTAGCCTTTCTTCTTTAGGGTTAAGAAGATTTTTAGAAACTTCGTCATACGTGACTTTATCCTCACAATAAGCTATTTGTACACCAACTAAATAACGCACCATGTTTCTCAAAAAAGAGTTACCAGTAATTGTATACTCAAAATAATCACGCTTTTTTACCCAGTTGCTCTTGTATATTTGTCTATTTGGGTTTTTATTTACGTCATGTTTTGAAAAAGAAGAAAAATTATGTTCACCTACAAATAACTCTGCTAAATAGTTTAGTTTTTTTAAATCTAATTTCTTAGGATAAATATATGATTGACTGCTTAGATAAGGATATTGCTGGTTCATATCTGACACAAAATATTTATAAGTTCTCTCAAATGCGTCATACCTAGCGTGAAAGCTGTCTTTTACTGTCTTAAAAGAGTTTATAGAGATTTTGGAACCTAAAATTTTATTTAAAGAATTTATTGTTTTGTTGTTTATAGCTAATTCTGTTTTTATGTTTATTACTTGAGCTTTAGCATGGACCCCTGCATCTGTTCTGCCAGAGTAATTTAATTCATATTTTTCAGTAAATATCTCTAATGCTTTTTGGAATTCCCCCTGCACAGTTGTTTTATCTTTTTGTATTTGAAAACCGTGGAAATTAGTTCCATCATAGGAAATAATTAACTTGTAGTTTTTCATTAAACAAAAATACGAATTGGATCAGAAAAAAATATTAAAATAGCTAAAAATGTTACAGAGGCAATACTTGATGTTCTCTTGTCAAGAAGGAAGGCCGTTGCAAGTGCTTTTGTTAATACAAAATACATCCAACCAAATATAAATAAAGTCAAAAGTTGAAATATATTTTGCGGAATTGAAATGTAATTATTAACAAAAATAATTATTCCAAAAATACCAAGAATCCCATGGGTGTAACCTGTAAAAATTAATAGGTTAGTAATTTCAATTATCGTATTAAATGCCCTTGTTAATAAAAACCATGAAGCCAGAGTTGCAAACAACCAAGCAAAAACACCATCTACTAATCCATAAAAAACAATATCGCTAATGTTAGTTGAGCTTGCATTTAGGATAAATGGAATATAAATACTTAGAAGGCTTACCAACACGACTATAAGGGAATTTCCAGACTCATATCTATCATTACTGAATCTGATAAATACCTCTTGATTTAATCTAATGAATTTTTGAAATTGTGACCAGATATCTTTTAAAGAATTCAAATTTAAACTAGTTCTAATACAGCTAGCTCTGTGCCATCACCTTGTCTATATGTAGTTCTTGTAATCCTAGTATATCCACCATTTCTGTCTTCATACTTTGGACCAATTTCATCAAAAAGTTTTGCAACGACAGATTTGTTTTGAATCATTTTTAACACTTGTCTTCTATCATGAAGAGTACCGCTTTTTGCTTTTGTAATTACTTTTTCTACATAAGGCTTAACAGTTTTAGCTTTTGTAACTGTTGTTTCAATTTTTTCGTGTTCAATTAAAGCACTGATCAAATTACTAATAATTTGATCCTCATGTGAAGAAGAACCTCCAAGCCTTTTACCTTTAGTAGGTTTAGGCATCAGCCATATCTCCTGAGTCTAGGTCAGAACTTGTTGGAAGACTTAGTCCAAGCTCGTCGAGCTTTGCAACCAACTCATCCAAACTTTTTTGTCCAAAGTTTGTCAAATTGAGCAAATCATCTTCTGTATATTCAAGAATTTGTCCAACTGTAGTTATGTTTTCTCTACCAAGACAATTTCTTGGTCTTTCAGATAAATCTAATGCATCAACAGATAACGAAAGGTCTGGAGAACTTCCTTCAGAGATAGTTAATTCTCCTAGTTCTAATCCAACCCCTTCATCAATATCTGCAAAAAGCTTCCATAATTCACCAAGAGTTTTTCCTACTGATGAAATTGCTTCGCTTGGCTCAATTGAACCGTCAGTTTCAACATCTAAAGTTAACTTATCATAGTCGGTTACTTGACCAACCTGTGTCGGTGAAACAGCATAGCTTACTTGTACAATTGGAGAAAAAATAGAGTCAATTGGTATGAAATTTGAGTCACTTGTTTTATTTTTATCAGCCAATCTATATCCTACTCCATGTGCTATTGAAACTTCCATATCAAGAGTGGAACTGTCTGACAATGTACAAACTTTCATATCAGTATTTACAACTTCGACTCCAGCAGGACATTGGATTTGTGCTGCAAGAACATCTCCTGGGCCTTTGGCCTTAACAGTAAGTGTATGATTTTCTTGATCATCAACCTTTAGTACTAGTCTTTTTAAATTTAGAAGTAAGTCTAAAACATCTTCTACAACTCCCGGAATTGATGTAAATTCATGATTTACTCCATCAATTTTGATTCCAGTTACAGCTACTCCTGGAACTCTAGAAAGCAGTGCCCTTCTCATTGTGTTGCCTAAAGTAAGACCAAATCCTGGTTCTAATGGTTCGATTACAAACTGTGTTCTGTTTTTACCAAGCTCTTCTTGGGTAATTTCTGGTCTTTGTAGCATTAACATTTTATTTCTCCTCTCAAATGTTTACTTCGAATAAAGCTCTACTATTAATTGTTCTTCAATCTGCGAACTTGCATCACCTCTAGAAGGTTCAGCATTAATTTTTACAGATTTCTTTTTATTATCTACATCTAACCAGCTAGGTATTACATTGTCCTGTCCAGTATCAATCGTATGTTGGATAATAATTAAATCTTTACTTGCATCTTTAATTTCAATCACATCACCTGGTTTTACTTTATGCGAAGGAACATCTACAAATTTACCGTTTACCTTAAAGTGCCTATGAGAAACTAACTGCCTTGCTTGAGGTCTTGTTGAAGCGAATCCAGCTCTGTAAATAACATTATCTAATCTTGATTCAAGAAGTATAAGGAGGTTTTCACCAGTAATACCAGGCATTCTTGTAGCTTCTTTATAATAATTTCTAAACTGTTTTTCAAGCACACCATACATGTATCGTACTTTTTGTTTTTCTTTTAACTGAGTTCCATAATCTGTTTCTCTAACTCTTTTTCGACCATTCTCACCTGGTGGATATGGCCTATCCTGAAGAGCTTTATCACCTTTTCTATTCTCAAAAACATTAAAGCCTATTCTTCTTGAAACTCTTACTCGGGGTCCTGTATACCTTGCCATTATCCTCTTCTTCTCTTCTTTGGTCTGCAGCCATTATGAGGTGTTGGGGTTATGTCTTTGATTGTTCCAACATCCATACCCATGTTTTGTAAAGTTCTTACAGCGGTTTCTCTTCCTGCGCCTGTACCACTAATTATTATGTCTAACTTTTGAACTCCGTACTCAGTAGCTCTTCTAACAGCTTCCTCAGCTGCTACTTGTGCAGCATAAGGAGTAGACTTTCTAGAGCCCTTAAAGCCAACAGAGCCACCAGATGTCCAAACTATAGTTTCACCAGAAGGGTTTGATATATTTATAATTGTATTATTAAAACTTGCTTTTATATGTGCTACTCCAGCAGGTACGTTTTTTTTGACTTTCTTTTTAGTTTTTTGATCAGCCATTATTTCAATGCTTTCTTCTTACCTGCTATAGCGAATCTAGGACCTTTTCTTGTTCTTGCATTTGTATGAGTTCTTTGACCTCTAACAGGAAGTCCTTTTCTGTGTCTTAAACCTTGGTAAGTACCGATTTCAGTTTTTCTTCTAATATTTTGTGATACGTCTCTTCTAAGGTCACCCTCGACTCTGAAATTTGCCTCAATATACTTTCTAATTTGTGCAACTTCATCGTTTGTAAGATTGTTGACACGTGTACTTGGATCAATATTGAGGTCTGTGCATATATCATCTGCTCTTTTTGCGCCGATACCATGTATATAACGCAATGATGCAATTACCCTTTTTTCTCTTGGAATGTCTATGCCTGAAATACGCGCCATTAAAACTTAACCTTGCCTCTGCTTGTGACGAGGATTTCTTTTGTTTATTACGTAAAGCTTGCCCTTTCTTCTAACGATTTGATCGTTAGGGCCTCTCTTTTTAACGCTTGATTTAACTTTCATTTATGTCTCCAAATAATCCTACCTCTTGTGGGGTCATATGGTGAAACTTCCATTTCAACAGTATCCCCAGGTAAAATTCTTATGTACCTCATTCTCATTTTTCCAGACACATGAGCTAAAATTTCTGCACCGCTTTCGAGTTGTACCTTAAAAGAGGCGTTTGGCAGAGTTTCCATAACTGTTCCTTGAACTTTAATTATGTTTTTTTCTTTTTCTACCAAAATTAGCCTTGATTATGTGACCGATTTACTAGATTAGTGCGATTTGAAACTATTACAAACACAAAATTAAAATAAGTTTTCTGTAAAAACACGAGTTCCTTCCGCTGTTATTCCTATTGTGTGCTCCCAATGGGCTGAATTTTGGCCATCTATTGTCTTAACTGTCCATCCGTCTTCATCTACCATAGTTTCTTCAGACCCTAAGTTAAACATAGGTTCTATACAAATAGCCATTCCTGTTTTTAACTCAAAGCCTGTATTTTTTTTACCATAATGAGGTACTTGTGGTTCTTCATGCATTTCTTGACCAATGCCGTGTCCAACATAATTTTTTACATTACCAAGGTTTTTACGTGTTGCTATTTTGTCAATTTTATATCCAATTGTTCCTAATTTTTGCCCATCTTCAACTAGTTTTACTGCTTCGTTTAACGCATGCTTTGTGGTTTCAATTAGAAACTTATCTTCACTTGAAATCTCTCCAACACCATAAGTAAATGCAGCATCAGCATGAAAACCCTCAAATGATACTCCAACATCTATAGAAATTAAGTCACCTTCCTTTATGATTGTATCGTTAGGTATCCCATGAACTATTGCGTCATTTGGCGAAGCACAAATGTAAGCAGGATAAGGATCGTGTCCAGGGGGTGCATAACCAAAAAAACTTGATTGAACATTTGAATTTTCTACAATATTTTTAGCAATACCATCTAGGTCTTTGAGAGTCATTCCAGGTTTAGTTGAATTGTAAATTTCGTAATGTATATTTGATACAACTTTGCCTGCTTTTGCCATCTTCTCGAAATCTTCAGAAGTTTTATATGTAAGCATTGACTATTCAAATTCTTTCAGTATTAAGTTGTAAATATTTTCAACTTCACCAACAGCATTTATCTTTGAAACTAAATTTCTTTGTTCATAGTATTCAATTAAAGGAGCTGTATCATTTTCATAAACTTCAAGCCTGACGCTTACAGATTCTTCAGTATCATCACTCCTGCCACTAGTTTCACCTCTATTTAAAATTCTTTTTATTAGCTCATCTCGGTCAGCTTCAAAAACAATAACTTTAGAAATTTTAAATTCTTCACTGATTTTATCTAGACTTTCTGCTTGAGCAATTGTTCTAGGAAACCCATCTAGTATTGCTCCGTTAACACAATCATTAGAAAGAAGCCTTTCTTGCAACATTTCAATAACCAAAGAATCTGGAACAAGTTTGCCTTCGTCAAGTAGAGTTTTTGCAATCTTGCCAAGCTCTGTTTCGTTGCTTACATGCTCACGAAGCATGTCGCCTGTTGATATGTGAGCAAGATTTTTTTCTTTAGCTATTAATACTGCTTGAGTCCCTTTTCCAGCACCTGGTGGTCCTAGAAAGATTACTAAATTGCTCAATCAATGAATCCTTCATAATTTCGCATACTTAATTGGCTCTCAATTTGCTTCATAGTTTCCAAAGCTACACCAACTGTAATAAGAATTGAAATACCACTAAATCCGAGAGGTATGTCCCATATAACTGATGCTATTGAAGGAAGGACCGCAACTGACGCTAAAAATACTGATCCCGGAAGAGTTATTCTATTAATAATGTGTGAAAGGTAGTTGGTAGTAGAAATTCCTGGTCTTACTCCAGGTATAAAGCCACCCTGTCTTCTAATCATGTCTGACTGACGAACAGGATCAAATTGGATTGTTGTATAAAAATATGTAAAGAAAATTATCAATATACCAAGAAAGAAAACATAAAACCAAGTTGTCCCTTGAGAGTTAGCTAAATTAATGTCAATCCAATTTCTTATAGCGGCTGTAACATTGTTGTCTTGAGGTAAGGAAGTAGCTACCAAAGCAGGGAAAAACAAAATACTAGTTGCAAATATAACTGGAATAACTCCAGCACTATTTACTTTTAATGGAATGTATGTGCTTTGTCCGCCCATAACTTTTCTTCCTCTAACTCGTTTTGCAAATTGTATAGGAATTCTTCTTTGACCTTGTTCTACATAAATTATTCCAACAATCATAAGTATGAACATAACCATAAGAAACACGAATTGACCTAATCTTCCTTGACCAGCTGTTACTTGATAAGAACTTCCAAACTGAGATGGTAATTGACTGACAATACTTGCAAAAATTATTAAAGACATACCATTTCCAACACCCCTTTGAGAAATAAGCTCGCCGATCCACATAATAAATGCTGTACCAGCAGTCATTGTTAAGACTATTAACCCAACTCGAGATGGTGTATAGTTTGGAATCAGTGAGATTCCTCCAGTTAAACTTCCTCTAGAAAATAAGTAAGTAAGTGCTGTGGATTGTAATAGAGCTAAAACAACTGTTATATATCTTGTCCATTGTGTAATAACTTTTCTGCCAGACTCACCCTCTTCTTGGAGTTTTTGCAACCTTGGAATTACAACAGTTAATAGCTGAAGAATAATACTGGCAGTTATGTAAGGCATTATTCCAAGAGCAAATACTGAAAAAGTCTCTAATGCTCCCCCAGAAAATAAATTAAGCAACCCGTAAATACCAGCCTGTGACCCAGAATCTGTAAGTCTCTGTACAGCATCAAGATCTACTCCTGGTACTGGTACAGCAGCTCCCAATCTATAGACAGCAAACATGAAAAGAGTAAAAAATATTCTTTTTCTTAAATCTGGAATTTTGAATATATATCTAAAAATAGATAGTTTCATAATTACTCGTTAATAATCTCTACAGTACCGCCAGCACTTTCAATTTTGCTTTTAGCGACTTCACTTATAGCATGAATTTTCAAATCTATTTTTTTGGTTATTTCACCATCACCTAATATTTTTACCAAACCTTTTTTTCTAGTTAGTCCCATCTCTCTTAAGATATCAGGAGTAACTTCACCTTCTAAATTCTTTTCTTCTAATTCACTGACATTGACAACAACATATGACATTTTTGCAGCATTGCCAATACCTCTCACTTTAGGAATACGCCTATATAAAGGTATTTGACCTCCTTCAAAATATGCTGGGACAGTTTTTCTTGCACCTGTACCCTTAGTTCCTCGACCAGCAGTTTTACCTCTTTTACCTGACTCACCTCTACCTTTTCTTAATTTTTGCTTTGTAGATCCAGGTGTTGGTTTCAAATGATGAAATCTTAATTTTTTCATATTATTTAATCTCTTCTATTTCTACCAAATGTTCAATTTTGCGAAGCATTCCTTCAACCATTGGGTTTAGCTCTCTTTCAGTTGAAGAATTGATTTTCTTAAGACCTAAACTTCTTACTGTCTCTCGAGCTTTTGGTTTTTGACCAATTAAGCTTCTTTTTAAAGTAATTTTAACTTTCATCTGCTACCTTTACTTTTTTTTCAGCTTTAGTTTTTTCATATGCTTCAACTAAACCAGCTGGTGCGACCTCGGATGGTTTTTTTCCTCTGAGTCCAGCAACCATGTCAGGCGTTCTTTGATTTAACAAGCCATTGATTGTTGCTTTAGCAACATTGAGATGAGTAGGTGAACCTAGGGATTTTGCGAGTATATCTTTAACTCCAGCAACTTCAAGCACCTGCCTTGCTGCACCTCCAGCAATAACTCCTGTACCTGGAGCTGCTGGTTTTAGAAGTACTCTGGAAGATCCATGCTTTCCAATTATGGAGTGAACAATTGTTGAACCTGCCATTGGAATGTCTTGAATATTTTTTTTAGCATTTTCTATGGCTTTTTGAATAGCTAGCGGAACTTCAGAACCTTTTCCATATCCAATTCCAGCCTTTCCATTCCCATCTCCAACTGCTACAAGAGCAGTAAATGCAAAATTTCTGCCGCCCTTTACAACTTTGGCCACTCTATTAATGTGTATTACACTTTCTTGAAGTTCTAGCTCAGCCATTAAAATTCAATTCCTTTTTCTCTTATTCCATCTGCTAAAGATTTAATTCTGCCGTGATAAACATAACCACCTCTATCAAAAACTGCTTTTGAAATTTTAAGATCATTTAACTTTTTACCCATAAGTTCCCCTACCTCTTTTGAGGTGTCAACTGATAGATTTTTAGATTTAACTTCTTTTGAAAGAGTGCTAGCTGATGCTATTGTTACTTGATTTAAATCATCTATAGCCTGTACATATATATTGTTGTTACTTTTAAAAACAGCAATACGCGGAACAGAAGCTGTGCCGTTAATTTTTTTTCTAATTCTTATTTTTCTGTGATGTCTTTTGTCTTTAACTTTCATAATATTTTTTATGCTCCAGCGGTTACTGCAGCTTTACCTGCTTTTCTTCTAACATATTCACCTTCATACCTAATGCCTTTACCCTTGTATGGCTCAGGTGGTTTTATAGCTCTAATATTTGCTGATACCTGCCCAACAAGTGCCTTGTCTATTCCAGAGACGATTATTGTATTTTGATCTGGGACTTCAAAATTAATACCCTCAACTTTTTTAAAAATTACAGGATGTGAAAATCCACAAAGAATCTCAATATCACTGCCCTTCAAAGTTGCTCTGTGTCCAACACCTTGTAATAGTAAAGTCTTCTTATAGCCTTCCAGAACACCTTGAATATTGTTTGCAATTAAAGATCTGTATAATCCATGAAGGCTTCTGACTTCAGCAACTTCAGAACTTCTAGAAAAATTTAAAATGTTTTCATTAATCTCATAATTTATTCTGTCATCAACTACTTCTACTGTTAGCTCACCTTTAGGACCTTTAACAGAAATTAAATTGCCCTCGATTTTTAATTCTACTTTTTCAGGTATTTCAATTGGTTTGTTGCCAATCCTACTCATGACCAAACCTCACAAATCAATTCTCCACCAAGTTTTCTTTTTCGAGCTTCAGAATCTGGTAATAAGCCTCTTGAAGTTGAAACTACAACAGTTCCCAACCCACCATTATTTCTTGGGAGTGAGTCAGAGCCTACATAAAGTCTTCTTCCTGGTTTACTGAGTCTGTTTAAGCCAGCTAAAACTGGTGAACCATTTTCAGAATATTTTAAATCTATTTCTATCTGTTTACCTGAACCATCTCCAGAAACTTTAACGTCACTAATATATCCCTCATCCTTTAAAAGTTTTGAAAGTTCTAGTTTGAACTTTGAATGAGGTACCGAAACGGATGGCTTGCTAACCATTGATGCATTTCTTATTCTTGTTAGAAAATCTGAAATTGGATCTGAATTCATTTTTACCAGGAAGCTTTCTTAATACCAGGCAACTCACCTTTTAATGCTAAGTCTCTAAATGTATTTCTTGACATTCCAAATTTTCTGAGGGTACCTCTTGGTCTACCTGTTACTTCGCAACGGTTTCGATGTCTAGTAGCAGAAGCATCTCTCGGCATTTTTGCAATCTTTTTTTGAGCTTCACGTTTCTCATCATATGATGTATTAGGATCTTTAATGACCTTAAGCAATTCTTGGCGTCTTTCAGCGTAGACTGAGATTGCTCTCTTTCTTTGATTGTTTTTTACTATTTTGCTCGTTTTTGCCATAATTAATTCTCCCTAAATGGAAATCCTAGCGATTGTAATAATACATAACCTTTTTCGTTATCGTTAGCAGAAGTACAAATTGTAATATTCATTCCTCTAATGTCTCTAACCTTGTCATATTCAACTTCAGGAAAAACTAACTGTTCATTTAATCCAAGTGTGTAATTTCCGTTTCCATCAAACGATTTTTTATTAAAACCTCTAAAGTCACGAATTCTTGGGACAACAACTTGTACAAACCTGTCATAAAATTCCCACATTCTGTCACCTCTTAAAGTAACAGATGTACCAATTGGCATACCTTCTCTAATTTTAAATCCAGCAATTGATTTTTTTGCTCTTCTGATTACAGGTTTTTGTCCAGAAATTGCAGTTAATTCATCAACCATAGACTCAAGCGCTCTACCATCTGTAGCTGCTTTTCCATCACCGATATTGATAATTATTTTTTCAAGACTTGGTATTTCATTTACATTACTCAATTGAAGCTCAGACATAATCTTTTGCTTTAACTCGGTATTAAACTGCTCTTTTAGTCTAGGAATCATACTTCATCACCTGTCTGGGCTAATATTCTATATTTTTTGCCATTTTTATCAAACTTATAACCAACTCGTCCCGATTTCTTTTTTACAACTAATGCAACATTGGATACGTTTATTGGCATACTTTTATCAATAACTCCACCTTGCATTGTTTGACCCTGTGGTTTTTGATGTTTTTTATTAACATTTACTCCCTCAACTAGGACAGTACCTTTTTTTGGAAATGCTTGTAAAACTTTTCCTTCTTTACCAGCATCTTTTCCTGATATTACTTTTACTATGTCTCCTTTTTGGATTTTCATTACAAAACCTCTGGAGCTAAAGAAACTATTCTCATAAATTTTTTTTCTCTTAATTCTCTACCTACCGGTCCAAAAATTCTTGTTCCTCGAGGTTGCTCTTGTTCATTAATAATTACACATGCATTTTCGTCAAAACGTATATAAGTTCCATCTTTTCTTCTAGTTTCTTTCTTCGTTCTAACAACAACGGCTTGAACGATGTCACCTTTTTTGATTTGACCACCTGGTATAGCGTCTTTTACTGTAGCAACAAAAGTATCTCCTAGTCCAGCATATCTTATTCGAGAGCTTCCTTTAACTTTGATACAAAGTACTTCTTTTGCACCAGAGTTGTCAGCAACTTTAAGTCTAGATTCTTTTTGAATCATCTTGCCCTCTCCACTACTTCAGTTACACGCCATTTTTTTGTTTTAGAAAATGGTTTAGTTTCCATTATTTTGACTGTGTCGCCTACTTTTGCTTCAAAACTTTCATCATGAGCATGTAATTTTCTTGTCTTTTTAACAATTTTTTTGTATTTTGGATGAGGAAATTGAAGTTCTATTGCAACTGTTACGGTTTTTTCACGGGCATCAGAAACAACTATTCCGGTCCTTACTTTTCTTGATGATCTTTCCATACTTTCCACTATTCAGCTACCTCATTATTCAATTCGTTTAGTTTTTCAGTTAAGACTGTGTTTGCTTGTGCAATCTCTTTTTTAATTTTTCTAAAAACGGATGTGTCTTCTATCTGGCTTGTTGCAAGTGCAAATCTAGAGTCCATAAGTTCTTTTTTCAAATCAACTATTTTATTTTCTAATTCTTGAACAGAAAGTTCTCTTAAATCATTTACACTCATACGTTATCCCTCATAACAAATTTAGTTTTCATAGGTAGCTTGTGACCAGCTTTTCTCATTGCTTCACGAGCAACATCCTCCGGCACACCAGATATTTCGAATAGTATACGACCCGGCTTAACTACTGCCACATAATATTCAACATTTCCTTTACCAGACCCCATTCTTACTTCTGCAGGCTTTTTTGTAATTGGTTTGTGAGGAAAGATATTAATCCATACTTTACCGCCACGTTTCATGGTTCGTGTAATAGTAATTCTTGCAGCTTCTATTTGTCTACCAGTGACATATGAGGTTTCAACTGCTTGTATACCAAAGTCACCAAATGAAACAACGTTACCACCTTTTGAATTACCTTTTCGTCTTCCTCGAAAAGACTTTCTATATTTTGTTTTCTTTGGCATTAACATATTTTTACTCTTCTTCTAAAATTGATTTTTCTTCTTCAAACTTTGCTTGAGCGTCTTCTTTGGTAATTTTTTTACCACCACCAGCTTCAACTATTTTTGATGCTTGTTCCTCATTAGTTTTTTTACCACCACCAGCTTCTAGAATTTTTGATTCTTTCTTTTCTCCAACAGCAGCTTCCGCTCTTGATTTAACTGATTTAACTCTTCCAGCTGCTGGACCACCACTAGCTAAGTTTGCTTCCGCAGATATTTTTTCTTGTCTAAGCTTGTTTGAACCAACAACATCACCTTTATAAACCCAAACTTTTACACCGATTGCTCCGACTGTTGTGTGTGCTGCTGCTCTTCCAAAATCTATGTCGGCGCGTAATGTATGGAGAGGCACTCTTCCTTCTCTGTACCATTCTCTTCTTCCCATTTCTGCTCCACCAAGTCTTCCAGAACATTCAACTCTGACGCCTTCAGCACCAGCTTTTAATGCAGCAGTAACAGCTCTCTTCATAGCTCTTCTAAAAGCTACTCTGTTTTCTAATTGGTCTGCTATTCCTCTAGCCAAAAGTTGGGCGTCTAGTTCTGCTTCTCTGATTTCTATAATATTCAGCTTTACTGGCTGCTTAGATAGCTTTTCAATTCCTTTTCTTAACCTGTCTGCTTCAACACCTTTACGGCCGATTACTACTCCTGGTCTGGCTGTATGTATGTCTACAGTCAATGTTCCACCTTTGTCTCTTCTTTCAATGTCTATACGAGAAACAGCAGCCTTAGGAAGCTGTCGTGATAGAAAATCTCTAATTTGATAATCTTGATTAACTAAGTCTTTGTAATCTTTACTGTTAAACCAACGAGATTTCCAGTCGTTTACAATACCGATTCTAAATGCATATGGATGTGTTTTTTGACCCATTATTCACTCACACTTTCTAACTCAATTAGTAAATGGGTAGTTCTTTTATTAATTCTTCCAGCCCTACCTCTTGCACGTGGTCTAAATCTTTTTAGTGTTGGTCCTTCATTAGCAATTGCTTTTGAAATATATAAATCAGAAGAGTCTAAATTGTAGTTTGCTTCAGCATTTGCAATAGCACTTTCGAGGAGCTGTTTTATTTCAGTTGCCGCTTTTCTTTTTGTAAAAGTTAATACATTTAAAGCATCTTGTACGTCAAGTCCTCTAATGAGATTTAAAACAAGTCTCATTTTATATGGAGATTGCCTTAAATATTTACTTTGTGCTTTTACGGTTGTTTTTTCCATTAGCTTTGTCCTGGGTGTCCTTTAAATGTTCTTGTTGGTGAAAACTCTCCGAGTTTGTGTCCAACCATTGCTTCTGTTATGAATACTGGTAAGTGCTGTTTTCCATTATGTACAGCTATTGTTAAACCAACCATTTCAGGGACAACAGTTGAGCGACGACTCCAAGTCTTTATGACTCCCTTGTTGCCAGTATTTTGAGCTTCTTCTACTTTTTTTAGAAGATGCTCATCAACAAATGGTCCTTTTCTTAAACTTCTTGACATATTAGTTTCTTCCCTTTTGTGATCTACGTCTAACAATTGACTTAGTACTATATTTATTTTTCTTTCTAGTCTTTTTCTCAGGTTTTCCCCATGGGCTTACAGGAACACGACCTCCAGAAGATTTACCCTCTCCACCACCAAGTGGGTGGTCAACAGGGTTCATAGCAACACCTCTAGTCTGTGGCCTGACACCTTTCCATCTATTTCTTCCAGCTTTTCCTAACTTTGTTAATTCTGCCTCTGCATTACCGACAGTTCCGACAGTTGCTCTACAGTCCATAGGAACATTTCTCATCTCACCAGATGGAAGTCTTAATAATGCTGTGTCGCCTTCTTTGCTCATTAACTGCACTGAAGATCCTGCAGATCGAGCCATTTTGGCTCCTCCACCAGGTCTTAACTCTACAGCATGAACAAATGTACCAGCAGGAATGTTTCTTAGCGGAAGACAGTTTCCATCTTTTATGTCTGCTTTAGAACCAGACTCAATAATTGAATCTACTTCAACTCCATCCGGAGCAATGATGTAAGCTTTTTCACCATCAACATAATGAAGTAGTGCTATTCTTGCATTTCTGTTTGGATCATATTCTATTCCAGCTACTCTTGCTGGAATTCCATCCTTAATTCTCTTAAAATCTATAACTCTATATTTTTGTTTATGTCCGCCGCCTCTATGGCGAGATGTTATTCGACCCTTATTATTTCTTCCACCAGAAGATTTTTTGGACTGTAACAATGACTTTTCAGGTTTCTTTTTTGTAATATCTTTAAAGTCAGTTGAAACCTGACCTCTCATGCCTGGAGTTACTGGTCTAATTTTTTTTGAACCCATAATTAAACTCCAAAAGCCTCAATCGTTTCACCTTCAGAAAGTGTAACTATTGCTATTTTTCTATTACTTTGCTGGCCAAATACATATCCGAATCTTTTCTTCTTGCCTTTGCGGTACATTGTGTTAACTCTGAGTACATTAACACCAAACATTTGTTCAACGGCTTTTTTGATTTGAGGCTTATCAGTTTTTGGGTGGACAAAAAATGTATAAGAATTTGAGTCAGCAATTCTGTCATAAGATTTTTCAGAAATAACAGGTGCAATCAATACGTCTTCAAGATATTTCATTATTCATCCCCTAAATATTTTGAGATAGCGCTTGTAGAAAAAATTGTATAATCGGTTGATATGATATCAATTGCAGCAACTTTGCTTACAGAGACTAATTTTGAGTCTTCTAAGTTTCTGAATGACTTGAATAAAACTTCGTCTTCATCGGAATAAACAAATGTAAAGCTTCTTTTGATATCAAATTCTTTTACAGATGAGGCAGCTAATTTAGTAGAGGGAGATTCTATACCATTCCCATCAATCACAAACACTGATTCTTCTGAAATTCTTTGAGAAATCGCCATGGCTAATGCCTTGCTTTTCATTTTTTTTGGTGTCCTATCTTTATATACCCTAGTTCCAGGACCGTGAGCAACACCACCACCAACAAATTGCGGGGACCTTAAAGAACCTTGACGTGCTCGTCCTGTTCCTTTTTGAGCCCAAGGTTTTGCACCAGTACCAGAAACTTGAGCCCTTGTTTTAACCGATGCAGTATTATTTCTAAAATTTGTTCTACTTCCCTTTACAACTTGATGCAAAAGACCAACATTTATATCTTCAATTGGTTCAAATTTGTATTGTTTTTTTGAAACTTTGTTTTCTTTTGTATTTAAGGTATCTAATTTAACACTCATTGCTTAACCTTTACAGCCTTTTGAACTTTTACAATGTTTCCCTTGTTGCCAGGTACAGAACCGTTTACCAATAAGTAATTTTTTTCTTCGTTTAGACCAACAATGGTGACTGATTGTATTGTTGACTTTTCATTTCCCATTCTTCCAGCCATTTTTTGACCTTTAAATACATGTCCTGGATATGAAGCATTACCAATAGAACCTCCTGCTCTATGCACTTTATGAACACCGTGGCTAGCTTTTTGGCCTGAAAAATTATGTCTTTTCATTACTCCAGCAAATCCTTTTCCTTTTGAAATTCCTGAAATGTCTACTTTTTGTCCAACTTCGAAAACATCTGAAACTTTCACTACAGCACCAGGATTTAATTCGAAACTTTCATCTACTTCAACTTCGAAAACAATTTCCCCTGGTTCAGAATTATATTTTTTAAAATGATTTTGGAGAGGTTTAGTAGAGTTTTTTTTGGTTCCTATTGTAAGTTGGACTGCACTATATCCATCAACTTCGTTGTTTTTTATCTGAACTACTCTACAATCTGAAACATCTAGAACAGTAACTCCACGGGCTTTGTAGTTCTCATCAAATATCTGAGTCATACCAACTTTTCTCGCTATTAAAGTGTTCATAATTTAATCTCTACTTCAACGCCTGCTGGTAGATCGAGTCTCATAAGTGAATCAACTGTTTTTGGGGTTGGTTCAACTATATCAATCAATCGCTTATGAATTCTCATTTCAAAATGTTCACGAGACTTTTTATCTACGTGAGGTGACCTGATTACACAGTATCTATGTATTTGAGTTGGTAACGGCACAGGACCTTTAACTTTTGCTTGTGTTTTTAGAACTGTTTCAGCAATTTTACGTGCAGATTCATCAACAACATAGTTGTCGTAAGCTTTAAGCTTTATTCTAATTTGTTGTCCTTTTGCCATTTTTTCCTCAAAAAAAACCGGGAGTATGAATTCTACTCCCGGTTAGTTTTTATTACTCGATAACTTTTGTCACCTGACCAGCTCCAACAGTTCTACCACCTTCTCTAATTGCGAACTTCACTCCCTCTTCCATTGCAATTGGAGATATGAGTTCTACAGAAATAGAAACGTTGTCACCAGGCATAACCATTTCAGTACCTTCACTAAGAGTTACTTCACCAGTAACGTCAGTAGTTCTGAAATAGAATTGCGGTCTATATCCTTTGAAAAATGGATTGTGTCTTCCACCTTCTTCTTTAGTAAGAACATAAACTTCTGCTTCAAACTTTGTATGAGGTGTAATTGAGCCAGGTTTTGCAATAACCTGTCCTCTTTCAACATCATCTTTATCAACTCCACGTAAGAGAAGACCGACGTTGTCACCTGCTCTACCTTCATCAAGAAGTTTTCTGAACATCTCAACACCAGTACAGACTGATTTAGATGTTTCTCTAATTCCAACAATCTCAACTTCTTCGTTTACGTTAACGATACCTTGTTCAATTCTTCCTGTTACAACAGTACCTCTACCAGTAATAGAGAATACGTCTTCAACAGGCATCAAAAATGGTTTATCAACAATTCTTGTTGGTTCTTCAATATAAGCATCAACTTGGTCCATTAATTCCTTAACAGCATTAATACCTTCTTCTTTGCCTTCAAGAGCAGCGAGTGCTGAACCTTTAACTACAGGAACATCATCACCTGGAAAGTCATATTCGTTTAATAATTCTCTAACTTCCATTTCTACAAGATCTAAAAGTTCATCATCATCAACTTGATCGACTTTGTTTAGGAATACAGCAATAGCTGGTACACCAACTTGCCTTGCTAGAAGTACGTGTTCTCTAGTTTGTGGCATAGGACCATCTGCTGCAGAAACTACCAAAATTGCTCCATCAACCTGAGCTGCACCCGTAATCATGTTTTTAACATAATCAGCGTGACCAGGCATGTCTACGTGAGCATAATGTCTGTTTTCAGTTTCATACTCAACGTGAGCAATCTGAATTGTGATTCCTCTTTCCCTCTCTTCAGGGGCTTTGTCAATATCTTCAAAAGCTGTAACATCGCCTGAACCAGCCTCAGCTAAAACTTTTGTAATAGCGGCCGTCAATGTGGTTTTACCGTGGTCAATGTGTCCCATTGTACCAACGTTCACATGAGGCTTGCTACGGTCAAATTTTTCCTTTGACATATTTTCTCCTTTTTTTTAAATCTAAACCTATTAAGGTTTAAACTTCTACCTCTACTCCACGAATACTCGCAGTTATTTCTTTAGTTATGCTGTCTGGTACGTCCTCATAACTATCAAACTGCATCGTAAATGTTGCACGGCCTTGTGTTCGAGAACGCAAATCAGTTGCGTATCCAAACATTTCTGATAATGGTACTTTTGCATTGACGACCTTTGCAGATCCTCTTTGCTCCATTTCAGCTATCTTTCCTCTTCTTGAGGAAAGATCTCCGACAACATCTCCCATGAAATCTTCAGGTGTTACCACCTCTACAGTCATAACTGGTTCGAGCAATTTAACACCAGCTTTTTTTGCACCATCTTTAAGTGCCATTGATCCAGCAATTTTAAATGCCATTTCTGAAGAGTCAACATCATGGTAAGTTCCATCCTTAAGGGTTGCCCTTATATTTACTAATGGATATCCAGCTAAAACTCCTGTTTCCATTGCGGCCTCAACTCCAGCATTTACAGATGGTATATATTCTCTTGGTATTCTTCCACTTTTGATTAAGTCTACAAATTCATACCCATCATCTATAGGTTCTAATTCCATTATTACATGACCATATTGTCCACGACCACCACTTTGTCTTATATATTTTGCTTCAACATCTGTTTTCTTCTTTAAAGCTTCTCGATAAGCTACTTGAGGTTTTCCAATATTTGCTTCAACTTTAAATTCTCTCTTTAACCTATCAACTAATATGTCAAGGTGTAATTCACCCATTCCAGATATTATTGTTTGTCCAGTTTCTTCATCAGATTGCACACGGAATGTTGGATCTTCTTCAGCTAGTTTTTGTAAACCTTCTGATAATTTCTCTTCATCAGCTTTTGATTTTGGCTCAATAGCTACAGAAATAACAGGCTCAGGAAAAGTCATTGATTCTAATTGAATAAGCTGCGATGAGTCTGATAAAGTGTCTCCAGTTTTTGCATTCTTTAAGCCGACACCCGCAACAATATCTCCTGCGCAAATAAAATCTATGTCTTCCCTTGAGTTGGAGTGCATTCTTAGGATTCTTCCCAGTCTTTCTTCTTTTCCAGTTGTAGTATTGGTTACTTTGTCACCTTTATTTAATGTTCCTGAATAAACTCTAAAGTATGTAAGCTTACCAACATGCGGATCGCTCACTACTTTGAAAGCTAATGCAGAAAATGGTTCCTCATCACTGTGAGATCTTGAAAGCTCATTTTCTTCATCTCCAGGTTTAAAACCTGTTACATCTTCAATATCAAGAGGTGATGGTAAATAATCAACAACAGCATCAAGTAAAAGCTGAACTCCTTTATTTTTAAATGCACTTCCAGCAAGTACGGGAACAAACATTCCCTCAAGGGTTCCTTTTCTAATAGCTTTTTTTATATCTTCTACAGTTAATTCTTCATCAGCAAAGTATTTTTCTAATACATCATCATCTGCTTCAGCAACTACATCAAGGAGCTCTTGTCTTTTTGTATTTGCTTCCTCTAGCATGTCTTCAGCAATATCTGTTATTTCCCACTCAGAACCGTCATCTTTAGACCATGTATGAGATTTCATTTCTACTAAATCAATAACACCTACAAAATCTGCTTCAGAACCAATTGGAATATGAAGAACTGCTGGCTTTGCTTCTAACCTGTCAATGATTGACTGAACATCAAAATTAAAATCTGCACCAGTTCTATCAAGCTTGTTTACAAAACAAATCCTTGGAACGTTATATTTATCAGCCTGTCTCCAAACAGTTTCTGACTGCGGTTCAACACCTGCTACACCATCAAAAACAGCAACTGCGCCATCAAGAACCCTTAAAGATCTTTCAACTTCGACAGTAAAATCAACGTGACCAGGTGTATCAATTATATTGATAGTATGCTTGTTCCAACTGCATGTTGTTGCAGCTGAAGTAATAGTAATACCTCGTTCTTGCTCTTGCTCCATCCAATCCATAACAGCGGCTCCATCATGGACTTCACCAATCTTGTATGTTTTACCTGTGTAATACAAGATTCTTTCAGTAAGAGTTGTTTTACCGGCATCAATATGAGCCATAATTCCAATGTTTCTTAAATTATTTAAATCTACTTCTCTAGACATTGATTACCACCTATAGTGAGCAAAGGCTCTATTTGACTCTGCCATTTTATGAACATCTTCTCTTTTTTTAACTGAAGCGCCAGTTTTATTACTAGCATCTAGAATTTCTCTTCCAAGTCTTTCATGCATGGTGTTTTCACCTCTTTTTCTGGAGGAATCTACCATCCAACGTATTGCTAAAGTAGTACTTCTTCTTTGAGGAACTTCCATAGGAACCTGGTAATTTGTTCCACCTACTCTTCTGGATTTTGTTTCTATTTGAGGTCTGACATTTTCAAAAGCATCTTTTAGTGTATTTAATGGATCTGAACCAGTTTGCTTTTCAACAAGCTGTAATGCTGAATAAACAATATTGCTAGCTAAATCTTTTTTTCCGTCTAATAAAACTTGATTTATAAGTTGAGAGACCAACAAACTGTTGTAGATCGGGTCAGGTTCTGGTTTTCTTTTAAGTGATGGTCCTCTTCTCATTTACTTAACCCTTTTTACTTCCATACCTTGATCTAGCTTGTTTTCTATCTGTCACACCAGCTGTGTCTAAAGCACCTCTAATAACTTTATACCTCACACCAGGCAAGTCCTTAACTCTTCCACCTCTAACTAAAACTATTGAGTGTTCTTGAAGATTGTGTCCTTCACCAGGTATGTAGGCAGTCACTTCTGTACCTGTAGAAAGCCTAACTCTACAAACTTTACGTAAAGCAGAGTTTGGTTTTTTTGGAGTAACAGTATATACGCGAGTACAAACCCCTCTACGCTGAGGCGATCCTTTTAGTCCAGGTGTCTTTTCTTTTGACACTTTAGACTTTCTACCTTTTCTTACCAACTGTTGCGTTGTAGGCATAGTTATTCCAATCTAAAATTTACTTATTTGGCTTACCGAAAAAGAAGTATATGACGAATTTAAACTTACAACAACCTTATTTTTATAAGTTTTTTACTCATCCTCCACTTCGTTTTCATCACCTAACATAGCTAACCATTGTGCAGGATTTGGCAAAGCTTCGTCTTCTGAATCCTCAGAAGTGGAAGCCATAAATCCTAATTCAGAAACTTCAGGAGCATCAGGAAGAGAAGGTTTCATACTTTGATAAGCATTGGAACCAGTTCCAGCAGGAATTAGTGTTCCAATAATAACATTCTCTTTTAAGCCTGAAAGAGAGTCATTACTTCTCTTCATTGCGGCTTCAGTGAGCACTCTTGTAGTTTCTTGGAAAGATGCAGCTGATAACCACGAGTCTGTTGCAAGGCTAGCTTTTGTGATACCCATAAGCTCAGGTCTTCCTTCAGCAGGAACTTTCCCATCTTTGACTAATTCTTGATTAGTCTTTCTAAATAAAGTTGAATCAACAAGTTCATTTGGTAAAAAGTCTGAATTGTTTGATTTAACAATCCTTACCCTTCTTAACATTTGGCGAACTATCATTTCAACATGCTTGTCATGAACCTCAACTCCTTGGTCTCTATAAGTCTTTTGGACTTCATCGACCAAGTATTCTTGACAAGTTCTTACACCATTAATTTGTAAAACTTCTTTTGGATCTTTAGGACCTGTTGTTAAAGACTGTCCAGCTTCAACTTTATCTCCTTGATTGATAAGCATAGTCTGTCTTCTTAAGACTAATAATTCTACATCTTCTTTTTCATTTCCAATGATTACATTTCTATTGCCTTCTGGTGTTACTTCAACAGATTTAACTTTTCCTTGTATCGGAGAAAGCACAGATTTACCTTTAGGAGTTCTTGCTTCAAATAATTCTACAATTCTTGGTAATCCGGATGTAATATCCAAACCTACAACACCACCTGTGTGGAAGGTTCTCATTGTTAATTGTGTTCCAGGCTCACCAATAGACTGTGCTGAAATTATTCCTACTGCTTCACCAACTTCAACAGGTTTTCCTGTTGCCAAGCTAAATCCATAACATAAAGGATCCATTGATTCTGGATTAAGAGAGTTAAATGGAGTCAACACATTAACATCTTCTACGCCAGACTTTGCTATTCCATCAAGGACTTCAGCATCTATATAAGTACCTTTAGTAAGCTTTGTGCCATTTTCCATCTCAACTACTTTTTTGTCTACCTTTATATCTTCAGCTAAAACGCGACCATACAATGTTGAGTGCAGGTATCGACTTAACTTTCCATCAAAAACAACTTTTTTATTAGTACCGCGCCAATCAATATTCTCATCGCCTAAATCTTTAACTACAATTCCTGCAGCAACATCTACTAACCTTCTTGTTAAATAACCAGAGTCTGCAGTCCTAAGAGCTGTATCGGCGAGACCTTTTCTAGCACCGTGAGTAGATATGAAATATTCTAGGACTGACATACCCTCTCTGAAGTTACTTTTAATTGGTCGTTCAATTATGTCACCTTTAGGATTTGCAACTAAGCCTCTCATTCCAGCTAGTTGTCTTACTTGCATCATGTTTCCTCGAGCACCAGATTTAACCATCATGTCCACTGGATTGAACTGTTCTGCTTCAAGCTCAGCACTCATAGCATATTGAACTTGGTCTGTAGCTTCGTTCCATATCTCAATAATTTTTTGCTTACGCTCAGTTTCAGTAATAATTTCATCTAAATATAATTTTTCAACCTTCTCGGCTTCTGCTTCATATTTTTCTAGTATTTGGTTTTTGCTTGGAGGTGTTTTCACATCGTTCATGGCAACAGTCAAGCCCGCTTTAGCGCCAAATGTAAAGCCCACAGATT
>SGYR01000004.1 GCA_004213405.1 Candidatus Actinomarinales bacterium
CAAGAAATACTGATGGTTTAATTGTAGGAAGAGCATCTCTCATGTCTTCTAATACAGGAACTGGAAATATTTGGCCAACTCTGTAAATAGATTGATAGTGGTCACCAGCTCTTGCAGCAATGTGTGCCATTGGTAAGTAAGAGACAATCCTTGGAAAATTGCTTGCAGGAATCATTTGACCAAATAAACTTTCAATTGTCCATAGGACGTTTTTGTGAGAAATCATTACGCCTTTAGGTTTTCCAGTTGTTCCAGATGTAAATATTAAACAAGCTAAAGAGTCTGGAGTAACAGTAGCAATAGCGGAATCTAATTTTGAGCTGTCTTCTTGATTTAATTCCTTTCCTTTTTCAACTAACTCGTGGTAGCTATGAACATAATCAAGTTCTTTGTTATCTTCATAACCATCTATAAGCACAATCGCTTCTAATTTTGGACACTGTTCTTTTGCTGCATTTACTTCTGCAAATAATTCAAGATCACCTACAACTGCAACCTTGGCTTCCATGAGGTTTGCTACATATTCAATCTGGGATGATTTTAATTGTTTATATAACGTAGATGGAGTAGCTCCACAGTACACAATTCCTAGATCAGAAATGTTATGTTCTTTAGTATTGTTAGACATAATAAATGCTGTGTCGCCTGGACCTAGTCCGAGAGACATTAATCCTGCTGCTAAATTTTTTGATACATCTCTATACTCTGACCAAGATATTGAATCCCAAGCAGAATATTCACTATTAGCTGGAGTATTTAATGCTGGATAGTCCGGATACTCTTCTGCATTTCTATCAATAAAATCTAAAAGTGTTTTTCCATCAACCGATGCTGTAATTAAATTTTCTTGTGATTTCAAATAATCGTGTAACTTAGACAAAATATCCCCCTATGAATCTGATACTCAATTTTAATTTAAAAAAGTTAAATGAGCTATTAAATAATAGGATTTATCCTTTTACAGACCCTGCAGTTAATCCACCTGTAATTTGCTTCTGAAAAAAGATAAATAGAACTGCAATCGGTGTTGCCGCTATAACTGATGAAGCAGCGATTACTCCCCAGTCAGCGTTGAAATCGTCTACAAAAACAGTATTAATTCCAACTGCAACTGTCCATAAATTTTTATCTTTTAAGAATATAGAGGCAAGAATAAAGTCGGAATAAATCCCTATAAATGTTATAACAAAAATTACAACTAATATTGGTCTAGAAAGCGGTGCTATTATTCTCCTAAATATTTGGAAATCAGTTGCACCATCTACTTTTGCAGCTTCATCAAGAGAAGGTGATATTGTATCCATAAAGCCCTTAATCAACCAGGAATTGAAACCAATTGATCCTCCAAGATAAACCAATATTAAACCTATGTGTGTACCAAGTCCCATAAATGGTGCTACATCACTTATTTGAAAAAATAGTAAATATATTGCAACAAAAGCTAAAAATGATGGAAACATTTGAACAATTACTAGTGTTAACAAACTTGCCCTACGGCCTTTAAATTTAAGCCTAGAAAAAGCATATGCAGCTAAAGTTCCAAGAAAGACGTTAAAAAATCCAGCAATAATCGCTACTTTATAAGTATTGAAAAGCCATTTATAATATGGAACCAATGGATCGTTAGAAAGTAACTTGTAATGTTTTAGCGTGAACCCATCTGGAATTAATTTCGAATTAGTTAAATTAGCAAAATCTGCAACAGAATTTGTAGCAACAAATAAAATTGGATAAACAGCAAAAGTTGTAAATATTAATGCTATTAAATGTCTCCATCCGTATTCTTTTGCCCAATTTAAAACTTTAGATGTTGCCATATACTCTTTCCAATCGCTTTGTATATCTAAATGAAATAGCTGAAATAATAAGAACGAGTGCAAAAATAATAATTGTGACACTAGAAGCAAGTCCAAATAAATTCCCTCTACCTCCAGAAATTGCCAACTTATAAGTAAAAGAAATTAAGATATCTGTCCAACCTACTGATACGTCACTTCCAACAATCGGTGGACCACCTCCCGAAAGAAGAAATATCAAAGTGAAATTATTAAAATTGTACGCAAATGATCCAATAAGTAGAGGTGATATTGAGACCATTAGTAAAGGAAAGGTTATCCTCCAAAAGGATTGAAGACCATTTGCCCCATCTACTTTTGCTGCTTCAATTAACTCTCTAGGAATAGACTGCAATGCACCAGTGGTAATCAAGAACATGTAAGGAAAACCAAGCCATGTATTAACTAAAAGAACTGCAGTTCTTGCACTTTCCTTAGTTGTAAGCCATTTAACAGGTTCCATATCAATCAAATCGTAAATAGGACCAAGCCATGTATTGATAAGACCATAATCAGGATTTAAAAGTCCTTTCCAAACAAGAGCAGAGACAAATGCTGGAATAGCATATGGGAGAATAAAAATTGCTCTATAAATTCTTTGAAATTTTAATCCATCTTTATTCAAAATCATGCTCAAAAATAATCCAACGGCAAAAGATAATAGGACAGATAGCAAAGCAAATTGAAATGTCCATTTAGCAACAACATTTAAAGGTCCTCTTATCCTTTGGCTGGAAAATAGTTTTCTGTAATTTTCCCCACCCACAAATACTCTCCACCCTGGTTCTATTTCTGTACCTTCACATTCAAAATTATCTTTTACAACCGGACAGATAGTGTTGGTAGCATTGTTTACCAAACTATCATTTACATCATCATATGTATAAAGTTGAGAAGTAGATGATAGCCGTCCCGTAGAAGCTCCAAATACAGATATTTTATATAACTGTGCTCGTGTATTTTTATCAATTACTAGGGAAAGTTCTTGCAAACTACTTGAATTGGCTACCTGTTCTTTTCCAGTTAGTAAATTAAAACCATCTGGTGGAACAAATTCACCATTATTAAAAAGTGATGGTTCGTGTGTTGCTAAAGAAGTAGAAAATATTTCATCATTTGTAACAGCTTTTCCAAAAAGAATATTTTGAACGTCTAAGTAAGCAACGTAATAAAAGTTTAAATTACTGTCTTGAAGAATATAAATTTCAAATTCTATACCTTTTTGATCTTCTGGGGTGTAAACCCTATCCTCAAGAACATTAATAGCTTGCGTTTTGGTTAAAATGTGCCCTGTTGACCAATTAGTAAAAGACACATAAGTATTGTAAACAGCTGGAAATACCACAAAAGATAACATGAATATCATCCCAGGAAGTATCCATTTCATTGGTTGAAATTTTTCCGTGAAATATACAAAATTTACTAATAAACCGACAACAACTATCAATGACAAGAAAAACCAAGATTCATATGCCAAAGTTAATGGAATAGAATATACAATTAAAGCATTGAATACAGCTAAAAAGATATATCTCAAAATTTTAGAAAGAGTCATACTTAAATATATCATTAAAAAAATTGGGGCTCAATAGAGCCCCAATTTAATATTGATTAATTAAAATTAACCACCTGCAATAGCATTTCTAATTTGCTCTGCTGCTAATTTAACCGCATCAGATGCATTGCTTATTGTAACGCCAGTTTCTTCATTAGTTCCATATGCTTGAGTTCTAATGACATTTAAGGCGTCAGCCATTGGTCCCCATACACTTCCCATTTCTGGAATATTAGGCATAGGAATACCGTTTGAAGCACTTGCTGCAAATTGAGCTGCAATCGGATCTGCTGCTTCAACTATAGCAAACAATGATTTTGTTGCTGGTAGTCTAGGATCCGATTCATACATTGCCTGTTGAACTTCAACAGTTGCAAAAAAGTCAAGGATAAAGCTTTGTGCTAACACTTGCTTTTCACTAAATGATGAAACCATTGCACCTCTTACTCCAACAAATGGAGTCGCTGGATTTCCATCAAATTGTGGAATTAATCCTACACCATAATTTACTGCACTAGCATCATTACGTGCCCATGGTCCAGTCATCCAGAATAAAGCACGACCCTCTTGGAAATTAGACAATGCTCCACCGTAATCAGTATTTGTAACCGTTCCGTTTTTCACAAGTCCATCAAGGTAATCTGCAGAAGCAATAGCCCCAGCGTTGTCTAAACCAACATCTGAAGCATCGAATCCGCCTTCGGAAGCAAACACATAACCTCCAGCTGAAGCTACAAATGGGTGGTTGTGATAAGCATCATTTGAAGGTGTTCCAACGCAAAATTCTGTACCTGCAGCATCACAAGCAGCTTTTGCTTCTTCCCATGTTGTTGGGACAGAATCAACTAAATCTGCGTTGTAATACATTGCGATAGCTTCTGTTGCGTAGGGAAATCCATAAACTTCTCCAGCATAGCTAAATGCTGTAACTCCTACTTCAAATATGTCTGATGCTACAGACCCTAAATCTAGTGGTGAAACTACACCGTTTGCTGCTAGTTCTCCAACCCAGTCGTGTGCTCCTAAGAATACATCTGGACCTTCACCTGCTGGGCCAGCAGTCTGAACATCAGTTCTTATTGCACCAAAGTCATAAGCTACTACTTCAACATCAACACCAGCAGCAGCTTCATAAGCCCCAACTAATGGATTTAAAGCCTCCGCGACTTTTTCTTCAGCCCATACCACGATTACTTCTGGTGGTGGTGCTGTGGTTGCAGGAGCAGCCAATGTTTCTTGAGGTGCTTCAGTGGTATCTGGTGCTTCTGCTGCATCATCTGCAGTATCGCCACCACAAGCCACGGCAACTAAAGAGAACATCAATAAAAATACGATAAATCGTAATTTATTAGTTTTCATATACTCCCTTTCATATATACGTATATTCACTCTTTACGAATGTCAATGACAACTCTAAAGAATAATTAAAATTTTTTCTAGCTAAATAAAAAAAATTGTACAATATTTTATTTTTCGTGAAGAATTATGCCTATATTTCCAGCATTTTTTGTTATTTTGACAGAACCGTCTTCAAGATTTGCTTCACAATCTCCATAGACTACATCGATACTATGTGCATTAGATGGGATAGCTATGTCATTAGTAGATCTGTCTCTATTTACAATACAAATAAGTGACTCATCTTGTAAAATTCTTCTGAAAATTACAACATCTTCTTTGTAATCTAATAATTCAAATCTTCCATATTTAAAAATTGGATTAACATTTTTGATTTGCATCATAGTTTTTGTAAATTCAAGAATTTTTTTATTCCACGATTCTTCATTGTGCCAAGGAAATGGTTCTCTGTTGAAAGGATCATCAGCACCACCTAGGCCAACTTCATCTCCATAGTAAACACCAGCTATGCCTGGAAATGTAGCTTGTAGAAATATTGCTCCAAGTATGCCATCTTGATTATTACCACATCGATTTAAAAATCTTTTTACGTCATGCGAACTTAATAAATTCTGGCATGAAGAAAGAGCTTCAAAAGAATACATGGAATATAAATTGGCAAGCGAATCAGCAAATTCTTTATTATTGATTCTTTTAGTGGCAAAGAAATCAGTCATAGTTTCTCTAAAAGAGTAATTCATTGTTCCATCAAATCTATCTCCTTGGAGCCACTGAGAAGTATCTCCAAATATTTCAGAAATAAGCAGAACGTCTTTCTTAGTTGCATATGCGATATCTCTAAAATCTTTCCAAAATGAGAAATCTAGTTCTTTTGCTACGTCCATTCTCCATCCATCAATATCAAAATTTTCAATCCAGTGCTTAGTAACATCAAGAGCCCACTGTCTTGCACCATCAGATTCAAAATTTACTTTAGGCATATCGGGTACTCCCCACCAAGCTTTAAATGACGGTTCAACTATAGGACCATCATCTTCTCTTATTTCTACTGGAACCATAGTTTCTTCGAAAGTTTTATCTAAATATTGTTTATACTCTTCTTGATTGCCATCCCAACCTACTTTGTAAGTATTGGCATATAAGTGTGGTCTGTGGATAAACCTTACTGGATAATCGAATACTGTAAACCAGTCTTTATACTTTGACTTTTCTCCATTCTTAACTAAGTCTTGAAATGCAAAATGTCTTGGGTGAACATGATTCAATGAACAGTCTAAGATTATTTTCATACTTCTTTTATGACATTCTTCAATTAATTCTCGTAAAGCATCGTCACCACCTAATGTAGGGTCGACTTTAAAATGATCCCATGCATCGTACTTGTGTGTACTAGATGACAAAAATATTGGATTTAAGTAAATTATATTTACTCCGAGAGACTGGATATGATCAAGCTTTTGGATTACTCCATATAAGTCTCCGCCTTGAAAATCTAATCTTGTAGGAATTGAACCCCATTCAACAGTATTTTTTGGATTTAGAGAACTGTCACCATTAGCAAATCTATCAGGAAATACTTGATACATTACTCCCCCGTATACCCAGTCAGGAATTGTGTGTCTTTGGTATGAGCCAGAATCATATACCCATTTTTCTGAAGGAGATATGAAATTTGCTATACCACTAGTTCCTAGATAAAGATTAAGCTGTTCATCAGTGCTTGCTGCAAAGCTAAACTTTGCTGTAGGTGATCTGAACTGTATCTGAGTGCCCCAAAAAATAAACCTGTCTGTTTCTGCATATTTCCTAAGTTCAATTGGTCTAAAGTCTTCATCTTCTAATAAAATCCAGAGTTTTGAGATATTTTTTTGAGAGTGAACTCTAACTCTCCCAGTTCCGTCTCTCGAAATAGAAAAGTGTTTTTTATCGTTAAAATCGAATCTAAAATCATAATGCCCTAAATGAACATCACCATCAAAAAAATCTATCTTCTGCTTTTCACCAGCATCTACAAATTCGGGACTGTGCTCTTCTACCATAAAAATTAATTTACTATCAAATAGTCATTATATACTCTATATTTGAAAGATATGGATATTGATAAAAGTAGCGGAATAATATTGCATCCAACTGCGTTGCCAAGCAAATATGGAATTGGTGATTTTGGTAATACATCGAAAAAATTTATCGACTTTTTAAATGATACTTCAACTAGTATTTGGCAATTATTACCTTTAGGGCTAACTAGTACTGATGAATTTTCTCCTTACTCCAGCCCATCTTCAATACTTGGAAATAGATATTTAATTGATGTTGATAAATTTTCTTATGATTACGAAAGTAATATTAAGCCCCAAACATTTTCAAAAAAATTTGTTGAATATGATAATGTATATAGGTTTAAAGATGAAATCTTTAAAAATATCGCTCAACATATCAATTTAGAAGACCAAATTTATTCAAATTTTCTTGAAGATGATTTGATAAGAAAGCATATAACTTTCCTAATTTTAAGAGACGTAAATAGAAAGTCATGGAATCTTTGGGATAATGAATTTCAAAATTACAACGATAACTTATTCGATAAGTTGCTAAATGAAAACAAGAATTTAGTCAATTTTCATGTTTTAACACAATATGAATTTTTCAATCAATGGAAATCATTAAGGCAGTACGCAAATAAAAAAAATGTTAAAATTCTTGGCGATATCCCTATCTATGTAAATCATGATTCAGCTGATGTTTGGTTAAATCAAGATATGTTTGAGATTGATGAAAATTATGAGATGGAATATATTTCAGGTGCAGTACCAGATAGTTTTAATTTAGAAGGACAAATCTGGGGTAATACTCTGTACAAATGGAACGCTCACAAAGACGATGATTTTAAATATTGGAAAGATAAATTAAATAGATCCCTTGATCTTTACGACTATTTAAGGATTGATCACTTTATTGGATTTTTTAAATTCTGGATAATACCAAAGGGCAAATCAGCTTTAGATGGTCATTGGAGACAAGGGCCAAGATTCGATTTTTTTGAATCGATAAGCAAAGAGGTTGACTTAAAGAAGCTACTAGCTGAAGATCTAGGTGTAATCTTAAAAGAAACAAAAGAAGTTTTAGAAAAATACAATATACCTGGCATGAAAGTTTTACAACAAAGGATTCCAAGTAATGATGAAAATCTACCATATTTAGGGGACACAGAAATTATCGATAAGAAAACTTTATTCGAAGAGGCCTCAGATGATTATTTTGAAGAGACTCATCCAAATGAATGGGATTACAATCTTACAGCATATACAGGAACTCACGATAGTCCTACGATAAAGCAATGGCTAGATGAGGCTGATGTATCACAATATGAAAATTTTAATAATTATACAAAATCTCTAGTTAATACTTTTGATAATGATGTTTGGAATTTTATAGCATTAGTTTGGGAGTCAAATTGCCAATTAGCTGTAACAACAATTCAAGATTTATTACAACTTGATTCAAAAGCAAGATTTAATATTCCAGGAACAGCAGAAAAAAATTGGATTTGGAGACTTGAAGATTTCGATATTCTTGAGGATATAAAAAAAGATTTAAAAAAGCTTAACAAAGCTACTAACAGGGCCTAATTACTATCCTTGACATAATCAACCACTAACTGTGCTTGTTCTTCTGTTATCCTTACTGCTGGCATAGATCCTTTTCCATTCAAAATAGTTTGGAGCCAATATGAATCAGGCATAGCTAAAACATCAGCCTTTTTTAAACTTGGGCCAGCTCTACCTGAAAAATCAGCTTGGTGACACGCTGCACACCTTGCAGTATAAATTTCCTCACCAGTAGTAAGTTCAGTGGTTTCTTGAGCTCCGCATGCAACAAATAAAAAAAGAAAAAGGAAGGAAACTCTTTTCATTTTTATTCTTCTTCAAGTGCAGATTTGAATTCTTTTGTAGATTTTCCTAATGATTTAGCTAAGCCTGGAAGCCTTTTTGCTCCAAACAGTAGAAGCAATATCGTTAAAATTATTAAAAGTTCTGGTAATCCTAATCTCATATGTTTATTTTAATAGTCTAAATTTCTTTATTTAAACCTATAAATTTCTTTTCTAATACCCACATACTAATGAATCCAATTACTACAAAAGTAAAAAAGAAAATCAGATCATTGCTTTGGTTAGCTGTCGGTAAAATTGGAGTTGTATATATTGGTTCATTTGAAGAGTTGTATTCTAAAACTTCATAAAAAGGCCAAATTTTTAACAATGAGCCACCAAGAAATCCGATAAGAACACTAATTACAACATCGCTGTATTTTTTAAAAAGGTATGAGAAAACTCTACTGAATGTAACTAGACCCACTATGCAGCCAGCCAAAAATATTGATATGACAGCAGTATCAAAACTGTTCAAAGCTTTCAATATGAACTCGTACTTTGATAAGAATACAAGAATAAAAGAACCACTTATACCCGGAAGAATCATCGCAGAAATTGCAATTGCGCCAGACAGAAATATAAAAAAATTTGTGTTTGGAGTAATCGAAGGTGCCTGTAGAGCAATATATGATGCAATGGATAGACCAATTACAAATGAAAGCAATACAGCAATACCTATTTTTTGAATTTGGTAAAAAATTAATATGCCGGAAGCAATTATTAAACCAAAAAAGAATCCCCAAATTTTAAAAGGATGATCATCTAGTAAATAAACAATAAATCTTGAAAGAACCAAAATTGATGTCAACATTCCAAAAATCAATGTAATTAAAAAAGTTCCATTTATTTCTCTCCAAAATGCTGGAAATTTAAAGGTCAAGAGTAACTTCAATGTATTTGTATTAATAGATTTTATTGAATCAATTAACTCTTCATAAATACCCGTTATGAAGGCTATTGTTCCACCAGACACTCCAGGTATAATTTCAGCGATACCCATAAAGACACCTTTAAAGTACAAATCAGGTTTAATTTTCATAAGTTATTTTGTTTGGGTTCTTACTAATCTGAATAAAATTGGTGAAAAGGTTGCTGTTATCACAGCTAAAAGAATTATCTGCTGCTCTAATTCTTTTGAAATTAAATCTAGATGAACACCTATTTCTGCCATTGCAATAATAAGACTAAATCTTGCTGATAGTAAAAAACCTCCTGCAAGCATATCTCTGAATTTTATCTTTGAGAAAACGAGTAGAAGAGAAGGGATGAACTTAACTCCAACTGCAATCAAGAATAAATACCCGACTTCGACAAAAAATTGTGTTTCAGAAAAAACACTAATGTCATAATTTAATCCAATGTTTATAAAAAAGATAGGTATTAAAAATCCATAAGAAAATCCTTTTAAGCTGCTTTCTAAAGTTCCCCTATTCGAAAATGTGAAAGCGAAAATTGTTCCAGCTAAGAATGCACCAAGTATTGGTTCTATATCAAAAAATACTGAAACTCCAACAAGTATCAACATAAGGGCTATAGAACTTCTTATTCCCAACTCATCCGGGTCGTTTCCGTCAAACATTCTAGAAAATAGTTGAGGATTCCACCAAGCAACTCTTCTAATAATTCTTAATAACATGATTACTACTACAAAATAAAGGACGACATTAAGGTTTGAAATAGACAATCCTCCAGCATTTATAAAAGATGCATACACAGTAGCTGCCAATAAAGTCAATATATCTGCAAGTAAAGCCACCATAAACAAAGTCTGTCCGTATTTTGTTTTAATCGTTCCATCACTTCTCAAAATAGTTATCACTATATCAACACTTGTTGTGCACAGAACCAAAGCAAGGAAAATTGGATATCCCAAAGTAGAAATCAAATAGAAAGAAGTTATAACAGTAAGGAGATAGATTGACATCGGGAGCGCTAGAGTTCTTAAACCTTTTTCGCGGAAAGTGTCTAACTCAATTTCAAACCCTGACAAAAACATCAATAGTAAAAAGCCAAGTATTGCAAGACCAGAAATGAATTCTGATGAATCAACCCATCCTAAGACTGGTCCGACTGTAATCCCATAAGCTATCTCAAGTACAATTCCAGGTATCTTTATTCTTTGACCCACAAGTGGCAAGATAAATGCACCTAAGGAAATAATGACTAGGGATACTGCTTCAAACTCTTCCATAAATTAACTTGGTATGTATAAAACAGAAGATTTTGAGTTATTAGATATGAATTCTGTTGTTTTCTTACTTTGCCATGATTGGTTTTTCCCATTTCCAATAATTGAAAGGTCAAATTTAGAAGATAAATCAGAAAAGATTTTAGCTTCATTTCCCTCATGATTTTCAAAATCTAATTGAACTTCATAAGACAGAGCTAAGTCCTGCATTTTTTCTAAGGAATCGGTGAGCTTAGCATCATCATCAGATTGCAAAAATTTTGGTTGTGATACATTGACAGCAATCAAAGAAGCGGATAAAGAAGCAGCTAAATCGAATGCTATAGAATTTGAAGTGTTTTCACCAAAATCATTATTGACAAGTATTCCAATCGTTTTGTAAGGGTATGTTGATTTTGAAAATAGTACAGGGGTCTTAGTTTTATTAGATATGTTTATTAATGATTTAATTTTTGCTTTTGATATTCCTTCTTCGAGAGGATAAAAAATAGTTCCAATAGAGCCTTCCGTAACCATGTTTTCGATATCTTTATTAGAAATTTTATTTTTTAAAGTCATTTCAAACTCTTGATCTTTCAAAATAGCTTTAAAGGTTTCATCTGTTGACTCAAGATTATTATCAAACAAATCTTCTTTGGTTAAAACCATCAAGGAGGTTGCTTTTGAATTTCTAGTGTAAAATTCAGATTCAGATAAATTTTTTAAATTGTCTTTATTTTCCAGAACTACAAGAATATTTTTTCCATATTCTAAAGGATATCTTGATTCAGATCCTGAAAATAAATTAATTACATTCGAGAAGGCACCTGATTGTAAAACAATAGTTACAAGATCACCTGTTTCGATTTCGGTGTCGCCATGTGGAATGATTACCTTTCCTTTTCTTAGTAAAGCTCCAACAATGTAATAATCAGATCCAATTTCTTTTAACTTCTTACCTCTAACTGGGCTGTCAGAGCTAATTTCAATTTCTATCGCTTCAGCTCTTCCACCAGCAAATGCTTGTGAAACAACTCTCCTTGGTTCTAAAATATGTTCAAACCTTCTAGCAAGAAGAATATCTGGCTCTACTACTTCTGCTCCAAGATTTTTGTAACTATCAGCATTTGAAGCTTCATTGACAACTGAAGATAATCTAAAAATATTATTTTGTTTTGCAATTTTTAATACTTCTAAATTTACTTCATCATTTAATGTAAGCGTTATAACTGCAGTCGTACTTTCTAATCCTGCTTTTTTTAAAACTAAAGATGAAGTTGCATCTCCCTGTATTTTTTCTATTTGCCTATTTGTACTAAAGTTTCTTAATTTATCTTGATCTAAATCAATAACAGATATTGACCATCCAGAACTAATTCTATTTATTAGCTCTTTTGCTTCACCGTGTGCGCCTACAACTATTACTTTCAAGAGTTTATTATCCTATATTTTCATTTTAGTTAAAGAACTTCTTTGTAAAGCTTTTTATTTAAATAACTATTAAATATGTGCTTTTAAGTCTAAACACTGAATAAAAAGTGGATGACGTCACCATCTTTAACAATATATTCTTTACCTTCAGATCTTAGCTTGCCTGCTTCTTTTGACCCTTTTTCTCCGTTATTTTGAATATAATCATCAAAGGTTACTGTTTCTGCTCTGATAAATCCCCTCTCAAAATCAGTGTGTATTTTACCAGCCGCTTTTGGAGCACTATCTCCAACATTTATTGTCCAAGCACGTACCTCTTTTTCTCCAGCAGTAAAATAAGTCTGTAAACCTAATAATTTGTATCCAGCCCTAGTCAACCTATCAAGGCCAGATTCTTCAAGACCAAGTTCTTTGAGAAATTCAATTTTTTCTTCGTTTGTTAATCCAGAAATTTCAGCTTCAAGTTCAGCACATATTGCAACAACTTCTGAACCTTCTTCATTAGCTAAATCATATATTTGTTTTAAAAATGGATTACTTTCAAATCCATCTTCATTCACATTCGCAACATACAAAACAGGTTTAATTGTTAGAAGTTGAAAACCTTTTAATAGTTTCTGTTCTTCTTCGTTAAATGAAACTGTTCTTAATGACTTACCTTCCTCAAGAACGGGTAGGATCTTTTCAAGTAAATTTTTTAATGGTAGACCTTCTTTTTGTCCTGCTTTCGTGCCTTTTACAGCTTTCTGATACAGATTTTCAACTGTGCTTAAATCTGCAAGTACTAACTCTGTATTAATAATCTCTATATCGTCTTTTGGAGATACCTTTCCTGAGACATGAACGATATCTTCGTTTTCAAAAGCTCGAACAACATGCACGATTGCGTCAGTTTCTCGAATATTAGTTAAAAACTGATTACCTAACCCTTCACCTTTAGAAGCTCCTTCAACAAGGCCAGCAATGTCTACAAATTCCATTGAAGTGGGAATAATTTCTTTTGGATTTACAATTTTGGCTAGTTGACCTAACCGAATGTCATTTACAGGCACAACGCCAATATTTGGTTCAATTGTACAGAAAGGGTAATTTGCAGACTCAATACCAGCCTGTGTTAAAGCATTAAATAGTGTCGACTTACCTACATTAGGCAGACCTACTATACCGCATTTAAATCCCATATATCATTATCCTTTTTTTTAATACCTTTGTTTTAAAAGCAAAATACAAATAAATACTTTCAATAAATTAAAGACATATTAAATATAGTGTGTAAATTTATTAAATTTAAGTTTCTATTCCTCATCATTCAATTTATTTGATTAAAGTTTTATATGAGGGGGAATATGAACGAAAAAAATAACAAAAGAACCATTTTTGGCTGGTCAATGTATGATTGGGCCAAATCAGCATATGAAACTACTACTCTTGGGGCGGTTTTACCTGTTTACTTTGTAAGTGTTGTTGTTCCAGAAGAAGGCTTTGTCTTCAGAGGTAATGTATATACCGGAGCAGAAGTCTGGGGCTTTGCTATTGGTTCTGCATTATTCATATTTTTTCTCATAATGCCAACAATTGGTGCAATTGCTGATATGTCTGGTAGCAGAATGAAATTTTTCAAGATATTTGCTTACGGAGGTGCTGTTTTTGCATCTTCATTTTACTTTGCAACATCAGGTGATGTCATATTGACATTAGGAATTTACTTTTTAGCTCAATTTGGTGCTACAGGTTCAAATGTTTTTTACGACAGTGTTCTGAAAGATATAACAACTGATGATACTATTGATGCCGTTTCTGCAAGAGGTTATGCACTTGGTTATCTTGGTGGTGGAACCCAGCTAATTTTATCATTCGCAATAATACTCCTTGGTCCAGACCTACTAGGTATAGATGCTGCTTTAGCTTCAAGAATAGCAATTTCGTTAGCTGGTCTGTGGTGGTTTATATTTTCAGTATTTAGTTTTTCAAGAATGAACATAGTCGAGACAAGATCAGGCTCTGAAAAAAGTTCTATATCAGAAGCTTATAGTAGGAATTTTAAGACTTTGAAAAAAATTAGAAAATTTCCTTTTTTACTTTACTTTTTGGTTGCCTACATATTTTTCTGGGATGGCTTACAGACTTTAATTAATATGTCAGCAGCATTCTTTACAGAAGTTCTGCTTTTAGACCAGACACAAGTACTCATCGTATTCTTAGTTGTTCAGTTTGTTGCCTACTTTGGTGCAAAACTAGCTGGAAATCTTGCTACTAAAATTGGTCAAAAAAATGTGTTATATTACACAATGTTTTTACTTTTTCTAGTGGGTAATGCTGGTTACATTGTTCCAGAAAAGCAACTAATCCCTGTAATCATCATGGGCATTATTACAGCTATGGGAATGGGTGGACTTCAGTCTGTCAGTAGAAGTGTTTATGCAGCTATGTTGCCAAAGGGTGCTGAGGGAGAATTTATGGGATTCTTTTCAGTCCTCTCTAGATTTTCAGCTATCTGGGGTCCATTAATTTATGCATATGTTAGTGCCTCGACTGGAAACCCAAGGCTTTCGCTTCCAGTCATTACATCTTTTTTCTTGATTGGAGCATTGCTTCTTAGAAAAGTAGATATGGACAAGAGGATTAGCGAAGAGGAGTGGGCTGCTAGTTAGTTTGAATTAATCTTGATAGATTAAAAAATAAAGCTGACACTGTAATTGGTCCAACCCCACCAGGAAATGGTGCTCGTGAACTAATTACCTCACCTATTTCAAGTGTGTCAATATCTCCATATGTTTTACCATCAACTGAAGATATTCCAATATCAATTATTGTTGCACCATTTTTAAAATAAGTACTGTCGTACATTTTTGCTGAACCTATTGCAGAAATAAAAATATCTGCTTCTTTTGTAAATAATTTTTGATTTGTAGTCCTACTGTGAATGATTGAAATATTAGCATTGTAACTTTTTGATGACAAAATTTTAGCTAATGGCGCTGATACCAGCCTTGACCTTCCAGCAATAACTATGTTCTTATCTTCCGTTTGAATATTGTAATAATTTAATAATTCCAATACTGCAAGTGAAGTTGCTGGTATTAACTTGTATGTATCGGAAAACAAACTTCCAAGATTGTAAGATGTTAATCCATCTACATCAATCTCATGTGGAATACAGTTGATTGCTTCTTCTGGATTAAGATGGCTTGGGAGTGGAAGCTGAATTATCAAGCCATTAGTAGCTTTTGACTCTTCAGATATAACTTCCTCTAAAGTTTCTTGTGAAGTATCAGTATCTAGTTTTAACCAATTGAATTCTACTCCAAGGTGTACTGCTTTTTCTTGTTTACGCGTAACGTATAACAAAGAAGCTGGGTTATCTCCCACTGTAATTGCAGTCAGATGAGGTTTCTTATTATCTTTGCTATGTTCTTGAAAGACATTTTTACTAATTTCATCAAGTTGCTCTGCAACAGGTGCGCCAAATAGTATTTGTTCCATTTTTAATAGTTTAATAATTATGAAACATACTTACTAGATAACTTTATTAAAATAGCAATGAGCAAAATATGGATATTTCAAAATTAGATCAAAAAATTAAGCCTTCTGGAACAATGGCTATTTCAAACAAATCTAGAGAATTAAAGTCACAAGGCAAACCAGTTATCGGGTTTGGTGCTGGAGAACCAGACTTTCCTTCCCCAGATTATGTAGTAGATGCAGCTATAAAAGCAGCAGCTGATCCTAAAAATCACAAGTACTCTCCTGCAGCAGGTCTTGAATCACTAAGGCAAATAATTGCAAAAACTACAAAAGATTACTCAGGATTTGAAATAAATTCAGATAATGTAATTGTTTCTAATGGTGGAAAGCAATCAATACTAACCGCATTTTTATCTACATTAGATCCTGGAGATGAAGTTATTATACCTGCGCCTTATTGGACAACTTATCCAGAAGCAGTGAAAATTGCTGGAGGGACTCCTGTTTTTATTGAAACTGAAAAAAGTAATAATTTTAAAGTAACAGTTGAACAATTGGAAAAAAATAAAACTAAGAATACAAAAATGTTGGTTTGGTGTTCCCCATCAAACCCTACGGGAGTAGTTTATTCAAAAGAAGAAGCTGAAGAAATTTATGAATGGATATTTAAAAACGATTTATGGATTTTGTCTGATGAACTATATGAACATCTAGTGTACGAAGGAGAAACATCTCCCTCACCAGCTATATATGATCCAGAATTAAAAAATACAATTATTGTAAACGGTGTTTCAAAATCATATTCAATGACAGGATGGAGAGTTGGTTGGTTAATTGGAAACAAAAGTGTAATAGGGCTTGGAAAAAAAATACAATCACAGGCTACCTCAAATGTTTCTAATGTGTCCCAATTAGCTGCAGAAGCTGCACTACTTAATGGGCTTGAGGTAACTAACGAAATGAAAATAGCCTTTAACAGAAGAAGACTCTTTGCAACAGAAAAAATTAATAGTATTCCAAATCTTAATGTTGTAAATAGCACTGGAGCTTTTTATCTATTTGTTGATGTTAGTCACTATTGTTCCGAAAAAAATGGGTTGAATACTTCTGAAGAATTTTGTGATTGGCTCTTAGAGAATTATTTTATAGCGTTTGTTCCTGGTGAAGTTTTTGGAACTCCAGGATTTATGAGATTATCATATGCTTTAAGCGATGAAGATCTTGATAATGGATTGAGTCGACTAAGTGAAGCTATAGATAATTTGAATGAATAATATAACAAAAAAAAGTCTTTTTTCTTGGCTCCTTTTCGATTTAGCAAATACAGTTTATGCATTCATTATTCCTGGTTTGTACTTTTCAGTATGGTTAGTAAGTGAAAAAGGCTGGACAGACCAACAATTAGGATTAGCTACTTCAACAGCAATGGTTATAGTTGCTATTTTAGGACCATGGATTGGTAGAAAATCAGATAGTTCTGAAGGTAAAAAGAAAATATTATTATTTATGACTCTTATTTGTATTATTTCAACTTTCTTACTTGGCACATTTTCAGTTGAAGTATCAGTTCTATTATTTGTTTTTTCATTAATTGGGTTTAATTTAGGCTCAGTAGTCTATGACGCATTGCTTGTTTCTGTTAGCAATGAGGAAAACAGGGGGAAAATATCTGGTTTAGGAGTAGCCTTCGGATACACAGGTTCATTAATTGGTTTTGGAGTTGCTACTTTATTACAAAATATGGGCTACAGCTATGTAGAAATATTTAAATCTGTTGCTTTTTTGTTTTTAATATTTTCACTACCTGCCTTTTTATTTATTGAAGAAAAAATTACATCTAAAGAAAAAGTTAAAATTAGCATCTTGAATTCTTTAAATGTTGTTATTAACTCTTGGAAACACTCAACACAATACAATGGGCTTACAAGATTTTTAGTTGGAAGATTTTTTTATGCCGATGCAATAAATACTTTAATTAGTGGATTGTTAGCAGTTTATCTAGTTGAAGAAGTGGGTCTTACTCCAGCAGACAGTCAAAGTATCCTTGCTTTAGCTATAGTTGTCTCAATTATAGGTGGGTATACATTTGGAAAAGCTGCTGATAGATTTGGTCCAAGAAGACTTATATTAATTAGTATTGTTTGTTGGATGCTTTCTTTATCGCTAGCAATTATTGCTACTGAATTTAATCAACTTTGGTTGATATACGTCACAGGTGTTCTTGGAGGTTTTAATATTGGAGGAATTTTTGCTGTTGATAGAGTCTTTATGACTCGACTTTCTCCTGAAAAACATTTAGGTGAGTTTTATGGTTTATATTCAACAGTTGGAAGATTTGCAACAATTATAGGCCCAATACTTTGGGGACTAATTGTTAATAGTTTGGGATTAGGAAGGAATGTTGCAATGGGATCTTTAATAGTTCTCTTAGCTATTTCTTACTACATTATCAATGGAGTATCAGATAAAGCTGGAAATTAAAAAAAGAAGAACCTTTTTTTCTTGTTAACTTCTTCTAACTGCTGTCTTGTATTTTTAAGTTTCTCTCTAAGAAAATCTGCTTCAGATTCTGCTTTAGCTGCCCTTTCACGAGCTTCAGCCATTTGTTGGCTTGCCTCATGTAAATTTCCTAATTGATTTAAGACTGTATTCCAAGCATCAAGAGGAACAAGAAGACTACCTTCTTCAGGAACCTCAATATCTTTTTGTGGATTTTCTGATGGCTTTTCCTCAGAAATACTTTCTTCAGATTTTTGATCGGTATTTTCTTTTTTTAGAAAATTGTACTTTTCTGCCATCCTGTCTTCGTAACTACTCATTAATAAAATCCTCTTTCATAGTATCTAAAGTTGTGTTTTTAAAAACAAATCCTTTTTCAAGTAATTTTTTAGGTATTGCTCTTATACTATTTAATCCTAATTGCTCACCAAGTTCCCAGCCAACAGCTATACGCATAATTATTGGAGGTAATGGAGGAGCAAAATATTTTTTATTCATTGTTTTAGCAATAATTCTTGCAAATTCTTTTTGTTGAAGAGGTTCTGGGGCGGTGCAATTGACTGGTCCGCGAATATCCGAATTTTTTAAACAGAAAATATAAGCGGCTACAAGATCATCAACTGATACCCAGGAAAAATATTGTTCTCCTTTTCCAATAGGGCCTGATAAATTTAACTTAGAAACCAATGTAAAAATTTGAGTTGCTACATTCCCCTTTCCAAGGACAATACCCGCTCGACACATTACAATTCGTACACCAAGCTTACGAATTTCATCTAAAGGTCCCTCCCATGCTTCTTCAACAACAAGTTGTAGATACTGACCCCGATTATAAGAAGTCTCCTCAGTAACTACCTCATCTCCATGGTCTCCATATACATCATTTCCAGAAGCAGTTATAAAAATGTTTGGATGATTTTCAGATGATTGATATGCCTGAATAAAGGTCTCAGATGCCCATTTTCTTGACCAGTATATTCTTGATTTTCTTTCTTTACTCCACCTTCCACCAGCAAATGGAAGGAATCCAAAAATATCTTTTGGTGCAATACTTTCACCTGCTAGATGTATGACTGCATCAAGAGATTCAAATTTCTCTTGATCAATTTCTTTTTTAGAAGGTTTCCAATAAATTTCATTTTCATTCTTAGGATCTCTTCTTACAAATTTGTAAACTTCAAAATCAGATTCATTTAAAGCTTTACAAAGTTTCCTACCTATAAAACCTGATGCACCAGTTACACCTATTTTCATTCTTCTTCACCGTAAAAAACAAAAAAGTTTTTAAGAGTCTCCTCTACTTCAGATATATCAGATCCTAAATTTCTATTAAAGTTTACAGTTACGATATTAGATTGAATAAAAATTGTTTCTATATCATTAGTCTCTTGAAATAACTTTAAAGCTAGCTGACCACTTACATCGGGTATTAACGATGCTTCAGAAATATTATGGAAAGTCATTCCCTCTTGACCAGAAACAGATCTATTTAAGTCAAAAATAATTGTTTTGTTTAACTTTGTACTCTTTACTTCAATAATTTGCCCCATTACAAATCTCCAATTTCGTGAACTCTTATCAAATTAGTTGCCGCCTCAACATTAGGAGGTGTTCCAGCAACAACCACTACTTTATCACCTTTATTATATTTTTTTTCATTAATTAGAAAGTCGTTTGCAGTTTTCAACATCTCTGAAAAATGCTCTTCTCGTTGAATAAGAAATTGGTCTACACCCCAAAGTAAATTCATTTGGTTCATAGTTTTTTTCTTAGTTGTAAAGGTAATAATTTTTGCTTTTGGCCTAAAGTTAGAAATTAGGAGAGGGGTTCTGCCTGTTTCTGTGAAAGCAATGATCGAAGTAGCTTCTATTTCATTTGCCACCTGAACTGCAGCCCTAGCTAGAGTGGTAGTTATTGAGTCTTCCTTCGAATCTTCTTTTGAAAGCAATGAAGATGTGTCATTTCTAGAATCTGTTTCTTTACAAATTATAGACATAACTTCAACTACTCTATTTGGATTATCTCCGATAGATGTTTCTGCCGACAGCATCACAGCATCTGAACCCTCAAGTATTGCATTGGTAATATCAGTAACCTCAGCTCTAGTAGGTCTATAAGATGTTTTCATTGATTGAAGCATCTCAGTTGCAGTTATAGATATTTTTCCTCGTTTGTTAGCAGCATCTAAAATTTGCTTTTGTACAAAGGGAACTTGCTCTAGTGGAAGCTGAACTCCTAGGTCTCCTCTAGCAACCATGACTCCATCCGCAACATCTAAGATTTCATCAATGTTATCTAAAGCAGTTTTTAATTCTATTTTAGCTATTACTTTTACATCTTTTGGAATGATTTCTTTAACAAGATTTATATCACTTGCATTTCTAACAAACGAAACTGCAACAAAATCAACATCATGTTCTGATCCAAATTTGAGATGTTCTTTATCTTTCTCTGTTATAGCCGAGACTGACAGATTAGAGTCTGGAAATGCTACGCCCTGATTATCTCTAAGCTCTCCACCAATTAAGATAAGTGCTTCCAATTTATCATTTTCTTTTTCAACTACTTTAAGTACTATTTGTCCATCATCTATAAATACTCTGTCGTCAACATTTACATCTCTTAATAAATTTTCATAATTGATAAAAATAATGTCATTGTTTGATTCAGTTTCAGTATTTGTTAAGGTCACGTTTTTACTTTTTTCTAAAAAAGTATTCTCAGATGAAATACCAGTTCGTATTTTGGGTCCTTGAATATCTTGCATTATTGCAACTTGCTTATTAGATTTTCTTGCCCAAGAAATTACATTTTCATGATCTTCAAGTGTGCCATGTGAAAAATTTATTCTTAAGACATTAGCTCCAGCATCTATAATCTTCTCAATTTTTGACTCACTTGATAGGCTTGGGCCAACTGTTGCAATAATTTTTGTTTTTCTATCCATATTGATTAAATACTTTAATAGCATGGTATAACAAATTTAAGAATATGAATAGAAAAAATATTATAGGTATCCCAATAAAAAACCTCGAAGAACCAATGTCTAGACTCGCTAGCACATTAGATAAAAACCAAAGAATTACCTTACAGATTGGACTTATTAAAAATTTAGCGGAATGTTTTAGAGACAAAGACAATGATATATTTTTAATTTCAAATGATTCAGAAATAAAAAGATTAGCAAAGCAACTAAAAATAAATTTTTTCAATACAAAATCAGTTGGTTTGAATAAAGAAGTTATAGAGTTTTCTAATAATTTTAAAAATTACCATAAATGGATGATATGTCATTCAGATTTACCTTATCTAACAAAACATTTTGCAAAAACAATAAACCAAGAAATTGAAGGAAGTGAAATTCTAATAGCAAAAAGTAAAGATAGTGGCACTCCATTTATAGCTGGAACTGTTAGCTTTGATGAGTTTAGATTTGGAGTTAAAAGTTTTGATAAACATTCAAAATACCTTAAGGAAAATAAGTACGAATATAAACAAATTTTTAACACTGAATTTACTTTTGAACTTGATGATGAAAGTGACTATCAAAAATTTCTGCTTAACCAACCAAGGTGGTTTAAAAAGCTAACAATTTAGCAGCCCCGACCGGATTTGAACCGGCGTTTCTGCCTTGAGAGGGCAGCGTCCTAGGCCTCTGGACGACGGGGCCTCTGCTCGGGGAGAAGGACTTGAACCCTCAACGATGGGACCAGAACCCATTGTGTTGCCAATTACACCATCCCCGAAAGGTAGCAGCCCCGACCGGATTCGAACCGGCGTTTCTGGGTTGAAAACCCAGCGTCCTAGGCCTCTGGACGACGGGGCCGTATAAATATTAAGAATAAAGTATTTTAATTATTAGTTGTTATAATTTTTGATACTTTCTGCCAATCTGGCAATAGTTGTCTCTTTACCAAGTGCAAATATTGACTCAAACAATGGTGGACTAATTTTTGTACCCGTAACAGCTACTCTTGCTGACTGAAAACCTACTTTAGTTTTTATATCTAATTCTTCTAAAGTCGCTCTCATAGTATCTTCTATAATATTTAAATTAAAGTCACCTAATGCAATAAACTTATTTCTAATAGCATCTAAGTATTTTTGAGCCTCCTCAGAATTTACAGAGTCCCAATCTTCCTTATCTACAATAAATGGCTCATCAATTAGAAACTGGACTTGGCCAAAAAGATCGTTCATCGTTTCAATTCTTTCTTGTACAGAGGGAAATATTTTTAACAACCTATCTTTTTCTTCATTAAATAATTCTCTACTAAGTTGATTCTCAATATTTTGCAGTGAATCCTCTTCAAATTTATTTGGTGAAGTTGATCTTATATACTGTCCATTTAACCAAAGGAGTTTTTTTTCATCAAAAGTAGCTGAATTTGGTAGTACTTTATTTAAATCAAATTTACTGATTGCAAAATCACTATCAAAAAGCTCAATGTCATCACCTGGTGACCAGCCAAGTAGACAAAGATAGTTGAACATTGCATCATTTAATATTCCCTTTTGACGAAATGCTTCAACTGATGTATCACCATGTCTTTTACTAAGTTTTTTACCGTCAGGACCAAATAATAAAGGTAGATGACAAAAATTTGGTATCACTGCATCTAAGGCTTCCATAATCAATATGTGCTTGGGAGTTGATGAAAGTATATCCTCTCCCCTCGCAATTATTGTTATCCCATAATCTATATCATCTACTGTAGAGGCAAGGTGATATGTCGGGGTATTGTCAGATCTTAAAATGACAAAATCTTCTACATCTGAAGTTTCAAATGACATGTCTCCACGTACAAAATCTTTGAATTCAATTGACCTATCACTAGGGACTTTGAATCTAATTGCACCATCATCTTTATAAGCAAGGTCTTTTTCTAAGAGTTCATTTGCTACTTCTCTATATCTGTCAAACCGTGAAGATTGTTTGTAATCCCCATGCTCTCCACCAACTTCAACACCCTCATCCCAATCAAGTCCTAACCATCTTAGGTTTTCTAGAATATCTTTTTGAAACTCTTCAGTGCTACGCTCTATGTCAGTGTCATCAATTCTTACAACAAAAGTGCCTCCATTTGCTTTAGCATATAGCCAGTTGAATAATGCAGTCCTAGCGTTTCCTATATGAAGGCTGCCAGTTGGTGAAGGGGCAATTCTTAATTTCATATTATTTAACTGGATTTATCAGTGTGCCAATAGTCTCTATTTCTATTTTGATTTCATCACCTGGCTGAACTTTAGAGACTCCTTCGGGAGTACCTGTAAGAACAACATCTCCTGGCAAAAGAGTCATAATTGATGAAACAAACTCCAAAATTTCACCAACACTAAAAATCATATCTTTTGTATTTCCATCTTGTTTTAGCTGATCATTAACAAAGCATTTAATTCCCAACTCTGGATTCTGCTCAAAATTAGTTTGTATTACGGGACCTAAAGGACAAAAGGTATCAAAACTTTTTGCTCTTGTAAAATTACCATTGAATGTTCCATCTTGTCCCTGTAAAACTCTTTCTGATAAATCGTTAGCAATAGTAAATCCTAGAACACTATCCATCCAATTATCCTTAGTAAGATTTTTACTGAGTTTTCCAATTACTACTGCTAATTCAGCCTCATGATCAACATGTTGACCAATTGGTGGATATATTATTGACTCACCAGTGCCAATTACAGATGTTGAAGGTTTATTAAAAAATACTGGATTTTTTGGTGCCGTATAATCATGAACTCCTAACTCAACTGCATGTTTTTCATAATTTTTTGCAACAGCTGTAACTTTACTTGGTAAAACTGGTGCTAATAACTGAATTTCATCAATACTATACTTTTCTTCCGTAGGCTCCCAAACAACAAGGGGTGAGCCTTCGTAGCGAATAATACCTTCGTCGGTAAGTTCACCATAAAAGATTTCGCCTTCAAACTTAGCTCTTACAATCTTCATTATTCAAGTGTAAAAGTTTTATAAATTATCAGCGTCAATAGTTGAAAATAATTCAGATAAATGCAAACCTTTTATTGTTTCTTTACCAGCTATTAAGAGATTTTCTTTAGTCAGTAAACCAAGAGAGGTTTCACTTATCTCTAAAACCTTTAAGACTTTTTCTACGTCACTTTTAGTAGGGCCTCTTCCAGCCAGTGATGCCTGATAAATTACTAAATTTGAAATAATTTTTGTAATTAACTTTTTCTTATGATGAGAACTCCAAAAATGTTCATATTTTTTTATTAATTTCAAGGCATAACCACTATCAGGACTTGGTATTGAGAATGCTTCTTCGTATGGATGTTTTAGTGAACTATTTGAGTCTTTTTTTCCTTGTGATCTTGGAACAGGCAGGTCAGATAGTGTCTGTAATTTGTAATTCGTTTCTTCTATATTTGGTTGCTGGCTCACTTAACTAATGTTAAATAATTATCAGAATTAGCGTCATTTCCATTTACAATTTCGAGATATTTTTTTCTAATTGCGTTTGTAACATCTCCAGGTGAACCGTTTCCTATATTGCTATTGTCAACAGATACAACACCAATTACCTCTGTAGCAGTTCCAGTAAAGAAAAGTTCATCAGCACTTAGTAAGTCCTCTTTAGAAATATTTTGCTCAGTTAATTCAAAATTCAAATTATTAGCTATTTCGATTACTGTTTTTCTAGTAATTCCACCCAATGCGCCTGTTTCAATAGGAGGTGTGGTTATTTTATTATTCTTAATTAAAAATAAATTCTGTCCACTACCTTCTGCTACAACATCGCCATCACCAAACATTATTGCATCATCATATCCATTGTTTACAGCATCAATTTTTGCAAGTGTTGAATTCATATAACCTCCTACTCCTTTTGCTGTAGGTATAAAACTTTCTGGACTGATTCTTTTCCATTTTGAGATACAGACCTTAACACCGTTGTTTCCAGCTTCGTCTCCAAGGTAAGCTCCCCAACTCCATGCAGAAATAGAGACACATACAGGTACGTCGCTTGGTAAAAGTCCCATTTCGCCCTCACCGAAAAATACTAAAGGTCTTATGTATGCGGACGTTAGGTTATTAAGGTGTACAGAATCTTTAATTGCTTGAGTAATTACTTCTTTATCGTATGGGATGTTCATGTTGTATGCTTTTGCAGAATTATATAATCTATCTACATGGTCGTTTAGTCTAAAAATAGAAGTGCCTTTTGGACATTCCCTAGCTCTAATTCCCTCAAAAACACCCGTGCCATAATGCAAGGTATGTGACATGACACTAACTGTTGCATCTTCCCAGTTAACAAACTCACCATTCATCCAAATAAGTTTTGACTTTTCCATTATTAATAACAAATAATAGTCCTTTTTATCATTGAAGCTATAAAAAATACTATTATTCAATTGTGAAAAGATTTTTGGCATCAGGATTTGGTGTTGGACTAGTCTGGCAAAATATTTTTGGCAATAAAAAAGGTGGTGGAACTTTAGCACCTTTAATTTTCACCATTCTGGTTTATTTCTTAAATCTAAACGTACTTGCATTATCAATTGTATTTGTATCATTACTCTTAATTTATTTCTATTCTGTGGAAGATCATTATGCTGATGAAGACCCAAGTTGGATCACTTTAGATGAAATTGTTGGAATGAGTTTAGTATCTTTAGCTTCACCCTCAGAAATGCTACCTCTAATTGCAGGATTTCTAGTGTTTAGAGCAAGTGATATTTTAAAACAACCAAAATTTGTTTCACAGTTAGAGGATTACCCAGGAAAACTCGGTGTTCTATATGATGATTTAGGGGCTGGGTTATTAGGTTTACTATCCGCTACGATAGTACACCAAGTTAGCCTTCTAACTCTTTAAGCAATAATTCTTTAGCCATTCCTGGATTAACAGAGCCGTTAGATTGCTTCATAAGTTGCCCAACAAGAAAACCAACTAATTTATCTTCACCTGATTTTATTCTGTCAACTATATCTTGATTCTCTTTGATAATCTGATTTATCATTTCTGAGATTTTTTCAGAGTCATTTTCCTGAAATAGATTTTTCTGCTCAGCTACTTTACTTGGAGTAGTTTCCGTAGTTAAGATTTCATTCAAAATAATTTTTGCAGATGTAAAAGATATTTTATTACTTTTGATTAATTCAATAATTTCTGATAAATAGTTGTCATTGAACCATTTTGGAAGAACGTCAATATTTGCTTTTCTCATTTGTCCCTGAAGCTCCCCTGTAATCCAATTGTATGAAGATACCGAGTCTTTTGTTTGGTCAAAAACTTTAACGTACAATTTTTTAATCCAATCATCGCTTTTACTTAATATATTTGACTGGCTCAAAGAAAGGCCTGTTGTCATTAATTCCTCTCTTTGAACTTTTGGAAGAAGCGGCATTAGTGTTTCAACTTCTTTAATAAACTCATCACTTAAAAACATATTAGGTAGGTCGGGATCAGAAAAATATCTGTAATCGGCACTGCCTTCTTTTGACCTCATTGTGCTAGTTATTTCTTTATTTTCGTCCCAATGTCTAGTTTCCTGAACTATTTCAACTCCACCTTCAAGCGCTTTAGATTGTCTTTGTATTTCATAATCTATTGCTCTTTCTAATGATCGCAAAGAGTTCATGTTTTTTATCTCTACTTTTGTTCCTAGTTCAGTACTATCTTCAGGTGCTACTGATATGTTTGCATCAAATCTTAAATTACCCTTCTCTAGACGACCTTCTGATATATTTAAGTCTATTGATAGTTGCCTTAGCTCCTCTATGTAAGCAACAGCTTGTTTTGATGATGAAATCACTGGTTTAGTAACAATCTCGACTAAAGGTACACCCGAACGATTAAAATCCAGTGCAGTACTAGTGGCGGATTCAATTCTACCTGATCCACTGTGTGAAGATTTACCTGTATCCTCTTCCATGTGAACTCTTTCAATTTGAATATAATCATTATTTTCACCAATAACTATTTCTAATTCACCATTAAGTCCAACTGGTAAATCAAATTGAGAGATTTGATAGTTTTTTGGTAAATCGGGGTAAAAATAATTTTTACGATGAAACATACCTTTACTTGTTATTTCACAGCCAGTGCTAAGAGCAAGTAATGTAATAAATTCTATAGCTTTTTTGTTTGGCACAGGCAAAGCACCCGGTAAGCCTATGCAGGTTGGACATAAGCTTATGTTTGGTTCATCCGTATCAACAACTGCGCACCTACAAAACATTTTTGTATTCGTATTTAACTCAATATGAGTTTCAATACCAATTGTAGGTTTTAAAGACATTACAACCATCCTTTAGGTTGTCCATCAAACTGAACCTCATTTTCAATTATTTCTGAAAAATCTAGAAGTGAATTATCGGATAATGGCTTACTCATTACTTGCACTCCAAGAGGTAGTTCATCTTTACTAAGTCCAGTAGGAATACTTATTGCTGGAAGACCAGCCAAATTTGCTGGAATTGTGCATAAGTCTGACATGTACATTTCTAATGGATTACTTGTTTTCTCACCAGACTTGAAAGCCTGTGTTGGAGTTGTTGGTGAAATCAAATAATCAACATCTTTAAATGTTTTAGCAAATTCATCTATCATCTCTTTTCTTGCCTGCAAAGCTTTTCCATAATATTCGTCATAATACCCTGCTGATAGTGCATAGGTTCCTAACAGAATTCTTCTTTTAACTTCAGCACCAAATCCTTCGGCTCTGGTATTTTCCATCATTTCATAACTAGTGTTTCCATCTACCCTTAATCCATATCTAACGCCATCAAATCGAGCAAGGTTAGCTGAGCACTCAGCTGGTGCGATTAAATAATAGATACTGATAGAAAGTTTGATTATTGGTATTGAGATTTCTTTAACTTTGTAACCTTTAGATTTAAGAATTTCAACGACTTTATTAACTTCATTTTTAGCTTCATCAGAAATGCCATCTTCCATTAATTCTTTTATCACTCCAATTGTCGCACTGTTATCACTTGGAATATCTAATTGGTTATTAATTACTGAAGTAGCGTCTCGACTATCTTCTCCAGAAATCGAGGAAAAAATGATTCTTGAGTCGTCTACAGTTTTAGTAATTGGACCAATTTGATCTAAAGAAGATGCGAAAGCCACCAAACCAAATCTTGAAACAGTTCCATAAGTCGGCTTAAAACCTACTAAACCACAAAAAGACGCTGGCTGTCTTATTGATCCACCAGTATCACTTCCAAGTGCTGCAATTGATGATCTTGCACCAACAGAAGCGGCAGAACCTCCAGAAGACCCTCCAGGAACATAATCTGTATTCCACGGATTTTTAGTAAGGCCAAATGCAGAGTTTTCAGTGGATGAGCCCATCGCAAATTCATCGAGATTTGTTTTACCCGTAAACAAAGTATTCTGCTCTTTAAGTTTTTCAATTACTGTTGCGTCATAAGGAGATGTATAGTTTGATAACATTTTCGAAGAGCATGTAGTTTTATAATTTTTTATATTGATATTGTCTTTAATTGCAATTGGTATTCCATCTAATAAACTAGCTGATTCACCATTGCTGAACCTTTTGTCAGAATCAGCCGCTTTTTTTATATTTTCCTCTTCAAAAAGTGTTAGATGTGCATGAAGTGCTGCTTCTGAGTTTGCAGCATTTTCAAATACTTTTGAATACAATTCAGATGGTTTTAACTCTTTTTTTGTAAACAGTGAGTTTATTTCTCTAATAGATAAATTTGAAGCATCCATAACTATTCCATCGAAGGTGGAACTACGAACTTTCCATCTTTAGACTCTGGAGCATTACTAATTGCCTCATCATGAGTCAAGGATTCTACAACTTCATCCTCTTGTAGTTCTAATTCTTTTTCTAAAGGGTGTATAAATATTTCTTGTTGCTGAGAGTCCAACTTTAAATCACTTAATGCATTTACATGCTCCAAAATAATACTTAAGTCATTGCTCAGACTGTTTTGTTCTTCTTCAGATAAATTAATAGAAGCAAGCTTAGCTATATTTTTAATATTGAACTCATTACTCACTTTTTTACTCCTAGATAGCCTGAAAGTAATTCATATGATTCTAATAGCTGTTTTTTACTAACATGTTCATTCGTTGCATGAGCTAAAAGGGGATCACCTGGTCCAAAATTTACACAAGGAATTTTGTGTTCAAAAAATCTTGCGATATCAGTCCATGCTTGCTTTGGCTGAACCACTGCTCCTGTCTTTTTTATAAAATCGCTAATTTTCTCTTCTGATTTATTAGGCATCGCTCCGTCTGAAGTATTTAATATTTCTACTTCAACATAATCAGAAAATAAGTTGTTAATGTAACTACCTGCTTCAGATCCATTTAGTTCGGGTGAGTATCTGAAGTTTAAATTTAACTTTAATGTTTCTGGAATAACGTTATTAGCAATGCCAGAGGAAATTTTAGTAATTGACATCACTTGTTTAAAATTTAAACCGTCTATTTCAAGTTCTTTAATTTCATTATCTTCAACTAACTTAATTACATCTTTAACTTTGTAAATAGGATTGTCTCCAACCCAAGGCCTTGCCGAATGTGCCGCTTTGCCACTTATTGTTAAAGTAGCATTTAAAGCACCTAAGCAACCTAATTGAATTTCATTGTCAGTTGGTTCCAAAATTATTGCAAAGTCAATATCAAAATCACTTAAAAGCTCTGGCATAATGATATTTAATCCATTGTCTTCATATGAACTTTCCTCTGCTGTATAAAAGACTCCAACTATTTCGGAAGAATTTTCGAGTAAAGAATGTAAGATGACTGCAATGCCACCTTTCATATCAACAGATCCTCTTCCGCCAATTAAATCATCGTTATCAAATTCATATTGTTGATTAGGAACAATAGGAACGGTATCAACGTGACCAACTAAAGCAATTTTTTTACTTGATTCACTAGGGACAGCTACTATTCCACCATTATTTCTTTTAATTTCACCTTGAAAATTATTACCTTCTAAAAATGTTTCAATAAAATCTAGAATATTATCTTCTTTGCCAGTTTCAGATTCAATAGAAATGAGCTTTAAAAAAGTATCAACTAAGTTCAAACTTCAACTCCAAAAGTTCTCAATGCATCAGTAAGTGAAGTTTTTTCATCAGTAGATTCTTTTCTTTTTCCAATTACTAAAGCACAAGGAGTATTAAAAACACCACTTGGAAATTCTTTTGGCCTTGTTCCTGGAATGACAACAGAATTTTCATCGACTACACCCTTAACTTCAACTGGCTCTTTACCTGTAACATCAATAATTGGTGTAGAGGCAGTAAGAGTAACATTTGCACCTATTACTGCTCCTTTTTTTATTCTGACGCCTTCAACAATAATTGAACGTGAGCCAATAAACGCCCCATCTTCAACAACCACTGGCATAGCTCCTGCAGGTTCTAGTACCCCACCAATACCAACTCCACCTGAAAGATGAACATTTTTTCCTATTTGAGCACAAGACCCAACTGTCGCCCAGGTATCAACCATAGTTCCTGAACCAACATATGCACCAATGTTGACAAAGCCAGGCATGACAACAACTCCTGGTTCACAAAAAGCTCCATACCTTACGACTCCAGGAGGGACGACTCTAATGCCAAGTTCTTTGTAATTCTGTTTAGGCTCTAACTTGTCATAATAAATGAGGTCATTTGCACTAATTTCTTTTAAATTTCTTATAGAAAAAAATAACAAAATGGCATCCCTTACCCATTCGTTTAGAAACCATTCATTATTTTTATGACTTGCTACTCTAATATTTCCTTTGTCGAGCTCTTGTATTGTAAATTCAATAACTGACAAATCATTTTCAGTTAAGTTATTAGGATCAATATTTATAATCTGCTCTTCTAAATTTTCTATTTTCACTTTGGTCTCTTTTTATTTATTAGATATCATTTTAATGTATGACTAAACAGACTTACAGATTTATTATTCTTTTATTGACTGGTTTATTAATACTAGTAATTACATGGGGTGTAACATTTTCACAAAACAATAGTGAAGAACTGGTGTTGCCAAATTCACTGGAAAATATCTATCCCTTACCATACGATCAAGTTCCCCAGCAAGCTTCATTAGAAATAGATTTACCTGTTGGTTACCAATTAACGTTAATAGTTGATAACTATATTATTCCTCAATCAGAAATCCAGTATGTTGAAGCTACTGGTGTATATATATGGAGGCCTGGACCAAATAAAACTTTTGAGATTTGGAATCCAGGTAAACATATTGTAAGAATTAGCTGGGATACAATTACTGGCTTACCTGATTTTGGTGAATATGAGTGGGAGTTTACTACTTACTGATTAACTTTGAAAAATCAGACTCCGTCAAAGTTTCTACTTTCAATTTTTTGGCTTTATCTAATTTTGATCCTGCTTTTTCACCATACACTAAATAGTTAGTATTTTTAGATACAGATGAAGTCACGATTCCTCCAAGGTCTTCAATAAACTTTGTAGCCTGTTGCCTTGTATATTGACTTAGTGTTCCAGTAAGTACAAAGGTTTTTCCTTGTAATTCTCCTGAGGAAGTTTCTACAAGGGTGTCTATTTTAAAACCAATTTTTGATAAGTTGTCTATTAATCTTTTGTTTGTCTTTTCTAAATGCCATTCAGATAAAGAATTTACGACACTATCTGAAATACCATGAATATTTTGTAAATTAGTCTCATTTGCCTTAAAAACATTGTTAATTGAACCAAAAGAATTTACCAATAATTTGGCTGTTTGCTTTCCTACAAATCTAATTCCAAGTGCAGCTAATAGCCTGGAAGGTTCAGCGTCAATAGATTCTCTTATTGCATTTAGTAAGTTAATAGTTTTCTTCTCTTTCCATTGAGGAAGATTTATTAATTGATCATAAGTTAAGTTGTACAAATCTTCGAAATTAGTAATTAGATTTTCATTTAATAAAGTCTCAACAGTCTCTCTTCCCAAACCGTCAATATCAAGGCCAGATTTAGATCCAAAGAATATCAAAGCCTCTTTACTGGCAATTTTGCATTTTTCCTTGCCTGCACACCGTGGAACTTTCTCACCATTGACAAACTCTATTGAATATTCATCACACAAGCATTTCTTCTGCAAGGACCATATTTTTGAAGAACTCTCTCTTCTTTCAGGAATAGAAGATACTACTTCTGGAATAACATCGCCTGCACGTCTAACAATTACATAGTCATTTATTCTTAAGTCTTTTCTTTTAATCTCATCTGGGTTGTGTAAAGTAGCGAATGATACTAGTGCACCACCAACATTTACTGGCTTAAGAACAGCAACGGGAGTAATTGCTCCGGTCCTTCCAACTTGTAATTTTATGTCTAACAACTGAGTTGTCTGCTCTTCTGCTGAAAACTTAAAAGCAATTGCCCATCTTGGAGCTTTTGATGTAAAACCTAATTCGTCTTGAGTGATTGATGAATTTACTTTTAAAACAGCACCATCTATTTGGTAATTATAATTATTTCTATTTTCTTCAATTCTGTTCAGTTCTGACTCAACATTTTTTATATCTTTGGTAACAGTTACTTCATTAGTACTAAATCCTAAATCTTTTAATAATGCTATTTGATCAGAGTAACTATCAATTGCTTGACGATCGTGTTCAATTAATTGGTAAGCAAGAAGTCTTAAATCTCTTTTGGCTGTAATATTTGAGTCTTTTTGCCTTAAAGAACCAGCAGCTGCGTTTCTTGCATTTATAAACTCAGAAGTACCTTCATTTCTTAATTCTCTAAGTTCTTTTACTTGCTCAGCTGTCATTTCTTTTTTATCAAGTTGGGATAGATGATTTAACTTCTTTTGATCATTAATTTTTTGATTATTCAATTGTTCAAAACTTTCAGTAGGCATGAATATCTCTCCCCTTACTTCTACTTCACCCTCGATGTTTTGTTTTAATTTGAGTGGAATATTCATAATAGTTTTTATGTTGTGCGTGACATCTTCTCCCACAAACCCATCTCCTCTAGTAAGTCCCTTTACAAGCAAACCATCTTTATAAATTAAAGATATTGCAAGGCCATCTATCTTTGGTTCTACTGTCAGAGGAAATATTTTGTTATCCGTTAATTTCTCAATTTTTTCAATCCATTTTGTAATATCTTGAATACTTTCTGAATTGTCTAAACTATACATTCTTTGCTTATGCGTTATTTGCTCAAAAACATTATCAGGAGTACCTGTTACCCGCTGCGTTGGAGAATATTCAAAAACTAAATCTGGATTTTCTAATTCGATTTTCTTTAATTCATTAAATAACTTATCATATTCACCATCTGACATGATTGGTTTATTTAGTACATAATATGCGTGTTCAGCAGCTGTCAGCTTTTCAATTAAATTATTAACGTCCTTACTATTCATAAACGTCTTCTAAAACTTTAGAGGTAATTCTTCCTCCCCCAACAAGTTTTGTGCCATTATAAATTACACCAAATTGTCCTGGAGCTACACCCATAGTTGGTGTTTTTAAAACAATTTGATAAGTAGATTCATCTATTTTCTCAATTGCACACGGGACATCTTCAGAGTTGTAACGAGTTTGAATAGATAAGTTTTCATGCTCAACTTCATTAACAAAGGTCACTTCATCTAAGATAAATTTTTTGGTTGTAAGCTCATCCTTACTTCCAATGTAAATTTTATTGTTTTCTACATCTATTTTTGTAACATATTTAGCTTCACCTTGGCCGCCTGGAACTCCTTTTCTTTGTCCGATAGTATAAGCATGTATACCTCCATGAGTGCCCATTTCATTTTCATTTTTGTCGACTATTAAACCTTTTGATGAAACATCTATTCGTTTACTTACAAAATTTCTGTAATCTTTCTTCCCAACAAAACATATATCTTGACTGTCTTTTTTAAAAGCAGTCTTCAAGCCTAGAGACGCAGCTATTTGCCTAACCTCTGGTTTTGAAATAGTGCCGAGCGGAAACTCTATATTTTCTAACTTTTGAGAATCAAGCATATGTAAAACATAAGATTGGTCTTTATCCAAATAATCTGCTTTGTGAAGTTCATACATATTATTGTTCATTACTATCTTTGCGTAATGGCCTGTAGCTACTTTTTCACAATTTAATTTTTTTGCTTGGTCTATAAAATGATCAAACTTAACCGATCTATTACACTCCACACATGGATTTGGAGTTAAGCCCTGTGCATACATGTCAACAAAGTTATCGATAACATTTTCTGAGAAAGAAGCCGTATAGTCTAAGACATAATACGGAATGTCTAATTTAGCAGCTACTTTTCGAGCGTCTTCAGAATCTGCAGATGTGCAACACCCTGTTTCAGGCATTTCACCATTAGGCCCCTCCCAAAGCTTCATAGTTACACCAATTACTTCATGTCCTTGTGACTTTAAAAGCCCTGCTACAACAGAGGAATCTACGCCACCACTCATAGCAACTAAAATCCTCATGACAGTTCCTTTATAGTCTTTTCGACAATTTCAGCACACTTTTCACCATCACCCTTTTGTGTATTCCAACCAAAGCTGAATCTAAGATGATTATTAATAACTTGTTCATCAACTTTCATAGCTTCTAATACGTGAGATGGTTTCTGTGCACCACTAGCGCATGCTGAGCCCCTTGAGACTCCCATTCCGTTTAAATCTAAAGCTACCATTAATGTTTCTGAATTTATATCTTTGAATTGTATATTAGATATATGACACAATCTCTCTACATTTTCTCCAACTACTCTTAATTCAATATTCTCTTTAAGGTAATTTTCAAATATTGTTTTTTCGTTTTCAATTAATTCAACATCTTTTTCTAGATTGTTTTGTTGTTCTTTAAGAGCTGCAGCTAATCCAGCAACACCAGAGACGTTAACTGTACCTGCTCTTCTTTCGAGTTCTTGTTTTCCACCATGTAAGAAGCTAGGAATCTTATATCCAGTCTTTAAAAACATAACTCCAATACCTTTGGGTCCGCCAATTTTGTGACCTGAAATAGCAGCACTTTCAATTCCAAGATTATGAAAGTTTAATTTTTTGGTAGCAACTGCTTGTACTACATCTGAATGAAATAATGCATTTGGATTGATGTCCTTTACTATTTTTGACATTTCTTGAATAGGTTGTACAACTCCTGTTTCGTTATTTGCGTACATTACTGAAGCAACTAGAGTATTCGGATTAATCGACTTTTTAAATTCATCAATATTTGTGACTCCTTCACCGTCGCATGAAACAAAATTAACATTAAATCCCTTACTATTTACATTTTCTGCAGAGGCTAGAACAGCTTCGTGTTCAATCTGAGTCGTTGTAAGCTCAGCTGAAGAGTCTTTGTCTATAAAAGGTGTTTTTATAATCCAATTATCTGCTTCAGTCCCACCACTAGTGAACGTTATTTCATTAGGTGCTGCACCAAAACAGCTTGCTATAAATTCCCTTGACTCCTCAAGTATGTTTTTAGCTTTTCGTGACAATGCATGGCCACCAGAAGAGTTTGCATAAGCATCCATTTCTGTTTTTTTGTATGCTTCAAAAGCCACCTGACGCATTGGAGTGGTTGCTGCGTGATCTAAATATATATAATCATTTTTATTCATATATATTTATTTTACTTATGAACTAATATTGTTTAACAAGCAATGAGTAAAAGAATTGAAGTTTCAACAATCATTTACAAGCCTATTGAAGTGGTTTGGGATGAAGTAAAAATAATGAAAAATCATGTTAATTGGATGCAAGATGCAGCAAAAATTGACTTTCTCTCTGAAAATGAAGCTGGTATTGATACAAAAATGAAAGTTTTGACAAAAGTTGGACCATTCACTTTAAATGATATTATTACCGTAACGACGTGGGAAGAAATGAACAGTATAGGAGTAGTTCATGAGGGAATTGTTACTGGCGAAGGTGCATTTTATTTAAGTAAAGATGGTGAAAACTCAACAAAATTTCAATGGATTGAAGATTTAAAAGCTCCATATTATCTCGGTGGACCAATTGCAGAATTTTTCGGAGGATTTGTCTTAAAATTAATCTGGAAGAAAAATTTGATGAATTTAAAAAATATTTTAGAAAAATGAGGAAATTTTTTACAACCCTTTTAGTTCTACTTTTAGTTTCATGTTCAAGTACGGATATTTCTGAAGAAGCAAGTAGTGATGGAAGTCAATCTCAAGAAATAGTTTTTGAACAAGGATTTGGAAAAAACCCAAGTGAGTATGTTGCTAACTGGAATAAATTAGTTTCTGAAATTGCTAGTGATGAAGAGACTCTTTTTTATTTTTCAATAGATCCTGACAATGTTCAGTGGGCCTCTACTGATAGAAATATACTTATATACCAATTTGGTCTCAATGAAAACACTCAATCTGCATTTGTATTGAATATGCTTATTACTGATGACACTGTTGTGGGTGTTGAATTCTTTTCTCCTGTAGCTAATGATGAAGTCACAGCGCAAAGGACTCGTTTGTTCTTTTTAATTATTATCGCTTTGTCAGATGAAACACTAGATAAAGACGGCCGAGAGTCTGTTTTATCAAAAGTTGGCCTATATGATGAAGTGGAAAGTCCAAACCAAATTGGTGGCGGAGTTACCGTAAATTCGGTTAGATATGTAGTTGAACCACTAGTAGATCGTGGATTGTTAGTGGGAATTAACTTTTACTCAACAGGAGATTCTGAATAACTTAGCTGGCAATAACTTCTACTACACCAGGTACTTTATCTTTTAATATTCTTTCAATTCCACTTTTTAAAGTTGCAATGGACATTGGACATCCTTGGCAAGCACCAAGCATTTCTATATTAACGACACCATTCTCAACAGATGCTAATTTAATGTCTCCACCATCTGCCTGTACTGCAGGGCGAATGTATTCGATCGTATCATTTAATACCTCCATATCTACTTCAGCATTTGGATCACGATCTTTTACTTCTGGAAAATTTAAATTTGCCATATGTTAATTATATTGTATTTCACTTCCAACCGAACTCAGTAAATCAACAATATTTTCATACCCTCTCTCAATATGATCAATCCCAGTAATTATAGACTCTCCATCAGCTTGTAAAGCAGCTATTATCAAACTTGCCCCAGTTCTTATATCAGTTGAGTGGACTGGTGCGCCGGATAGTTCTTTTACTCCTTTTATCATTGCATGTTGCCAACCAGATTGTATATCTGCACCCATTCTCTGAACTTCTGGTATCCATTGAAATCTCTGGTCATAAACATTTTCAGTAATTATTGATGTACCACTCGCTTTTAATAGACATGCCCCAAAAATAGGCTGTAAGTCTGTTGCAACTCCTGGGAAAGGAAGAGTAGAAATTTCAATTGAGGAAATTTCTTTTTCACTATTTATTTCTATAGAATTTTCATTGATAACTAAATCTGCACCCATTTCTTGAAATTTCTTTAATTCCATGGGTAAACATTCTGGATTAATCCCTTTAATTACACCTGATCCTTGCGTAGCTAAAAATGCGGCAAGGTAAGTTCCCGCAACAACCCTGTCTCCAATTACTTCATGGCTTGTACTTTTTAGAGAATCGACTCCTTGAATTGTAATTTCACTTGTACCTTCACCATCGATTTGGGCACCCATATTTTTAAGCATCTTCACCAAATCAACAACTTCTGGTTCTCTTGCAGCATTTTCAATAATTGTTGTTCCATCAGCTAATACAGCTGCCAATATTGTGTTCTCTGTTGCCCCAACTGAAGCATAAGGAAGATTGATTTCGACACCTTTTAGTCCATCGGTTTTTCCAATAAGCACACCGTGATCTAGTTCAAACTTAGCACCCATTTTCTCTAGTGCCTCAATATGCATTTTGACAGGTCTTGGGCCAAGCTGATCACCACCTGGAAAAGCAATTTTAGCTTCACCCTTTCTTGCTAATAAAGGGCCTAAGACGATAATTGAAGCTCTCATCTTTTGAACAACTTCATATGGAGCTTCTACTGAAATATCTGATGGAGAATTAATCTCTAAAGTTTTATCATCAAGTTTTGATGTTATTCCAAGAACATCCAAAACTTCTTGCATGTAATAAACATCTGCAATATTTGGGACATTTTCTATTTTATATACACCTTCTGAAAGTATGGGAAGGATCATTTGCTTTAAAACAGCATTTTTTGCACCAGAAACTTTTATGTTTCCTGTTAATTTTTTACCACCAATTATTTGAATGCTTTTTTCCACTAACATTGATACTACTTAAAAAATAAACGTAATAAAAGAAATGATAGACTCATTAGAAATACTTAAGGAAAACAATCATATTGATTGTTCAAATAAACTTCTGGATTTAATAAGCTCTGAAATCAATGACTCTGAAAAGTATAGTCTTGGGTTATCGGGTGGAAGCACACCTAAGTTTTTTTATGAATTATTTGCTAAAAAATATAAAAATTATTCAAATATTTATCTATGGACTGTTGATGAGAGACATGTAGATATAGATGACGAAAAATCTAATCAAAGAATGATTAATTCAATTTTCAGCAATTCAAATCTAAATATCATTGAATACTCTTATGAAGAAAATCCTGGCCATTCTGCAAAAAACTACACCACTAAAGTTTTTAGCAAATTTGATAAATTTAATGCAGCAATATTAGGAGTTGGAGAAGATGGTCATATTGCGTCGCTATTTCCAGATACAACTGCTTTAAATGCTGATGAGAAAGGTTTTGTTCATAATGAAGTAAATATTCTCACTAGATGGAGAGTTACTTCTACTTTTGAGCTATTAAAAAATGTCGAACACGTATATTTACTTGTAACAGGTGATAATAAAAAAGGGATTATTGAAAAAATAGGTAAAGAAAATGATTTACCTGTAAATGAATTAATTCGTTTAAGAAAAAAAACAGTTTTATTGACTGACCAATAAAATTTATTATTTATATAATATTTGTAGAGTCATCTTTGTGTCAGTTTGAACCACTACACTAATCCTTCTACCCTGTTGGATGGTGACTCTATTGTTTGAAAAAATATATGAAAATTAAAAATTACCTACAAATGCTTCTGACATCTTCTTTGTGGGGCTCTTCTTTTCTAATGATGAAATATGCTTTAGAAGAATTAGACGCTTTTAATATTGCTTTCTACAGAATCCTTATAGGTATGATTTTCATTAATTTAATTGACTTCAAAAAAACTTCATTTTCATTACGCCAGCATTTTGAGTTAAGTATGGTTGGGTTGCTTTGGATGTCATTTCCTTTTTACCTATTTGCTAAAGCAGAAGAAACTATAACATCTAGCCTTGCTGGATTAATTAATGGGTCGACCCCTATTTTTATAAGCCTTGTTGCTGTTTTAGTTTTTAAAAATAAGATCACAAAAAAACAGATTTTATATTTAATTACTGGATTTGTAGGAATTTATTTTGTTTCATTTGGTTTTAGTAATGCATTTAGTGAATTAAACCTTGGTGCATTGTTAGCATTATTAGCTTCTGTAAGTTACGGTTTTGCGGCAAATATAGTGCAGCCTCTCATTAAAGAACACGGATCATTGAAAACATTAAAAATAGCTTTGAGATATGCAACTATAATTTCACTTGTTTTGTTAGTTGTTAACAGTGGGCCCTCTCTTCCAACTTATAATATTTCTTTATTTCCAATGCTGCTGTTAGGAGTTGGAAGTAGTGGAATCGCTTTTTTATCTTTTTATAATTTAATTGATGACGTTGGAGCAGTAGGAGGATCAATAACTGTTTATATTATTCCAATATTTTCTACTATTTTTGGATTTACTTTTCTAAATGAAGCAACTGAAGTAATTCAATTAATTGGAATATTTATTGTAATATTTTCGGCATTTCAATTTTCAAGAATTAAAAATTAATTTTTTGGGGTTACAAATAACCCTTCAGACACTGCTGCTATTTCGCCGTTGTCTAGAAATAATTCAGCCTTATAAATTGAACCCTTTTCACTAACTGAATCTCTCCATGCTTTAGCTGTAACTTTCTTATAATCTCCGGTAACTGGTCTTATGTATTTTGCAGTAAAAGTTTTAGTAACAACCATTTCGCCGAGTAAATAACTTAAAGGGCCCATTGTACAATCCATATAAGCATCAAGAATTCCACCTAAAGTAACATCCATTGGGTTAAAAAATTTCGACAGAACAGGAAAATCACAAATAAGTGATTCTTCTCGCTCATTAAACTCTACAAAGTTTCCTTCTAATTCAATATATATATTTGGAATTGGTAGGTTGCCCCATGTTTCATCACTCATAAGTTAAGTATTTTAGTTTAAATTGGCTACTTTGAATAATCAAAGTAGCCAATACAGGGTATGAGTTATATAACTAATTTAGAATTCAAGTGTGACAGATTATGTACCTTTAGGGTGCCAAACAGTTTTTGTCTCAAGATAAGGCAATATAGATGATAACCCAGAAATAGAAGGCAAAGAAACTACCCTTTTTACTGAACTAGATGCATTTTCTTGTATTCTCTTTAATCCATCCTTTTCGATTTCTTTATGTAATGCAACAAGATTTATTTCTACATGTTTACTTACATCATCAAGAATGTTTTCAAATTTTCCTGTAAGTATATTAAGTGAGCCCGCTGGAAAATCAGAGTTATTAATATCCTCAGCAAATTTTAAAGCTAAGACACTACTTTCCTCTGAGTATGAGATGACTGAGCAACCAATAGTTACAGGAGGAAGTAAGCTCAATAAAAGCTCATTTAATGAAACTCTTGAATTACTGAGTGAGAATACTACTCCTATAGGGTTTTGATGAGAAATATTGAAATACTCTTCAGAAACTGGATTTAAATTTCCAGCTAACTGTTCCCATTTATCTGCTAATCCAGCAAACCAAATAATATTTTCTATTGCTAGCTCTATATCTTTATTAGCTTTTTGTTTTGACATTCCATGAGAAATTAATAGTTCGATATAACTTTCTTTATTTCCCTCTATCATCTCCGAGAGTCTGTAAAGAATTTGCATTCTTGTGTAAGGTGTTAACCCATTCCATTTATTAAATCCAGATTTTGATGATGTGACGGTATCTCTTATATCTTTTCTTGATGTTAGAGGAAGTTCATAGAATTCATTTTTTAACTCTTTTGTATAAGTTTTTCCAGATTCTGAACGAACATATTTACCATCGACATAATTTTTATACGTTTTTTTAATATCTATCATGATGATGCCTTTAAATATGAGAGAAGGCCGTGTCTTCCGCCTTCTCTTCCAAATCCTGATTCTTTATATCCCCCAAATGGAGACGAAGGATCAAACTTGTTGAATGTATTCGCCCAAACAACACCAGCATCGAGCCTATCTGCGGTCCACAATATTTTTGATCCCTTTTCAGTCCACACTCCAGCTGATAAACCATATTCAGTATTGTTAGCTATTTCAACAGCTTCTTCTGGAGTCCTAAAAGTTAAAGTAGTTAATACTGGGCCAAATATCTCTTCTCTTGCAATTGAGTAGGAAGGTTGAACATTTGTAAACAGACTAGGCCTAAACCAGAATCCATTACCTGGCAATTCACATTGAGTTTGAAACAACTCGCCACCATCTTCTACTCCTTCATTAACTAAACTTGTAATTTTATCTAACTGTTCCTTTGAGTTTATTGCTCCTATGTCAGTGTTTTTATCTAATGGATTTCCAACTCTTAGTGATTGCATTCTTTTCTCTAATTTTTTAACAAATTGATCGTGTATTGACTCTTGAAGAAGCAGCCTACTTCCAGCACAGCAGACATGACCTTGATTAAAGAATATACCATTTACTACTCCCTCAACAGCTTGATCGATTGCAGCATCCTCGTAGACAATATTTGCAGCTTTGCCACCTAATTCAAGAGTAAGCCCAACATCTCTACCAGCGAGTGATTTCTGTATAAGTTTTCCAACTTGAGTAGATCCAGTAAAAGCAATTTTATTTATATCTTTGTGATTAACTATAAGTGAACCTGTTGACCCATCTCCTGTAATTATGTTGACAACTCCAGGAGGAAGGCCTGCTTGTTCACAGATTTCAGCGAAAAGTAAGGCGGTTAGTGGAGTGGTTTCTGCAGGCTTTAACACAACTGTATTTCCAGTAGCTAAAGCAGGTGCAATTTTCCAAGCAAGCATTAATAATGGAAAGTTCCAAGGTATTATTTGACCTACTACCCCGTATGGTTTCAAGCTTTTTGTTGCCCACGAAAGATCTAATTTGTCTGCCCATCCAGCAAAATAGAAAAAATTAGCTGCAACCTGTGGTAAATCAAAATCTCTAGACTCCTTGATTGGCTTTCCACCATCAAGAGATTCTAAAACCGCAAATTCTCTTGATCTTTCTTGAATTAACCTAGCTATTTTAAATAGATAACGTGAGCGTTGATTTGGTGTTAGTTTAGACCAAACTTCCAATCCTACTTTTGCGGACTTTACAGCACTATTAATGTCTTGTTCATTTGATAACGGGACTTTTGATAACAATTCTTCAGTTGAAGGTGAAATGGTATTTATATATTTTTTACTCTTTGGTTCTACAAATTTACCACCAATATAATTTGAATACTTTTTTTTAATAGACACTATATCTGGTGATTCTATAGATTCTGAGTATTGCCAATCAACCATCTTAAATCATCCCCTTGGAAAATAATAGCCAGCTTGATAGGCCCCTGTTTTTAGTTTTTTTATTTGTTTTAATACATCATCTAGAAGGCTTGATGCCCCAAATCTAAATAACTCTGGATTCAACCAATCAGATCCCATTTCTTCATTTATCATTACTAAATATCGAATAGCATCTTTGGCATCTCTAATGCCTCCAGCTACTTTGATACCAGCCTTTACTCCTGTCATAGATTCAAAATCTAATACTGACTTAAGCATTACATAACAAGCTTGTCTTGAAGAGCCGATAGACAATTTACCAGTTGATGTTTTTATAAAATCGGAACCAGCAGCTAATGAAATAAGACTAGCTTTTCTTATGTTTTCATAAGTTTTCAAATCACCTACTTCAAGTATTGTTTTTAAGTGAACATCTTGGCACACCTCTTTTAACGCAACTATTTCGTCATATACTTTTCTATAGTCACCCTCAAGAAAAGCTTTTCTATTAATTACAATATCTATTTCATCTGCTCCAGAATCAATTGCATATTTTGTGTCTAGTAATTTTGACTCCATAGGCACTTGACCACTTGGAAAATATGAAGATACTGCGGCAACTTTAACATTAGAGTTTTGTACTTTCTCTTTAGCGATAGCAACTAGCGAAGGATAAACACATACTGCAGCAACACTTGGTACTGAGGTGTCTAAAGGGTTAGGTTTAATTGCTTTTGCAACCATTTGAGATATCTTACCTTCAGTATCTTCGCCTTCAAGAGTTGTTAGGTCGCACATTGTAACAATCATATTTAGTGCTTCTAATTTTGAATCTTTTTTTATACTTCTTGTTGCTAGTGAGTTTACTCTTTCATTTAATCCAACGGAATCAATACGTGATTCGTATACCATTTCCAAAACATTGGACCACTGCATTGAAAGATCAGATGTTTTTATATTTCCCATAATTTTATGCTAAATGATTATATTTTTTTTAGTAGTACTAATTAATCTAACGCCTTGACACTTTCTGGCTTTAATTGAACAGAGTCTTTTTCCACCTCTGCAATGCCGCCGAATACAGCAAACATATTTTCCCAATTATCGAATTTATCTAAAATCTTTTTAGCTGTTTCAGAGTTTGTTTTTTCGATATGAATTTCTAACAATGTTTTTAGTTCTAATTTGTCTATGTCAGACATTGTCTTATATTCTGGTGCTGTTTCTGAGATGTATTCTTCAAAGTTCTTTTGTGTTTTTAGGACGATTGCTTTACCTCCTGTCATTCCAGCAGCAAAATTAAATCCTATGTTTCCAAGAATGACTAAGGTGCCTCCTGTCATGTATTCTGCACCATGAGCACTGCAGCCTTCAACAACTCCAATTGCGCCACTGTTCCTTACTCCAAATCTTTGACCTACTGTGCCAGCGATAAAAAGTTGTCCTCCCGTAGCACCGTATAGAATTGTATTCCCAGCAGCATGATATGCTCCTTGCATTTTTCTTCCTTGTGGAATAATCGTAACGCTTCCACCCCCCATGCCTTTTGCAACATAATCATTGGCATTACCAGTTAATTTCAAATTAATACCATCTCTAATGAATGCTCCAAAGCTTTGTCCAGCTGCGCCAGATAAACTTATTGTTGTTGGGTTCTCTGCAAGTTTTGAAGATAACTTTCTTAATGTAACTTCTCCAGATAATCTAGCACCAATACTTCTATCTTCATTTGAAATAGGATATTGAAGGAATGATTTCTCTCCTCTCTCTACAGATCTAATAACTTCAGAAGTAATTCTTCTTGATAAACGACCTTCACTATGCCTGATAAAACCTGGATGTTTTTCTTCTATCGAAAAGTTCATCAATATTTTATGAAGGCTTTTAGATAAATCGCTATTTGAAATCTTTAATCCTAAAAGATCTGCTCTACCTAGTAAATCTTCAATATCGCTTACACCAAATTTATCTAGATACGCCATTACATCATTAGCTATGAATTTAAATAATTGTACAACTTGCTCAGGAGCACCTGGAAATTTAGCTCTTAGATTTTCATCTTGGGTTGCTATACCTACAGGGCAGGTATTTTCATGACACTGTCTGACCATTTTGCACCCAAGAGCTAACAAAGGCAGTGTTCCAAATCCAAATCGATCCGCACCCAATATAGTTCCGATTATTACATCTTTTGCTGACCTTAGACCACCATCTACTTCAATCAAAACTTTATGTCGCATGTTGTTTTTTACTAGAGCTTGGTGAGTTTCGCTAAGGCCAAGTTCCCATGGAGATCCAGCGTGCTTAATACTTATCCATGGACTTGCTCCGGTTCCTCCATCACTACCAGCAATTGTAATAATATCCGCACCAGCTTTTGCTACTCCTACAGCAATTGTTCCAACTCCTGGCTCTGATACAAGTTTTACCGAAACAGGGTTATCTGGATTGAATGTTTTTAAGTCATAAATTAATTGCGCTAAATCTTCAATAGAATATATATCGTGATGTGGAGGCGGAGAAATTAAGGTAACACCTTCAACAGTATGTCGTAATTTTGCAATGTGTTTATCTACTTTAAAACCAGGTAGCTGACCCCCTTCACCAGGCTTTGAACCTTGAGCCATTTTAATTTGAAATTCTTCAGCCGAGGCAAGATAGTCAGGAGTAACTCCAAACCTTCCGGAAGCAATCTGCTTTATCTTTGAATTCTTTTCGTTATCAAATCTCGCCGGATCCTCTCCACCTTCACCTGAACCTGATTTTCCACCAATTTGATTTATTGCAATAGCCAAAGCTTGATGTGCTTCTTCAGAAAGTGCTCCAAGCGACATTGAGCTAACAGTAAATTTCTTATATAAGTCTTTTAAAGAGTCGTCTTCTAGAACTACATTGTTGTTAGTAGTTTCTGGAAGTGAAAATAAATCTCTTAATTGTACATCATCTCTATCTTCTAGTGTTTCAAGATAGCTATGCCAGTCTGACAATTCACCAGATCTCACAGCCTTTTGAAGTTTTAATACAGTTTTTGGAGAAGTTACGTGTGTTTCTGCATCTTTTTTGTGCTTATAGAAACCACCAATTCCATTAAGAATTTCTGCACGTTCTTCCTGTTGGTATATTCTTAAATTTTTGTTGAAGTGTTCAAACCCATAACCTTCAGTTCTTGTTTTTGAAAATTTAAACACATTATTAATAATCTCACTATTGAGTCCGATAATTTCAAATAACTCCGAACCTCGATATGACGATATTGTACATATACCCATTTTTGACATAATTTTTAACAAACCTTTATTCAAAGACTTTCGGTAATTTTCTTGAGCTTGTTCAATAGAAATATTTAGAGTTTCATTTTGAATAGATAATTCTCGCACTTTCTCTAAAGCTAAATATGGCCAAACAGCAGAGGCCCCATAAGAAATATGACAAGCAACATCGTGAGAATCCCTTATTTCTCCAGAAACTGAAATTAAAGAGGCTTTAAGTCTTATTCCAGCGTCAATTAAATAGTGGTGTACTTTACCAATAACCATCAATGACGGTACCACAGACTCTCCTGGTTTTATCCCTCTATCTGAAAATATAATTACTGATTTATTATTCTCTAAAATCTCTGATTTAACTTTTTCACAAATATCATCTAATGATTCTTCTAATGTCTTATTCTCTTTTATAAATGTCGTAGAAATAACAATTGTCTTATTTTTAAGGCTTTTATTTTCAGTTAAAGAGTCAACTGAAGCACCACTTAATATTGGAGAATCCAAGGATATTAGATTCGCTTGCTGAGCTGTTTCTTTTAAAATAGATCCTCTCTTACCAAGATATGTTTTTGTAGACATAACAAATCTTTCGCGAATTGGATCAATTGGAGGATTTGTAACTTGCGCGAATAATTGATGAAAATACCTTGATAATCTCGGACTGTTTTTACTCATGACTGCCAAGGAAGTATCATTTCCCATTGACCCAGTAGGTATTTCCCCTTTTAGCATAGGTAATAGAATTAACCTTTCTTCCTCTGGTGTGTATTCATAAAAATCTGAGAGACTCTCTACGTCTATTGCATTATCTTTTTCCTCATTAAAAGTTTGATCAACTTCAAGTGGTTTTGAGTTCACCCATTCTATATATGGGTTTTTCTCACTAAGCTTTGTAATTACCTGGCTTTCATCGAGTAGCTCATCATTTTCAATTCTATACCTAATAGTTTGTCCAGGCTCTAATTGGGCTGTTTTATAAGCACCAGCTTCAACTGATGGACAGATACCAACTTCTGATGCTGCCAAAACGTATCTATCTGAAACCATCCAACGCATAGGTCTTAATCCACTTCTATCTAAACCAGCAATAATATCTCTACCATCTGAAGCAACAATTGCTGCAGGCCCATCCCATGGTTCAGTTAAAAATGAATGGTATTGATAGAATGCCTTCTGTTTTTTGGTAAATCGTGGATTGTTTTCCCACGCTGAAGGGATAAGCATTTCTTGAGAGTGGGCGAGAGTTCTACCAGATCTAACCAATAACTCAATTGCATTGTCGAGTTGTCCTGAGTCAGAAATAGATTCATCTATAAAAGGTTTAATTTTCTGAATATCATCTTTCCAATAAGATGATGTAGCATCAACTTCCCTAGCTTTCATCCAGGAATAGTTAGATTGAATAGTATTGATTTCGCCATTATGAGCTAGCATTCTAAATGGTTGAGCTTTATCCCAAGTTGAAGATGTGTTTGTAGAAAATCTTTGATGAAAAATACCAAATCTTGTTTTATAAAGGGGATTTCTTAAGTCCCAATAAAAATCTGCAGTTTGCTTTGCGGTAAACAGTCCTTTATAAACTACTGTCTTTGAGGAACAAGAGTTTATATGAATATTTAGGAAATCTATTTCAGCAATTTTTCGTTCTAAAGTTTTTCTAAATAAATAAAGCTTCTTTTCAAAATCTTTAGGAGATTCATTTTCCGCACTTACAATTCCTTGATAAATTGATGGCTTTGATTCTCTAGCAAGGTTTCCTAGAATTTGTTTGTCTGTTGGTACTTTTCGCCAATATAAATGTTTAATGTTATATTCTTTAAGTTCATTATTTATTAACTCGATTGAGTCATCTATGTTCTTTGGATCAAAAAAACAAGATATAATTCCAATTTTTTTATTTGTATCATGTTCTATATTTAATTCAGCTAACTCTGCTCTGATAAGTTCAAATGGAATTTCTGTAAGTACGCCAGCTCCGTCTCCTGTTCCATCAGCAAATTTTGCACCTCTATGGTCTAAATTAGCAAGGCACTCTAGAACTTTTAGGGTCATTCCATGTGTTGGGGGAATATTTCTTGAGGCAATAAAGCCTACTCCACATGAATCTTTTTCTGAAAAGTCGAACATAGTCCCCCAATAATACTTCAAAACTTAACAATTTAAAAGATGAAAATCAGCCCAATCGTTCAAAAAGGGGGAAACCTAAATGAGTTGTGGCTGATTTTCAAATATATTTACTTTTTGAGAATAAAATCTCCGTATGCAGAAGTTCCATGTTCAGAAGCATCTAAACCTGCAATCTCCTCTTCTGGGGTTACTCTCAAACCTACAATGGAATCTATTGCTTTTAACACGCCATAAGAGGTAATAAAAGCCCATCCTCCTATCGCAGCAATTCCAATTAATTGTGGAACAAAAAGTGATGTCCCACCATAAATTAATCCATCTGTAGTATCAAAAATTGCTACTGCAAGAACTCCCCATGCTCCACAAATGCCGTGTACAGATATTGCACCTACAGCGTCATCGAGTCCTTTTTTCTCAATAAAGTTAATTGAATAAACTACTAACACTCCAGATGCTAAACCTATTAGGACTGCTCCAAGATTATTAACATTGGCACATCCAGCTGTGATTCCAACTAATCCTGCTAAAGCACCATTGAGTGTCATACTTACATCTGGTTTTCCAGAAATCATTGAAGTATACATTGCAGCAATAGAAGCAGCACCAGCTGATAAGGTTGTAGTCACTGCAATAGCAGCAAGGTCAACATCAATAGCAGCTAAAGCTGATCCGACATTAAACCCGTACCATCCAAACCATAAGATAAATACACCTAATGCACCTGCAACCATAGAGCTTCCTGGTAGAGGTAACGGTGTTCCGTTATCATCATATTTACCTATACGAGGACCTACAATCATTACTCCAGCTAGGGCAGCAAATCCACCTACCATGTGAACAACGCCTGAACCTGCAAAGTCAATGAAGCCTAAGTCGCCAAGCCAACCTTGTCCACTCCATACCCAGTGTGTAACTATTGGATAAATTACACCACAAATAAATGGTTGGAATAAAAGATAAGCACTAAATTTTGTTCTTTCAGCTACTGCACCTGAAACAATAGTTGCAGCTGTAGCTGCAAAAACTACTTGGAAGAAATAGGTACTAGCTTGACCTTCAAGAAAGAAATCTCCATATGCAATGAAGCCTCCTAGGGTTGTACCTCCATACGCAAAAGCAAAACCAAATGCCCAGTACGTAATTGCACCAACTGAAAAATCCATAAAGTTTTTCATAACAATGTTTACTGAGTTTTTAGATCTTGTGAAGCCTGTCTCAACTAACATGAAGCCAGGTTGCATAAACATAACCAAAATACCGGCTATGAGAACCCACAGACTGTCTACTGAATTTATAATCATTGATTCCATATATCTCCTTCTTTCAAAAACTCAATTTAATATCGGGACATAGTTAATAGTTAACAAAAAAGTTAAATGATTATTACTGAAATGTTTCTTATATGTTTCGAAAATTGAAATTATTTTCAAATGAATGATCCTAAAAAAGGCTATTCTTATTGCATGTCCAAAAATATTTTAGTTTCTGTAGCTTGGCCATATGCAAGCGGATCCAGACATTTAGGTCATATTGGTGGTGCGTACTTGCCTGCAGATATTTTTGCGAGATACAACAGAATGATAGGTAATAATGTAATCATGGTATCTGGTAGTGATGTCCATGGAACGCCCATAACAGTTAGAGCTGATGATGAAGGTGTAGAACCAATTGAAATAGTAAAAAGATACCATGCTGAATTTCTAAGCTATTGGGAAAAACTAAATATTCAATGGGACAATTACACAACAACTATGACCGATAACCACAAAGAGGTCACTCAAGAAATGTTTTTAAAAATTAAAGAAAATGGATTCATTGAAAAAAATAAAAGTATTCAAGCATTTGATCCAAAAGAAAATAAGTTTCTACCAGATAGATATGTTGAAGGTGAATGCCCAAAATGTAATTACCTTGAAGCTAGAGGTGACCAATGCGATAGTTGTGGAATAACATTAGATCCAGAAGAATTAATCAATCCAAAAAGTAAAATTAATGGAAATCCTGCAGAATTTAAGGAAACAGAACATTATTTCTTAAAATTAAGTGCTTTAAACGACAAACTCGCAGATTGGCTTAATACTAAAAAAGGTTGGAGACCACATGTTATTAACTTTTCAAAATCTTTTGTTGATGAAGGCTTGCAGGATAGGGCAATTACCAGGGATTTAGATTGGGGTATAGAGATACCAGATAATGAACTTGGAGATGGAAAAAAGATTTATGTATGGTTTGAAGCTGTAATAGGTTACTTATCTGCTTCGAAAGAGTGGGCAATTAACAATGGCACCCCAGAGGCTTGGAAAGATTTCTGGCTAGATAAAAATGCAGAGTCTTATTATTTTGTTGGCAAAGATAATGTACCTTTTCATGCAATAATTTGGCCAGCAATGCTTTTTGCTTATGGGGATTTAAACTTACCTACTAATGTTCCAGCAAATCAATACATTTTAATAAAAGGAGAAAAGGCATCTGCTAGTAGAGGCGTTGGGAAAACCCTCAATGATTATCTTGATGAATGGAATCCTGATTCGTTAAGATATTCTCTTGCAAGTATTCTCCCAGAACAGAATGATTCAGAGATTTCTGAAGACGAAATGATAAGAAGAAATAACGAAGAACTTGTGGCAGCATGGGGAAATCTTGTTCAAAGAGTCTTTTCACAGTACATAAATAATTTTGATGATCTAGACACAACTTTTGAGTATGAAAAAATAGATGAAGACCTTTTGGAAGGTGCAAAAAACTGTTTTATAACAACAGGTGAAATGATTGAAAAAGTAGAACTTAAATCTTCACTTCAAAATGTCATGGCATATGTGAATTCTATCAATGCTTATTTAAATGAGACAGAACCGTGGAAAGTTATAAAAAAAGATAAAAAAAGAGCCAGTGCAATCTTGCATTGCGCAATTACATCTATTGATGCTTGTGCAACTATGTTTACCCCTTTTATGCCTACAACTTCAAAAATAGTTAGTGATGCTATTCAAAAGGAAAACCAAAATAGTTGGGGAATAAATGAAATAAAAAAAGGTGCCCCTTTAAAAAATATAGGACACCTTTTCAAAAAATTTGATTAGCTTTTTGTAGCCTGAAATACCTCATCTATTTCGTTAATCAAACCTAAAAGTTCTTCACCAACAGCTGGATCTTCTGTTTTTTTAGCCTCACCAGCTTTTTTTGTTGCATTCCAAAAAAGATCATGAACATTTGGAAATTTTTCTAAATGTTCTGGCTTAAAGTAGTCTGTCCAAAGAACCCATAGGTCTTTTTTGACTTCTTCTGCCATATCTTCTTTTATTGTGATACATCTTTGTTTAAAAGCTGGATCATCAGATTCTTGATATTTTTTAGATGCATTAACGACTGATTCTGCATTAATTCTTGCTTGAGCTGGATCATAAACTCCACAAGGCAAATCGCAATGCGCATATGCTACGTTTTTCGGTTTAAATAAATTCATAAATCTCCTTTTTTATATATTATAATTTGATAAGAACCTTATGTTTAAAACAGCTGGAAGATTAATTAATTTTAGAACACTATTTCTTGTCGTTTTATATGTATTTCTCAAAAGTGATAAGAAAAATATAACAACCTATGAAATCAAAGAAGAAAGTATGAGTCCTGCATTACTGCCAGAGGACTATGTTGTTGCTATTAAAAACAAAGATAAATTAAATCGTGGTGATATTGTAATTTTTAAAAATCATGAAAAAAATATTGATGTTGTAAAAAGAGTAATTGGCTTACCAGGCGAAACTGTGAGTTCTGAAAACGGTAAAGTTTTGATAAATAATTCAGAGATAGATGACATCTGGGCTAAAACTGTCACAGACGATTTTATTCAACAAACACTCGGTGAGGACGAAGTATTTGTTCTTGGTGACCAAAGAAGACTTTCCTCAAGCGACTCGAGAACATTGGGTCCGGTTTCGGCAACTGAATGTTTAAAAATAAAATATAGATACTGGCCCTATCAAAGGTTTAAAGCATATGAGTAATGCACTTTATTGTAGTTGGTGCAAAAATGAGATGGCTTATATTCATGGTCATGCTGCATGTATAAGTAGTGGCTGTGCAATGTTTGGATTAAATCAAGCTGAGTGTTGTTCTGGTGAAAGTGCAGAATTTTGCTCAGGAACTCAGCAAAATGAAATTGCATTATCCCCGCAAAGATTACAATAAATTAATAGGGAATACTTATGGAAATTGAGAACAAAACAGTTGAGTCTATTCCAGCAATAACAATTAGATTTGCTGGTGACTCTGGTGACGGTATGCAGCTAGTAGGTACAAGATTTACCGATACTTCTGCTGTGTTTGGAAATGACTTAGCAACGCTTCCTGCATTCCCAGCTGAAATAAGAGCACCTCAAGGAACTATTGCAGGAGTTTCTTCTTTTCAAGTTCAAATAGCAGATTTTGATATTTTAACTCCTGGTGATAATCCTGATGTTTTAGTTGCGATGAACCCTGCTGCTCTGAAAGCACATCTACACGATCTAGCTCCAAATGGAATGCTCATTTTAAATGAGGATGCTTTTGAAGAAAAAAATATTACAAAAGCAGGATATAAAGTAGATCCAAGAGAATCTGGTGAACTAGACGGTTATAGAGTGTTTCAAGTCCCAATGGAAAAACTTACTAAAGAGGCCTTAGAGGAATTTGATTTACCTGGTAGAGCAGTTTTAAGATCTAAAAACATGATTGCTCTTGGCTTGATATCATGGACATTTAATAGGCCCCTGGAAGATACCGAAAATTGGATCAATGATAAATTTAGTAAACTTCCAGAGATTGCAAAGGCAAATATCAAAGCATTAAAAACTGGTTACAACTTTGGTATAACTGTTGAGGCATTTCATCATACCTACGTTGTTGAAAAAGCTTCTCTTCCTCCAGGTGAATACACAAATATAAATGGAAATATAGGTTTGAGCTGGGGTTTAATTGCTGCTGCAAAGAAAGCAAATCTAGATTTATTTTATGGTAGCTATCCAATCACACCTGCATCAGATATTTTGCATGAACTCTCAAAACATAAAAACTTTAATGTCATTACTTTTCAAGCGGAAGATGAAATCGCAGCTGCGGCTGCCTCTGTTGGTGCCTCATTTACAGGAAAGCTTGCAGTTACTGGTACAAGTGGTCCAGGACTAGCTCTTAAAAGTGAAACGATTTCATTGGCATTATCTGCAGAACTTCCATTAGTCATTGTGAACGTACAGAGAGGTGGGCCATCTACTGGACTTCCAACAAAACCTGAACAATCAGACTTAATGTTTGCATTATATGGAAGACATGGTGAGTCACCTCTTCCAGTTGTAGCTGCTAAATCTCCTTCTCATGCTTTTTATGCAGCTTATGAAGCCTCCAGAATTGCTTTAAAATATATGACTCCAGTGATTTTATTATCTGACAACTATGTTGCAACTGGTTCTGAACCATGGAACCTGCCAAATACTGAAGAACTAAATGAATTGGAGACAAATATTATTACAAAATTAAATACAGAAGATGGGTTTTTGCCATTCTTAAGAAATGTTGATACATTTGCTAGGCCATGGGCACTACCAGGAACTCCAGGTCTTGAATACAGAGTTGGTGGCCTTGAGAAAGAAGAGGGAACAGGAAATGTTTCTTATGACGCTGCAAACCACCAATACATGACAGATATGAGAGCATGGAAAATCTCTAACATAGCAAATGATATTGATAAGTTAGAAATTCATGGTGATGAATCAGCTGATACATTAGTACTTGGTTGGGGTTCAACTTATGGAGGAATTACACAAGCTGTCAATAGATTGAATGAAAAAGGTGTCAAGGTTGCAAGTGCGCATTTTGTTCACCTTAATCCTTTCCCAGATAACACACTTGAAATCATATCAAAATTTAAGCAGGTAATCATTCCTGAATTAAATACTGGTCAACTACTTAAACTAGTAAGAGAGGCTTTTTTAGTTGATGCACGAGGAATTAATAAAGTTTCTGGTGAGACTTTTACAGCTCAGGAGCTTACTGATAAAATTGAGGAAATGATAAATGAGTAAAGTACCAGTTACCTATAAAAGAACGGACATGCAAAGTGACCAAGAGGTTAAATGGTGTCCTGGTTGTGGTGACTACACTATCCTTGCGTCAGTTCAGAACTTCATGGCTGAGATGGGTATTTCAAAAGAAAAAATAGTTTTTGTTTCTGGAATTGGTTGCGCAGCAAGGTTCCCATATTACATGAATACATACGGTGTTCACTCAATTCATGGTAGAGCACCTGCAGTTGCTACTGGCGTATCAGTATCAAATCCAGATTTATCTGTGTGGGTAGTCTCTGGTGATGGTGACTCGCTATCTATTGGAGGAAACCATTTGATTCATGCACTTCGAAAGAATGTAAACATTAAAATTCTTATGTTCAATAATCAGATTTATGGATTAACCAAAGGCCAGTACTCACCTACTAGCGAGGAAGGTAAGAAGACTAAGTCATCTCCATTTGGTTCTGTAGAGATGCCACTTAATCCAATGAGTCTTGCAATAGGTGCAGAAGCATCTTTTGTTGCAAGGTCCATTGATATGGATAGAGATCTTACTGCAGGAATTTTA
>SGYR01000005.1 GCA_004213405.1 Candidatus Actinomarinales bacterium
CTTAAAATTTTAATTACTTGTTTTATGTTCCACTCTTTTACGTTTTCAGCTTTTAAAAGTGATCTTGTATTTGCGACAAATACATATCCAGCAACTGCCATTACAGAAAATCCAAATATAGCTATTGCGGGTTGAATTATATAAGTACTGAACATTGTCAATAGTCCTAAAACAAAAACAAAAAAAGAAATAACTGCTCTGTTTCTTGTAAATTTAGAAAGAGTAGAGTCTTCAACAGTTTTTGCTAAATCAGGATCATCCTTCATTAACTCTTGTTCAATTTGTTTTAAAATTTCTTCTTCTTTTTTATTCAAACCCATATGTAAATCTTAATATAAAAATGAGTTAGTCTAAATTAATGGGCAATTTATTTCTTAGACATGGTGAGGTTCAAAATGAAAAAGATGTGTTTTACGCAAACCTTCCAGGATTTTATTTAAGCAGTAAGGGTGAGACACAAGCCAAAGATGCTGGAATAAAAATTAAAGAAGAATTTGATATAAAAAATATTATCTCCTCTCCTCTATTAAGGGCAAGACAAACAGCAGAAATAGTAAACAGTGTTCTTAAAATAAATATAACTACATCCTATAACATAATTGAATGGGCAGGACCTAGTGATTGGGTCGGAAAAACTTGGAACGAAATTAAATCAACACAAACCTTCAAGAACGCTGATAACAGTCCATTAAATTTAACAAATACTGGAGAATCTTTAAAAAGCGTATTTGATAGATTTAACAATATTTATGAAAAATGTGAAAATACACTTTTTGTATCTCATCAAGATACGATTAGAGCATTTACTTACTATTATTTAAATGATAAAGATTTCACAAAAAATAGGCCAGATCATTGTGAAATACAATATTTTAAAAATTCTGAATTATACACATACTAGGTATGTCATGTATAGTATATTAAGTTATACTTATAATAAAATAATATAAAATAAGTAGTCCTCCACCAAATGATCCGATGAATCCCAAGCTACCAACTATCGGCTCTAATGATTTAAAAAATTTTGAATTAAAGTTTTCTAAGTATATATCAACTATCTTCCTGCTAAGTTGAAAAGAAATAAATCCATTGAAAAAAATATACACAAAACTTAAAATAGTAATCCAAGGGTTAGGAAAATTCATAATAAGGTAAAGTTAATATAATTATGAGATTTAGCAACAAGACTCGGATTTTTATATACACTTCCGTAATTTTATTGTCTAGTTATATTGGCTACCTTCTTGGAAATACATTTTGCATTATCTCTGATGAAGGGAGTTGTTTAACTAGTGTTTTAACTTATGTTGGTGTAATTAATATATTTAATCTAATTGGTGTTTATATATTGGTTAATTTATCTGAAAAATCAATAACAGAATGGAATCAAAATTTGGAAGAAGAGTGAACTAATTTTTCGCAAATTTTATCAATGTCATTTTGTACTATGTCTTTATGAAACACTAATCTAATTGATTTCTCTCCAATTAGCCCAGCATTAATTGATTCGTTATAAAAAATATCTAATAATTTATTCGGATCTTCTTCGTTTTTAATATTCAAAAATATCATATTTGTTCCTTTGTAAACAATGCTTTGTATTTTTTCATTGTTTAGATTTACATTAAGGAAGTCGTAAACTTTTTTGGCTTTTGCATGATCTTCAAGAATACTTTCTCTGCCTTGCAAAGCAGTTTTTGCCATTGAAGCAATTACACCAACCTGTCTCATTCCTCCTCCAAGTTTTTTTCTATATTCCCTCGCCTGCTTTACAAATTCCACAGAGCCAAGCAGCATAGAGCCGATAGGTGCTCCTAGAGCCTTTGAGAAGCAGAATGTTAAACTATCACAGTAATCCCCATAATTCATATTATTTTTATCCTCTTGTATTGCATGCCATATTCTCGCACCATCTACATGGAGCTTCAGACCATGTTCCCTCACAATCTTGCTTAAAGATTCTATTGAATCAAAAGGTACAATCGAACCTCCAGATGCCAGATGAGTGTTTTCAATCGAAACAGTTTTGATTATGGGTTTGTGGACTTTTGACTTTAATATAAGTTTTTCTACATATTCTAAATTCAACTCTCCATCTGTATGTTCAGCATCACGAAATTGTACACGAGATAAGAAAGCTGCAGCTCCATGTTCGTAATTTTTAATGTGTGAGTCATGAGGTGTTATTACTTCTGTACCGGGGTCGTTGTGAATTAATAGTGAAATCTGATTTCCCATTAGACCTGAAGAAACAAATAATCCTTTTTCGAAACCTAAAAGATTAGCGCACTCATCCTCTAAATTATTTACAGTAGGATCTTCAATATACTCATCATCACCAAGCTCTGCATTTAAAGCGCTCTCTAAAACCTTCTTTGATGGTTTGGTTACAGTATCTGATCTTAAGTCATACATTAGAGAGCTGCCTTAATATTTTTCATTGCTTGTCTAATTCTTTGTTTATTTTCTACTAAAGCAATCCTAATGTAGCCCTCGCCAAATTTTCCGAAACCAACTCCTGGTGAGACTGCTACATTTGATTTTTCTAAAATGTCTAATGAAAATTTTAATGAATCTTTATCAAATTTTTCTGGAAGTTTTGCCCAGACAAACATAGTCGCGTCAGATTCCTGAACAATGAAGTCTAAATCTTCTAAGTGCTCAACAACTAATTCTCTTCTTTCTTTATAAACAGTTGATAATTCAAATGGATACTCGTCTAATTCTTTTAAAGCAACGGTAGATGCAATTTGTATTGGTTGAAAAGTTCCATAATCTATATAGGACTTTAGCTTTGTAACTGCTGCAACTGCATCTGCATTGCCGACAGCAAATCCTACTCTCCATCCAGCCATTGAATATCCCTTAGTAAGAGAATATAACTCAACGCAATGTTGTAAATTCTTGTCTGAAGATAAAAGTGAGGGAGGTTTATTTCCCTCAAAATATATATCTGAGTATGCAAAATCATTAACTATTAAAAAGTTATATTTTTCAGCTAATTCAACAAGACTGTCGTAAAAAATTTGGTCAACAGTAAGAGTTGTTGGATTATGCGGAAAAGATATTAATAACAATTTAATTTTTGTTTTCTTTAAGATGTCATTTAATTCTGTCAAAAAGGCTGACTTATCAAGACAATTTACTTTTATTGTTTCAGCTCTTGCTATTAACGGAGCAAAATGGTGAATTGGGTAGCTTGGATCTTGAACAACAACCTTGTCACCGGGGTTTAAGACTGACATTAAGAGGTGCGTTAACCCTTCTTTACTGCCAATAGTATTTACAACGTTCGAATTTGCATCAAGATTAACTTGATAATTTTTTTCATATTTAATAGCAATAGCTTCTCTTAAACCAAATATTCCTTTTGATACAGAATATTTATGATTTTTTTTGAGCTTAGCTGTTTCAATTAATTTATCTACCACTTTATCGTGCGTTGGTAAATCAGGATTACCATATCCTAAATCTATAATGTCTTTTCCCAAGTGACGCGCAGTAATCTTTTTTTGATTAATTTCATTAAATAAATATTCAGGAAAATTGTTTATCAATTCATTGCTGTATTTATTCATCTAAAAATATTATCTATAGTTTCAAAAAAAATCTCCCGATTTGAATCTTTTAATATATGTATATATTCGTAGTTTAATTCACTATCAAAAAAATTTGGCTTGCCGGCTTTAAAGCATAAACTTAAATTTCCTTTCGGATTTTCAATTTGAGTAAATATAGATTCTTTTTCTTCAAATAATTTTTTAGTGCCCATCCATTGATTAATTCCAATTGAATATTTTTTAATTAATTGAAGTTTTTTTTCTGAGTGTCCCCCAATAAATAGACTGATATTGTTTTGACTAAACATATTTGAATTTACTATTTCATTTATAATTTTTTCAATGTCATTTGAGAAATTAGGTCTTTTTTCAAATTTATCATCACCTGTGCCAATTCCCAATTTAAAATTTTTAATTTCAAGAAATTTGTATATATATTCGTCAAACAATTCCTGAAATGGTCTCGCATTGATGTTTAATACACATACACCCAATCTAATTTGACCATTAACAACTTCATTTAATTTGTAAATACCATCTATTAATTCATAAACATCTAAATCGCTACCTGCAGGGTTTTTTCCATGATCAAATAAATATATTGTATCGATGTCTAAGGACATTAATTTTTCTGTTTTAACTATAAAATCGTTTTTGAAGAATTCTCCAGGAAGTAAAACAGATTTAACTTTCTTCATTAAATGCAAGTGCTGCTGCACCAATTATTCCAGAGTCTTCTCCTTGATTAGAAATAAATATTTCCGGGAAAATTCTAGATGGAAATTTATATCTCTTTTGAATATCGCTAGTAATCAAATCTATTAAGTCAAAAGGTTCAGAAGACATAGTTCCTCCAAGAACAAAGACTTCATTGTTGAATATTTCAAATAAACTTATTAGCCCGTCTGAAATATTTTGAATTATTTCATCTCGAACATTTTTTTCTTCATTTGTAAGATTTAAATTCTTATCAAATATTATTGAACCAACATTTTTCTCTGCAAATCTCTTTGCAAGTTCTGAAGTTTTGTTTTCCAACGAAAGTTGGGAACATCTTTGTGTCCATACTGAAGCTGCAACTGAAGCTTCGTAACATCCTTTTTTTCCGCAGCCGCATAAAACATCTCTTTTGTTTGAGGTAAGCATATGACCAAGCTCTCCTGCGCTCCCCTGTCCTCTTAATAATTTACCTTCGGAAATTATTCCTCCACCAACCCCTGTTCCAAAAGTTAACATTATTAAATTAGAAAACTTATTTTTATAACTTAATAAGTACTCACAGTAAGCTGCGACATTACCGTCATTATCCAGATAGAATTCATAATCTGTAAAATTTACTAATTTAGAAAAATTAATGTCATATTGTAAATTTGGACCATATGAATATTGTTTTTTTTCAAAATTTACAAATCCTGGCATAGCAATTGATACTTTTGAAATATTTGATATATTTTCCTTAATAATTTTAGATATAGAATAAATAAATTTTTCTTCATTTTCTGGAGTTGGTATCTTATCTTTCTTTAAAACTTTATAAGATTCATCTATGACACCGTATTTTACGGTTGTACCTCCAACATCAAAAGCTAAACAATTCATATATAAATTGATGATAATTCTAAATACTGATTAGTTGCCCGAAAATAACCTACATTAATGCATCGAGTTGAACTTATCATCCAATGCGAAGCTAGCGGTTGATGAACATCTCCAAATAAAGAATATTTAGGTTGATAACTTTCAATAAAATCTTTTAGACCAACCCATCCTTGTTCGATTTTATTTGTAACAACATCAGTAACTAACTCACGAACAAGTGGAGGTGCATGTGTGCAGATTATATTGGAGTCTTTTAAGTTATGTAGTTTTTTTGAAAATGTTTCTTCGTCAATTTCTCCCCTTGCATTTATAGGTGTTGGAACTCCACCACCAGCAAAGCCAATTTTTTTATTATCAAATTCAACCAACATACCATCTACATTCTTAACTGAACTGCTTAAGTAAGTATTCATAATGTCTACATCGTCTACATTTCCTGGAATAAACCAGACTTCGTATTTTTTAAGTACTGCAAAAACATCTTCGTATTGTTTATTAATTGCATTTTGCATTTTCTTTGCAATTTTGTCTGGTTCAGTTTTATACAATTCTTTCCATAATGTTTTTCTTTCCTCAAATTTGTGTTCTTTTCTTAAATTAATCAATTTTTCAACATTATCTTTGCCAAAGACATCCATGGCAATTCCTTGTCCATCTCTGTAATCAATCCAATTGATTAAATCACCTAAAATGACAATAGGTCCCTTATTCTGTGGTAAAGAATTAAGATACTCTATCTGATAGTGAACATCCGATACGAATATCATTTCATCTAATTTGTTACTGCTCCAGCGTCTGAACCACTGACTAGCTTAGAGTATTTATGAAGAACTCCAGATTTATAACGAGGTTCAGGAAGGGTTAGTAAACCAAAGCGTTTGTTCATTTCATCTTCACTTATATCAAGGTTTAGGGTTCTGTTAGAAATATCTAGGCTAATAATGTCTCCATTTTTACATATTGATATTGGGCCTCTGTCAAAACTTTCTGGAGCGACATGTCCGATGCACAAACCTGTTGTTCCACCTGAAAATCTTCCATCTGTAATTAACAATACGTCTTTACCAAGTCCAGCACCTTTTATAGCTGCTGTTATTTGTAACATCTCCCTCATACCTGGGCCACCTTTAGGACCTTCATTGCGAATAACAACAACTTGGCCTTTTTCTATATCACCATTAAAAAGTGCATCCAGAGCATCTTGTTCGCTATCAAATACATTTGCAGGTCCTGAGAAATTATTTATATCTATTCCAGCAGTCTTTACGACTGAACCTTTTGTAGAAAGACTTCCTTTTAAAACTGCTATCCCTCCTTCGTTTGAGATAGGATTATCCGGAAAACTTATTACATCTTGGTTTTTTGGAATTTCAACATTTTCTAAATTTTCACCAACAGTTTTACCTGTAACAGTCGTACATTCTGGATTTATTAGACCGTTTTCTAATAAAATTTTTGAAACAACAGGGACTCCCCCAATTTTATCCAAGTCAACCATATGAAATTTCCCAAACGGTTTCATATCTGCAAGATGAGGTACATTTCTACTGAGTTCATCAAACGTCTCCAAACTTAGAGACACTTTTGACTCATGTGCAATTGCAAGTAAATGAAGAACAGCGTTTGTACTTCCTCCTAAAGCTAACACAGTAGTAATTGCATTTTTGAAAGCCTCATTTGTCATAATGTCTCTTGGTTTGATGTCGTGTTTTAGTAAATAATTTAATTGTTTTCCTGATTCTTCAGCTGCAACTCGAAGTCTGCTGTCTTCAGCAGGTATTGATGCTGTACCAGGTAAGCTCATTCCAATCGCCTCACCAACGGACGCCATTGTGTTAGCTGTAAACATCCCGGCACATGATCCAACACCAGGGCATGCAGCACACTCTATTTCATATAAATCTTCTTTTGTAATCATTCCTTTTTCATATGCCCCAATACCTTCAAAAACATCAACAATTGATATATCTTTTCCTTTATAGACGCCTGGTAAGCTACTTCCTCCATATAGAAATATTGCAGGTCTATTTATTCTGCCAGCTGCCATCAACATACCAGGTAAAGACTTATCGCAACCGGCTATAGTTACCATCCCATCAAATCGTTCTGCATGCATTACAAGCTCTACTGAATCCGCAATAACTTCTCTCGACACAAGAGATGCTCTCATGCCCTCGTGCCCCATTGATATTCCATCGGAAACTGCAATAGTTGAAAAAATTAATCCAGCAGAATCGGGACCGTTAACACCGACTTTTGCATGTTCAGATAACTCAGGTCCAGTTAAATTACAGGGTGTTACTTCATTACCTGCAGAGACTATTCCTACTTGAAATTTATTAAAATCATCATCCTTTAAACCTACTGCACGAAGCATGGCACGAGCAGCTGATTTACTTACACCTTTTGTTACGTCATCAGATATTTTTGCCATAGAATAAGAATAGATTATTTAGCTAATGAAATCACTTTTTTTAATTTTTCATATTCTTCTTTAATACTGTTTTCTTCTGAATCAAAAGAATTAATCAAATTTTGACATACATCGTTATTACCAATTTTAAAGAGTGCCCACATGATATATATTTTTAAGTGTGATGAACTTTCTGGATAAATTTTTTCTAAAAAACTTGAAGTATTTTGATCTGGATTGTTACCAAGTGCAATAATGGCGTTTCTTTTCAGATATTCAGCATTTCTTTTTGGAATATAAAACCAATAGAACATTTCATTCAGTTTTTCGTTATCTTCTTTAATAATTGCTTCAAGATTAACTTGTTGATTTTTATTAAATATAACTACATTATTATTTTCTTGCCCAGGCGGACAAGAAGTAAGACAGTCGTCACATCCATAAAATTTATTTCCTATTGAATCGCGCATTTCATATGGAATCAATTCTGGTGACTGAAGCCAGTAAGATATACACTTGTTTGAATCAAGTTTGTATTCACTATTTAAAGCTCCAGTTGGACAAGATATCTGACATAAATTGCACTCACCACAGGAATAGTTAGTATTTTCGCTTTCTTCAAATGTATGGTCTACATAAATAGTAGCTAATAATTGCCAAGGTCCTGCACCTGGTGTTAACATCATTGTACTTTTACCTTGCCATCCCAAACCAGATGATACAAAAAAAGTTCTATCGTAATGATTAGGGTTATCAATAAATGATTTAAATTTAATATTTAATTTTTCAAAAACTCGTTCAATTTCAATGATTTTGTTTTTTAAAGGTAAATAATAATCTTCTTCTGCAAACCTAGCAATTTGACCATAGCCGGGAGAAGTTAGCATGGATGGTTGTGTTTTGTTTTTGTAGTTGTAAGTAATCAAAATTGCAGATTTTGCCCAGTCAAATTTATCACCTAATCCTGAATATTCCGGATTTGAAAAAGTAAACTTCATATTTGCATGAAGTTGATTATTTTTTATATTGTTAATTTCTTCTCCAAAATTTAATTTTGAAGGTAAATTAGTGACTCCTAAATTAAAATTTGAAGAAAAATTTAAATTATTTTCTTCAAAAAAATTTATAACATTTATATCTTTCATTTTTTTAAGGTTTTACTATAGTTATTCTAAATGAAAAATTTAATTGTAGTCATTTCAGAATTAGTGCTTTTACTTAATTAGCGCTCATTTTGCTTTGATGAGCGCCTCCCAAAAAGGGGGGCTTTTTTTTGGAGACATAAAACAGAAAAATGACAAAAGAACAATTAACTGGTGCAGAACTTGTAATAAGAGGCCTTGAATACCTCAATGTTTCTACTGTTTTTGGAGTGCCAGGTGGTGCAATTTTACCAGCGTATGATCCTTTATACGATAGTCCTATTAGGCATATATTAGCTAGACATGAACAAGGTGCTGGGCATATGGCAGAGGGTTATGCTCAAGCTACTGGAGAACTTGGTGTTGTAATAGCTACTTCTGGACCTGGAGCAACAAACTTGATAACCCCTTTAGCTAATGCTTTAATGGACTCTACTCCTCTTCTAGCTATTACTGGTCAAGTTGCGTCTACTGCAATAGGTAATGATGCGTTTCAGGAAGCTTATACTGTAGGACTTTCGATGGCAGCTACTAAACACAATTACTTAATCACAGATGCTTCAGAAATTCCTCAAGTTTTAAAGGAAGCAAAATTTATTGCTACTACTGGTAGACCAGGTCCAGTTTTGGTTGATATACCAAAGGATATATTAAACCAAGTGGCTGCTTGGGTTGAGCCAGGCGATCTTGACTTACCAGGATACAAGCCTACAACGGAGCCAAATCCAAAAATGGTTCAGCAAGCTTCTTCTTTAATTAAAAAGTCAAAGAAGCCAATTCTTTATGTCGGTGGAGGAATTATTCATTCAAAAGCTAATAATGAACTTTTTGAACTAGCTACTAAATTTCATATTCCGGTTGTTACAACACTTATGGGAAGAGGTGCTTTTCCTGATGGTCATGAATTGTGTCTTGAAATGCCAGGTATGCACGGCAATTATACAGCTACAACTTCAATTCAAAATGCTGACCTGTTAATTGCAATAGGCGTAAGATTTGATGATAGAGTTACCGCAAATCCGTCATTTTTTGCTCAGAATGCAAAAGTTATTCATGCTGATATTGATCCAGCAGAAATTGGAAAAGTACGTGATGCACAAGTTCCTATTGTAGGTGATGCAAAAAGTGTAATTAAAGGACTTATTGAAGCTTTGGGAGATGAAAAACTAGATACTGAAAATTGGGTTTCAGAACTGAAAGAAATGAAAACTGAATTTCCTCTGTCTTATAAGCAAGAAGACAAGGGTCCTCTTAAGGTTCCTTATGTTTTAGAAGAACTTCAAAAGTTAACAAAAGAAGAAGCAATTGTTGTTGCTGGTGTAGGTCAACATCAAATGTGGGTATCCCAGCATTGGAACTTTACTGAACCAAATACCTGGTTAAATTCAGGAGGACTAGGAACTATGGGTTACGCATTACCTGCTGCAATCGGAGCAAAAACAGCTTATCCTGACAAACTAGTTTTAGCATTAGACGGAGATGGGTGTTTTCAGATGACATGTCAAGAGTTAATTACTGCCTCTACAGAAAATATACCTATTAAAATTGTGGTGTTTAACAATGGGAACCACGGTATGGTTCGTCAGTGGCAAAAGATTTTCTACAATAGTAAGTTTTCTGCTTCTGAACTAACTCATGACACACCAGATTATCTTAAACTAGCAGAATCTATGGGTGCGGTTGGCTTAAGAATGATGGAAAAGTCTGATATAGAAAAAGTGTTTAACAAAATGTTAGAAATCAATGATAGACCGGTTTTAGTTGATTGTGTTGTAGATCCAGAAGATATGGTATTTCCTATGGTCCCTGCTGGTGGAAGCAATGATCAAATCATTATGAATGAAGAGGATCTTAAAAACCTATGAGTGAGAGAATTTTGTCAGTATTAGTAGAAGATAAACCCGGTGTTTTAGCTAGAGTATCATCCACCATATCAAGAAGAGGCTTCAATATAAATTCTCTATCTGTCGGACCAACAAATATTGAAGGTAGATCAAAAATGACAATAGTTACTGAATTAGATGCTGTTGAACAAGTAAAAAAGCAATTAAATAAATTAGTAAATGTTATAAAAATAGTTGAACTTGATCCAAACATGACAATAGAAACTGAAGTTCTATTATTAAAAGTTTCTATAAATAAAGACTCTCAAACATCTGTGATTGAGAAAGCGTCACTATCAAATGCAACTTCAGTAGATGTAGGGCAAGATTTCGCTATCTTTGAATTAACAGGTTCATCAAAAGAATTGGATAAATTTGAAGCTTTAATGAAACCATTTGGAATAATTGAAATGGTCAGAGGTGGAAGAATAGCATTACAGTCTAATCTATAAGGAGACAATATATGGAAAGTAAAATAATTTATGACTCATCAATAGATCAAGGATTGATAAAGTCTATGAAAGTGGCAGTGATTGGTTTTGGCAGCCAAGGACACGCTCACTCTCTTAATCTACATGAATCTGGTGTTGACATTACTGTTGGCCTTAGAGAAGATTCAGAATCGTTTAAAAGAGCTGAAGATATGGGTCTCCAAGTAGCAAATCTTGAAGATGCAACCAAGAATGCTGATGTAGTCATGTTGTTGTTGCCAGACCAAATTATGGCAGATGTCTATAATGATCAAATCGCATCTCATATTAAAGAAGGTGCAACTCTTTTATTTGCTCATGGCTTTAATATCCATTTCAATGAAATTGTACCAAGAGAAGATTTATCTGTTGCAATGGTTGCTCCAAAGGGACCTGGACATCTTTTAAGAAGAACTTACTCTGAAGGAAGCGGTATGCCCTGTCTTGTTGCTGTGCATAAAGATGCTTCAGGAACTACTGAAAATTTAGCTATGTCTTATGCATCAGCAATTGGTGGTGGAAGGGCTGGAATTTTAAGAACTACTTTTAAAGAAGAAACCGAAACTGATTTATTTGGTGAGCAAGTTGTTTTGTGTGGAGGGTTAACAGAGCTTATTAGAAATGGATTTGAAACTTTAGTAGAGGCTGGTTATCAGCCAGAAAGTGCTTACTTTGAAACACTTCATGAAGTTAAATTGATTGTGGATTTAATGTACGAAGGTGGATTTGAATGGATGAGACATTCTATTTCTGATACTGCAGAGTATGGAGACTTTTCGAGAGGTTCGAGAATAATAACTTCTGAAACAAAAAAAGAGATGAAAAAAGTACTCGAAGAGATTCAATCAGGAGCATTTGCTAAAGAATGGATGTCGCAGGCCAGGGAGGGTTCTCCTTTCCTTAATGAGAAAAGAGCAGAAGCTTCCAAACATCAACTTGAAGAAGTTGGTAAAGGCTTAAGAGAGATGATGCCATTTCTAAATGCTAAGGATGTAAAAAAAGATAAATGAGTGATGATAAATTAGTCATATTTGATACAACTCTCAGAGATGGAGAACAAAGTCCTGGTATTGCTCTTACCCCATCAGAAAAGTTATTAATTGCTCAACAGCTTGAAAAATTGAAAGTAGATGTAATTGAAGCAGGTTTTGCAGCTTCATCTCCTGGAGATTGGGAAGGTGTTAATTTAATTGCAAAAAATATAAAGAATTCAACAATAGCATCTCTTGCAAGGTGTCATCCAGATGATATTGAACAAGCTTGGGAAGCAATAAAAGTAGCAAAAGATTCACGTATACATGTTTTTACATCAACTTCACAAATACATATGGAACATATGCTCAGAAAATCTAAAGAAGAAGTATTAAAAGACGCTAAAGAATCTGTTAGATATGCAAAAAAACTATGTGACAATATAGAATTCTCCGCACAAGATGCAACCAGAACTGACAAAGATTTTTTAATAGAAGTATTGAAAGTTGCTGTAGAAGAGGGTGCAACAACAATAAATGTTCCTGATACTGTAGGTTATGCAACACCTCAAGATTATTTAGACCTTCTTAAGGCGGTTTATGACGAAGTTAAAGGGGGTAATGAAGATGTCATTATTTCAACACACTGCCACAATGACCTTGGATTAGCTGTAGCTAACTCACTTACAGCTATAACAGCTGGGGCTAGACAAATTGAAGGTGCAATTAACGGAATTGGGGAACGTGCAGGAAATACATCAACAGAAGAAATAATAATGGCAGTAAAAACTCGTCAAGATCAGTTCGGAGTTGAAATCCAAGCTGAAACACAAGAAATTTTTGAAACTTCAAGGTTAGTCTCAAAACTAACTGGATATCCTGTTCAATATAATAAAGCCGTCGTAGGCAAAAATGCTTTTAGCCACGAATCAGGAATTCATCAACACGGATATTTAAGAAACACAACTACCTATGAAATAATGTCACCAGATTCGGTTGGTCAAGAAGCAAAAATTATACTTGGTAAGCATTCTGGTAGGGCTGGTTTTAAAGATGCCCTGAATAAGTTAAGTATCTCTTTAGACAATGATGCATTCAATAATGCTTTTGATACCTTTAAAAAGATTGCAGACAGAAAAGGTGAAATTGTAGAAAACGAACTTAGAGCAATTGTAGGACAGGTAGAATCAAGTAGCGATAGTGCGAAACTTGTGTCTGTCTCAGTTAATAGTAAAGATGAATTTGCGTCTGCAAGCGTTACACTAAAAGTTGGAAATGACGAAATAACAGAAGAAGCAACTGGAGATGGAATGATTCATGCGGCATTTACTGCAGTTAAAACAATTCTCAAATCAGACGCTACATTAATAGATTATAGAGTTGAGAGTATTACAAAAGGTGCTGATGCAACAGCTGAAATTGTAACAATAATTAACGATGGACACTTAATGAAACAAGGAAGAGCTGTTTCTACAGATGTCGTTCAGGGTTCAGTAGAGTCTTTTTTGAATGCGTTGAACAAATGAGTAAAGAATTTAACATTACCCTACTTCCAGGTGACGGAACTGGTCCTGAGGTCGTCAATGAAGCTGTAAAAGTTCTTGAAAACACTTCTGAACAATACAAAATAAAATTTAATTTCACTAACAATGATCTTGGTGGAGATAGATATTTAAATACTGGAGAACTTGTAACTGAAAAAGATATTGAACAATTCATAAATTCTGACGCAGTTTTACTTGGAGCTATTGGTCATCCAGATGTAAAGCCAGGAATTTTAGAACAAGGAATTCTTCTTAAATTACGTAAAGAATTTGATCAGTATATTAATTTAAGACCTGTGGTTCTTTATCCGGGAGTAGAAACTCCCCTAGCTAACAAATCTCCAGAAGATATTAACTTTGTCGTTGTTAGAGAAAATACAGAAGGATTATATGCAGGTGCAGGAGGCTACATTCATTATGGAACAGAAAATGAAATTGCAACACAAGAATCCATTAATTCGTATTATGCAATACATAGATGTATAAAATATGCTTTTGAATATACAAAAAATAACAACCGTAAAAAAATTACATTATGTGCAAAAACTAATGTACTTACTCATGCTCATGATTTATGGGAGAGAATTTTTTATGATGTTGCGAAAGATTATCCTGAAATAGAGACTGATTATGGCCATGTTGATGCTGTCTGTATGTGGATGGTGAAAAATCCTGAGTGGTTTGATGTAATAGTCACTGACAATATGTTTGGTGACATTATTACTGATTTAGGTGCCATGATTCAAGGCGGTATGGGTATTGCAGCTGGAGGTAATATTAATCCTGAAGGTGTATCTATGTTTGAGCCAATAGGTGGCTCAGCACCAAAATATACAAATAAAAATGTTATCAATCCATTGGCATGTATTGGAGCAGCGGCAATGATGGTCAAACAACTTGGTGAGGAAAATTATGCAGAGGATATTGAAAAAGCGATAATTGAAACTGCTATAAAGCTTGATTCCCTATCAGCTGGAAAAATGGGTATGTCCACTAGTGAAGTTGGTGACTCCGTAGTCAACTATATGCAACAAGTTAATGACTAATGAAACAACTTATCTTGAGAATCTTTTAGATAATAGAAAAGTTGTTAGAAACTATAAAAAAACTTCTTTAGAAGATACTAACTTAAAAAATATTTCAAAGTTTTCAATAAAAATTCCTACTGCAGGATTTTCTCGTGGAATAGAGATTCTAAATACCTTTGATGTTAAAAAGATAAAAAACGTATCCAGAATCTTTAATGAGGATAATTTCATTAAAAATGGTAAATCTCCATGGATCTCAAACTCCTTAGCTTTATTTTTTATATTGCTTAACGAAGAGGCTTATCACCACAGATACTCAAAAAATGATAAAACAAACGCTGTAAACTCTAAAGATTGGGATGTGCCATATTGGTATGTTGATGCTGGTGCAGCGATGATGAATTGTATTTTACTTATAGAAGAAAAAGAGTTATCTTCAGGGTTTATGGGATTGCATAATATCGATAGAAAAAAAATTCATGAGGAATTTAAAATTCCAGATACTTATCAAATAATCGGAATGATTACTGCTGGAGTTGAAGATAGCAACACAGATATATCTAAAAATAAACATAATAAAAAGAAACTTATACATAATGAATTTTTCAGTAGATAAACAAATAGATTCCCTCAATAATCCAGAGTATAAATTTTTAGTATCTCTTAAAAAAAACCGAAATAGAAAATCAAATAATAAATCTCTTGCAGAAGGATTTAGAGAATGTTACCAATTAATTGAATCTAGGTACGAAATAGATACTTTGTATTTTTGCAGTGATTTATTTATTGGAAATAATAATCAGAATCTTTTAGAGGAATATCGAAAATCAAATGTAAGAATAGTTCAGGTTTCAAAAAAGGTTTTTAATGCTATGTCTTATAGGGATAGGCCAGATGGTTTTATATCACTTTTTAATACAGAACATATTGGTATAACTTCTGAAATTAATGGTCCTATTTTGATACCTGATCAAATAGAAAAACCTGGAAACTTAGGAACAATGATAAGAACGGCAAAGTCTTTTGGAATAAATAATGTTTTTCTTTCTGATGAAATTACAGATATTTTTAATCCAAATGTCATCAGGTCTTCTATTGGACACTTATTTAATATGAATATTTCAAGTGGCACAAATAAAGAAATAATTGAAATACTGGAAACTAAAAAATATCAAATTATATTACTAGACCCAGAAGGAGAAACTGTTTTAGAAAATTTTAAACCTGATGCGAATTTTGCACTAGTTGTTGGTGCTGAACAGTATGGTATTTCAGATGATTGGTTTGCATCTAATCACATATCTTTAAGTATTCGATCAACAAATAATGTTGACTCACTAAATGCTTCTACTGCTGCGGCTATCGGTATGTGGGAATTAACAAAATAAATTGAAATTTGTAAAAAATCAACATCTTGTCATTTTAGATGTTGAAACAACTGGTGTTAAAGCTGGTGTTGATAAAGTTATTGAGCTTTATATGCTAAAAATATTTAATGATGAGGTTGTAGGTGAATATTATTCTAAATTCAATCCGCAAATAGAAATACCCCTCTTTATTTCAAACCTTACCGGTATATATACTTGGCATGTGGAAAATTCTCCAAAAATTGATAATGAAATTGAAAAAATAAAAAATTTTGTGGATGATTCTGTAATAATTGGCCACAATTTAAGGTTCGATTTATCTTTCTTAAATTATGAATTGAACAAAAAAAACTTTAATAAATTAAATAATATGACACTGGATACGTTAAATCTCTCCAGAGCGTTGCTAAGAACTAAAGTAAAAAATCATAAACTCGTGACCTTGAGTAAATATTTTAAGACCATTAATCAAAATGAACATAATTCTAAAGCAGATGTACTCACGACTTATGAAGTGTTTAAGCATTTGTCGTTATTTGACGAAATCAAAAATAAAGAAAGTATTCATAGAGTCAATGAATTTCTTAGCAGTATTGATTTAAATTTAAAAAAGAAGTTTAATTTACAAAATATTCCAACTTCACATGGTGTTTATATATTTTCAAATAAAAAGTCTTTAAATTATGTTGGTAAATCAAGTAATTTAAAAAATAGAATAAATTCACACTTAAGCCACTCAAGAAGTTATAAATCAAACAAAATTGTTAATACTTCAAATAGCTTAAAGGTCATTAATCTACCAAATGAACTCATTTCATTAATAGTTGAACAACGATTGATAAATAAATTTAAACCTCAACTAAATAGAAGTGGGAGAATACCAAAAAATATATACTGGATAAAACTAAAAAGTAACAAATCTAATTTTGAGATTTCAAAAATTGAATTATCTAAAAATACAATTTTTCAAATTGGACCATTCTTGAGTTATACAAAAGCTAAAAATTTTAAAAATTTTTTAGATAAAAGATTTGAAACAGTTAGGTGTAAGAATAATAATTCAAGAAAAACAAAATGTGATATATCTATACTTCTAAATTCACAATGTGCATGCATAGATTCATTTAATCTTGAAAAATATAACTACAACTTAAGAAAAAAACTGGATTTATTTTTTAGTGATACAAGTAAAGAAGTAAAAAGATTAAACGATAAGTTAAATACATACTCAAAAGAACAAAATTTTGAGGAAGCCCAAAAAATCAAAAACTACTTATCCCTTCTTCAAAATTTTCTTGAATTCAACAGCTTTAAAGAAAAAATTAATGTATTTGATAAACAGACTTTGAAAATTTTAGAAAATTTTAATATAGAGATAACTGACAATAGAGTAAATCTTAAAATTGACTTAAGTGATGAAGATATTGAATTTTTAAAAATTCATCCCGAGAACTACACAATTATAAATTTTTACAGCGAACTTCTGTTAATTTTACGTTTCATTAGAAATAAAGAAGCTAATACAATAGGAAGATGAGTTTATTTTTCAAATCAAACAATTTATCCCTGGGATATGGAAATCAACTTGTTATAAATAATTTAGATTTATCACTAAAAATTTCAAATAATTACGAAATTATTGGAAAAAATGGTTCTGGAAAAACAACTCTTCTTATGTGTATAAGTAATAATTTTATTGGAAATACTTTCAATTCAAATATCGAAAGAGGAGAATACTCTTTTATGGAGATTGGTTCGAGTCCATCATTAATTCCAAAATTATCCTTAATAGAAAACATAAAATATTTTCTTTACAAAGAAAGTATTGATGAAAAGTTAATTGTTGAAACACTTAATAAATATCAACTAAATGAATTTAAAGAAGATTTAATTGAAGATTATTCAAGTGGAATGATCAAACGAAGTGAGTTGACTATTGCAGATTTAAAAAAACCAGACATTCTTTGTATTGACGAACCAAAAGTTTATTTGGATGAAAATGGGATTCAGCTTTTATTTGATTTATTAAATTATAGAGAGACTCAAAAGATGACTTCAATTTTATCAAGTCAAGAAAGTATTAATGCCTTGTCAAATATAGAAAGAACTATAGATTTAAATGATTAAGAAATTCATCATTAAAAAAGAATTAAATTTGGAATTAAGAAATAACACCTCACTATTTCTGATCACACCAACAATGTGTGTACTAATTATTGTTTTTCCTATTCTTTCTGAAAATAGGTTTCGAGTTGAAAATGATATGTTTGTCATTGTTCAACTTTTATTTCTAATTATTTTTACAACACTTTTTTCTATTAGGAACCCTTTGGAAGAGCAAACACTGATCAAGGAATTAAATTTTGGATCAATAAAAAAAATTGATTATTTTTATAGTAAAACTATTTCTGAACTTGGAATTTTTTATCCTCAAATAATTTTTCTTTTAATTCTATTTTCTGGTTTCACGAATACTTCTATAAACAATTCAATCATCTATATTATTTTCTCTGTTTTATTCTTTTGCTTGAATGCAATTATGGTAAATCTATTTTTCCAAATGTTCACAAGTTTCAGTAGCAGATTTGTCCAGTTTATTTTAATTGTTCCAATTTACATTGGGTTTGCAATTTTAATCGCTCCAATGTGGTTAGGTGTAAATCAAGAAATAAGTAACATTTATTCATTGATGCTTTTAGGTATAACTATGATTATTTATTCATTTACGAACTTTTATTTAAGGAAATCACAATGATGTTATTCGGACCCCTTGTTGTATGGCTACTCGTCACTATCTTTGGACCTTATGATGTTACACAAGGTGTATCTTCAAAATTACTTTATATTCATGTTCCAACTGTGTGGATAGCGTATTTAGCCTACACTCTTACCTTTTTGTATTCTGCACTATATTTATTTTCTAAAAAATCTAAATATGACTCAATAGCTATTGCTAATGCAAAGTCTGGTGTTGTATTTACCATTGTTACTTTGCTATCTGGTTCTTACTGGGGCAAGCAAACATGGGGTACATGGTGGGTTTGGGGTGATGCTAGGCTCAATTTGACTGCGATTCTTTTACTTGTTTATTTAGGATATATTGCTTCAAGACAATTTAATAAAGATTTAGGAAAAACAGCTAGGAACTCATCGCTAATAGGAATTTTTGGAGTTATTCAGATACCTATATTGCATTTTAGTGTTATTTGGTGGAGATCAGTTCATCAACAAGCTAGTATTCTTAGCCAAGAAACTGTAGCCTCTGGAGATGCCCCTATGTCTTCTGACATACTAATTACTCTCTTATTAAGTGTGTTATTAGTTACGCTTGTTCATACATTTCTCACAAAAAGGTTCAGAATTTCAAATGATATCTTATGGGACAATTATTTAAATCCTAAATCAAGGGCTAAAATTTAAATAGAGTGAAAAAAAATTTTATTATTGTCCTCTTGGGCATTGGGTTAATTGTTTATGCAAGTTCAATTATTGCATCTAGAAATACTATTTATTACTACACGACATCAGAAACTTTGAACATTGAACTAGACAGTGAAGAAAGAATCAAATTAGGAGGTTTTGTAGTTGAAGGAACTATTGCTAAGGATGGTGGATTTACAAATTTTATAATAACTGATGGCAATAAAGACATTGAAATAATATTTGATGGTTTTGTGCCAGAATTATTTCAAGAAAATATGGGTGTGATTCTTGATGGAGTGTTTGATAATGATACTTTTCTTGCTGATGATATGTTAGTTAAACACGACAATGAATATGTATCAAGTGATGGTGAAACATATAACGTAGAAAATTATTCGGAATGATTTACAACACTGGAATTATTTTTAGTTGGATAAGCTTTGTTTTATTAGTAATTCTATTCTTTAATAAAAAAGAAATCTATACAGAAATTCTTGTAAGATTAAATCTTTTTGTACAAGTTTTCTTATTTTGTTTGCTTGAAATAGGATTATTTTTGAATGACTTTTCTATCTCTTACATAGCAAACTATTCTGCTGAATCTACTCCCCCTTTATATAAGTTTGCATCTCTTTGGGGCTCCTTAGATGGATCTATACTTTTATGGAATCTATGTTTAAGTTTTTTTATGTATCTTTATTTAAAATCATATAAAGATCTTTCATCAGATATAGATATAAAGATTTTTTCATTAATTATGATCTTTTTTGTTGGATATACAGTTTTCAGCTCCTCTCCTTTTGCAGGTTGTATTGAACTTGCAGCTGTAGGTTGTAATAATTCAAGTTTGTTACCTTTTCAGGAATTGGTAACCAGTAACATTGGTCGTGGTCCCAACCCTTTACTCCAAAATCATCCTCTAATGGCAATCCATCCACCAATGCTATATATAGGATATGTAGGGATGACAATGCCATTTGTTGCTGCGACAAGCAGGTTATATTCAAAAAAACAAAATGCCAACGATTGGATAGAAGTTGCTGAAAAAACAACTTATATACCGTGGTTATTTCTAACAATTGGAATAACACTTGGTGCTGCCTGGTCATACGAAGTTTTAGGATGGGGAGGATACTGGGCTTGGGATCCAGTTGAGAATGTATCATTTATACCATGGCTTTTGGCAACAGCATTTCTTCATTCAGCAAAAATACAAAAGTCTCAAAATACATTATTAAATTGGAACTACATATTGGTTGGCTTGATGTTTTTATCTACAATATTTGGCACTTTTGTGACGAGATCAGGTGTCTTAATTTCTGTTCATGCATTCTCTAATGGGAATATAGGAACCTATCTATTGTTTGGAATGATACTTTTTGGAATTATTTTTATTGTTATTGGATCAAAGAATGTTGAATATTTTTCAAACTCAAAAAAAATTGATAATTGGTTCGGAAAAGCAGGGTTTTTTGTTTATAACAACATTTTTTTATTTTCCTCTGCTCTAGTTATTTTCATCGGAACAATTTTCCCACTAATTTATGAAACGCTTTATGACAGGCAAATAACAATTGGTAGATCTTATTACGATATTCTGGTTGGACCTCTTTTAGTCATATTGTTAGGGCTTATGATTTTTTCAAACAAGTTGACTATAAAAAATTTAAATATCAATAAATGGTTTAAAGAAAATATGATTTTAATAAATAGCTCATTAGCAATAAGTATTCTTACTCTGCTTACATTTGATAATTCATATATTTTGATTGTTACTGTAGCAGTATCATTTATGTTAATTCTTATAACTGTTAATAACTTATTTAAAAACTTCAGAAAATCTAAAATCAATAAAACATACTGGACAGGCCAAATAGCACATTTAGGTATAGCTATTTTTGCTTTTGGAATAATTTTGAATGTAAGTCAGAGTTACTCAACTGAAAAAGAAATCAATTCGTTTGAAGAATTTAACTTTAACGATCAAACTTACTTTGTTTATGACTCAATTGAAGAAAGTTTTCCAGAAAAAAATGTAATAAAACTTCCTATTTCAAATCAAAATACTACTAAATTTACTTCTTTAAATATATTTAATAATTCTTCTCAACAAGCAATAAGCTCACCTGCAGTATTTAGAACTTTTTTAAATGATGTATATATAACTGTAAAATTTATCGATGAAAATAGTTATAAGCTTATCGTCAGAAATAATTATGGAATTTTTATAATGTGGATAGGGTTGTTTGTTTCAAGTATTTCATTTGTACCAAGATTAAGTAAAAATGAAAAATAGGTATTTAACTATTTTGCTTTTAGTTTTGCTGTTCACATTACCTAGTTTATTTCCAGATAATGAATCTAGATATGAACAGTGGAGTAAATCACTACTATGCCCAGTTTGTCAAGGTGAAACTATTTATGATTCTCCGTCCGAATATGCAGACGATATGGGTGCTATCTTGCTTGAACAGATTAACGAAGGTTTAACTGATGATCAAATATATACATTTTGGGTATCAAGATATGGTGAAAGAATTATTACCAACCCAATAAATCGTAATTTAGAAATACTGTTTATTCCATTGACATTAGTTTTTGGGTTTGTTTTATTGTTTGTTAGGAAATTGTATGTTAAAAAATAAATGGCTATATGCAGGTCTTTTCATATTTCTATTTCCATTCTTTCTTTTAATAAATTTAAATGACAACGCCTCAGATATTGCTAATCAAAACACTAATTTGGAAGATGTATCAAATGCTGAAATGGAGAAAGTTATAGAACTAAATCCAGATATATTTCCAATGAGAATTGCACTTGCTAACCGCTATTTCGAAGAATTTAATTACTCAAGTGCTCTTCCCCACTTCATGCACGTTGCACAAAATTCAGAAGATTTAGAGTTAAAAAGTCTAGCTTTAGCTCAAATAGGATGGATGGTTCATGATTCAGGTGACACCATAACTTCACTTAATTATATTGAAGAAGCTTTATCTATTTCTCCTGAATCCTTACTAGCAAAAACTTATCTTGGAATTATTCTTATTCAACAAGAGGAAACCAGAAAAGAGGGATTTGAAATATTAACATTCCTAAAGACCGATCCTACTTTATCTAATGAAGATCTAGAGATTATTCAAGAAATATTGTCGATATATGAAAATTAAACTTTTAATTTTTTTATTATTGTTTTCATTTTGCAGCACCGAAATTGTTGACGAAGGAATATTTATTGATCCAATAGATTTGAAAAATTTAAAAATATTGGAGACAAATGAGAATATTGATTTATCTAATAATAATTTTTTAATTATAAACTACTGGGCATCCTGGTGTTTAGAGTGCATAGAGGAACATCCTTATCTCATTGAACTGTCAAAAACCAAAGGATTTGAAAATTCTGTATTTATGCTTTCTTTTCAAGACAGTAGAGAGAATGCTCTCAAATTTATAAATGAATATGGCGTTGGCAATATTCAGTACGTAGTTGATCAAAATAGTAAAATTGCAATATACTCCGGTGTCTTTGGAGTGCCCGAAACACACATTGTAAAAAATGGAGAAGTAATAAAAAAATACATTGGTCCAATATCAATAAATGATTTTCAAGAAATAATAAATAATTATTCACATCTAACCAATTAAGAATTATTATTATTTCTGTGAAATGGATAATCGCGATTTATCGAGGAAAGTCCGGACTCCACAGAGTAATAGAGCTGGGTAACTCCCAGGCAAGTAATTGACGGAAAGTGCAACAGAAAACAAACCGCTTATCTGTGATAAGTAAGGGTGAAAAGGTGGTGTAAGAGACCACCAGTTGTTTAAGTAATTAAACAAGCTTGTAAACCCCTCTAGGAGCAATACTAAGAAGCAATTAGCTGACTCGGCAAATAATTGCGGGTAAGTAGCTAGATATATTTGGTAACAAATATACAAGATGGATGATTATCGTATGTGCAAACATATACAGAATCCGGCTTATAGTTTCACAAAAACATGAGTGCCCCTACGGGGGCACTCACCTAAAAATAGTCTTTAGCTAATATATGTAAATGACAAAATTTTCTTACTTTCTAGGATCTGAACAATGGCAACCTGAAGATTTAATAAAGCATGCTGAGATTGCAAGAGAATCAGGCTTTGATATGTTGACTATTTCGGAACACTTTCATCCTTGGGTTGATGATTATTCAGCTTCTAACTTTACATGGACAACTCTAGGTGCACTTGCTAACAAGCTTCCAGAATTAGATCTTGGCACTGGAGTCACTACCCCGCTTTGGAGAATTCATCCAGGTGTAATAGCTCAAGCTGCTGCAACAGTTGACAGACTTTCACCCTCTACATTTCATTTAGGTGTAGGTACGGGTGAGAATATTAATGAAGGACCATTAGGTTATGATTTTCCAAAATATGAAGAAAGAAAAAATAGACTTATAGAAGCATTAACTATCATAAGAAGATTGCTTGATGGAGAAAAATTAGATTTTAACGGAGAATACTACACAACAGAAAAGGCAAAATTATATTCCCCTCCAACTGGAAATATCCCAATATGGTTAGCAGCTGGTGGACCCAAATCTGCACAAGTAGCTGCTGAATATGCTGATGGACTCATGATTAGTGTTAAAGACCCTAAAGACTCATATGAAAGAGTAATAGATCCTGCAAAGCAGAAATCCAAAGAATTAAAAAAGGAAAATTTATCAATTCATACTTACAGGTGGACTATGTTTGCTGATAATGATGATGACGCTTGGACAGCACTTCGATCATGGAGGGGCTTAAGAGCACCGAGTAGGCTTCAGCAGCTTGATCCTGAGGCATTAAGAGTTGAGGCAGACAGTTTTCCAAAAGAAGAAATTATGGGTAAATTTTCAAAAGCTTCAACTATTGATGATTTAGTTGATATTTATAGTCCACTAGTTAATGAATTTGATTCTGATATAGTTACAATTCAAATTTCTTCCATTAATCAAGAAGAAACAATCAAACTACTTGGTAAAGAGCTTTTGCCTAAATTGCGAAATTAAGTGATTAAATATTTTCTGATTGGTTCAATTGGAGGATTGCTTTCTGGAATATTAGGCATAGGTGGAGGGGTTGTTTTCGTACCTCTTTTAACCTACCTAACAAAAACTGATTTTAAAACCAATACCGGTGTTTCCTCTTTAGCCGTTGTTTTTGTTGCAACAGGAAGTAGCATTACATACATTTTTAATGATTTTTCAAGCGGAACAAATTTAGTATTTGAAATTTTAATAATAATTATTGGTGGAATAATTGGAGGATATTTTGGCAGTAAACTAACTGCAAAAATAAACACTCAATTACTTAAAAAATTATTTTCTATTTTACTGATAGCATCTGCATACAGAATAATCTTCTCAACAACTGTCACCGCAACTTATGAGGACAATATAATCTTATATTTTTTTATTGGTTTTGTTTCTGGGGTCGGATCTGGTCTTTTAGGTATTGGTGGAGGAATAATTAGAATACCAATGTTAATTTTTTTCGGTGGGTTTGAACAAATTATTGCACAAGGGATTTCACTGTTGACAACAATTCCTACTGCCCTTACTGCCGCTGCAACTAAGATTCGTAAAGAAAATAATTTACTTAAAATTGGTTTAATAGTTGGAATATTTGGTGTATTAGGTTCAGTAATTGGAGGTAGTTTAGCTTTTAGTATTATTCCTCGTGATACATTGAGTATAAGTTTTGGAATATTCCTAACTTTAGTTTCTGTAAATATGTTTATTTCTAATAAGTAAACTTACCGGTATTTATAAATTCTTTTATTATTTGAATATTTCTAAATTTAAAAAATAAATACAAAATCCCTATTACCCCAAGCGCTGTTTTGTAATTTTCAGCTAATGAAAATATATCTTCTGAATTTTGAAATAGTGGATAAAGAATTATGCTTTGGTTTAACCATGTAAAGCTAAGTACTAAATAGAAAAAGGAACCTATTGAGAATAATAGTGAATTTGCTCTAAATAAACTTCCCCTCTTTGTGGCAATCATAAAAATAAAAAATAAACTTACCGTGAAAAATATGCTGTGCCCTATGTATTCATTTTGATTTGTAAGTCCAAAAAAATATAAAATTGAGTCAAATATAACGGGGAATAAACTACCAAAGATAATAAATCTTAAGTCAGCATTTTTATCTTTAAATATATAAAGAAAAAGATATATTGATAGACCGCTAGTCCAAAATAAAATCATGAATCTAAAGCAATATTAGCAAGTTCATCTGCTCGTTTATTTTGCTCTCTAGGTACGTGGTAAATTTCTAGATTATCAATTTTTTCTATTAAATCAGTACATTGATTGTATAAATCTTTTAAATTTTTTGATTTAACTTTATACTTTCCATTTACCTGCTGTACAACAAGTAAAGAATCTAAATAAATCTGTACATCTTTTAAATTATTTTTGTCACAATAATCTAAAGCTGTTCTTAAACCTTCATACTCAGCAACATTATTTGTGGCTACACCAATCTTCTTTGCGATAGTATCAACTTCTTGTTCATCATTTTGAATTGAGACACCTATAGACGCTTCTCCCGGATTAGATCTCGAAGCACCATCACAATATATTTTGTACATTAAATTACAACTCCCATGCAATATGGACATTGTTGAAAACTAGAGTTCATAATTTCATACATTTCATTTGAAGTGAGATCAACACCACAGCAACCACATTGATTTTCCCTTTTGTAAGCAGCTATAACTTCAACACCTTTTGATTTTAAATCATCATACAAGTCGATTATTCCCTCAGGAAAGCTACTTAATAGTAATTTTTTTTCCTCTTCGTATTTTCCAATTTTTAAATCAATATCTCTCCATTCGTTTTGAAGTGTTTTAGATAAACTTAAGAGTGTAGGTTTTAAACTCTCTAATGATTGATCTATTTTATTAATTCTCTCTAACTCATCAGAATTTTCTTCGTTTAGTTCATTTAAAGATTTTTCATAATCTAACAAATTTTTTTCAAAATTTTGTTTTTGTAAATTGTAATTTTGTAATTCAGATGCATCTAAATTTGTGTTTAATTTTTCATTTATTGTATCAATTTTTAATTGTGATTCAGAAATGCTTTTTTCTATATGATTCTTTGCGTCAAAATACAGTTGCAGTTCATTTTCAATATTTTGTTTATCGCTTTGTAGCTTTTTGAATTCTATCTCATGAGTTTTAAGTTCTTTTACTGTTGTCCCTTCTGATTTTTCAGATATTAACTTAAATATTTCATTATCTAATTCTTGTAATTCAATTAAGTTACTTAATAAAAATGGATCATTCATAAAAATCTTTATACAAATACTCTAATTCTTGATTTAAAGCTTTATTTAAGTTTTCAACAAACTTTTTCATTCCTGGAATTTCAGTTGTAATATGCCCAACTTGAAGTAATCCAATGTTTGCATCGTCTGCTTTTAACAGGTATCTGTGTGAGATATCTCCAGTAACAAACACATCTACTTCTTGTAAAATCTCATCAATAAATTGTGTACCTGATCCTGGGAGGATTGCTATTTTATTTATTTCCTTGAGATTATCAAAATATTCATTTGTCCTAATTGAGTTTGTGTTTAATTTGTACTCAACAAGTTTCTTGAATTCATCATTTGACATACCTTTAATTTCTCCAATGCGTCCAGCACCAAAATTGCCAAAAGTGTGAGCAAAGGTCTTGGTGTTTTTCAAATTAAATATTTCAACCAAAGTATCAGCATTTCCTCCTTCGCAAACATCCTGGGCAGTATGTAAAGTAATTACATTTATTTGGTTATCCATAAATTCTTTAGTTATGATTTCTGGGATCACAGTTTCAGTGTCATCATCTTCGAGCACTTTTTTGAAAGATGGAGGATGGTAAGAAATAACAGTGTTTATATTTTTATCATTACAGTATTTCAATAATGATTTTTCTAATTCATGACCAACAACAATACCCTTTACTTCACTTTGTTTAGATCCTATTGTTATGCCTACATAATCATCTTCAAATGCATACTCAATTGGAACTAGTGCATTGATAATATTAAGTAGTTCAGAAACATTCACTTAAATAATATTAATAAAATTAATTACAAAGATTTAGCTGTTTTTTTATTATGATAATTTGCCCACAAAACCAAAAATGTTGGAAGTATTGTTAATGAAGCGATTAGGGCAAAACCAATAGAGACTAATATTACTGTTCCCATTTGTTGAAAGGGAACTAAAGAAGATGTTGTTAGGATCCCGAAACCTGCCATTGTAGTAAATGCACTTCCAAACAATGACCCTCCTGTAGTCTTTAAAGTTGTGCGAATTGCTTCAACGGGCTCTGTGCCTATTGCAATTGTTTCCCTAAATCTATTTGTAACGTGAATAACGAAAGGGACACCTATACCAATCGCTAATCCAGATAAAGTTGAGGTGACTGGGTTTAATGGTATGTCTAATAAATACATTCCGAGATAAGTACCTAAAACAATTGCTGCTACTGGTAAAACTGTTATTACACCAAGGAATGGTCTTCTAATATCTATCAAATAATACAAAACAAGAAAAGCCATAGAGGCTAATATAGCAAATACTAAAGATTGAAACTGAGATGAATTTATTAATTCATTTACACTTTCAGTAACAATATTATCCGAAGTTACTCCAACAAATACTCCTAAATCTGAAAGTGGTTTAAAAGCAATATATAAATCGTCTCTAATCTGAGCCGCACCGGAAGTCCCTGCAGAAGTAGTTATTCTGATCTGCATTGCTGAAATAGTACTTGTTTCATCAACATAAAGACTGGTACTAAATAAATCATATTCTGTTTGTAAAAGATAATTGTAAAGACCCTCAACATTCCCAGAATCACTAACTCTCAAAGCATCCAATCCTTGTCCGTTCATTATTTGAACTCCATATCCATTAAGCTGCCCAATTAAAGCCATATCAGGCATTGGTGGTGGAGCTTGTGGACTTGCAGATGGCGGAGCAAGCATTGCTCCAAGTTTTCCAACTACAGATTCAGCTGCTGCATTACCAGCAAAAACTAAAACATTATCAACATCAGAAAGGTTATTTAATGAATCAATCAAAGCATTGTGAATTTCAGGTGTAGCTACATTGTCTGTTTCAATCAAAACACTAGTTGTCTCTCCAAATCCCCCACCAAATTCATCTTGTAGTGTATTAAAAGTTTTTACAGTTGGATTATCAGAGGGTAAAAAATCAGTAAAATTAAAAACTGTTGATATGTTTGTAAATCCATAGTACCCATAGCCACCAATTCCTAAAATTAAAATAATTGCGACTAACTTTAACTTTTTAGGAATAATAGATGTGGATGCAGATATTTTATTAAATAATTTTTCACCAGATGATGCAAATGCATCAGTATCGATTTTATTCTTTTTTTCTAATCTTTTATCAAGTAACGTTCTTATTGCTGGGACTAATGTCATTACAAGTAAAAATGCATAAAATATTCCAAGGGCAGTTGTAATTCCGAAGTCCTGAAGTTGAGTTAACGGAGAAACAATATTCGTAAGAAAGCCTACCATCGTTCCTAATGTAGCAAGTGTTAAAGCTATCCCTACCGAACTTAAAGTTGTAGATGCAGATTGAGTGACTGTATTTTTCAAACCAAGTTCTTCTCTGTACCTACCTGTGAAATGAATTGCGTAATCAACACCTAAACCAAGAATGATAATTGTTGAAATTTGCGATAGTTGGTTAGGTGCTCCAATTATATCTAAATATCCTGGCCCCAAGACAACTCCTATTCCCTGCATCCATAAAATTGCAAGCAAAATTGCAGCTAAGCTATTTAAAATGTCAGCCAAAGTACGTCTTGAAGATTTAAAAAATCCAAAAGTTTTTGTTGGTTTTATAAAAAATATAAATGCAAGAACAAAAAATATTATCGCAAAAGCAGCACCAAAAAGCTGTGCAACTTCTTGTAAGAAGTCATCCTGCTCATCCCCAAATAATAAAGAAAGGGAAAAACCGGCTAAATCAATATTTTCAAAATCTTCACTTAGTTGGATTAATTCTTTATTTAAAGCAACTTCCATTCTAGGTTGCTCAACAAATACTCCCTCAAACCCAAACTCAGAACCAATTAACGCAGAGTTTATTGTAATTATTCCTAAACCAGCTGTTGCTGTTACTTCTTCTTCATTGTATGAACTTGATAAAAGTGCAGATGCAAATTGTTGAAATTCTGGAGGCATTTGGGTTGAAGTGCCTTTATATAATTGTTTAAATTGTTCATTTGTAAGACTGCTTACGTCAAGTGCAGGGTTAAAAGCTCTAGCAACATCGATAGGTGCGAAAAATCCTTGAACTAATCCTTGATTAGGATCATTTACTAGATATTTGTATATTTCACTTTTTTCGATAACTTCTATAGCAGATAAATAGGCCTCATAACCTTCAACAGTTAAAACGTCATCGCCCTCAAAAACTAATTGAAGAACACTTTGAGTACCTGAACCACCAAAATAATCAGATAATTTACCTTGTGCTTCAATTTCAGGAGTTTCTAATTCTCCTCCAAAACCAGTATCAAGTTCTTCTGCTTGAGTAGTCATGTATCCAAAGAAACCTGTAATCCCAAGAATTACAATAATTGTTATTACTGGAAATTTAGTAGCAGCTGATGAAAAAAAATTTGTTAAAAGTTTCATAGGGATATAGATTAACGTTAAAAATAATTTACATGTATTTATCATTGTAAAATATATGTAAATTCAGAAAAAAATTAAGATTATAAATATGCTTTCAACAATTGCAACAGCAGCTTTAATTAATTTTTTGATAGTACCAGTTACTCATCATGAATCAGAACCTGCGTACACAAAAAACAAAATTGATAATTATGATGTTATTACAATATCCCAATCGGGAAGCCTTTTCTATAGTGTCACTAATCAAATTATAGAAAGTGCAAAAAATTTAGAAAGCAATCTAACATTCATTGGGAGAGCAAATGTTGGCTTAGAATCAGTTCAATCAGCAGATGGAATAAACAAACTATTATCATTAGAAAATTATCTATACAACATTTCATTAAAAACAATCGAGTCATCTTCAGTTGATTACTTTTATGATGATGAAGTAGCTCAGGTAATTAAAGATAACAAACTTGTTGTTTCAACTTTAACTGCAGAAAGATATGATCTTACAGTCAATGACAAAGTAAATTTAATTGGCATGAACTCAGCTCGACTTGAATTAGAAGTGGGATTGATTATTAAAGATTCTGAGTTGGGTTGGTTTGAGGGAGTAGTTAATAAAGAAGTTGGTTTTAAATTAGGAATTTTTAGAAATATTCAAGCTATTATTTGGGACTCAAAAATAAATGAAAACCATTTTATTGAACTTCACAAAAATATTAAATATAAAAGAGTCAAATTTACATACAAAAAAAGTACACCAAACAAAAATTGGGTCTTACCTACTGCACTGGTAAAGGAAATGTTTGGAGATTTTCAAATAAAAGAAAGAGGCGGTACATGGATAACTACTGAGCCATCGTGGCGAGAGGAGAGCATTCAAGTAAAAAGAATGCCTATTCTCGGTAATACAAGATGTCATAGATTAATGTGGGAACCATTAGAAGGAGCTTTGAATCAAGTTTTAGAAGAGGGTTTGGCTGAAACGCTTTCTGTGCAAGATTTTAAAAAATCAGGAGGATGTTATGCTCCAAGACGAATAAACCGCTTCGATGCTGGGGGAAGTATTTCTCGACATGCTTGGGGCATTGCTATTGACATAAACACAAAATCTAGTTATCACCCTAGAGTTGTAGAAATTTTTAACTCTTGGGGGTTTGCTTGGGGAGGAACTTGGACATCTCCTGATGAGATGCATTTTGAGCTTAGAGATTTATCAGCCAGTATTTCTAAGACCAGCAGCTAATCCGTTTACAGATAGTAATAAAGAATTATTTTCTACTGGATCAAGTTTACGCATTTTCAATTTTTTCATAAGAGTTATCTGAATTAGAGACAGCGGGTCCAAATATGCATTTCTTATATTTAAAGTATTTTTTA
>SGYR01000006.1 GCA_004213405.1 Candidatus Actinomarinales bacterium
ACTGGATACTGGTGGTTCATTAACAATGAAGGGGAATCAAGATTAAGAAGCGTATACAATGAGTAAATTTACAAATTTCGAGGGTGATAACTTAGATAATTATCTTGGACACGAAATGATTGAAATTAAAGAAAATTATGTAAAGTCCAAAATAAATGTTAAAGATCATCACAAACAACCAATGGGACTTGTTCATGGAGGTTTGTATTCAACATTAGCTGAAACTATATGTTCTTATGGAGCAAACTTTTTAGGTAAAGGAACTTTTGTTGGAGTAAACAACAACACCGACTTTTTATTAAGTGTTCAAGGTGGTGAGATATATTGTATTGCTGAACCAATAAAAATTGGTAGATCGTATCAATTGTGGGAGTGTAAAATGTACCATGATGAAAAACTTTGCGCTGTTTCTAAAGTAAGATTAAGTAAGATAAAATGAAAAAGTTTTTTGTATTATTTTTGCTTCTAAGTTTTTGTTCTTCAGGTAATGAAGAAACTATAGAAGAAGCTGAAGTACAAATTGTAACAACAACAACTATAGGAGTAGAAATGTCAGATAAAGTTTATGATAAGCAACCTGAAATGAATATAAATACTGATAGTAGTTATACAGCTGTTATCAAAACTAATTTAGGTGATATGACTGTAGAGTTTTTTACAGACGATTCACCAATGACAGTTAATAATTTTATTTCACTTTCAAAAGATGGATATTATGACAATGTTATATTTCATAGAGTTATCTCGGGATTTATGATCCAGGGTGGTGACCCATCTGGGACTGGTCACGGTGATTATGGAAAATATCCAGGATATGAATTTGAAGATGAATTAAACAACCAAAGACCATATGAAAAAGGTATATTAGCTATGGCTAATAGAGGCCCTAACACAAATGGAAGTCAATTCTTTATCATGCATGCTGATTATCCACTTCCATACAGCTATACAATTTTTGGACATGTTGTAGAAGGATTTGATGTCATAGATAAAATAGCATCTGTTGAAACAGACTCAGCTGATAAACCAACTACAGATGTTGTAATTAGCACGGTTGAAGTTACAGAGAATTAAAATACTCTAACGTTTTTTTGCTAAACACTCCGCCTGGTACACCTGTAGTATTTTTTAACATATACTTTTTTTCAAAAAGTTCTTTTGTTAGATTTTTTATGTAATTTTCTGAATAGTTAAGTTTTTTAGCTAAAAATAATGAATAATTATTGTGATTTGCTTTTATAAAGTAGTCATAGACGTAAGCGTATTGACACATTAATTCATTACGATTTGATGTTTTTCTAGTATGAATATTTTTAACAAATTTAGTGATATTAATTTTGTTGAATTTTTTGTTACCTGTTTTTTTAATAAAGTAGTCATTGTCTACATCTGCCAAGTTAGATATTTGTTTTTGTGCTTTTTTGTTTAGGCTATATATATTTAACTTCCTTAGATCTATAGAGCTAATCGCATTGTTTGATTTCGATAATATTTTTATTGATGTATTTTGTAATTGATATTGATTAATAAAATTGTATGTAAGTTCTACAATGTATTTACCATTTACACTAGAGAATATATATAAAATATTTGAATTATTAAATTTTATATTATTCTTCATACAATTATTTTATTAGGAATATTTATAAATATTTTTAATTAATTATGAAGTTCAGAGTTACATATATGAGATATTATTATTAAATCATGAATGTTGACATTACATTACCTGATGGATCAGTACGAAATTATGAATCACCCGTTACTGGTTATCAGATTGCTGAAAGCATAGGTCCTAGGTTACTCAAAGATGCTATTTGTGTTGAAATAGATAATAAATTTCAAGATTTATCTTTTGAAATATCAGAAAACATAAAAGTAAGAATTGTAACTACTAAGGATTTAGACGCATTGCACATATTAAGGCATTCTTCTGCTCATATACTCGCTCAAGCAGTTTTAAACCTATATCCAAATGCTCAGTTTGGTGTAGGCCCAAGTATCGAAAATGGATTTTACTATGATTTTCTCTTTGAAACTCCAATAAAAGAAAATGAACTTGAAAACATAGAGAAAGAGATGATAAGAATTTCTAAAAGTGCACAAAGTTTCATTAGATCTGAAATAACAAAAAAAGATGCCATAAAGATGTTCAAAAATCAGAAATTAAAGTTAGAGCTAATTGAATCAGCAGAATCTGATGAGGGTGTCGGTGAAGAGATAGTATCTACATATGCAAATGATGAATTTATGGACTTGTGCATGGGACCGCATGTGCCATCAACAAGTGTACTTAAGCATTTTAAACTGACGAAAGTTTCAGGTGCTTACTGGCGTGGTGATGAATCTAATGTTCAACTACAAAGAATATATGGTACATCATGGTTCTCTAAAGAGGATTTAGATAAATACTTAATTCAACAAGAAGAAGCGGAAAAAAGAGATCATAGGAAGTTAGGTAACGAATTAGATTTATTTACTTCAAGTGAAGAACTCGGTTCTGGAAATTTTCTATGGAAACCCAAAGGTGCTGTATTAAGAGATGTTATAGAAACTTACAGTAAAAAAGCACATCTACAAAATGGTTATTCTTTAGTAAATACTCCTCATATAGGTAAGTCAATTCTATGGGAAACATCAGGTCACTTAGATCACTATAGCGAAAATATGTACCCACCAATAAATCATGATGAAAATAATGAAACTTATTATTTAAAACCAATGAATTGTCCTTTTCATATCCTTGTGTATAAAAGTGACTTACATTCATATAAAGAATTACCATTAAGATATTTTGAATTTGGTTCTGTTTATAGATATGAAAAAACGGGTGTTTTGCACGGGTTACTTAGACTTAGAGGATTTACTCAAGATGATGCTCACATATTTTGTACAACTGATCAAATAAATGATGAGGTAAAAACTCTTTTATCATTTTCAGTAAATCTATTAGGTAGCTATGGCTTAACTGAAATTGAAGCGGATCTTTCTACAAAGCCTACAAAATACATTGGAACCGATAAAGATTGGGATAATGCTACTAACAGTCTCAAACAATCGTTAACAGAATTAGAGGTACCATTCCAAACTGCCAAAGGCGAGGGTGCATTTTATGGTCCAAAAATTGATTTACATGCAAAGGATGCCATTGGAAGAAGATGGCAATTAAGTACAATTCAAATCGACTTTGCTCAACCAGATAATTTTGATATCGAGTATGTAAATTCTGATAATAAGAAATCTAGACCTGTAATGATTCATAGAGCACTATTAGGATCAGTAGAACGTTTTACAGCTGTGTTGTTGGAACACTATGCGGGGAATTTACCTGGTTGGCTTTCACCGATTCAGATTGATGTTTTAACTATAGGGAATGTTGATGATTATGCTCAAACCATTATTGACGATTTAAAATCATACAGAGTTAATTTAGATGACAGAAATATTCGACTTGGTGAAAAATTGCATAATTCTGAAAAATCAAAAACCCCAATACAAATTATAATTGGTGAGAAAGATGCATCAAGCAATACTATGGCTGTAAATATTTTTGGAAAAGAAAATATGAAAGATGTTGAATATAAAAAAGCAATTAACAGTGTAAAGATATTCTTAAATGAACCGGAGTTTATTTTAGATGGTTGACGGAATTGAAATTGATAAAAATATTGCTGAAGAAACTCTACTACCTGATGATTTAAACTCATTAGCTGTTGGTAGTTATGTTGTTCCAGATCCTAGAAAGAGAAAACAATATCCCTATGTTGTATTAGGAGTTGTGCTATTAAGTTTTATAACATCCTTAATAATTGACTATGTGTCTTTTGTCCCAGTGATAATTATTTTGAGTATTATTGCTTTGTTATTATTTCTTGTTAATAATAAATTTACAATTCAACAGCAAGAAGTTATTGAAAGAATTACAAACAATATCGATCACTCAATTGGATATTATTCAATTGCATTGACATTTCAATTTACTTTTAAGAATATATTGACTCCTGTCTGGACTGTAATTGTCTATTCCCATGAAAATCCACCTTTAAACAAAACAATAATTGAAATTAACGCTTTTAGTGGGACAGTTATTACTGAACCATATACTGAAAATATAAATGCTTGAGAAATATTTTAAAAATAGTTCTGAAATTTTTGCTAAGCCATTTATAAAGATATTAAAATTTTTAAATTTAAAACCTAATACAGTATCAATTTTTGGACTTGCTGTAATTATTGCTGGATCTTTTTTCTTTTATCTTGAAAATAGAAATCTTGGTATTGTATTAATATTTCTAGGTAGTGCAATCGATGGTCTTGACGGTCCTTACGCACGATCAATGGACTTAGTTAGTGAAAGAGGTGCAATCCTTGATTCTCTGATAGACAGGATAGGAGAATTAGTAATTTGGAGTGTTGTTGGGATTTCTTTCACAGATAGTGATATTGAACTGTTTACAATATTTACCATACTTGTTTCGTCAAATTTAATTCCTTACATGCGTGCAAAATCTGAATATTTTGGACTACAAAATAAAAAAGGTTTAGCTGCAAGACCGGAAAGAGTTATATTCGCAGTTTTATTTATGTTTTTTGATTTTAACTTTTTCTATGTATACATATTCGCAGTAATTACATGGATCACAGCACTCCAAAGATTTATATATCTGTATCAACATTTATCAAAATGAAATTTCTAATAATTAAATACACACATCGTCTTATTAGAAATATTAGTTTACATAAAATTTTGGTTTTATCTTATCCAATCGGCTTCATATATTACTTTCTAACACCAATAAGCAACATTAAACTAAATAAACGTAAGAAAAATATTACAAACTACTCACCATTACTTGTAAAAATTAATTACGTTAAATACTGGATTGAAACTATTTGGCTATCTAAAGAAGGCTATGAGTCCCAAATTTTACAAGATGTAGAAATAATTAATGAAGATGAAGTAAAAAAGTTAAATAAAAATTTTGAATCATTCATTATTGCTCTTCCACATGTAGGTAACTGGGAATTTGCTATTCCTATGGGTAAGCCTTTAAACCTTAATCTACTAGCCGTTGCGGAGCCTTTATCAGACTTAAAAATTCTTAAATGGTTTACAGACTTAAGAGAATCACTAGGTTGTAAAATTATATTAGGTGGAAAAGGTCAAAATACATACCAGCAATTAAGTAAACATATTGATGAGGGATACCATGTTTGTTTACTTGCAGATAGACATGTAGGTAAAAGTGGAATAGGTGTAGAGTTCTTTAATCAATTAGCAGCATTTCCTAAAGGTCCAGTTTCTTTATCTCTAGAAAAACAAGTACCAATAATTCCAGCTACTTTTTTAAAAATAGATAATAAATATCAGCTCGTTTTTGGAAAACCTTTTATAGTACCTCACTTTGAAAATGATGCTCAAAGCATTCAGCATGGATTGAAAGTGTTAAGTAAAGAATTAGAAAAACTTATACTATTAGATCCTAACCAGTGGCATTCAATTCAACCTGTCTGGACTAGTGAGTATTAAAGTACTTCTAGTTACTCCTTATTCATTTAAAAAATATGGGGGAGTGCAGAATCAGGTAAATCTTATTGAAGAATATTTGTCTAAGCATGAGGAATTTGAAGTTAAAGTATTTGCATATGGTAAAACAGAGTCATTAGATTCGAATAAAGTTTTTAACATTCGATTTAACTCCTCTATATCATCGGTATTACTTTTTCCAAATAGGAAATTGTTAAGTGATTATATTGATTGGGCCGATGTTGTTCACGTACACGAACCTTTTGTCCCTTTATTTTTTTGGAAACTACCTAAGAGTAAAAAATATATTTTCACACACCACGCTTCATTAGGAGCGATTATTACAAATACATTGAGTATTATTTATAAATTTTTTAGATATACAAGCATTAGTACTTATGTAAGTAAATCAGCCGAATCTAACGCTCTAGCCTTAAATAGTGAACCGCAACTTATTCCAAATATGATAAAAATTAATCAACATATTTCTTTTAATAAAAATCAAGGATATCTGTTTATTGGTCGTCAAGAAACTAGGAAGAACTATAGTTTTTTTGTAAAATTATCAAATCATAAGCAATTTACAAATAAATTATTTTATGCAGTAACAAATAAAGATAAATCTGATAAAAATATTACAATTTTTAAAAATCCAACTGAAGAATTTAAAAATGAAATCTTTGGTAAAACTAATATTTATCTTGCTTTAAATACAAAAAGTGAAAGTTTCGGTATAACACTTTTAGAAGCAGTTAATAATGGGAATCTTGTAATTTCTAGTGATTTAAGTTCTTTCATTAATGTATTACCAAATTCCTGTATTGTATATAAAAATAATGATTTTGAATCGTTACGTAATGTATTAGGAAAATTAGATTCAAAAGATTTAAATGCACTTTGGAATAAACAATATGAAGATATACGTAAATATGATCTTGAAGAAAATATGAAGAAGTTCATTTTATTATATTCAAGCTTATGATGTAATATTAAAGATATGAAAATCGAATCAACAAATAAAGTTAAAAAAGGCTTAGCGGAAATGCTTAAAGGTGGCGTCATTATGGACGTAGTTAATGCTGAACAAGCAAAAATTGCTGAAAAAGCCGGAGCAGTTGCCGTTATGGCTTTAGAACGAATTCCTGCAGATATAAGAGCAGACGGTGGAGTAGCAAGAATGTCGTCTGTAGGTGTGATTCAAGAGGTAATGGACTCAGTCTCTATACCTGTAATGGCTAAGGCTAGGATTGGTCATTTCGTTGAAGCTCAGATATTGGATTCATTGGGAATTGACTTTATTGACGAGTCAGAAGTATTAACACCTGCTGATGAGATTAATCATATAAATAAACAAAATTTTAAAGCTCCATTTGTATGCGGTGCTACTGGTTTAGGTGAAGCTACAAGAAGAATAGCTGAAGGTGCTTCAATGATAAGAACTAAAGGTGAAGCTGGCACTGGCAATGTTGTAGAAGCAGTAAGACATATGAGAACTATTACAAATGAATTGAATGAAGTTATCGCATGTGATGAAAATGAGATTGTTGCTCTTAGTAAAAAATTTCGTGCTCCACTTAATGTTTTAGAAGAGATCAAAGAACAAAATAAATTACCTGTAGTAAATTTTGCTGCTGGTGGTATTGCTACACCAGCTGATGCTGCTTTAATGATGCAATTAGGATGCGACGGTGTTTTTGTTGGTTCTGGTATTTTTAAGAGTGGTGACCCTGCCGAAAGAGCAGAAGCAATTGTTATCGCTACTACTAACTACAATGATCCGAAGGTACTATCTGAAGTATCCAAAGATCTCGGCGAACCTATGGTAGGTATAAATATTGATACATTATCTGAGGAAGAGAAATTAGCTAAAAGAGGTTGGTAATTGAAAGTTGGGATACTTTCATTCCAAGGTAGTTTTCTTGACCATTCAAAAAGTATTCTTGAACTTGGTCACGAATCATTATTAATCAAACAATCTAAGGATTTAACATCTGTAGATGCCTTAATTCTCCCGGGAGGAGAATCTACAGCAATGAAAAAGATTAATCAATTTAGTAATTTATTAACTGATATCGATCAACTTATTAAGGATGGCATACCTACTTTAACTACATGTGCTGGAACAATACTTTTAGCTAAAGAAGTTATTGGTGGTGAAGTAACCATTCCAAATATTGATATTGAAGTTACAAGAAATGCATATGGTAGACAGACAGAATCATTTGAAGGAAGTGTAAAGTTTTTTGAAAACGAAGATATTTATTGTTTTATAAGAGCACCAAAAATATCAAAAATATTTTCTGATACAGTAAATGTGATTGCTCAACATAATGATGAGGTAGTTGGAGTTGTTCAAAAAAATGTTGTTTCATTAACATTTCATCCCGAATTGAATAATGACGAATATTATTTGAATTGGTTGAACGATTTTATTAGAGAAGGTAAAAATGTCCGGTCATTCTAAATGGTCTACTATCAAAAGAAAAAAAGGTGCAAATGATGCAAAAAGAGGTAAATTATTTGCAAAATTAATCAAAGGAATAGAAGTAGCTGCAAAAAACGGTGGTACTGATCCATCAGCAAATGCATCTCTATATCAAGCAATTTCAAAAGCGAAATCCAGTTCCGTTCCTAATGACAATATTGAACGAGCTTTAAAAAGAATTGACGGAAATGCTGATTCTGGAGAAATATTCGAACTTACGTATGAAGGTTATGGACCATTTGGAGTAGCTCTTCTAATTAACTGTCTAACTGATAATAAAAATAGAACATCCTCTGATGTTAGAGCTACTTTAACTAAAAACAACGGTTCAATGGGTAATCCTGGTAGTGTTAATTATTTATTTGAAAGAAAGGCTATATTTCAATTCGACACATTCGATGATGAACTTATTGAAATGGGTATAAATAACAATTGTTTAGAAATTCAAGAAGATAAAAATTCATTAACATTTGAATACGATCCTAAGGATTTTAAGTTAATTTATGAAATTTTTAACTCAAGCCCTTACACTCCATCCAATGCTGAAGTAGCCTATATACCTTCTTCATCAATAAATTTAAATGCCGATCAATTTACTAAAATAACAAAATTGATCGAGTCTTTAGAAGAACTTGACGATGTTCAAGACGTATACGCAAATTTTGATATTGAAGAAAAAGAACTAGAGTCATTACTTTCTGAATAATAAAAAGTAATATTTAGATATGGTTAATAAAGCAAAAAAACAGGGAACTACTTACGAAACAAATATAGTAAATAGATTGAATAAAAATAATAAATTTAAATCACAACGATTTGCAGAAGGTGGATCGAAAGATTTAGGAGATGTCCAACTTTTCGTTGATGATGAAGAATATTTTATAGAAGCTAAATCCCGACAAAATTTAAACATTCATCAATCATTAGATAAAGCAATAGAAAAATCAGGAAGTAATAATACTGTTTTATTTTGGAAAAAGTTAAAAAAGAGAGATGGTAATTCTAGAAGATCATCAGACGGTATGCCAGAAGTGGTATCAATGTCATATGATTTATTTATTAAATTATTAAATAAATAATGCCTTTTGAGTCAAAGGTTTATAATTATATTCTCCCTAAAGAGTCTATAAACCAAAATCCATATACAGAACCAAATTTATCTAAATTATTAATCGCTGACACAAAACTGATTATTGAATTTAAAGATATAAGCTCGATAATAAAAAAACCATCATTATTCATTCTGAACAAATCTCAAGTACAAAGTGTAAGAGTTGTAAGTAAAAAATCCACTGGAGGAAAAATAGAAGTATTTGTTTTAGACATTCAATCTCCTTATATTGCTAAATGTTTAATTAAATCCACCGATAAAAAAGTACTTAATAAAAAATATAAACTTCAAAAATTTAACTTCGAAATTATAAGAATCCTAAATGATACATATGAGATTAAATTTAATATTCCAGTGACAGAAATAATTAAAAGTCATGGTCAAATTCCGTTGCCTCCATACATAAAAGATGATTCTTCTAAGTATGAATATTACAATAACCAATTTGCTGAGGGTGGGTTTTCTGTTGCATCTCCAACTGCAGGTTTGCATTTTTCTAATCAACAAATAAATAAACTTACAAATGAAGGACACCAATTTATTTTTATTAATTTAGATGTGAATATAGATACTTTTAAACCTATAACTGAAAGATATTTAGAAGATCACAAAATACATAAAGAAAATTATCAAATCAGTAAAAATGATTTTGAAATAATTTTAAATGCTAAAAATTCAAATATAGACATTTATTGTGTTGGAACAACATCATTAAGAGCTATAGAGTCTGCTTATTTAACTGGGGAACTTTCAAGTTCTACAGATTATTTTATATATCCAGATACAAAAATTAATATTCCTAACTATTTGATTACTAATTTTCATGCACCAAATAGTTCACTTCTTTCAATAGTGGATTGTATATACGGATCTCAATGGAAAGATTTATATAATTTTGCGATTGATTCTGAATTAAAATTTTTAAGTTTTGGTGATGCAGTACTATTTAATGTAAATGAATAAAATTAATTTAAAAACGATCGCTACAGATGGTAAAGCTAGAGTTAATGATGTAATAATTAATGGTAAATCTCTTCAAACTCCTACATTCATGCCAGTTGCAACAAGAGGTGCAATTAAATCTCTCCCTCTTAATTATTTAGAAAAAACTGATGTCCTTTTAGCTAATACCTACCATCTATATCTTCGGCCTGGTCTTGATGTAATTAAAGAGTTCGAAGGACTGCATAATTTTATTGGTTGGGATAATTTAATACTGACTGATTCTGGTGGTTTTCAGGGATGGTCAATTCCAAATAAGTTCAATGAAGATGGTATAGAGTTTAAAAATATTTATGACGGATCTAAATTTTTTATGGATCCAATTCTTTCTATGGATATACAAAATACTTTAAATAGTGATATCGCAATGATTCTAGATTCATTAGTAGATATAGATAAAGATTACAACAATCAGCTCCAATCAATAAATACAACAAAAGAATGGGCTGAAGTTGCTCGTAATTATCATTCGAATAATAATCAATCATTGTTTGGAATAGTACAGGGAGGCAAGTTTCTCGAATTGAGAGAAAAGTCATCTATCGATATGGTTTCATTAAATTTTGATGGTTACGCAATAGGTGGTCTAGCTATAGGTGAAACACCAGAGGAGAGAAAAAGCATAGTAGATTTTACTGTAGATTTTCTTCCAAAAGATAAATTAAGGTATGTAATGGGCTTAGGTGATATCGAAGGAATGATAAATCTAATAGATTCGGGGATTGATATGTTTGATTGTGTATGGCCTGCTCGTCTCGCACGTCACGGAAAAATAATTAATAAAGGTAAATTTTTTAATCTTAAAAATAGTCAATTTAAAAACGACACAGAACCTTTGGTATTAGCATGCGAATGTTTTGTCTGTAAAAAATATTCAAAAGCGTATTTAAGACATCTACTTATAAACGAATCAACTTCATCATGGCTATATTTAACTTTACATAATATATTTCAGACTGAAAATATACTTTCCGAAGTTAGAAAAAGTATATTAAACTCAGAATTTGAAAACTATAAAGAAAGTATTATAAATGGATGATTTAATTGCTCTTCTACCTTTAGTAACAGTTTTCCTATTGTTCTATATAATCCTTTATATACCTCAAAGAAGACGACAAAAAAAGCATAAAACTTACATTGAAGCATTAAAAATTGGTGACGATGTAGTCACTGATTCTGGCATATACGGTAGAGTAACAAATATAAAAGAAGAAAGCATCACACTTGTCCTTAAAAAAGGTGAAATTGAAATATTAAAAAGCAAAATACTTCATAAATAGATCATGAAACGAATTATAAAACTATTATTTTTACCATTATTTTCTGCAGTGTTATTAACTTATGTTTTTATAAACTCGATACAACCAAAACTTGGTCTTGATCTTCAAGGCGGTATTTCAGTAATTCTCACAGCTGATGAAGATACTGAACCTGAATTAATTGAACAAGCTGTTGAAATTATGAGAACAAGAATAGCTGCATTTGGTGAAGTACAAGAACCTGAAATATCAATAAGTGGAGAAAACTCGGTATTAGTTCAATTACCTGGATTAACTGACCAAGAAAAAGCATTGGAAGCTGTAGGTACAACAGGTTTATTGACATTTAGACCTGTAATTAGCTCCTCAATGCAGTCTGGCTATTCTCCAGCATTAACTATTTCTGAAAATCCCGATGATCCAGAAAATCCTATTATTTCTGCACTTCCTGGTGTAGATGAATTAACAGGATTATCTATAAATGATGACCCATCTACAACTTCTTATTTATTGTCATTAAGAGATGGTTTCCCAATTATTTATGAACTAGGCCCAGCTGAGTTAACAGGTAACGATATTGATGATGCTCTAGCTGTCTATCCTCAAAACGAATGGGTTGTTCAGTTAAATTTTAAAGATGAATCAGCAGATAAGTTTACTGACTTAACAAAGGTTCTCGCATCTAATATTGGTGACCAGCGTAAATTAGCAATTGTTCTAGATGAAGAAGTAATATCTGCTCCTCAAGTAGCATTCGACGTTAATCCAGATATCGGTATTACAGGAGGAACTGCATCTATTTCTATGGGAAATGTCGATCAAGGGGAATCTGCGAATAATCTTGCCGTTATATTACGATATGGTGCTTTGCCAGTTTCATTTGAAAGATCATCCATTCAAAAAGTATCAGCTACCTTAGGTGAAAATACACTCAATTTAGGCCTACAAGCTGGATTAATCGGTCTTATAATTGTCAGCATATTTTTACTACTTTATTATCGTCTATCTGGTTTAATAGCAATTATTGGTTTAGCATCTTTTGGTGCTTTATTTTACTCAGTCATTTCACTTCTGGGTGAATGGCAAGGGTACACACTAACACTTGCTGGTATTGCAGGTGTTATTGTTTCGATAGGACTAACAGCTGACTCATATATAGTTATTTTTGAAAAACTAAAAGATGAATTAAAAATTGGTCGTTCTTTTAATTTTGCTACTGAAAAGGCAGTTAAAGATGCTTGGAACACAATATTAGTTGCTGATTTTGTTTCAATAATTGCAGCTATCATTCTTTACTTACTAGCTGTAGGACCTATTAGAGGTTTTGCTTTAACTCTTGGATTAGCAACAGTATTTGATTTGTTTTATACAAGAATGTTTATATCAACTGCAGTTCCTGTTGTTGGTAATATAACTGATAATCCAAGATTCTATTTTCCTTTGAATAGAAAGGATATTGAGAATGTTTAAAAGATTATTTTTAGGCACTACACAAATTGACTTTAAAGATATAGGTCCGAGATTCTATAAAATATTTGTTGTTGAAATGTTAATATTTGGTGCAATTCTAATAGCTTCTATATTTAGTGTTTTCTCATTAAATTTATCTGTCGATTTTACTGGTGGAACAACATATCAACTAGATACAGAATATTCTGATAAAGATATAGCAGATGTTTTAGGAAATTCTATCTTAGAAGTCTCTCGTTATCAAACATTTGAAAACTCTAATACATTAATTTTTAGAGCTGTTGAGTCCTCACAAGAAAATGAAACAGAATTTTTAAATTATTTAGGTAATAAATTTAATGTTCCAACTGGAGAAATAGATTTTCAAAGAGTCGGACCAACCTTTGGTCAAGATATTACTGAGAAAGGAATAAGGGCATTAGTTATATTCCTTACAATAATCGCTTTGCTTATTTCATTAAGATATGAATATAGGTACTCTCTTATTGCATTAGTTGCATTACTACATGACTTATTGTTAACTTTCTCAATTTATGTGCTTATAGGTCTTGAAATTACACCCTCAACAGTAATAGCCCTTTTAACTATTCTCGGTTACTCGCTTTACGACACAGTAATATTATTTGATAAATTAAGTGACTCTCAAAAAGCATTCAAATTAAATAATTTAAATAAAGATGTTCTTAATAAAACATTTAATGAAGTATTGATGAGAAGTATTAACACATCATTAACGTCTGCTATTCCTATAATTTCAATTATTGTAATTGGTAATTATTTAGGAATTGAAGGTAATCTTGCGGATTTCGCAATACCGTTGTTAATAGGTATAGTCTCCGGTACGTATAGTTCTATATTTGTTACTGTTCCATTTTTATCAAAAATAATTAAAACAAAATAAATTTAGTACCATTAACTTATGGCAACTATAAGCCCATCAAAAGAAGTAAATAAACTATACGACAAATTATTAGGATACTTTAATCCTAAGGATCAAACTTATATAAATAGAGCATTTCAATACGCCTACGATGGTCACAATGGTCAAAATAGAAAATCTGGAGAGCCATATATAACACACCCTTTACATGTTGCAATATATTTGTGTGAATTAAATTTTGATAAAGAAACGATTGCAGCAGCATTACTACATGATTTAGTAGAAGATACTGAAATATCATATGATGATTTAAAAAAAGAATTTGGAGAAGAAGTAGCTGATATTGTAGATGGAGTAACAAAATTAGATAAAATAAAATACAGCACTAACGAAGAAGCAAAAGCGGATGCTATAAGAAAAATGGTTATCGCTATGTCAAAAGATATACGTGTATTAATTCTCAAATTAGCTGATAGGTTGCACAATATTCAAACAATAGAATATCACCAAGATTGGAAACAAGAAAAAATTGCTAATGAAACATTGTATGTTTATGCTCCACTGGCTCACAGATTAGGATTTCAATCAATAAAGCATGTTCTTGAAGATAAATCATTCAAAATCTTACATGCAAATCAAGATAAAGAAATAAAAGATATGATTACAGAAACAAATCCAGATCGTGAATCACAAATAGGAAATGCTATTGAAATTATCAAAACTCTTTTGAACGATAATTCTATGTCTGCTGAAGTATATGGAAGACCAAAACACAATTATTCAATATATAAGAAAATTGTTAACCAAGGACTTACTTTTAATGAAATTAATGATCTTATTGGAATAAGAATAGTGACAGATGATGTTAAAAACTGTTATACAATTCTTGGTCTAATACATGCTAACTTTCAACCTGTACTTGGTAGATTTAAAGATTTTATTTCAATGCCAAAATTTAATCTCTATCAAAGTTTACACACAACAGTGTTAACTAGTGATGGTTCCAAAATGGAGATACAAATAAGAACACATGACATGCACTACAGAGCAGAATACGGTGTAGCCGCTCATTGGAAATATAAAGAAAAGCCATCAAATGACCTTACATCTTGGACTAATGAGTTATCAGAAATTTCAAATGAATATCCTGATCCAAATGAATTCCTACAACACATGAAACTTGATCTGTATGAAAATGAGGTATTTTGCTTAACACCAGAAGGAGATGTTATTGCTTTACCTCAAGGATCAACACCAGTAGATTTTGCTTTTGCAATTCATACACAAGTGGGGGAAAAATTAATAGGAGCAAAAGTAAATGGAAAATTAGTAAATTTAAGTAATCTTTTAAAATCTGGAGACACAATTGAAATACTGACTAGTAAAGATAAAGACAAAGGCCCAAGTAGAGATTGGTTAAATATTGTAAAGACTTCAAGAGCTAGGTCAAAAATCAAGCAATGGTATCAAAAACAAATGAAAAATGAAGATATTCAAAAAGGTAAGACTAGGTTGAACTCTTGGTTAGATGAAAATCCTGAAATATTAGAGTCCACTTCAAAAGATCAATTAATGGATGAATTATTAAAAGATTTAAAATTACCAAATTTAGAAACCCTTTACCAAAATCTTGGAAATGGTAACACAGGAATTAATTCAATAAGTAATAGGATTAATAAAATTGTATTTCCCGGTGAAATATCAGTTGATGAAGATCTATATTCTCCTGAAATTAAAGAAGATTCAAAATCAAATTTAGTAATCGTTGAAGGATACGATGACATAAAGGTCCGTATGGGTAAGTGTTGTGTGCCAGTACCAGGTGATGACATCCTTGGCTTTGTAACTATTTCTAATGGTATAGCAATACATAGATCTGATTGTTTAAATGTACAAATAGACTCTACAAAAGGTGAACGAATAATTGATGTAAGCTGGGGATACACTGGAAATACAGGAATAATTGTATGGTTAGAAATTGAAGCTATTGATAGACCTTATCTGCTTAGAGATGCAACAATAGCAATTTCTGATAATGGTGGAAATATATTAGTAGCTAAATCTGTAACAAGTAGTAAGCGAATTGTTAATCTAATATTTCAAGTTGAAATAAGTGACAACGATCAATTAGATGCAATTATAAATGATGCAAAGAACATTGAGAACGTTTTTGATGCTTCCCGCATATTCCCAGGCAGAAAATGAGTTCTGTAATATATACATTTACAAGCTTCACAACATCTAATTCATATATAGTAAAGCCATTCAACGATGAAAAATGTTTCATAGTAGACCTACCACCAGATTTAGATAATGTTATTGAATTCATTAACAATAAAAATTTAACTGTTGCTGGTGCATTAATAACGCACGGTCATTATGATCACTCACTAGGTCTATCAAGTTTCGAAGGTAAAGCATATATTAATTTAGATGATGAATTTTTAGCTAGAAATCCACAAGAACAAATTAGATCACTATTAGGAAGTTCATTTGAAGTAGGAGAGTACACAGGTGATTTATTTTCAATCTCAGAACTACCAAGTGAAATTATTAAAGTCCATACAAATCCAGGCCATACCAAAGGTAGTGTTTCATATGAGTTTCCTGAAGAAGGTTTGATATTTACTGGAGATTTTGTATTTAAAGATGGTATAGGTAGAACAGATCTTTTTACTGGCTCTATGGATGAAATGAGGAATTCCATCAACAATACATTTCTAAATTTTAATGAAGAATATGATATTTTACCTGGTCATGGGCCTTCAGATAAGGTAAAAACGATAAAAGAAAATAATGAATTTATTAAGATGTTAATAGATGATTGAACAGGTAAAAGGTACAAGAAATATCGCAAATGAAGATTCTGCGAAGTTTTTACATGTTAAAAATAATTTTATTAATAAATTTTCTGATTACGGATACAAATATATCCAGACACCTTTACTTGAATATAAGGAATTATTCGATAAATCTATTGGTGAATCATCTGAAATTGTCACTAAGCAGATGTATGAACTTAAAGATAAAGGTGGTAGAGATTTAGTTTTAAGACCTGAAGGTACTTCAAGTGTCGTAAGGTATCATGCTGAATTTAATAAAGATAATACAAGTAAATATTCTTATTTTGGCTCTATGTTTAGATATGAAAGCCCTCAAAAGAATAGATATCGAGAATTTAATCAAGCTGGTGCTGAAATAGTTGGTTTAATTGATGTTTATTCAGATTTTCAAATTATTAATGATTCTTTGAATTTTATTAATAATTTATTGCCTGGAACCACATTAAAAATAAACACTATAGGAAGCACAGAAGATAGAGAGGCATATGTAAAAGTACTATATAATTATTTTTCGAAAAATAAAGACAAATTATCAAAAGAGAGTTTAGAAAAAATAGAAAACAATACATTGAGAATTCTTGATTCCAATAACTCAGATGATAGTGAAATCATCAATAATGCACCAACAATTAAAGAACATATAAATAATGCTTCAAAAGCTAGTTTTGATAACCTCCTAAATTTACTTAAAATTTCTCAAATTAATTATGAGATAGACTACTCATTAGTCAGAGGTTTGGACTACTACAATGATTTAACTTTTGAGTTTCATACAGAAGAAAATGTTGTAGTTGGTGGGGGTGGTAGATATGATAATCTAGCCAAAATACTCTCCATAGGTGAATTTAACGGAGTAGGTGTTGCGTTCGGTGTAGAAAGGATAGTTAATTTACTTTCTGAAATTGAGATATCAACTAAGTATTATCTTCTTGGCACCAATATCGATAATCTAATTAAATATTCTAAAATTTTGGATGAAAATAACATCAATTACAATAAACCTTCTAGAATTTCTAAAGAAAACTCACAATTTAAAGAAGCTAAAAAGTTAAATGCTGAATATTTAATAAATGCAGATGAAGATACAATTAAGAACTTAGTAACTAACGAAACAAAAGCATTTGATATAGAGGTAATCCTTGAACATTAAAGACTTAGAAAATTTAAGAGACGGACAAGAAGTAGCTGAACTTACTGGATGGGTTGACAATATTCGAGACCACGGTGGTTTAACTTTTGTTGATTTACGTGATTTTACAGGATTAATACAACTTGTTTTCGATAAAAGTGGTGATGTAGATACAAAATTGAAAAATGAATTTTATATTTCAATTAATGGATCATTCAAAAAAAGAGATGCAACTCTTATAAATGATAAAATTTTATTCGGCGACTATGAAATAGAAGTAACAGATCTTAAAATTATTAATCAAAGTAAAACACTTCCATTTCAGATTGAAGATTCAATAGAAACTGATGAAAATATTCGACTGAAATATAGATATTTAGATTTAAGACGACAACCTATGAAAGTCAACATCATGACACGATCGAACACGTTTAAAAGTATTAGATCCATTATGAATCAATTAAATATATTTGAAATAGATACACCAACTCTTATTAAATCAACTCCAGAAGGTGCAAAGGATTTCCTAGTACCATCGCGTAAATCTCCAAGTAATTTTTATGCTCTACCACAATCGCCACAAATGTATAAACAGTTATTTATGATGTCTGGCTTCCCTAATTATTATCAAATAGCTAAGTGTTACAGAGATGAAGATTCAAGAAAAGATAGGCAACCTGAGTTTACTCAATTAGATTTAGAATTTTCTGACGCAAGTCCAGAATTAGTAAAATTAAAAGTTGAAGAGATTGTAAAATTTGTATTTAGTGATGCATATGATTGCAAAATTAAAACACCATTTAATACACTAACTTATGAAGAAGCAATTAATTTATATGGTACTGATAAACCAGATATGAGAATTGAAGAAACAATTTTTGACATTACAGATATTTTTACACAAACATCAATTAACTTTTTAAATGATATATTGTCTTCACAAGGTTCTATTAAAGCTTTATACACAAAAGAATTATTAACTCGAAAGCAAATAGATGATTTAGACTCTGAAATTAAAGATTTAGGATCTAATGGCTTAGGTTGGTTTAAAATTGAAGACACAACTATCAGTGGTCCACTAGCAAAATTATTAAGTGACAATGAACAATCAAAATTACTCTCATACGGATCAGGTACTTTATTATTTCAAGCAGGAAATATTAAAGAAATTGCAAACTACTTAGACCTAATTAGGAGGACGGTATTTCAACCCTTAAATAATGATGTTTATTCTTTCGTCTGGATTGAAGATTTTCCATTTTTTGAGGTTGAAGACGGTAAATTACAACCATCTCACCATCCATTTACTTCACCTAAAAGCAATGAAATATTCAAAGATGATCCAACTAATGCAACAGCACTTCATTATGACCTTGTATTAAATGGTGTAGAGCTTGGCTCCGGCTCTCAAAGAATTAATAATCCTGAAATTCAAACTTTAGTTCTTGAAAAGTGGGGTTTAAGTAAAGAAGAAATCTCAGATAGATTTGGTTGGTTCATAGAGGCTTTATCATATGGAACACCTGTCCATGCTGGCTTCGCTATAGGTATAGATAGACTTATCGCTGAAGTATTAAATCAACCATCTATAAGAGACGTTATACCATTTCCTAAAACACAATCAGGGTTAGATCCTCTTACAAACGCTCCGGCTAATATTGAAGAAGAAGTTCTTGAAGAATATAATCTTAAATATATAAATAAAGATGAATAGTAATAAAATACGAGAAAGCTTTTTAAGTTTTTTTGAATCAAAAGGGCACAACATTATTCCTTCCTCGTCACTGATTCCTCATGATAATTCACTTTTATTTACGGCTGCAGGCATGGTTCCTTTAAAAGATTATTTTTTGGGTAATAAAAAAACAAATACTCCAAATATGGTTTCTTCACAAAAATGTATAAGAACTATTGATATAGACATCATAGGAGAGACTGATAGGCATTTATCTTTTTTTGAAATGTTAGGGAACTTTAGTGTAGGTGAATATTTTAAAGAAGATGCAATTAAATATTCTTACGAATACATAACAGAGGTTCTTAAAGTAGATAAAGATAAATTGTGGTTCACAGTCTATAAAGATGACGATGAAGCATATGATATCTGGAAAAATGTCATTGGTGTGCCAGAAAAACGTATCCAAAGAGGAAATGAGGATAATTTCTGGCATATGAACATACCTGGACCTTGTGGTCCTTGTTCAGAAATATTTATTGATAGAGGTTCAAAATATGGCGAAGATGGCGGCCCAATTGGTGGCGGTGAAGATAGATTCATTGAAATTTGGAATTTGGTATTTATGGAATCTATTCAAGACCAACCATTTCAAGTTGTAGATGAACTACCCAAAAAGAATATAGATACCGGTATGGGACTTGAAAGAATAGCAATGATAATGCAAGACAAAGATAATTTATTCGATACTGATTTATTTAAACCATTACATGATGCCTTATTAACAAAAATAACTGTAAACGATAATAAATATGAAAAAATAATCATTGATCATATTAGATCTTCTACGTTCATGATCTCTGATGGTGTAGTACCAACTAATGAAGGAAGAGGTTATGTACTAAGAAGATTAATAAGACGAGCTATTAGAGCTTACAATCAATTAAATTCATCAAATACAAGCCTTACTTTCTTAATAGAAATAGTAATTGATATGTATACATCTTCATATCCAGAACTTCAAGACAATAAAGAAAAAATCTTAAAGTTATTTATAAAAGAAGAAGAGATATTTCAAAAAACACTTAATAAGGGATTACAGGAAATTAATAATCTTATATCTTCAAATAAATCAATAACTCCTAAAGATGCTTTTTATTTATTTGAAACTTTTGGATTTCCTTACGAACTTACTAAAGAAATATCAGCAGAAAATAATATTGATATTAATGACGAAGACTTTTATAAGTTATATGATGAGCACAAGGAAAAATCTAAAGCTGAAAAATCATTGGGAAATGAGAATATGGATATAGAAGTTGAGTTAAATAAATTTGTTGGTTATGAAAACACAGAATCTAAATCAAAAATTTATCAAGTTGAAACTTATGATGATAAATTTATAATCTTTACAAAAGAAAACCCATTCTATTACGAAGCTGGGGGACAAATATCAGACAAAGGTGTAATAACAATAGATGATACTTCAGTTGAAGTAATAGATGTTTTTCAAGCAAGCAATGGTGCAACTGGTTTAATTGTTGATTCTGATATTTTCAAAGTGGATCAAGAAGTAGAACTATCCGTTAACAAAAGTTTTAGATCTGGTGTTTCTAAAAGTCATACAGGAGCACATATAGTCCACTCAGCATTGCGTAATATTCTTGGTGACCACGTTGCTCAAGCTGGGTCGAATGTTACACCTGGTAAATTTAGATTTGATTTCAGTCATACCGAAAAGGTTTCTCAGGAGGAGTTAGATGAAATATTTGCTTTATCTAATAGTGCAGTATTTGAGGACTATGAAGTTAATACCAATATTATGAATATTGATGAAGCTAAAAATGAAGGTGCGTTAGCTTTTTTTGGTGACAAATACGATGATGATGTACGGGTTGTAAACATTGGTGATTTTTCGAAAGAATTATGTGGTGGAACACATGTTCATAATTCACATGATGTTGGACTTATTGTGCTGTTACAGGAATCATCTATTGGATCAAACCTTAGAAGGGTAGAGATGCTTTCAGGTAAACTAGCTTATGAATTTTTGTCTAATGCATACAAATCATATAAATCTGTATCGAATATTTTAAAGGTAAGTGTTGACGATGTTCAAGATAAACTTCAATCACAATTAGAAACTTTAGAAACTTATGAAGAAAAATTTAAAAAAGTTAGAGAACAAGAAATATCAAATATTGTGAGTAATATTGATGAACACATAGAAGAAATAAATAATTACAAAGTTTATATTGAAGAGGTATCTCTCGATAGCGCAAATGAACTTCGTAATTTAGCACTACAAATAATCAATGAATCTAATGTTGATATAACTTTAATATATGCATCTATCAATGGAAAAAATTCTATAGTAGGAGCAACAAAAAATAATGTAACATTAAATATCTCAACTCTAGTTACAGAAGTATCGAAATTATACGGTGGTGGAGCATCCAAAGATCCTAATCTTTCAATAGGTGGAGGTCCTAATAATTATAAAACAGCTGATGTATTGCAATTGGCTAAAGAGCTAATTCTTAAAGACAAATAATTTTGAACAATATTTTATCAATCGATTTTGGCGAAAGGTATCTTGGTATTGCTGTAAGAACTGAAAAAACAAGTATACCTATACCAATAAATGTTGTTGATTCAAAAAATGATGAACCAATATCTGTCGTAAAGAAGTATGTTAATGAGTATCAGATTCAATTAATAGTTATTGGATATCCTATTGGGTTAAATAATTCCAAAAATCGTATGACAAACTTAGTTGATCAGTTTATTAACGAGTTAGATACATTAAATTTAGAGGTTCATAAAATAGACGAAAGATTATCTTCAAAACTTTTTAATAACAATAAAAGTGACAGAATTGATGATCTTTCAGCATTGGAAATATTGGAAAGCTATTTGTCTCAAAATGAATAAATTTTATTTAAAAAATCGTGTATACATTCAATTATTTATCACCCTTATTTCAATACTTACTTTCTATAATATTGTTACGAGTTCTGCTGATTCTATTAAAAGCAATGATAATAACAATACTATTTCAGAAATAAATAT
>SGYR01000007.1 GCA_004213405.1 Candidatus Actinomarinales bacterium
CTTTGGATCTTCCGTACTTGATATTAGTTTCTCAACATTAGCTTTTTTATCAATAAATTTGATTGTCATTCTAAGTTATAGATTTGCTTGCTGGTTTGCAATTAAAGTAAGTGGTAAGAGTAAAAATCTAAACGAAATATCACTATTGTTTAGTCACACAATGCTTCCAATAGCATTTGCTTATCACGTAACCCATTATTTGAGTTTGTTACTTTATGAATCTCAGAGCTTAATTTTTAGACTTAACGATCCTTACGGATTGGGGTGGAATTTATTTAATATCAATGAAGTAAGTATCAATTACTTTTTAAGTCCTGTGGCTTTATGGGCTATCCAAGTTTTTGTAACACTAGCTGGCCATATGTTAAGTGTTGTTTTAGCTCATGATTTAGCAGTAAAACTGTTTGGTCATAAACAAAGTGATAAAACTCAATATATTTTCTTATTAATAACTGTTGGGTTAACGCTTCAAGCTTTGTTTGTTCTAAGTGTCCCTTAAAGCTAATTTGTTCTCTATGCTTGCAACTCTCTCTGCAATTGGTGGGTGAGAGTAATAGTAAGAACTATATAAAGAGTCTGGGGTTAAATTAGAAGCATTGTCTTTACTCAGCTTCAACAAACCTGAGATCATATACTCTCCATCAGTAAATTGGAATGAAAAATCATCGGCTTCAAACTCTCGTTTTCTAGACAGTGCTGAAGTGAAAGGTCTAGTAAAAAATGTATATGAACCAGCAACTAAATAAAATAATAAAAACTTAGAATAGACAGTTAAAGATTCCAGTCCGTGATCAAGAAAGAAGTTATCACTTTTAAGTACTTCACTTAGTATGTAGAAACCAATAAAACCAAACACTAGGGAGCTAATTAGTGTCTTCCTTATGTGCCCTAATTTATAATGTCCCAACTCATGACCAAGGATTGCTTCCATTTCGTCTGGAGTAATTGTTTTTAACAGCGTGTCAAAAAACACAATTCTTTTATTTTTTCCAAACCCAGTGAAAAAAGCGTTACCGTGAGTGCTTCGTAAGCTTGCGTTCATTACGAATAACCCTTTTGATTTAAAATCAACTTTTTTCAATAGTTTCTCTATGGGCTTTTTAAATTCTTCATTATCAAGTGGTTCAAATTTATTGAACAGCGGCATTATTAATACTGGATAGAGAAAGAATATAATTGCCTGGAGAATAAAGACAGCTCCAAATGCATAGATCCACCAGTTGTCACCTAGATTTACGACTATATATATAACAGTTGCATAGATAATTGATGAGATAGTTGCAGAAATTAACAAACTTTTAAACATGTCTGTCACAAATGTTTTTGTTGTTGTTTTGTTAAAGCCGTGTCTTTCCTCTATTACGAATGTTGAGTATATAGATATTGGAATTGAAATTACTTGCTCAACTATCAACAGTAAGAGACCTAATAAAACTGCTCCGATAACATCTGAAGAAGTTGTAGAGACAACTATTTCAGCTAGAAAATTAAATAATCCTCCCAAAGTAAAAATTATCAACACCACAGCACCAAATAAAGCTGTAAAGATTTGAAATCTGATTCGATCAATATTGTAGACTATTGATTTCTTGTACTCTTCCTCAGTAACTACGCCAACAAACCTTTCAGGAATAGCGTTTTTGTTTAATTCAATAGATTTAAGGTTTCTAATTTTCAAATATGTTTCAAACAAAAATTTGATACCTATCAGAGATATAAAAATAACTGTGAAATTTGTAGAAGCTAAAAATTCTTGCATAGTTGAATTAGTTTAACATAAATATTTTTATTGACCGAAGCGGCGTTCTCTTTGAGAGTATTCTCTCAGGCAACGAAGAAAGTCTATTTTTCTAAATTCAGGCCAGTAAACATCTTGAAAAATTACCTCAGAGTAAGCGCTTTGCCATAATAAAAACCCTGACAACCTTGACTCTCCACTTGTTCTAATAATTAAATCAATATCTGGCGTTTCAGGAGAATATAAATGTTTTCTTAATTGCTCATCTGTTACATTCTCTAGTAATTCATCAAAATCATTGTTATCTTTTCTATTTTGGTCAATCAATCCCTTGATAGCATCTAGTATTTCTTGTCGACCTCCATAACCCAAAGCAATTGTTAAAGTTTTTTGCCCTCCACCTCTAACTTCTTTAAGTTGTTTAATAGTTTCTTGTAAAAAATCTGGCAAAAGATCTGTGGACCCAATAAATTCAATTTTAAAGTTATCAACTACGTCATCAATTAATAGCTCTTCAAAGAGTTCATTCAGTACTTGGAAGTACGGCTCAAGTTCTTCCTGTGGTCTAGATAAATTTTCTCTTGATAAAAGCCAACTTGTGATGAAATCAATCCCTACCTCATCACACCATCCGATGCACTCCTTAAGTCTTGTCATGCCGATTTTATATGAAACTTCAAAACTAAGTAATCTTTCTTTTCTTGCATACCTTCTGTGACCGTCGTGAATTAATCCTATGTGTTTAGGTAAGCTTTCGTTGATTAATTTATTACGTAAACGATTTTCATAAATTGAGTAAATTAATCTTGGAGAGGACATTTTTTAGGCTGTAACTGCTTCTATTTCTTCAATTGTTTTTGGGGCATTCTCTGTGAGGTTCACTGGTCCGTTGTTTGTACAAACAATATCATCTTCAATTCGTACACCAATACCCAAGAGATCTTTAGGGATTTCATGTTTTACTGTTTTAGCATTCATCATTTCTTCTTTTTCTAATTTTGTAGCTTTCTCCATACCCATAATTTTTCTACGTTCTCTGATTTCATTTGGGTCTCTTTCAAGTAATGGGAATTCTATTACAGGCTTTGTTGGTCTTACGTAGATTCCTGGCTCTATGGTTGTCACCATTCCATGTTCAAATGCTCTAGGTTGTCCATTAACTTCATTGCTACCAGCATCATGAACATCAAGACCTAGCCAGTGTCCAGTCCCATGCATAAAGAATTCGAAAAAATGCATCATTGAGATTGTTTCTTCTACTCCAAGTGGAACTAGTTTTAAATTAACCAATGATTCAGATAAAGTTTTTATAGTTTGTTGGTGTACTTCTTTCGTGGAGTTGCCCACAACTACTCCTTCTATGCCTTCATTTTGTACCTTTAAGACTTCTTCATATACATCTTTTTGAGGTGACGTAAATTTTCCAGATACAGGAAAAGTTCGGGTTACATCAGAAGAGTACATTCCATACTCTGCTGCTGCATCAATTAGAAGTAGGCTTCCTTCATCAAGTTGATCTCTGTTTGTTGAGTAGTGAAGTATGCAAGCATTGTGACCACCAGCAACTATTGAGGGGTAGCCTAATCTTTCTGCACCTCTATCATAAAATATCCTTTCCATCTCTGCACCAACTTGATACTCGTACATTCCAGCATTTGCAGTTTTCATTGCATGAATATGACCCTCGACGGTTATATCACAGGCTTTTGTTAGTAACTCAATCTCTCCATCACTTTTAATTAATCTAAGCTCTGAAATTAGTGGTTGTAGTGAATACAGTGTCGCGTTACTAAAATCAGCACCTCGTTGATCATACGGAACTGCATGAGTAAGTACTTTCTTATCGTATTTTTCGAAAGTATTTGAAGAGTAATCACAATAAATTTCATTAAATCCTCTAAGCAAGTTCGGAAGTATTTTTTCATAGTCTTGAAATGAGTAAGCTTTCGAAGCTTCATATTCATCAACCGCACCAGACTGACCTAAACGTTTCCCTTCCCATGTTTCCATTTCCTCATTTCTATCTTGAACAAACAGGTGCAACTCAGATTTTGAGTCTTTGATGAGGATTACAGCATGAGCATCAGGTTCAGGCCATTCTGTTAAATAATAAAAATTTGAATCTTGTCGAAATGGATACCAAGTGTCATTATTTCTGTAAACAATGCTTCCACTATGTAAAATGACAGCTCCATTTTTTATTTGTTTTGCCAAGTTTTCTCTGGCAATTTTTGAATTACCCATCACTGAATAAGAATAATCTATCAAGCAATAAAAAAGCTAGTGGTTTTTATATTGACACTAGAAATTCACGAAGAATAGGATTCCAGTGTGTTTCATTGTGCTGGCCTTTTTCTCTGAAAACGAAATTAGTTTTAATTTTGTTCAACTTAAGTTCCTCTTCAATTTTTTTAACACCAGAAACATAGAAATCATTATTATTTGAAAAATCTAAATCCCATTCTTTAGGAAATATGTTTTTTACTTGGTCACCAAAAATATCCCCCTCTTTTGTTCCAACTGATAAATTGCAAATAGATTTTTTACTTAAGTTATTTAGATCATTAACTATCCCTGGAAATCCAAACCAAAATGCTGGAGAAAGAGAGATTATATTCTCAAATGATGGATTTAGAACCCCCGTCTTTATTGACATTAACCCTCCCATAGATGCTCCCATTACAATTTTTTTTAAATTAGCTACATCTATGTCGTAATCACCATAAATCTGAGGTAGGTGATTTTCTAATATGGACTCTATGTGCATGGTTGCAAAGTTTTCTTGTTCACCTCTTGGGTAGGGGTTGTATTGTTTTTGTCTACTGGAGTTTGAGGTCACAGCAACAACAAAATAACCCCTGTTTTCACTTTCCTCTAAATCAGTCAATAGTGATTCTAAATTAAAAAAATAACCGTATGAACTCTTTGATTTTAAGAATAAATTTTCCGCATCAAACGCAAGAATCATGTGAGTAACTCTCTTGAACTTTGGAAATCTGACCAAATAGTTATTTGTGTCTCCAAGGTTTATATCTACAACCGGTTGGCTTATGTAGATGTTTTCTAAACTTTTATCGTATTCTGAAAATAGCAGCATTAAGTTATTTTATATTATCCTCAATAGTCTTTGCTACTTCTCTTGCTTTTGATTCATCAGTAGAAATTATTAATACAACATTATCGCCTGCAATTGAAGCAACAATATTGTCGATATATAAATTATCAATGGACTCTGCAATAACTTGTGCTGCAGCTGTTGTGGTTTTAACAACAACTTGGTTTGAAACTGGCTCTACATCAAGTACAAAATCTTCTAATGCTTTTTTGGCAATTTTAATCTGGGCATTGTTATCTTGATTTTTTGGAAGGACATAAATTAGTCTTCCATTTTTTAATCTTTTCTTGATTGCTCCAAGTTCATTTAGATCTCTAGATAGTGTTGCTTGAGTAATTTGAATGTGATTCTTCTTAAGAAGTCCTTTGAGTTGATTTTGTGAAGAGACGTTTTCTGAATCTATAAAATCTGCAATTAATCTTTGTCTTTGAATAGTTGATTTCTTCATTGTATAAATATACATGTAAATGAATATTTATACAATTATAAATTATCGAAAGTTTCCCTAGCTAGTTTTATTGCTTCCTCTTTAGAGACTTCACCTTCGTTTATTCTTTGCTCGTATAAGGCTTTCATAATCACACCGACTTTTGGGCCTGGCTCTAAATCAAAAAGACTCATGATTTCATCTCCGCTAATTGGTGGTCTAAGTTTTGACATTTCTTCTTTTTCTAATACTTCTTTAATTCTTGTCTCCATCTCATCGAGTTTTTCAAAAATTTCTTGTGCTTTTTGTTTATTTTTAGTTGTTACATCAGCCCTAACTAGGTTATTGAGGTCTTCTAAAACTTCGCCAGCATCAACAATATATCTTCTAACTGCAGAATCTGTCCAGCCCATTTTAAATGTGTGCGGCCTCAGGTGGAGTTCGACTAAACTTGCTACACTCTTAATAGTTTTTTTATCGTACTTTAAGTTTTGTAAAATTTTCTTAGTCATTTTTGCACCAACGACTTCATGATGTCGAAAATGAACTTTCCCATTTTCAATACCTTTCGTATTTGGTTTAGCGATATCATGAAATAAAGCTCCCAGTCTTCGGATCAGTGTAGGTGATACATTGTCAACTACCTTGAGAGTATGTTCATAAACATCTTTATGGTGATGTTCGGGATCGACCTCAATTTTAAGTTCGTTTAATTCAGGAAGTATATAAGAACTTAAACCACTTTCTACAAAAGTTCTTAAACCTAGTGAGGGGTTTTTACCAACAAGCAGTTTAGATATTTCATCTCTTATTCTTTCAACAGATACTATTTTGATTCTTTCAACATTATCTCTCATTGCTACATAAGTATCATTATCAGGTGAAAAACCGTGAGTACTTATAAACCGACAAATCCTCAACATTCTTAAAGGGTCATCGGAGAAAGAAATAATTGGATCATCAGGGGTCCTAATTATTCCTGAAGCTAGGTCTTTTAGTCCTAAAAATGGGTCTACAAGTTCGTTTTCATCAATAGAATAAGCTATTGAATTAATTGTAAAATCTCTTCTGGAGAGGTCTGTATTTAAGTCAGCTGCAGATTCAATAGATGGGTTTCTAGATGAGTTTTCATATGTGTCTTTCCTGTATGTAGTTATATGAACTGAATTATCATCAATCTGCAGTTCAATGGTTCCAAACTCTCTACCAATTTCTGTTGTTTTATATCCATTACTGTTTAACAAACTTATGGAATCTTCGGGGGTTGCGTTGGTTGTAAAATCAAAATCTTTTGTATCAATATCTAATATGCCATCTCGAACAGCTCCTCCAACAAGGTAGAACTCAAAACCATTTGATATGTAAAGATCGGAAACAATTTTTAAATATTCGTTTTTGTCAATTAAATTTAACAACGTTCTTGGTACCATATTGATAGCTTAGAAGAAGAATGGAAACAATAGAAGTATGAATTCAGGAGTAGATTTTGCAGCGGGTGGAATTGTTCTTTTGGAGCAAAAAATTCTAATTGTAAAAAACAAAAGAGGCGACTCACCAGAAGATAGTGTATCTTGGTGGGGTTATCCAAAAGGTCATATGGAGGAAGGGGAAAAGCCTGCAGATGCAGCTGTAAGAGAAGTGTTTGAGGAAACAGGATTTGAAGTAAAATTAAAAAGCAACAAACCAATCGCTGAGTCTAGATATGAAATAAGTCGTGATGGAGAAAAGGTTCAAAAAACTGTTTGGTTCTATGAAATGGAAGTTATTGAGTCTTTCAAAAATGAACCTGATGATGAAATTGAGGAAATTGCATTAGTTGATTTTGCTAGCGCTTTTGATTTACTAACCCACGAAGAAGATAAGAAAATTTTAAAATATGTTTTTAACAAATGAAAAAAAGAAACATAGCACCTGGCAAGGCACTTTTTATACTCGAAAATGGAATGACCAAACACCTGTTGTTTATTTTGAAAAACTATATGGTGGTAGACCTTTATTAAAGAAGATTAATCAACTTGCATTACAAGAAAATCTCATCTTTAACTCTTCTATGGTTGATGAGAATAATTCAACAGTTTGGCAATCAGCTGGGTGGGAAGTCTCAGAGAAATTAAACGTACTGTCTCTAAATCTAAAAAACATTAAACAGTCTGATAAAAACATAGAGAATGTTGAGGTGTTTACGGATGCAAAAATTCCTGAAGTTCTCAATCTAGATCACAATATTTTTGACCCATACTGGCAAAATTCAATCGCTGCGTTTAAAGAGACAATTGAAAGTTGTGTTCATAATTATTTATTCATCCAAAAAGCTGATGGTGATACGGCTGGTTATGGCATATTGGGTATAACTAGAAATCATGGATTTTTGCAGAGATTTGGAATTGTAAAAAAGTATCAAAATAGCGGCTTAGGTAAAAAGCTACTCGAAGATGTCGTTGCATTCTCAAAACAAAAAAAACTAGTTAATGTTCGCCTAAACACACAAACTCAAAATAAACATGCTCAGAGTTTGTATTTAAATAATGGATTTGTTTATACAAAGACCAATTTTTTAATTTTGGCAACTAGCAACCATAAATAGAACTTCATTAATAATCCTCGTTAGCTTAATATAAGTTCTATGGAACAAGAAGATAGCTTTTTAGAATCCTTTGAAAGTTTGCTAGACACTATTAAAAGATTGGTTGTCAAACCAGTAAAAAGAGTGACTGGCTTTGCTTCATTGGGTTTCCTTTTAATTGTTTTGCTGTTCTTGTCGTTAATATTTATATTTATAGGAATAATAAAAATTATGCAGGGTTTAGGGTTGCTCCTTGGAGTTAACCCAACTGGTTTCGCATTTGCTTCTCTGGGTATTCTGTTTTTATTTTTATCGGTTAAAAGTTATTGGAGAAAAAAAGTATGAAAAATGTAGCAATAATTGGTTCTGGACCAGCTGGATATACAGCCGGAATTTATGCAGGTAGAGCAAATCTTGAACCAGTGCTTTTTGAAGGACTTGAATCTGGCGGTCAGCTAATGCTTACTACCGATGTTGAGAATTATCCTGGTTTTGTTGATGGAATAATGGGCCCTGAGCTAATGCAAGTTTTCAAAGGACAGGCTGAAAGATTTGGCACAGAAATTAAGACTGAAATTATTGACTCAATTGAAAATATTGATGGAGGTTTCAAGTTAACCAGTAGCAAAGGTGAGTACGAATTTAAATCAGTAATTATTGCATCTGGTGCGTCAGCCAGGTGGCTTGGCGTTGAGGGTGAAAAAGAACTTCAAGGATATGGTGTTTCTGCTTGTGCAACCTGCGATGGATTCTTTTTTAAAGAAAAGGAAGTAGCAGTAGTTGGTGGTGGAGATTCAGCAATGGAAGAGGCGTTATTTCTAACCAAGTTTGCAACAAAAGTGTATGTGATACATAGAAGAGATCGGTTTAGAGCTAGTCAAATAATGCAAGACAGAGTTTTAAATCATGAAAAAATAGAAGTGATTTGGAACAGTACTGTTGAAAAAATTATTGGTGATGGTGCTGTGTCTTCTGTTGTTCTAAAAAATACTGAAGACGGTTCAGAATCTGAACTTAACTTAGATGGTGTATTTGTAGCAATTGGTCATGATCCAAACGTAGAGTTTCTAAACAATTTCGTTGAACTAGATGAAAAGGGATATATAAAAACTGGGTTTACAACAGACACTAGTACTTCTGTTCCTGGAGTCTTTGCTGCAGGAGATGTTGCAGATTCTATTTATAGACAAGCAATTACTGCAGCGGGAACTGGGTGTCAGGCAGCTATTGATTCTGAAAGATGGTTAGATCATTAATCAAGAAAACTTGAGTTATATTGATGAATTGTCATCTGATGAACTTTTAGATTTAAGTAACAAAATTCAAGCAGCAGGATATCAGTTTCCTGCTGATTCACTTGAGTGTAAGTCATTAGTAGAGCTTTTTTTAAATGATTACAATATAGAAAAAAATATTTCTAAAGAAAATCTCTGGTTAGAGCTTTTAAATCATGGTTACGATTTAGGTGATCGAATTCTCAATTTTTCAAATCCTGTATTAAAAGGGTCTGATGTAGAAGAGCTTCAAGAAATGTTGTCTCGACTCGGGTTTTATTCTGAGCCAATCAACTCTGAGTACACAAAGGAGTTAATGAAATCTGTGGAAGCATTTCAAGAAAACCGAGGACTAAGTGTAGATGGTGTTGTTGGCTTGAATACGGCCATTGAAATTAAAAAATTGATCAGACCGACTTTAGATAAGTCTCTTAATGAAGCGATTAAAGGCTTTAAGCCAGCTGGCTCAGCATTGAATGTGTGTATAAACATTGAAAACAACGGCGAGTACAGAGAACAAGTAGTGTTTTATGAATCAATTAAAGAATCTGGAATAGAAAATGGAATGAATATTACTTTTGTTTCCGAAGCTGGGGAAGAGATGAGTAAAGAAAATATTATTTCTTTTGTAAATAAAATTAACCCTTCACTTTTCTTAACTTTTGAAAACAATGAAACCCAGTCCATAGATTATTTCAAAGGAAAGCACTCTGTAAGTAATATTGGTAAAAAATTGGCTGATGAAATTGGAACAAAATTAAACCTTGATTCAGTTGGTAAAAACAATATGCTACTCAAAAATACTAAAGCCGTGTCTTTAGTAATAAATGGTAATTTTTACCAAATTAATACCAATACAGTTTTTGATATAGTTTCTGAGGTTTATTCAGAAATTTTTTGACTAATTTAATTTCTCTATAAATTTTTTAAGCGCTTCGATGTTTTGAAAATTTAGATTTACTTTAAATGATTTTCCTGATTTTTTGATTTGGACTTTTGAACCTAGAGTATTTTCAAGATCACTCTTAAGGTGCAGAACTTCTTCACTCACAGAAGACTTTCCATTTAACTGACTCACCTTTTCTTCAACCTGGCGACTATTTAGAGATAAGCTAATAATTTCAGAAAGTAATTTGTCTTGTAAGCTTTCATCTAGAACTATTAAGGGTCTTGCTTGACCAAAGGAAATTTTCTCTTCTTTTAAAGCTTCTTGAACTTTTTTACTCAAGTTAGAAATGCGTAATAAGTTAGCGATGAATGGCCTGCTTTTTCCCACCAAAAGACCTATCTCTTTTGCGTTTAAGCCATATGTTTCTTTTAGGCTTTTGTAACCGAGTGCTTCCTCAATAGTATTAAGTTGCGATCTTTGTACGTTTTCTACAAGACCAAGAACTGCAGCATCTTTGTCTGTTACGTCTTTAACTAAACAGGGAATCGTTTTCAGGCCAGCTGCTTTACTTGCTCGGAGTCTTCTTTCACCAGCAATTAATTGATATCTATCATTACCCAACAATTGAACAATAATGGGTTGGAGTACTCCACTTTTTTTAATTGATTCTGAAAGTTCACTTAACTTTTTTTCATCAAAATATGTTCTTGCCTGCGTTTTGCTTTCAGAAATTTTTTCAACTTCGATATCGACTACTTTGAATTCTCTAACATCTGTATTTTCTATAAGTGAAGTTAGGGATCTTTTCATAAGCCAACCTTTTCTAATAATTCACTGCTTAATTCTTCAAATTCAATTCTAGCTTTACTGTATTCACTAAAATCTAATACAGTTTTAGCATAGAACGGACTGTCTGCAATTTCAGTTAATTGTGATATATGTGTTGTAAACAACTTATCGGACAGTATTTGTTTTAGCTCTGAAACAAAGTCATGGTAGCTAGCTCGTCTTGTATCAACTTGGTTCAAAACAACCCCTAGAAAATGAGGATTTGTGTGGGGTACTTCAGAAATTGTTTGTTTAGCAAATGACATTGCCTGGCCTACTCCCTCCACGGCTAAAAACTCTGGTTTACTTGGTATAAAGTAATAATCAGAAGTTGAAAGTGCTTCTTGAACTAAAGAACTCATAGTTGGTGGTGTATCAATAAATACTATATCAAATGTCTTTATGGTCTCATTTTGTCGAATTTTTCTCAGCTTTGAACCGCCTACTATTTTTTCTGAATTGTGTTTTTTAATATCTACATCAGAAGGTATTAAATATAAATTCTCAAATACTTTTATAGGTTCTATGTTGTTTTCACCCTCTAAAATTTGTGTTGTTGAGGTGGTTAATTCAGAAGTTTTGTTTTGATTGAGATATGTAGATACATTTCCTTGAGGATCTGTATCAATAATTAGTGTTTTTAGGCCTTTTCTTGAAAGCACACTAGCAAGATTAATTACCGTTGTTGTCTTTCCAACTCCACCCTTTTGACAAACCACAGCAATTGTTTTCACTTAACATTTATAACATCAATGTGTCTTATATCATCTTTATTAATTTTAAAATTCTCGTGTTTCACGTGAAACAAGTTTGAGTCGTAATCTAAGTCTTCTCCGTTTGATGAGACTAAATATGTGGTGTTTTTATCAGTTTTTAGAGAATTTATTACTTTTTCACTTGAAATAAAGCATCTAGACACAAGAAAACCACCTTTTTTAATGTGGTTGTAAGCATCGTCCTGGATGGCAAAAATATTGTTATTATTGAGTATTTTAATTAATCGTGAAAGTTCAAAAATTCTTTTTTCTTTTACATCAATTAAGTTAACTGTAAGATTTGTAGTGATTCCTATTGGAATTCCAGGTATTCCTCCTCCAGTTCCAAGATCTGAAATTACATCAATCTGACCAGGGAGTTCAGACAATATTTTTCCAAAATAAAGAGAGTGGACAACAAACTCATCCCACACAAATTGTTTGCTTTTTGGACTAATAAGTCCTGTTTTTATACCGGTATTACAAAGCCAGTCATGATAAATGATTAGCTGGTCTAAATTATCACCAATAAGTTGTTTACCCCAGTCAGGAACTTGGGGTTCAAAAGTCATTCTTCTTCTTCAGGAGCAAAAACTACTGATCTATAAGGTTCTCTTCCTTCTGAATATGACTTTATTCCGTCAAAATTTGCTGCTGCATCATGTAAAGTTTTACGATCCACAGAGTTCATTGGTTCTAACATGACTTCCTGTTTGTCTTCCTTTATTTGTTTACTTAATCTTTCAGCATAAATAGTAAGTGCCTCTTTGCGTTTTAGTGCATAGTCAGCAACATCAAGTCTAAGTCTTGTACCAGCACCTGTTTTTCTTTGAACAACTGTTCTAGTTAGTTCATGTAAAGATCTGATAATAAATCCTTTATCACCAACAAGAGCTTCTGTTTGTTCTCCAGTAACTTTGACTACTAAATTATCATCTTCTAAGCTTCCCTCAACATCTCCTTTGAGACCAAATGATTTAACCAATCCTTTTAAGAAATCAATTGAGACTTTAAGCTGCTCGTCTTTGTCTGCTTCAACCCTTGGTTTTTTTGAATCATATTGCTTTTTATATCCACTTTTATTGGGTTTTCTAGAGCTAATATTTCTACTGTTGTTGCGTCTTTTGTTAGAGTAGTTTCTTGATCCACCATTTCTTACAGAGACTCTTACGAGTGCTTTTGTTCCGCCGACGCCAAATACACCACCTTCTGGTTCACGTATTATGTTAATGTTTGCTTGCGTTGCATCATCAAGATTTAGTTCATTTAAGCCTGCTTTTATTGCATCATCAATTGATCTCGCTTCGACTTCAACCCATTTATTATTTGCCACTATTTTCTCCTTCTTTTTTTGCGGTTTTTACGAGGATTTTTCTGAATTGGATTTGACTGTGGGTCTTCATTGTTTTCCTCTTTTTTTTCTTCTTTTTTAACCTCTTCACGGTCGTCAAGCTTAACTATTAAAGCTTGTTGACCAATTCGAAAAATGTTTCCAGTTAAAAAATAAACAACTAGTCCGGTTGGTAATGTCCATGATATAAATCCAAAAAATATTGGCATTACTTTACCCACCATTTGCATTTGTTGGGCCTGTGGATTGTCGCTTTTACCTGTTTTTTTTGTAATTTGTTGTTGTTGATACAAAGCTGTCAAAATAACAAATAAAATTAGTATTAAATAAGGAACTCTATCAACCCAACCCGCAACCTCTGAGGGTGGAATTTGAAGGTCCATATTAAAAAATGTAAGGCTTGTGCTTACTTCAAGATCTTTAAAAAGAACAGACGTTGAAGGAATAAAGCTAAGAGGTTCTCTTAAAACTCTAAACAAAGCAAACCATATAGGCATCTGAATGATGAGAGGAAGTATACAACCAAGAGGGTTGATTCCTTTTTCTTTATACATTGCGGCCATGGCTTTGTTGAGCTCTTCTTTATTGTCCTTGTACTGCTTCTGAAGTTTTTTAATATCTGATTGTGCATCTTGCATTCTTTTTGTAGATCGGGTTTGTCGAAGTGTAAGGGGGAAAATTATGACATTAATAATTACAGTTAAAATAGCAATTGCAAACCCATATGAAAGCGTAAAATCGTAGACATATGAGAGTAAAAACCCAATTGCGAGTGCGAATGGTTCTAATATTGCCAATTTTTACCAAATTTCTTATATAAAGGGTTACAAATTGCTATTCTTTTTAAAACAACCGGAGCAGTTTTAAACAAACCGTTTGTCTCAAGACTTTCAGCTATTACCTGGGAACAGGTTGGGTAGTATAAACAATTACCACTACCTAACCCTAGGTAGGAAAGCAAAGATCTACAAACCTGGTACAAAACCGTTACAATTTTCATTTTTATGTCTTAAAGCAGTGGATGTCTAGTTAATATGTTTTCGATTTCAATTAATTTAAGCTCTGGTGCATTTGCGCTTCCCTCAACCAAAATATCTAAATTTAACTCTGTTTCTAAACCCCTGACTGCTTCTTTAATCCTTCTTTTAAATCTATTCCTGTTTACAGCGTTGGCGTGTTTGCTTGAAATGCTGATACCGAGTCTGTTTGTACCAACTGTATTCTCTTTTACAAAAACTTTTACGCCTTTATCTGCAAAGCAGAACTCTTCTTTTCTTAGGTTTTCAAAATGACTTTTTTTATTTAGTGCAGTAAATTTCACTAAAAACCTAGGCAGATATAATTTTACGACCTTTTTTTCTTCTTCTTTTCAGAATTTCGCGACCAGCTCTGGTTCGCATTCTTGATCTAAAACCGTGTTTTCTGCTTCTTTTTCTATTACTAGGTTGATAAGTTCTTTTCATTTTTTACCTTTAACTAACAATAAATCAATAGAGTATTTAAACAAACCAAAATTATTTTTTAATTTTACATGTTCGCGAAAACATTTTTTAACTCGCGAAAAACAAACTAACTAGGATTCTGTAACCACAATGAGTTATTGGTTGTTTGATAGTTTTGAACATATAATCCTCAGTAAACATTGAGTTTCTTGAATTATTGATAAACCTTGTGAAAAATTAATATGTTTTTCACACTCTATGAAATTTTCATACTGTCGTTTAAATTTAACTAAGTCGTAAGCGGAGTTATGAATAGTAAGGTTGATAAATTTCTATCTTGTTTAAATAATGAGATAGAAAACAAGACAGATAAGTATTGGTTGGAACAAGTTGTCTTCGAAATTGGAGATGATCAAAACCTAAACATTATTGTTAATTCAGAGTTTATTAAAAACTCTATTGAAAAAAAGGTTTTAAACACTATAAAAACAGTTTATAAAAACATAAATAAGTTTGGTGATTGTGTTTTTGTTCTTGATAAAACCCTATCTATTCCTACTAACGAATTTGAAGTTGTAGAGGAAGCTGAGGTTTTAGAAGATGAACCTGTTCAAAATCAAACCACCTATGAACTTGGTGTTTTTGATGAGCTGTTTATTGGAAGTTGTAATAATCTTGCAATAACTGCTGCTAAAAATGTTGTAACAAGTCCGGGAAAAAGGTTTAACCCTTTGTTTGTTTACGGAAAACCTGGGGTTGGAAAGACCCACCTACTAAAAACAATTGAAAGGTCTTCTGTTTCTTCTTTTTATATTGATTCTGAATCTTTTCTTGAGTCATACATAAATGGAATTAAAAATAAAGATATAGATGTTTTTAAAAATAAAATACGGTCAGTAGATATATTGTTAATTGACGATATTCAGTTTTTTCTTGGAAAAAAAGGAGTTTCTGAAGAACTGTTTCATACTATTAATTATTTTCTAAACAACTCAAAAGCGGTGGTATTAGCATCAGACCAAAAACCCCAAGAACTTATTGGTTTTCCTGAAAGGTTGGTTTCAAGGATTCTAAATGGATTAGTTACAGATATAGAAAAACCTGATCAAAAGATGTTTTCTGAGGTTTTAAACAGAAACAATCTCGAATATGGTGGGAACCTTATAACTAAAAAAGAATTAGATTTACTAATCTCTTTGGAGTTTCAAAGCTTCAGAGAAATTAATGGTGTTGTGAACAACCTCATAATCAACAAACAAACAGGAACTGGAAACTCTAACTATGTTGCAGAACTTGTTTCTATGTACTCCAACAATAAAGTATTGGAGCTTACCCCTGAGTTTATTATTGATTATTGTTCTGATCTATATCAAGTAGATAAAAGGTTGGTGTTGTCAAAAAATAGAAGTGAGCAGGTAAGTAACGCTAGGCATCTTTTTATTTACTTAATGAGGAAACACACCGAGTACTCATTAAACCAAATTGGTTTATACGTGGGTAATAGGTCACACTCTACAGTTCTATCTTCAATTAAAAAAGTTGAAGACTCTCCTGGTTTGAAGAAAGAAATAAACATTTTCAACAATAAAGTTTCTTCAAAAGAAAATCTATTAACTAGGGTCTAAAATGTTTAAAACTTACAACATAAATTTGTCGTTGTTTAAGTCTTTAATGGGTTTATTAAACAATTTAAACGGTTTTATTGTTGTTATATATATAAAGGAATAATTTGAAATTTAAAACGAAAACAAAAGATTTAAAAGAAATAGTCTTATCTGTTTCTAGAGCTGTTGATGTTAAACCATCCACACCTTCTCTTCAAGGTTTATATATAAAAGTTAAAGATGGTTCATGTGAGGTTATAGGTTCTGATTTAGATCTAGTCATCAAGGCGAAACTTAATGTTGACTCAATGGTTGACGGAGAGTGTTTGGTTAATGCAAGGATTTTATCCGAAGTGGTTAGGAAAATGTCCCCAGGGGAAATAGTATTCTCTGATCTTGGTAGTGAAGTAATGATTGAAGCTGATAAATCAGAATACAAACTAAGAAAACTAGACCACCTAACATACCCCAAAGCTTTACTTGATAACTCTTTTGAAGAAGGAAACAGCCAAAAACTCGCTCCTTTTGAGCTTTTTACAGCACTTAGAAAGGTGGGTATAGCGGCATCTCCAGAAGGAGGAAAACCAATACTTACAGGTGTTTTCTTTGATAACGATGGTGAAAAAACAACACTCGTCTCAACAGATAGTTACAGGCTGGCAACAAACACAATATCCAACTTACCTATAGACGATGCAGGAATCGTTTCTTATAGGTCTTTAAACGAAACTATAAAACTTTTTGAAGACAGTGAACAAGACATTTATATAAATTCAACAGAAAGAGAACTTCATTTTTATAACGAAAAATACTACACGTCTGTTAGAAAACTTGAGGGAAACTACCCCGAATACCAGGCTCTTTTTCCAAAAGAGAACGTCTTCTCAATAGAGGTTGATAAAAAAAAGATATTGGAATCCCTCGACAGATCAACCGTAGTTGCTGAAGGGTTTATACCCGTGACATTAAAAGTGGTTGACGAAAACACCCTCAACATATCTTCCACAAACAAAGATATTGGAGGTGGGGTAGAAGAAATAGATATAAAAATTCTCGGTCTTGAAGTCGGAGATGTGACAGATTTTCAAATTTCTTTTAACCCAAATTATTTAATCCAAGGTATAGAAGTCTTAGATGGAAACAAAGCCTTTCTACGATTTTCTGGAAACGACAAACCAGCTGTTATTCAAGGTGAAGAAGAAACATATCAATATTTACTTATGCCTGTTAGAACTAACGAATAGTGTTGAATAGAGAACCAGAAAAAATAAATCCAAATAACAATTCTTTAGGTATAAATTTTAAAAATTCTAAAAAAATAGAAAACTACATCACGAATAGTCACTACAAATGGGCCGAAGATGTTGTTGCAGGACCAGTTTTAGGAGACACACTGGTGGTTTATGTCGATAACTCCAGAGTAAAAAAAATCGTGCAACTAGATGAACAAAACTTACTTATAAACATTGAGAAAAATACCAAAATAAGTCTTAAAAACATAGATATTCAAATATCTAATCTCAAGCAATAATCTAGAAATCTAGTAAAATAGGAGTTCAGCAGGGGCTGTAACAAATAAATAGAAGCGTATCTTGGAGATAATTCGTGTCTAAAAAAGATTCAAATAGTTATGATTCAAAAGATATAAAAATTCTTGAGGGTCTAGAAGCAGTAAGAAAAAGACCAGCAATGTATATTGGTTCGACCGGACCAAACGGTTTACATCACCTTATCTGGGAAGTGGTAGACAACTCTGTTGACGAGGCTATGGCTGGAAGGTGCTCAACGATCAAAGTCGCTTTGGAAAAAAATGGATCTGTTACGGTGGAAGACGATGGAAGTGGAATACCAGTAAAACCCCATCCAAAAACAAAAATTTCAGCACTAACGACAGTTTTAACCACGCTTCATGCTGGTGGAAAGTTTGAATCCGGAGCATATACAGTTAGCGGTGGCTTACATGGAGTTGGAATTTCAGTGGTTAATGCTCTATCAACCTTTGTAAAAGTCGAAGTTCAACGAGACGGTCATTTTTGGAATCAAGATTTTGATTTAGGTAAACCAAAATCGAAAATTAAAAGAGGAAAAGTTTCAAAAAAGACCGGAACAAAAGTCAACTTTTTAGCAGACTCTGAAATATTTGATGAAACACAAACCTATGACTATAACATTGTTTCCGAGAGACTGAGGCAAACCGCTTTTCTAAACAAAGGCTTGAAAATAACCCTTGTTGACAACAGGGTAAAACCAGCAACAAAGGAACAATTCCACTTTAAAGGTGGTTTGGTTGATTTTGTTGAGTATCTAAACGAGGGATTTGAACCACTTCACGATAAAATTATATCTTTTTCAGACCAAACAAAAAACTCAGAGATAGAAGTCGCTTTGCAGTGGAAAAATGAAGACGATGTTACAGTAAAAAGTTTTGCAAACAACATTCACACACTTGAAGGCGGTACCCACGAAGAAGGACTTAGAACTGCAGTAACAAAAGCTATTAATGATTTTGCAAAAAAAAGAAACCTACACTCCGATATTTCACTAACTGGAGATGATATTAGAGAAGGTATGACAGGGGTTGTTTCTATCAGAGTTAAAGAACCTCAATTCGAAGGTCAAACAAAGACAAAACTTGGAAATACTGAGATGAAATCCAAAGTCCAGGTATTAATAAACGAAGAGTTTCCAAAGTGGCTTTCAAAAAACACAAAAGAAGGTAGAGCCATTGTAGAGAGGTGTGCGGTGGCTGCTAAAGCTCGCATGAGTGCAAAAAAAGCAAGAGAGTTAACAAAAAGAAAAAGCATTTTAGAGACTTCTGGGTTGCCTGGAAAACTTGCAGACTGTTCATCAACAGATCCAACCGAAAGTGAACTTTTTATTGTTGAGGGAGATTCTGCCGCTGGTCCGGCAAAACAAGCTAGAGATTCTAGGGTGCAGGCCATACTTCCAATTAGAGGAAAAATTATTAATGTTCAAAAAGTTACCGAGAACAGAGCACTTCAAAATGAAGAAATTAGTGCATTAATAAAAGCAATTGGTACTGGAATAAAGTCACAATTTAATGAAGAAGAGTCAAGATACGACAAGATTATATTTTTAACAGACGCCGATGTAGATGGAGCCCATATTAGAACACTTTTATTAACCTTTTTCTTTAAATTTATGCCAGGCCTCATTACAACTGGAAAAGTATGGATTTCAGAACCACCACTTTACAGGTTAAAAGCTGCTTCTGGTATTACTTACTTAAAAGACGACGAAGCACTAAATGCATTCAAAAAAGAAAACAAGAACAAAAAATTTGATATAAGCAGATTCAAAGGCCTGGGTGAAATGAATGCTGGAGAGTTGTGGGATACCGCAATGAACCCAGAAACAAGAACACTTATTAAAGTAACCCTTGCTGATGCAAAGGGTGCAATGGCAAAAGCCTCAGACATGTTTGAGGTCCTTATGGGCAATGATGTCTCAAAGAGAAAGCTTTTTATTGAAAAGAATGCAAAAGACGTAAGGTTCTTGGACGTATAATGCCTGCTAAAAAACCACCAGCAAAGAAAACCGCAGCTAAAAAACCACCAGCAAAGAAAACTGCAGCTAAAAAACCAGCTGCTAAAAAACCACCAGCAAAGAAAACCGCAGCTAAAAAACCACCAGCAAAGAAGACCGCAACTGTAACCAAAGAGACTAAACCAAAAGAAGCAATTTCAAGTAACGGTACAATTGCAGTTGAAGATGAAATTTCAAAATCATTCTTAGACTATGCGATGTCCGTTATTGTTTCAAGAGCATTACCGGATGTTAAGGATGGCTTAAAACCTGTTCAAAGAAGAATTCTCTATTCAATGTATGAAACAGGAATTAGACCCACAGGTCCTTTTAGAAAATGTTCAAAGGTTGTTGGTGATGTAATGGGTAATTATCACCCCCATGGCAACGAAGCAATTTATGGAACCTTAGTTAGACTCGGTCAACACTTCAGTACAAGGTACCCACTAATAGAGCCTCAAGGAAATTTTGGTACCCCAGACGATCCTCCAGCTGCTATGAGGTACACAGAATCTCGAATGTCTTCACTCTCATCCCAACTTCTAGATGGCATTGATGAAGATACCGTAAATTTTGAACCAAACTATTCGGGAGAAACTTCGGAACCAAAAGTTCTTCCAGCAAGGTTTCCAAATCTTTTAGTTAATGGTGCAGAAGGTATCGCCGTTGCAATGGCTACTAACATGCCTCCGTATAATTTACGTGAAGTTACAGAGGCCGTTAAGTTTGCAATTGCAAATAAGGACGCAAAACCAAGAGATTTTTTGAAAATAATTAAAGGACCAGACTTTCCTACAGGAGGTCTAGTCGTGGATACACCGACTATTAAAGATGCAATCTTGAAAGGAAGGGGCTCTATTAAAATTCGAGCAGTTGCAGATGTGGAAGAACTCGGCAGAGGTCGATCTGCGATTGTCGTAAAAGAACTTCCTTACCAAGCTTCTACAGATCGTATTATGGAGAAAATTGCCACACTTGTACAAGATAAAAAACTATTGGGAATATCTGATCTGAGAAATGAAAGCAGCGATAGAAATGGTACAAGGTTAGTTGTTGAGCTCAAGAGAGATGCGGTTCCACAGGTTGTTCTAAATCAACTTTTCAAACAAACACAACTACAAGACACCTTCTCTGTTAACTCAGTTGCTCTTGTTGACGGTGTTCCTAAGGTTCTCTCTGTTCCTGAGTTGATAAACTACTACATCGATCATCAAATTGATGTAATACAAAGAAGAACAAAATACAGACTAGAAAAAGCTGAAAACAGACTCCATATTGTCGAAGGTCTTCTTTTAGCACTAAACAAAATTGATCAAATTATTAAAGTCATTAAAGCATCTAAAGACGTTGATACAGCGAGAAAGTCCTTGATGACTAAGTTTAAATTATCAGAAGTTCAGGCTTCACACATTTTAGATATGCCCCTCAGGAGACTTACAGCACTGGAAATGGAAAAACTTGAAGAAGAAAAGATAGAGTTAAAGGAAACAATTAAAGAATTAGCAGCCATTTTGAAAAGTAGAGCCAAGCAAAACACAATATTAATCGAAGAATTAGAAGCTATTACTGACAAATTCGGCGATGAGAGAAGATCAAGAATTGTTCCAGATGTAGGAGAGGTTTCTATAGAAGACCTTATAGAAGACGAAGAAATTATCGTATCTGTTTCATCAAATGGATATGTTAAATCTGTCCCCTCCACTTCTTATAAGAAACAAGGCAGGGGCGGAAAAGGAGTGAAGGCTGCTTCATCAGACGAAGACGTGATAGAACACCTTCTTTCTACTTCAGTACACTCTTACCTACTCTTTTTTACCGACCAAGGAAAAGTCTATAGAGCTAAAGCGCACGAGATTCCAAAAACCAATAGAACTGCAAGAGGCTCTCTAATTCAAAATGTATTGTCCATGAGTCAAGATGAAAAAGTACAGGCAATTATAGATACCA
>SGYR01000008.1 GCA_004213405.1 Candidatus Actinomarinales bacterium
GAAGCATCTGAAATCATTGTTTCACCAGGGCAGAATTTCTTGAATCCTCCACCAGTTCCTGAAACACCAACAGAAATGTTGACATTAGGATGCACTGCTGTGAACTCTTCTGCTACAGCCTGAGTAATAGGGAAAACAGTTGATGAACCATCAATTAAGATTTCACCAGACAATGCTTTTCCTGTAACAACTTGCCAATACTCTAATTGTCTTGCAGCAGCGTCAGCCAACATCGGAATGTAGCCAACAGCTTCTACAATTGGATCTAATGAGTCAAAGTAGAAATCGACAAAAGCTTTGATGACTGGATCATTTACTTTTGCATCATTTACATAAATAAATAATGGTCTTGCAAGTCCGTATGTACCAGTAAAGGCACCTTCTGGACCAACACACCCATCTCCAGCATCTACTTCAACAGCAGTAAGCTTATCTTTGTTCTCTTCATAATATGCGAGTCCAAAGTATCCTAAACCACCAGCTGATCCAGATACACCGTTTACAAGAACGTTGTCATCTTCGGATGCTGTGTAGTCGGAACGGCTACCGCCATTGTCTTCTGTTAACTCTTCATTGAAGAAGTCAAAAGTTCCAGAGTCAGTACCAGGACCATAAAGGTCAAGTGCAACATTAGGGAATCCTGCTCTTACTTGGCTCCAGTTTGAAATAGTGCTGTCTGCACCCCAAATTGAAGTAAGTTCAGCAGTTGTAAGACATGTAGCCCAGTCATTTGATGTTGGAACAACAACTGAAAGTGCATCAATACCTACTTGTACTTCTAAATAGTTAACTCCGTTTTCTTCACATAATGCTTTCTCTTTGTCTTTAATTGGACGAGAAGCATCTGAAATCATTGTTTCTCCAGGACAAAATTTCTTGAATCCTCCACCAGTTCCTGAAACACCAACAGATATTTGAACACCTGGGTTAACAGCTGTAAATTCTTCAGCTACAGCTTGTGTTATAGGGAACACGGTTGAAGATCCATCGATTAAGATTTCACCAGTTAGACCTGAGTCTGAACTTGATGATCCACCGGAAGAAGATGCAGCAGTTGTTTGAGTAACTGACTCTTCTTCTCCACCTGATTCCTCAGCTTCTTCAGCAGCATCGTCGCTACCGCCACCACAGGCAGCAAGGACAAGTACCATCACAAGAAGCAGAGACCAGAATTTAGATTTTGATCTAATCATGGATTTCCTTTCTTTAATTTAATTAAATTAACTGGTTCCAAGATATTCATGACAGGTAAACGAAAAGTAAACAAAAAATATACGTTAAGTTAATGACTTTTTTAGATTAAATCTGTTTCTGAAGACCAAGACCCTCTATTGAAAGCAAGTATGTAGTTTTCATATCCTAAAAAATCCTCTTTAAATTCATCTGGAATATTAAAACCCCACCAGTCATCTTTAAACTGACTGCGGTGAGCTCTCATAGAATTAATTTTATGTTCAACATACTTTGTTCCATCAACCTCAACATCTATATCGTCATGTTCACTGCCAATTGGGTTAAATCTATTGAACTCTTCTTCTGAAATAATTCCAGCATCAAACATCTGTTGTCTTCTAGATTGCATTCTTTTTTTAGACCATGCACTGTAATAAAGACGCTCTGGAATCCATACTTCTTGACCTTCTTTTAGAGGAAATTTATCTAAATCACTAGCTGCAAAGAAGGCTGCCGTTCCGATTCTATGTGTCTGAATATGGTCTGGATGACCATATCCTCCAAAAGGGTCATATGTGATTAAAGCATCAGGTTTATATTTTCTAATTATGTCGACTAATTTTCCTACAGGATCAAAATAGTTCTGTCTCCAGAAACAATCGGGATCATCATTTTCACTAGTACCCATCATTCCAGAATCTTTAAAACCCATCCACTCATACTCTTTTACACCAAGTGCTTCAAGGCTTGCCTCTAACTCTTTTCTTCTCATTTCAGCGAGTTTAGGGAAAAGCTCTTCTGGATTATCGTAGTTATGAATTTCACCAGCAGAACCATCAGTAGCTGTAGCTACTACTACTCTGTGACCTTCGTCTGCATATTTTGCTAGCGTAACTCCAGTCGAAACGCTCTCATCATCAGGGTGAGCGTGAAATGCTAGAAGTGACGACATTATTCCTCTGGAAAGGCTTTTTTAGCTAACTCTTGACCGACTTCAACGGCTTTTTCGTGATCTCCATCAATCTTTTCAACGAGTTCACCAAGAACAATTACTTTCTCTCCAGTTATTTGTAGTATTCCCCCAGAGATTGCAAAACTTGTTCTTGTGTTGTCATGTTCAATGGTTAGCCCACCTGGAACTAAAGTTGCAACTGTTTGTTCATGACCTTCAAGAATTCCTATTTCACCATTTGGAGTTCTTGAAATTACCATAGTTGCATCTCCTGAGAAACAATTCTCCTCTGGTGAGACAACCTCGACAAACATTAAAAGCTTTCTTCTAGTTCTTTAGCTTTGGACATGACTTCATCAAGTCCACCAGTCATATAGAATGCCTGCTCAGGAACTGAGTCTAACTCTCCACTTAAAATTGTCTTAAATGCTTCAACTGTGTCTTTAATGGATACGAATTTACCTTCAATACCTGTGAACTGTTCAGCAACAAACATAGGTTGTGATAAGAATCTCTGAATTCTTCTCGCACGTCCAACTATTTGCTTATCTTCTTCTGACAACTCATCAATACCAAGAATTGCAATAATATCTTGTAAGTCATTATATCTTTGGAGCACTCTTTGAACTTCTCTAGCTGTGTTGTAATGGTCGTCGCCAACAACACCTGGATCCAAGATTCTTGACGAAGAGTCAAGAGGATCAACAGCTGGATAAATACCAAGGTCAGCAATAGTTCTAGACAAAACTGTTCTCGCATCTAAGTGAGCAAAAGCTGTGTGTGGTGCAGGGTCAGTAATGTCGTCTGCAGGTACATACACTGCTTGGAGTGATGTAATAGATCTACCTTTTAGAGATGTAATTCTCTCTTGCAAGAAACCCATCTCGTCTGCAAGTGTTGGTTGATAACCCACCGCAGATGGCATACGTCCTAATAGTGTTGACACCTCAGAACCTGCCTGAGAGAATCTGAAAATGTTATCAATAAACAATAGAACGTCTTGCTTTTCTTCATCTCTGAAGTATTCAGCCATAGTTAAGGCAGATAATGCGACTCTTAATCTAACTCCAGGTGGTTCGTCCATTTGACCGAATACAAGTGCAGTTTTATCAATAACTCCAGATTCTTGCATTTCTCTAAACAAGTCATTACCTTCACGAGTTCTTTCTCCAACACCAGCGAAAACTGATACACCACCGTGTTGTGTTGCAACTCTGTTAATCATTTCCTGAATAAGGACTGTCTTACCTACACCTGCACCACCGAATAAACCAATCTTTCCACCCTGAACATATGGCATTAAAAGATCGATAACTTTAATTCCTGTCTCGAACATTTCATTTTGAGCAGTTACTTCTTCGTATGGAGGTGGTTGTCTATGAATTGGCCATTTTTGTTTTACACCAATAGAGCTTGTTTCTACATCTAATGTTTCACCCCAAACGTTAAATATGTGACCTAAAGTTTCTTGTCCAACAGGAACGGAGATAGGAGCTCCTGTATCAGAGACTTCTGCACCTCTTCGTAAACCATCTGTACCTTGCATAGAAATTGCACGAACTCTTCCTTCTCCAAGGTGCTGTGCAACCTCTAAAACGATTGTGCTTTTAGAACCATCAATTTCTACATCTACTTCAAGTGCATTTGTAATTTCTGGCAAAGAATCCTGTGCAAATGCAACGTCAACGACTGGACCTGCAATTTTTACAACTCTTCCTAAACTATCGCTCATTTATTTTCTCCTTATCCTGCTAGAGCTTCCGCTCCACCTACAATTTCTGAAATCTCAGTAGTAATCTCAGCCTGTCTAGCTTGATTACTTTGACGTGATAAAATCTTAATCAATTCCTCTGCATTCTCAGTTGCTGCTTTCATAGCTCTCATTCTTGCTGCATGCTCTGATGTTGAAGCATTTAGCAGTGCAGAAAATATGGTTGCATTTGTGTATTTTGGAATAATATTACTTAAAACCTGGCTAGCAGAAGGTTCAAAAGTATATGCTCCAACTGACTCAACCTCTTTAGCAATCTGCTCTACCTCAAATGGGAGCACAGTTTTATAAAGTGCTGTTTGTGTCATTGCAGACTGATATTCTGTATACACAAGTTCAATTTGGTTAGTTTTTCCCGCATAAAATTCTTGAACTAAAGGTGTCATAATTTCTAATGCATTTTCAAAATTTGGTTCATCAGTTACACCTTCATAGTTCTGTTTAGGTTCAACATTTCTGTACTTGAAATATCCATTTGCTTTCTTTCCAACAGTGACAATCTCCACTTGGTTACCTAGATTTTCATACTCAGCTTTTCTTATCTCAGCAAGTTTTAAAATGTTGGTGTTATACGCACCCGCAAGTCCACGATCTGAAGTAATAACAACAAGTGTTATCTTTTTTGTTCCTTCAATCGCAGGAGAAGTTGGCATTTCACCACTCCCTGTAAGTTCTTCAACAATCTGAGCGAGTAAGTTTGTGTAATTGTTGGAAGAGGTAAGTCTTTGTTGTGCTTTTACAATTCTTGAAGAAGCAATAAGTTCCATTGCACGTGTTATCTTCTTAGTGGATTTAACACTCTTAATTCTTCTATTTATGATTCGTAATTCAGCACTTGCCATAATTTACTCTTCTTTTTTTTCCAATGTACTTACAAAAGCCTCAACAGCAGCTTTTAATTCTTCTCCAGGCAACTCACCAGTTGTTTTAATCGAATTAATAACATCAGAGTGTCTTGTTTTTACAAACTCAATCAAATCTTGCTCAGCTTGTGGAATATCAGCTGGATCTACTACATCAAGGAATCCCTCTGTTACTGCGTACAGTGAAACCACTTGCTCTTCCATAGGTACTGGTTGATACTGTGGTTGTTTTAACAACTCAACAACTCTTCTACCTCTATCAAGCTGTGCTTGAGATGCTGCATCTAAGTCAGATCCAAACTCAGCAAATGCTTCTAACTCTCTGAACTGCGCAAGGTTAATTCTTAAAGGACCAGAGACTTTTTTCATAGCCTTAGTCTGAGCTGCACCACCTACTCTTGATACGGATGTACCAGGGTTTACAGCAGGTCTTACACCAGAATAAAAGAGTTCTGATTCCAAATAAATCTGTCCATCTGTAATGGAAATAACATTAGTTGGAATGAATGCTGATACGTCACCAGCTTTTGTCTCAATAATTGGGAGACCAGTTAATGACCCTCCACCAAGCTCTTCACTTACTTTTGCACAACGCTCTAATAATCTTGAGTGAAGATAGAAAACGTCACCAGGATATGCCTCTCTTCCAGGAGGTCGTCTTAGAAGTAGTGAAATCTGACGATACGCTATAGCTTGTTTCGATAAGTCGTCAAAAACAATTAGTCCGTGTTCACCGTTGTACATCCAGTGCTGACCAATAGCTGAACCAGCATATGGAGCATACATTTGTAATGCTGCGGCAGCTGATGCTGGTGCATTAACTATAACTACTTTATCTAAAACTCCCTCTTGTTCGAATCTCTCTACAACTTCAGCTACTGTTGATGATTTCTGGCCAATAGCAACATAAATACATTTCACATCAGTATCTTTTTGATTAATTATTGTATCGACAGCAACAGCAGTTTTTCCGATCTGCCTATCTCCAATGATAAGCTCTCTTTGGCCTCTTCCAATTGGAATCATGGAGTCGATAGCTTTAATACCAGTTTGAAGTGGTTCACCAACAGGTTGTCTTTCAACAACAGAAGGTGCTTGAAGCTCTAGACGTCTTCTTTCAGAAAACTCTATTGGACCTTTTCCGTCAATTGGGTTTCCTAAAGGATCAATTACTCGACCTAAAAATCCATCTCCAACACCAATGGAGAGAACTTCACCAGTCTGCTTAACAGGGTTACCTTCTTCAATATGATTGGAGTCACCCATTAAAACAACACCGATTGAATCTTCTTCTAAGTTAAGAGCAACACCGACTAGTCCACCTGGAAACTCGAGTAACTCAGAAGCCATAACATTTTCTAAGCCTTTTACTCTTGCTACACCGTCTGCAATTGCTGATACATGACCAACTACGTCATCTTTAACAGAATCTTTCCAGTCACCAAGAGTAGACTTTAAAGAATCTGATATCGCTTTTGCATCAATATTTAGATCGCTCATTCTACCTACCTTCTAATACAGTTTTAATTTCTGAAAACTTTGATGAGAGAAGACCGTCAAAAGTTCTCTCTCCTACACTTACACTTATTCCACCAATTACAGATGGATCAACATCAATACTTAGCTCTACGTCAGTTCCAACTTTGCTTTTTATTGCTTTTTGTAGTGCTTTTTGTGTTTTATCATCGAGCTCAATAGCTGTTACAACTTTTGCTACTGAAGCTCCTCTTTTGTTTGCTATAAAATTAGCAACACTTGATTCAATATCATTTAGGTTATCTGCATAACCTTGGGATATAGTAAGGGTTACCAAGTCTACCGTTAAAGGTAACACTCGTGTACTCAACAAGTTTTGTACAGCTTCAATCTTTTTTTCTACAGGTATTCCAAAGTTTCTAAATACATCAAGAGCCTCTGAAGAATCTGATAAAGACTTGAAAACTTGGAGGATTTCATTTTCAACTCTTTCTGAATCATCAGAAGATGCAATTATTTCAACTAAACCTTTTGAAAAAGTCTCAACTGACATTGTTTCTGCTACCCCATATCCTTTATAAATCTATCAATAAGTTTCTTTTGGTCATCTTTTGACATAGATGATGCAACTTTTTGTGATATCTCTAAGGAGAGATCAGCTACTTCACCTTTCAATTCTGAAGAAACTCTTTCTTTTTCAGCCTCTGAATCTGATTTAGCTTTTTCTACGATTGCTTCTGCTTCTTTTTTGGCTTCTGCAAGAATATCTTCTTTAATTTTCTCAGCGGCAGCTTTACCTTCATCAATGATTGTTTGAACTTCTGAATCAGCATTTGATACAAGTTTGTCGTACTCAGCTTTAGATTTTTCAGCGTCAGCTTTTGTTTCCTCAGCTTCTTTTATCTGACCTTCTATAGCAGAAGCTCTTGATTCTAAAGTTTCATTTAATGCAGGTAGTGCCCATTTCCAAATAAAGAAAAATACAATTGCAAAAGCAGCAATACCAGCAACAAGTTCGGATGTTGCAGGCAAAAGCAGATCAATGCCTGAGCTTGATTCTTCAGCTTCCGCTAATAATAATTCTAAATTCATATTCACTCTTTTACTCCTATACCAAGAAGAATAGAACGAATCCAATAAGTGCTAGCGCCTCAGTAAAGGCGATTCCTAAGAACATAGTTGTTCTAACCATACCAGCAGCTTCTGGTTGTCTTGCCATAGCTTGCACGGCATTACCAGCAATTAACCCGATACCAACACCAGGACCAATTGCGGCCAATCCGTATCCTATTAACGCGTATGCAGCTTCCATTTTCCTCCTTATTAATTAATGCTCTGGATGCAGAGACGTTTGTATATACACTGCAGACAACAATGTAAATATGTATGCCTGCAAAATTGAAACTATTAATTCGAATCCGTAGATTCCCAAACCAAGAGTGAACCAAGCTAGACCAATAGGTGCTTTAGAGAGTATGTAATCAGCGCCACCAGGTTGTACCAAGAAAAAATATGCAGATGCTAATAACAAACTGAGCATGACGTGACCGGCAACAAGGTTAGCAAAAAGTCGAACTGCCAGACTGAATGGTCTCACTAATAAAACTGAAACTAACTCTATGACACCTACTAATGGTTTAAGCGCAACTGGTACACCTGGAGGCCATACGAGATGTGATACATAGCCAAAACCTTCTTCTTTTATTCCTACAAAAACAAAGATGAAGTATGTTATCAAACTTAAAAATAGCGGTAAAGCCATACGAGATGTAACTGGGAAGTTAATTAGTGGAGCAACCTCAAACAAGTTGCCAACAAGAATAAATAGAAATATGGAGACTAAATAAGGAGTAAATTTCTCTCCACCTCTGCCAATAACACCAAGTGCTATCTCATCTTTTACAAATGTGAATATTGATTCAACTGCAGATTGAAGTTTTCCAGGGACAACTGATTTTTTTCTTAATCCAAAAAATACAACAACTACTGGAATAATTGCTGCAAGAAGTATTAAAACCTCAGTTCTTGATATCTGTGTTCCAGCAAAATTACCAAATTCGAATAATTCTTTAACATTTGCAGGTTTACAAACTACTTCATTTATAAAATCACAAGTTTCAGCTGCTGTTATCATTTGCCCAATCTAAATCTGTGTCTTTTCTCTTAATAACCATAGTCATTTCTATAAATAACATAGTTAAAAAAACAATTGGCACTGTCAAAGACATTGCCAAATCATCAATAGAATATACGTTTTTTAGTAATAAGAGAAACCCAAATATAAAAATTAATCTAAAAACATATCCAAATAAAGCAGCAAAATAATAGAAATTTAGAGAGATTTTTGCTGCATATGACATGATTACCGCACCTAGAAAAAAACCTGTGGCAACAATTACTGAAGAATAAAGCGAGGTAAAGAACGCTTCTTGAGATTTCAAATAAAAAAATACTGGAACAAGCACATATATAGGAGCAGATCTAAAAAGCATCCTTTTTGCAAGTTCAATTTCAACGTTCATCTTTTTCATCCTCTAGTTTTGCTGAAATATTCCACATTCTTCTATATCCGTCATAGATCCCAATTAAAACAAATATAATTACCGGCCAGGGTGCATATCCAAAAAAGTTTTGTATTAAAAGCCCTATGAAGAGTCCACTTAAAATAGATGTGGAAAAGGTAGAAACAGGGCCAAAATCTTCTAAATTGATTCTTGCTTTAGCCATATGGTTGGAAACTCGTTGCAAGGGATCTGACTTCTGCCTCTAATTCATTTAATTTATTCTCATCAGATCTATTTTTCATTATCTCAGATATTAGAAAACCTACCTGAGTTAGTTCATTTTCTTTCATTCCGCATGTTGTTACTGCAGGCGTACCCATGCGTATACCTGAAGTTATGAAAGGTGATCGAGGATCAAATGGTATTGCATTTCTATTTAAAGTAACTCCCCTATCGTTTAGTAAAATACCAGCTTCTTTACCGGTTAATTCTTCATCTACACTTCTAGTATCAACAAGAACTATATGGTTTTCTGTTCCTCCACTAATTACCCTCAAGCCTTGTTCTTGAAAAGAATCAGATAATGCTTTTGCGTTATTTAATATTTGCTTTGCATACTCTTGATATTCATTTGTTAAGGCTTCTTTAAAACATACAGCTTTTGCTGCTATTTGATTATTTAATGCACCACCTTGAGCTCCAGGAAATATGTTTTTATCAATATCCTTTGCAAATTCTTCCCTTGTTAAAATAATTCCACCACGTGGTCCGCGTAAAGCTTTGTGTGTTGTTGCGGTAACTACATCAGCATATTTTGTTGGATTATCTACAACTTTTCCAGCAACTAGTCCAATAAAGTGTGCTGCATCAACCATAAAATGGGCACCAACTTCATCTGCAATTTCTCTAAACTTTTGAAAATCAAGTGATTGTGAATAAGAGGAATATCCTGCAATAATCAATTTAGGCTTATGCTCTAAAGCCATGTTGTAAACAGTTTCCATATTAATTAATTCGGTATCCTCGTCTAAACCGTAGCCAACAAAGTTATAAACTTGTCCTGAGAAGTTAACTGGTGAACCGTGTGTGAGGTGTCCTCCTTGATCAAGTGACATTCCAAGTACGGTATCCCCTGGTTCCAGTATGGACAAATAAACTGCCATATTTGCAGATGATCCTGAATGGGGTTGAACATTAGCATGATCCGCTTCAAATAATTCACAAGCTCTATCAATTGCTAGCTGTTCAATTTGATCTACAGTCTCACAGCCTTCGTAATATCTACGTCCTGGAAAACCCTCAGAATATTTATTAGTCAATATTGATCCAGATGCTTCCATGACTGCTTTTGAAGCAAAATTTTCAGAAGCTATAAGATGAATATGCGTATTTTGCCTTTTTAAGTCATTATTAATCAACTCAGAAATTTCTGCATCTACATTATTCAGTGATTCTTGGGAAGCGCCTTTTTTATTCATGGTATGTATTCTAACAGTAACTTGGAGGCCATTTAAGTGGGCCTTCTCTTAAAATTTCTCCACCCTCGACACGAAAATCTATGATAGTTGAACCACTTCCGTGAACAGAGGCGCCTTCAAGATATTCTGTAACATTTGAGCCAAATATTTCTTCTGCTTCTGTATTACTAGTAACATCAGTGTCACCAGAACGGTTTGCACTTGTAACAGCTAGTGGTCCAGTGATTTTTAATAACTCAATTGCTAGCTCATTATCAGGAACTCTGACCCCAATTGAAAATGGATTTTTTGTACCAACACCGTCAGCGAATTCCTTTGTTGTCTCAACGACAATCGTTAGTGGTCCTGGCCAATAAAGCTCTACAACTTCAGGAATTGTTGATACTATATCAAGTTTTTGTAGGTCGTAATAAGAAGAAACAAGGATAGATAAAGGTTTATCTTCATCTCTTCCTTTTAGATCAAAAATTTTATCTACAGCTTCCTGACTGTAAGGATTAACTCCAATTCCATAAACCGTCTCTGTTGGAATACCTACTACTTGATTATTACTTATTGCTTTAACTGCAAGATTCAATTTATCGTTTTGCAATTATATACCGATCTCTTTCAACTAAGTCCTTCTCTAATTCTACTTGCTTCCAATGAGAAAGATTATTCAAAATCGTTGTTGCATGACTCGTATCGACTTCTAAAAAAAGTGTAAGGTTTCTTATATCCTTTTCCTCAATTTCATTTATTAATCTATTGATATATAAAAGTCCATCAATTCCACCATCAAGAGCTACAAGTGGTTCATAGTCGACTACTTCAGACTCAAGACTGGAGAGGTTTTTTGTAGGGATATAAGGTAGATTTGCAACAATTATGTCATAATCAACTTCTTCAACATCACTTAAAACATCTGATTGAAATAAATTAATTTCTAGATTATTTATTTCTGAATTCTCTTTTGCTAAATCTAATGCTTCAAGGGAAATATCACATGCATCAACTGTTGATTCCGGATATAGTTTTTTCAGCATAAGTGCAATACATCCAGATCCGGTCCCCACATCCAAGATTTTTTTTGGATTATCAGACTTATTTTTTATTAACTCAATTAAAAACTCTGTTTCTGGTCTTGGGATCAAACACCGTTGGTCAACATTGATTTGAATACTATAAAAAGGTATATATTCTTCTATGTATTGAAGAGGCTCACCATTTAGTCTTCTAGTAAGAAGCTCTGTATAGGATGAATGATAGTCTGACTGTGACCCTGTAATTTCTTTAGCTTTTTCTCTGAGTCTTGCCAGTTCATGCTCAGGAATTTGTTGGATGTTCATTATTCTTCTAGATTGGCAAGTCTTGAAGCTTCATTCTCTGCGATTAAGCCAACAACAAACTCTTCTAAGTCTCCATCCAAAACTTGGTCTAATTTTTTTAGTGTCAGGTTTATCCTGTGATCTGAAACTCTATTGTCCTTGTAATTATATGTTCTTATCTTATCTGACCTCTCACCAGAACCGACTTGCTCTTTTCTATCTTTTGCACGTTCTGCTGCAGCTTTATCTTGCTCAGCCTTTAGAAGTCTTGCCCTTAATATTCTCATTGCTTGATTTTTATTTTTTAACTGCGATTTTTCATCCTGGCTAGTAACAACTAAGCCTGTTGGTATATGAGTAATTCTTACTGCTGAGTCAGTTGTATTAACACTTTGACCACCAGGACCGCTAGATCTATAAACATCTATTTTTAAATCACTATCAACGATATTTAAGTCAACCTCTTCAGCTTCAGGGAGTACTGCAACAGTTGCTATTGAAGTATGAACTCTCCCCTGTGATTCAGTTTTAGGAATTCTTTGTACTCGATGGGCTCCAGCTTCAAATTTAAGCTTTGAAAACACTCCTTTTGACTTTATTGCAAAAATTATTTTACTGTAACCACCCTGGTCTGAAGCTGTAAGTTCTATAGGTTCAACATTCCAAGCATTTCTTTCTGCAAAACGAGTGTACATTTTGTACAGATCACCCACCCATATAGCTGCCTCTTCTCCACCAGCTCCAGGTCTAATTTCAACTAATACATCCTTTTCATCTAATGGATCTTTCGGAAGAAGTGAAACTTTTATTTTTTGAACTAACGGATCTAATTTATTTTTGTTCTCGGTGACGATTGATTCAAACTCACTTTTCATATCTTCATCATCTTCAGTATTGATAAGCTCAACTGCATCATCAATCTCAGAAGTTATTTTTTTCCACTCATTAAATAAATCAACAATAATTGACACATCACTGTGCTTTTTTGCCATTTCTGCATAACCTTTTTGGTCCTTAGAAATATCTATTTCTGAGAGTTGTTTTTCTATTTCTGGAAGCGAATTTTCAATTGCTTTCAGTTTTTCGTGTAATGAATTATCCAACTTTTACCTCACTTGCTTGTGCAGTAATACCTTCAAACAGTTTTGTATTTTCAGAATTCTCAACACAGTTTGCCATTGATAAAATAGCCACTTCAATTTGATCATCGGAAGGTTTTTTGGTTGTAATAAACTGTGTCCAGATACCAGGTGCTGCAAAAAATTTTGCAATTAATGAATTACTATTTGCAAAGTTAAATTTTAATATCTCATAAGAAAGCATTGAAACCACCACAACATGTAAAATTCTAGTTACCGCAGTCAAAACAATATTGAAGTTTGGGATAAATGGAAGAGTTAATAAGCTAATAAAAACTATTAGAAAAAGAAAAGACGTTCCACACCTTATGTGTTCTTTTGGAAAAGTTTTTACATCATCCATCGTTAGGGATTTTTTAGCTTCATAAGAAGCAATGGTCATATGCTCGGCACCATGATATTCAAATAGCTCTTGTGCATCTTTAGTTCTTCCTATGAGATAAATATAAATAATAACTATAAGTCCACGAAGCACCCCCTCTAACACACCAGTCAATGATTGAGAATAATTAACTGTCTCTACCAGCAATCGGGGTCCAGCTATAAAAATTAGTAATACAGATACCAAAAAAGAGTAGGTCATAATTTTTGACAATAAGCTTTCTTCATATTCTTCAAAGTCAGAATATATCTGATCTGAGAGAGTAATTGCCTTAAATCCAACATACATTGAATCAATGAGTGCTCCAAAGCCTCTAATTAATGGGGCAGACCAAAATTTGTTTCTTTTTATTAGTGGGGTTCTTTCTTCATAATATTTGTGGAGTTTATTATTTTTATCCCTAATTCCTAAAGACCATCCTTTTGGACTTTGAATCATGACACCACCAATTACTGCTTGGCCACCATATGCAATATCTTGTTCAGACATAAGAAATTGAAATTAGTAAAGTTATTCTTCTTCTTGAGAAGAAGTTTCTTGTTTTGGTGCTTGTCTGGTACTTGTTGATCCGTACCTTTGCTTAAACCTTTCGACTCTACCTGTAGAGTCAACTAATTTTTGCTTACCAGTAAAAAATGGATGGCTAGCAGAAGAAATCTCAAGTTTTACTAATGGATATTCGTTTCCATCTTCCCATTGAATAGTTTCGTTTGTTTTGATAGTTGAACGAGTGAGAAACGCAAAACCAGCGTCATCGTCTGAGAAAACAACTTCTCTATAATCTGGGTGTATACCTTGTCTCATAGTTCTACTTTACAATAATACCTTTATTACTTTACAAGATTATTTTGCTTTTGCGACATCCTTTAAGAATGCATCATTACTTTTAGTTTCTTTTAATTTATCGATTAAAAGTTCAGTGGCTGCTCCGCCTTCAAGGGCTACTAAGACTCTTCTAAGGGCCCAGAGAGACTCAAGCTCTTTTGGAGATACGAGTCTTTGCTCTTCTCTGGTTCCAGAAGGTGTGACATCAATAGCGGGAAATACTCTCTTATTAGCAAGCTGACGATCAAGACGTAACTCCATATTTCCTGTACCTTTAAATTCTTCAAATATAACTTCATCCATCTTTGAACCAGTCTCTACAAGTGCTGTTCCAAGGATTGTTAAGCTTCCCCCGCCTTCAATATTTCTCGCAGCACCAAAGAATTGTTTTGGAGGAGTAAGAGCTGTTGAGTCAACACCACCAGAGAGAATTCTACCACTAGCAGGAGTTGCTAAGTTGTGAGCTCTAGCTAAACGTGTGATTGAGTCAAGAAGAATGACAACATCTCTTCCTTCCTCAACTAGTCTTTTAGCTCTTTCAATTGCTAACTTAGAAACTTGAGTGTGCTCATCTGGCGGTCTGTCAAAAGTAGAAAACACAACTTCACCATCAACTGATCTCTGCATATCTGTTACTTCTTCTGGTCTCTCATCAACCAACACGACCATTAAATAAACCTCTGGATTGTTGGTGGTTATTGAATTTGCAATTTCTTTAAGAATTGTCGTTTTACCTGCTTTTGGCGGAGATACAATTAACCCTCTTTGCCCTTTACCTATTGGTGCAATCAAATCAATTATTCTCGGAAGAATTTTTTCAGGCTTTCCATCCATTTCAAGTTTTAATCTCTCATCTGGAAACAGAGGTGTTAATTTATTAAAATCTACTCTTCTAGCAAGTAATTCCGGATCAGCATCGTTTACAGTGCTTGGCTCAATAAGCGCAGGATACTTTTCTTTTTGCCTTGGAGCTCTGATAGGCCCAGAGACCATATCACCTTTACGCATTCTATATTTCTTTATTAAGCCTGCGGCAACATAAACATCATCCTCACTTGGTTTGTAACCGTTACATCGAAGGAATCCATATCCTTCTGGAAGAATGTCAAGAATACCATCTCTGGTATCGCCTTTTTTAATCTCACTGTCACCAGAGCTAACAACAGAAGGGCCGTCATCACTATCTGATTTGCTAATTACCTCAGCTACTTCAGTTTCCTCTACATCTAGTATTTCATCACTGTGCTCAACCAATAAATCTATAAGCTTTGCCTTCTGAAGCCCTTTATGCTCAATACCTAAACTCTCAGCTATTGACCTAAGGTCTGCTACAGGTTTTGATTGTAATTGTGATCTTGCGGACATATTTTTCTCCTATATAAAATCAATTTTTTGGAAATGATTTGTGAATTGTTTGTCTGAAAGACATCTTAATTATATACATATTTTTATTAAAAAGATAATTTTTAAAACTTTTTTGAAAAAGAATACGATACTGCAAAAACCATACTTGTTAAGTAGTAAATCATTCCATAAATTGCTACTTCGGGCATTTCTAGCGCAAGTGAGATGCCTAAAACAATTGGAAAATTTTGACATAGAGCCTCAATTTGTAATGTTTTTGCATTTGGTAAATCAATATTCGAAAAAGTTATCAACATTCTGCTAAAAATAAATATCATAATTAAAGAACTAAATGAAATAAGTAATCCCTGTTGTATATTTTCTAAAATGTAAGATGCCAAATCAATTGGTGTCCAAATTGAAACAACAACAATTAAAATCTTCAAAAATACATCGAGAGGTTTGAAAATTAAATTTGTAAATTTCTGAAATTTTACTTTAACTATCATACCAAACACAAACGGAATCAAAACAAACAGAAGTAACTGAATAAACGAAGCTGCTGGATCAACGCTAAAATTGTTAGATCTTGAAGTAATAACTGTAAGCCAAAAAATTATAGTTACTGGTGAAATAAGCGATGCAAAAGAAGTCAGGAATACAGATAACGGAACATTCCCACTTTTAATATGTGCAAGCAAGCCAGAGACATGACCCCCTGGAACAATCAAAACTATAACTGCTGCAATTGCAAACACTGAATTACTAAAAAGTTCAGATATTAAAAGACCTACTAGTGGCAATAAAATTAATTGAATGCCAAGGCCGTAAATTAATGATTTTTTTTCTAAAAATATTCTTTTAAACTGTTCTAGATTGCTGCTTAATCCCAAAAAGTAAAATAAAACAGGAATAAATACAGTAACTACATTTAATGGTAACGAATTACTTACTGCTTCCCCCATGACATAAATATACAAATATTTTTACAAAATGTATATAGGGCCAAAAATAAAAATTGATTTTTGTATTAATTATTATCTTTAACTTTTATAAAAAATCCAACAATCAAAATTGCAACTATGTATCCAATAAGCATTAATGCAAAAGTTAGGGAAAAAGAGCCCATGCTCAATAAATCTTGTTGAAGATTGGAGAATTCACTATCTGGAGAGACTATCAATATTCTTATAAATAGCCACAAACCAAGCAAAAAAGAAAGCATTGGAAAAATTTTGTAAAACCCTTTTGAATCCTTTAATGACTCAACTAGTTCATTTCCTCCACCTGGAAGAGCTTTAAGTAATACACCTTCAATGCACATTAAATAGCTAATTGCAGCAATAGCAGTCAAGACACTTGAGTTAAGAATATACGGGACAGATGTTAGGTAGAAAAATCCAAAACCAACAGCGCTTAAAGAAATTGAAGAATAAAACTTTGGTGAAAGTTTACTAACGGGTCTTTCGCTTATTATGTAACTTGTCGCTATAAATCCAAAAATAAACCCAATAGGCATAGCAAGATATATAAAAGCAAGAGTTGAGACTAAAGCAAATAATATAGCTTGTGGTGCCCACTTAAATTTCACAGTTTGGTTAAGGAATTGTCTTTCAATAATACCCTCAATACCCTCATAAAAGAAAGTAACTGACAGTAACCCAACAAAAGCTGCAATAAACACTGCTAAGTTTTCTAAATCAAGGACCAAAGATGCTCCCTCTTCAACATACCCAATTAGAAATGCAGTCATAAATAAAGCAAAAAGTATCTTCATAAAGTTAACAACTCTAGATGTGCCAGAAACATCTCTTTCACTAAAGAAGAATTTTACTTTGTTTTCAGATAGAACTTTGTTGAACCATTCCTGTACTAATAAAACTAAATAAAAAAGAATTACTATTGCTGTTGTGATGACAAAAGCAATACTATTTTTTTCCTGATCAGTTAAATCGATGTCTTCGAAGAGAGGTATGGAAGTTATAAGTTCGTTAGTAATTTCAATATCTAAAAAACTAGTATTTTCAACTATGGGAGGTGGAATTGTCGTAGTAGTTGTCAAGGTGGTGGTCGAAGAGGCAGTCGTAGTCTCAATCACCTTTGCTGTTAAAAGTGCAGAATTCTGATAAGTCTCTTTTACAAATTCAACGCACTTTACTGCATTACAGCTTGCATCTGTTTCATCAATGGCTTTAGTTATTTGAACAGTTAAGATAATCTTGACTTCATCTGGATAACAACAGAGCTGTAATTCACCACTTTTGGAAGGTACTTGAAAAGCATAAATACTATCTAAATGTTGTATTTCTAAAAATATTTGATCATAATCTTCGTACTGGATCAACCAAGAAACTTCAATACTTTCATCTTCTAGTCTGTCTACTTCGATTAAGATATTATCTTCGTCGACAGTGCTAAATATTAGAAAAAAACAGCATAGTGAGAAAATAATTTTTAATTTCATTGATTTCCTTGAACAGCAAGGCCTTGCTTTAAAGCCAAAGATGTTTCATTAAGGAACCATTCATCTGTAAATGATGACCAAAAACTAGATTCACTGTTATATCGCATCCACATAAATAAGCAACCGTTAAAGTTACGAATGGTATTTAATGCCAATTTCTTTGCATCTATAGATTGATATTCTTTAATGTAATCATTACAAAGATTAAGGAGTACATCAAAAGGTTCATTAGATATCCAATTACCACTTGAAACTATTTCATTTATATTAAAGAACATATAACGAGCAGCAGCTCCTAGCTTTATAATTGCCTTAGCTTGCAATTCTATAAATTTCTTAATTCTTAATTTAGGATCTTCAACAGTCTTAAAATATTCTCCTAAATCTCTCTCAACTTCTTGAAAAGCTGAATTAAATATGGCACCGTAAACATCAACCATATTATTTGGGAAATGATTGTAAGCAGTTGCTACAGATGTGCCAGCATTCTTTGCAATCATTGAGACATTGATTTTTTTCTGATCTAAATCAGGATCTTGAAGTAGTTTTATTGCACTGTTTATTAACTTTAATTGAGAATCATCATAAATTGTTTTTTGACGAACAGACCTACCGTCAATTTTTTTTTCGTCTTTCATTGTTTTTAACTTATTACTTCTATTTTTGTAAGTATACCTGAAACAATAAGTCTTTCTTTTGCTGAATATTTAGGATGGCATGTTGTTAAAGTTAAACGATCATCTCCTCTATCAAACAAAACATACTCTCCACCAACAGCTTCAACGACATCAATACTATCAACTTGATAATAGAAAGTTTTTGAATCAACTGTCAACAGAATGGTATCTCCAATATTCACTGCATCTAAATCACCAAAAGGTGCTCCATATGTAGTCCTATGTCCAGCAATTCCTACGTTGCCACCTGTTCCAGGTAATGCCGTACTTGTATAATGCCCAGGACCAAGCTCCAATGTGTTTTCATTTGTGCCAGCTAAAACGTATTGTTGAACGTTTATTGAAGAAATTTCAAGGTATCCGAAAATCTGAGGTTCACCATTGTCAGAAGCAATGTTTTCTTCAGGAAGAACTTGATCAATGAAGTTATCAAAGATTGGCGTGTCGTTAAATAACTCCCTCAAATTTACAAAGTTACTTTCAGATGCAAAAACTTCTGCATTGTTCTCAAAATTTTGCTCTCCATTATAAATTGCTGCTAGCTTTTCTTGTGCTGCTTCTTGCTTAGAATTTGTTAGATACATCTCGTTAAATGCATAACCAGAAACCAGTAAGCCTGAAAATATTAAAAGAATAGAAACCACTGTTAATATTTTTGCAAAACCTCTATACCTTTTTTTTAGTTTTATGTTTTTTGATTCATCAGTGTCAACTGCGACATTTTTGATTTGATTTTCTTCTAATATCTCATCATTAAATTTAAATTCAATTTTATCTGATGCAATGAGTTGTAGTATATTTTCTAATTCTGTCTTAGATATAGTCTCATTTTTTGATGATTTTTCTTCAATATTTTGAACAGATGAGATAAGATTTAAGACTTCATTATTTAAATTATCAATTATTTCATTTTGATTTATTGAATAAAGACCTTTTGTTAAATATGGATTTACTTTATTAAAGTTTATTAGTACATCTACACTTTCTTTTACTAAAAACTCAATTTTAGTTTTTAAAACATAAATATTTTGATAAAGAGAATCCATAGAATCTGAAGAAGGAACTTTAGATATCAATCTTTTTTTTCTATATCTTGTAAAAAGAAATAATCCTGTGAAGAAGGATGCTATTCCTCCTATTCCAAAGTAATTTAAATTGAATCCTGTATTAGCAAGTACAGTTGGTGTTTCTCCTAACTGATCTTCAATGTAGTAGTACTGAACTAAGTAGTCTTTGTCTTCTACATAATTAGTATCGGTATCAAAATCCCATGCAACATAGTCATTACCTTCATCATTTGTAAATGCAACATTGTCAGTATCAATTAACTCAACTTTTACATTTGATACAACCGCGTTACCACTCTCTGACGTACCCAATGCTTGGAGGGTGTGTATACCTGGATCTAAGTCGGGAGTTGGAAGGCTGCCAAAAATATTACCGTTAGAATCTGTTTGTAAAATTCCAACAAATGTTGGTTCAGAAAACATATATACTTCAACAAAAGATTCTGGCTCAAATCCCGATGCTTCAATAGAAATCATTCCATCAAGTTCACCTTTAATAACTGCATCCGGCTGTGTAGAAATTTGTTCAATGACTTCTGGTGGAAGGAACGAGGCGTTTGTTAAAGTTACGACTTCGTTAGACACTACTTCCTCTTCATCACAACCAATCGTACAAGTTAATGCAATTGAGAGGGATACTTCATCATTTGATATCTGTACTTCAGATACATCTTCGATATCTACTGTTGTACTAGCATCTACTACATTGTTTATAAGAACACTTGATTTTTGAGTTAAAGCCTCTTGTATCGGGCCTAGCGTCGTTGGTGGACTTGAATCTTGTCCACCAACAACAAGTGATGAAATATCATCAGTGAGAGATATCTCTCCTAATACTGTAGTCGTGGTTGTCGACACAGATAATTCATCACTTAATACCGGTCCTCTTAAATTTTCAGTAATAGAGTCTGCTCTTAACACTGGAATTGTTGTGGTAGTAGTTATTGCTTCTTTCAAGCAGTTTGTTTTCTTT
>SGYR01000009.1 GCA_004213405.1 Candidatus Actinomarinales bacterium
TTTAACAACAGATATCAAAGTAAATTATTTGAGCCAGATCACAGTTGATACGGGTGAGATAGTAGCTACTGGAAAGATTGATAAATTAGGTAGAAAAGTCATTTTTGTATCTGGAGAACTTAAAGATATGAATGGTAAACTTTTGGCTACAGCATCGTCAACTGAACTTGTTGTTCAAATTTTCTAATTTATAGTGCGGATGAGAGGACTCGAACCTCCACGAGCAAAGCTCACTAGATCCTAAATCTAGCGCGTCTACCAGTTCCGCCACATCCGCTAAAATGTCGCGTGGGTCGCCGGGGACTTGAACCCCGAACCTGCGGATTAAGAGTCCGTTGCTCTGCCAAATTGAGCTAGCGACCCCTTTTAAAGATTAACTTAGATTATGATAGTTAAGTATAAATTTTTTCTATTTATTCTTTTAATAGAACAGTTAAGATAGAAAAATGATTAAGTTGCGGGCTGTGGCTCAGCTTGGCTAGAGCGCCTGCTTTGGGAGCAGGAGGTCGTGAGTTCGAATCTCACCAGCCCGACAAACCTGCGGGTGTAGCTTAATGGCAAAGCTCCAGCCTTCCAAGCTGGCTATGAGGGTTCGATTCCCTTCACCCGCTCACGAAGAGCTCTCGTAGCTCAAATGGATAGAGCAACAGACTTCTAATCTGTAGGTTATAGGTTCGAGTCCTATCGAGAGCGCTGTGGTGATCGTAGCTCAGTTCGGTTAGAGCGCCTGGTTGTGGTCCAGGAGGTCGCGGGTTCGAATCCCGTCGGTCACCCTTACATTTAATAGGAGATAAATGAAATATAAAGTAAAAAAAGTAGGCGATTTTGAAAGCAATATTGAAATTGTTATTGATTTTGAAGACCTTGAATCTAAAAAAGATGAAGCAATTTCTAAAATTAGCAAATCACTAAAAGTTAAAGGTTTTAGACCAGGAAAAATTCCAAAAAATATTGTCATTAGAGAAGTGGGTGAAGATTATATTCTTGAGGAATCAATTGATTTATATTTGCCTGAGCAAATTTTTGAAATATTGCAAAAAGAAGAATTAAATCCAGCTGTTAGGCCTGTGGTAAAAGATTTAAAAAAAGAAAAGAAATCCTACAAAGTCGATGTTTTAATCACACTATGGCCAAAATTATCTAAACTTCCAAAGCTAAATCAAACTGTAGAAGTAGAATCCATTACCCCTACTGAGGAAGAGATTTCAGATCAAATTGACAGAATAAAGCTACAGTTTGCTGATGTGACAAAAGTTGAAAGGCCTTCAAAAACATCTGATTATTTATTGGTAAATATCAGCGCAATGGAAAATGGTAAAGAGTTAGAAGAATTTTCTTATCAAGATTATTTGTACGAACTCGGAAGCAACTCACTAACACCCTCAATGGATTCAAAATTAGAAGGTGTATCTACAGGAGCAATAATAAAATTTAATGATGATATACCATCTGTTGGTAAAAGTAATGTCGAAATTACTGTTTTAGTAAAAGAAATTAAAGAAAAGGTTATGCCAGAATTGACTGACGAGTGGGTTTCTTCAATGACTGAATTTGATAATATTGTAGAAATGAACGATGAGTTATTTAAAAATATTGAGATGGTTAAAAAAAGACAAATTGCTAATCAGTACCAAGGTTTATTAACAAGTAAATTGATAGAAGAATCAAAACTAGAACTTCCTGAACAGTTAGTAATTGCTGAAATGGATAGCATATTACAAAACTTCATGGCTGAATTGAACCAAAATAATATAAAAATTGAAGATTACTTGCAAATAACTGGATTAACTGAAGAAACTCTTCAAGAAGACTTAAAAAATCAAGCTACTAGAAATTTATCTATGGTAGTTATTTTGGATAAAATTGTTGAAGATCAAGAGCTTAAACTGGATGATAAAGAAATTAAATATATTGATGACCACATGTCAACACATGATGAAGATGGAAATGAAGTAGAGGATGTAGGTCATAGGTTAAATTTAGAAGCTGAATCCCTAAGAAATAAGGCTATGCTGCATATTTTGCAACAAGGAGTGTCTGTTGACAAGGATGGTGAAAAAGTATACCTACAAGACGTCTACAATCAAGAAGAAGAAGTAAGAGAGGAAGAATAATATGAAAGAATTACCTTCAAATTATGTAATCCCTACTGTTATAGAAAATACTAACAGGGGCGAGAGAGCCTTTGATATATACTCAAGGCTTTTAAAAGATAGAATTATATTTTTGGGAACACCAATTGATGATGGTGTAGCAAACTCCATAATGGCTCAGCTATTACATTTAGAATCAGAAGACCCAGATAAAGATATCTTTATGTATATCAACTCGCCAGGAGGATCGATTACTTCATTGTTTACAATTTATGACACAATGAAGTACATAAAGCCAGATATTTCAACAGTATGTATGGGGTTGGCAGCATCTGCAGCTTCTGTCATTTTAGCTGGTGGTACTCCTGGAAAAAGATACAGCTTACCAAATGCAAGAATCATGCTCCATCAACCATCTGGTGGCATGGAGGGTACTGTAGCTGATATGGAGAGAAATTTTGATCTTATTGTGTCAATGAGAACCCAATTAAACGGTTTATTGGCTGATTTTACTGGTCAAAACGTAGAAAAAGTTGCGGAAGACACAGATAGAGATTTTTGGATGACCGCGCAAGAAGCAAAAGAATACGGTATAGTAGATGAAGTGCTAATTCAAAGGGAGTTAGCAGAAAATAAATAGCTAAAAAAACAACAGGGTAGTTAAAAATGGCAAATAAAGATTCATCTCAAGCACTAAAGTGCAGTTTTTGTGGCAAGTCTCAAAAACAAGTAATAAAACTAATCGCAGGCCCAGGTGTTTACATTTGTGATGAGTGTATTGAACTTTGTGTTGAAATAATCGAAGAAGAAAAAGTCGAAAAGCTAGAAACAAGCTCAGAAGAGTATCTACCTTTACCAAAAGAGATTAACCAATCTCTAAACGAGTACATCATTGGCCAAGAAGATGCAAAGAAGACCTTGTCTGTTGCAGTTTATAATCACTACAAAAGAATTTATAAAGGTGATTTAGTAGATAATGAACTTGAAATTCAAAAATCAAATGTTTTACTTTTAGGACCAACTGGTAGTGGTAAAACACTGTTAGCACAAACTTTAGCAAAAACACTAAATGTTCCTTTTGCCATAGCAGATGCAACTACTCTTACTGAAGCTGGTTATGTAGGTGAAGATGTTGAAAATATTTTGCTTACATTAATCCAATCAGCTGATTATGAAATTCCAAGAGCTGAAAAGGGAATTATCTACATTGATGAAATAGATAAAATTACAAGAAAATCTGATAACCCATCAATAACAAGAGATGTTTCTGGAGAAGGTGTTCAACAGGCGTTACTTAAGATACTTGAAGGTACTACTGCTCAAGTGCCACCACAAGGTGGTAGAAAACATCCACAACAAGAGTATTTGCAAATAGATACAACAAATATTTTATTTATCGTTGGAGGAGCTTTTGATGGACTTGATCAAATTATTAGTAAGAGACTTGGAGAAAATAAAATTGGCTTTAACACTAGCATGTCAGATGCTAAAGAATTTAATAAAGAAGAACTTTTTGCATTTGTTGAACCAAGAGATTTAATTAAGTTTGGCTTGATTCCTGAATTTATTGGAAGACTACCAGTTACTACTAATGTAAATGAATTAAGAAAGGATGCTTTGATAGAAATTCTAACTAAACCAAAAAACGCTATTACAAAACAATTTAAGAAAATGTTTGTATTAGACGATATCGATCTTGTGTTCACTGATGCATCACTTGAGGCTATGGCTGATTTAGCGCTCGAAAGGAAAACTGGCGCAAGAGGTCTACGTTCAATATTAGAGAAAATATTGTTAGATGAAATGTATGAATCACCATCAAGAAAAGATATTTCTAAAATAATTATTGATAAAGAAAATGTTTTAGAAGATATTGCACCAAAAATGGTTCTGAAAGAGTCAAAAGACGACAAAACTGCATAAAATATAATATATGCAGAATGAAAAATACGATCCATTATCAATAGAAAAGAAATGGCAAAAAAATTGGGAACAAGGGAATAAATTCCAACCAATAGATTCTGACGATAATTTTTCTATAGTTATTCCTCCTCCAAATGTAACTGGTTCGCTTCATATGGGTCATGCTTTAGAACATTCGATTATTGATGTCATAACAAGGGTAAAAAGACTACAAGGCTTTCAAACTCTCTGGCTTCCTGGAACTGACCATGCTGGAATTATTACACAACTTCTTGTTGAAAAAGAATTAGAAGAGAATGGGATTTCTAAGCATGACTTAGGGAGAGAAAATTTTCTAGCAAAAGTTTGGGAATGGAAAGAAAAATCAGGTGACAATATTACCAATCAAATGAAAACTTTAGGTATGAGTTGTGATTGGTCAAGAGAAAGATTCACAATGGATGAAGGACTTTCACAGGCAGTAATAAACGTATTTGTTTCACTATATGAAAATGATTTAATTTACAAAGGTACTCGAATGGTTAATTGGGATACAAAATTAAAGTCAGCAGTTTCTGATTTGGAAGTTACGTCTTCAAATGAACTTGGAAAGTTGTGGACTATCAACTATATGGTCGGAGATTCATTTATAGAAATTGCAACAACAAGACCAGAAACTCTACTAGGCGACACAGCTGTTGCTGTAAATCCTTCAGACGAAAGATATAAAGACTTGATAGGAAAAACTGCAATAATCCCAATAGTAAATAGGGAAGTAGAAATTATTGCTGATGACTATGTTGATGTTGAATTTGGCTCTGGGTGTGTAAAGATTACTCCTGCTCATGACTTCAACGATTATGAAATTGGTAAAAGGCACAATCTAGAAATGATAAGATGTTTAGATTTTGATGGAAAAATTGAAAAACATGAATTTATACCTCAAGAATTAAGAGGGCTTGATCGGTTTAAAGCTCGGGAAAAAATAATAGACATGCTTAAAAATCAAAATTTACTTAAAGGAGTAGAAGATCATCAAATTCAAATTCCAAAAGGGGATAGGTCTAAAACAATACTTGAACCAATGGTTTCTGAACAATGGTTTGTAAAAACTGAAGAGGTTGCCAAAAAAGCAATACAAGTTGTTGAAGATGATGAAATTAGATTTATACCAAAAAATTGGGAAAAAACTTATTTTGAGTGGATGTACAATATTCAGGACTGGTGTATATCTAGACAGCAATGGTGGGGTCACAGGATTCCAGCTTGGTACGATGATGAAGAAAATCATTACGTTGGCACCAGTGAGGCTAATGTAAGAGAGAAATATGGTCTTAAAGATGATGTTCAATTAACTCAGGATGAGGATGTATTAGACACTTGGTTTTCTTCAGCACTTTGGCCATTTAGCACTTTAGGGTGGCCAGATGACACTGAAGATTTAAAAAGTTATTATCCTACTACCTTACTTGTTACTGGTTTTGATATTATTTTTTTCTGGGTTGCAAGAATGATCATGATGGGTTTATACACAATGGAAAATATTCCATTTAAAGATATTCTTATCCATGGTTTAGTTCGGGATTCACAAGGTAGAAAAATGTCAAAAAGCCTTGGAAACACAATGGACCCCTTAGAATTATCTGAAAAACATGGAGCAGACGCTTTGAGATTCTCACTTATTGAAAAAGCTAATCCAGGTCAAGATGTACCGTTTGATGAAGAGTGGACAGTATCTGCAAAAAAATTCGGCAACAAGATATGGAATGCTGCAAAATTCGTACATTTATACACTGATGAATCTACACCGTCTGAAATTAGCACGGCATCTCTAATTGAAAATAAATGGATCATATCAAGGTTTAATGAAACCTTAGAGGAATTTAATGAACTTTTTGAAAAATATAAAATTTCAGATGCATATAAATTACTATATAATTTTTTGTGGTCTGAGTTGTTTGATTGGTATTTTGAATTTTCAAAGAACTTGTTCAATGACAAAGATAAAAAAATTGAAACACAAACAGTTTTAAAGTCAATATTTTTAGAGTCTTTGAAATTACTAAACCCTGCAATGCCACATATAACTGAAGAAATATGGTCTTCTTTTAATGAAAATTACATAATTGATAATTCATGGCCAACAAAATATCAGCAAGAATCGGTTGATATTTTTGAAATAGAAAATTTGAGAGAGATAATTACTAAAATTAGAAACTTTAAATCAACTTACAATTTAAAAAATTCTTTAAGTATTGATTTGTACCCAGCTAACTCATATCCGGATTGGCTTATCAATCAGTTAGAGAAAACTGCAAATGTTACTATTTCTACTGTTGAAAATAACATAAAAGAAGGAGTTATTCTTTCTTTCCAATCTAACGAATATGAATTTAGTATATTGGCCAATAAATATATTGATGTTGAAAATGAAATAAAGAGATTAAATAAAAAAAGAGAAGAATTGAGTAAATCATTAGAAATATCGAATCAAAGACTTAATAATGACAAATTTGTTGAAAATGCTAAACAAGAATTAATTGATCAAGAAAAACAAAATGTACAAAATCTAAATAGTCAGATCGAATCAATAAATTCAACATTAAAATCTCTCAATAATTGAAGGAATTAGAAAAATATTTAAATTCTAAAATTGGGTTAACCAATAATAAGAACCTTGAAGCACTTCATAGATTTTTTACAGAAGATCAGCTGAAGTATTTAATGGATAAAACTATCGCTATTGTTGGAACCAATGGGAAAACTTCAACCGCAAATTTTATTTATAAACTGCTTAGCAAAGAAACAAAACAAGTTTTAATGTTCACCTCTCCTCATCTAGTAAACTTTCAAGAGAGAATACAATCTTATAGTGATATTAATTTTGATTTCATATCGAGATCCGTTCATGATTTTGAGACTGAAAATAATATAACTTTAGGCTATTTTGAAACTCTTTTTTTGATTGCTTGTAAAGCTTTTTTAGATAATGAAATGGATTATTTCATATGTGAGGCTGGTATAGGTGGAGTTTTAGATACTACTTCTGTCATTCAAAGTAAAAATGTTGTACTTACAAATATTGGAAGAGATCATCAAGATTTACTTGGTTATACAGACCTTGACGTTTTAGATCAAAAAATATTTGTATCGAAAAGTATAGATAATTTATTTGTTGGTGAATTAAGCGACGAATTAATTAAAGTGATAGAAAATGATTATAAACATTTTAAATCAAAGCATCTGTTAAGGGATTTTATTGATGACAAATCAAAGGATTTCTCATCAAATCAATTAAATTATTTATTCGCTTCATTAATCGTAAACTTTTTACTAGGTTCGAATACAAAAAAAGTTCCTCTAGATTTTAATCTAGAATTTGTAGAAGGAAGGTTTGAAATTATTAATCGAAATCCTTTAAAAATCTTAGATGGAGCACACAATATAGATGGGTTTATTAGAACCATAGAAGACTATGAAAAAGTTTATAGTTCATTAGATACCCATTTGTATCTAGGTTTCAAAAATGGGAAAAACATAGAAAATATCATCAGCTATTTAAAGCCAAAAAAACAATACAAGTTAAATTTTATAGAGGAAAAGACTTTTTTTAATCAACAAAACCCAGTTAAATTTATTGATTATCTAAAAAGTGAAAATATAGATTATAAAATAGTTGAACTTAGTACTTTTTCATCAAATAAGAATCCTTCTATATTGCTAGGTAGTTTATATTTAATTGGAGAGTATAAAAAAAGGATAACTACATGAAAACGTTTTTTATGATAAAACCTGATGGTGTACAAAGAAATTTGGTTGGGGAAATTATTTCAAGAGTTGAAGCCAAAGGATTTTCCATCACAAAAATAAAAATGATGACTATTTCTAAAGAATTAGCAGAACAGCATTATGGGGAGCATAAAGACAAACCATTTTTTAATGATTTAGTATCTTTCATAACAAGTGGTCCAGTTGTTGCTATGCAGGTTGACGGTGAAAATGTAGTTCTACAAATCAGAAACCTTATGGGGGCTACTAATCCAAGCGAATCAACACCGGGGTCAATTAGAGGTGATTTAGCAACTGAATTAGATAAAAATGTTGTTCATGGATCAGATTCAGACGAAAGTGCTGAGAGAGAACTTTCGTTATTTTTTGGAAAGTAAATAAATATTTAAAAACAGCAACTATTAGATTATTCTATTAGTACATGATTGACTTTAATTTACGAAGAACATTATTTGGTGGCAACGATATTGCAATTGACTTAGGTACTGCCAACACCCTTATATATGTAAAAGGGGTAGGAGTTGTAGTTGATGAGCCCACACTTCTTGCTGTAAACAAAAGCGATAACTCGATAATCACTATTGGTCGAGAGGCTAAAAAATTAATCGGAAGAGTTCCAGACACTATTGAGCTTGTAAGGCCATTGCGGGATGGTGTGATATCTGAAATTGAAATGGCAGAGGAACTTGTTAAAACCTTACTGTCAAGAGCAATAGGACGTGCTTATTCAAGACCTAGAATTGTTATATGTGTTCCAAATGGTGTTACAAGTGTTGAGCAAAGATCAATTGAAACAGCAGCTCATGCTACAGGTGCATCTGAAGTTTTCACAATAGAAGAACCTATGGCTGCAGCGATAGGTAGTGGTTTAAATATTTTTGAGCCCTATGGAAACATGATTGTAGATATAGGCGGTGGTACAACTGAAATAGCAGTTATATCAATGGGGGATGTAGTAAATGCTAACTCTGTGAGGGTTGGTGGTGAAGATATGACAGAGATATTAATTGAATGGTTGAGGAGAGAACATCAAATACTTGTAGATACTGGTATCGCAGAAAATATTAAACATGCAGTTGGCTCAGCTTATCAATATGATAAAGAGCCTCAAGTAACAGTAACGGGAAGAGATATTGTAAGAGGTATACCCAAGCAAGTATTACTAGAGGCAAGTGATGTTAGGAACGCCTTACAACCAGTAGTTAATGATATTATTGAAGCTATTAGAATGTCTCTTTCACAAACTCCACCGGCCTTGGTTTCAGACATTGACAAGGATGGAGCATGGCTTACGGGTGGAGGATCTCTATTAAAGAAAATGGATAAAAAAATAGCTGAAGAGTTAGGTATCCCAATTAATAATACAGATGATCCATTAAGTTCAGTTGTAATTGGTTCTGGTATTTGTTTAGAGCGATTTCAAGACTACAAAAGTGTTTTGAAATTATCCCCAAAACCTAATTAATATGCAAAGCACTCAAGTTATTGGTATAAGAAAATATATAGTTTATTTCCTTTTTATTTTTCTTTCAGGTCTATTAAGTGCTGTTGACTATTTTTCTAATAAAACATTATCAAATTTTATTCCAGAACAAGTGAATTTTATTTCTAATTTCCAAATACCTGACAGACTACTGCAAAATGAATTTTCTAGCTTATCTTCAAGTAGAGCGGATTTAGTCGCAGAAAATATAAGATTAAAAGAAGAGCTCTCTAATTTGAGAGTGTTGTATGTAGAGAATCAAGAATTACAGGATAATATTGAGTCTTATGACCTTCTTATAAAAAATATTAGTGATTTCGAATTAACATACTATTCAACAAGCTTAATTTTAAAAAACTCGACAGACGAATATCTAATTTTAGGGGGAAGGGACTACAATTTTGAGCCCGGGGATCTAGTGATAAATGAGACAGGATATGTAGTTGGTTATCTAGGAGAAGTTTTTAATGATTATTCAATACTTGAATCATTCAATTCTACAAATTTTAACTTTAGAGCATTAGATGAAAACAACAACATATTTGAGGTCAATTCAAATGGTAAAGAGTTGATATTTAGTTCTTTAGAATCAACATTGAATTCAAAAGTTGGAATGTTATATTCAGATATTACATTTGGGCATATAAACAAGTTTCCACTCTTTGATTTAGAATCTTATGAACAAACAAAGCTAAATAACAAATTAACAGTTACAGTGCCAATAGACGAAATGCTGACTTTCCAAAGTAAATTATTCATCCCTAAAAGTAAATGAAAGTTATAAGACTAATTTCAATATCTACTTTTCTTTTTATGCTTTGTTTGTTCGAAAACTATCTGAATACATTTATTTCTTTTGATTTTGGAGTTTATGTATTCTTAATTTCACTTATATATATTGGAACTGAATTATTTAATCAAAATTTAGTTATCCCAATTTTTTTAACAGGAATCTTGTATGACTCTTTTTTTAGTACTTACTATTTAGGACTTTATACTTCAATATTTTTAGTCTTGGTTGTTTTGTCTAATTTTGTAGTATCGAGATACAGTCGATCAAATGTTATATACATAACCACTATTTCATTATGTTTATTGATATATAAAATTCCTATTATCTTAGAGTTTGATTTGGATTATTGGTTAACAGGTTATTTCACTTCTATTATTGTAAATTCATTTATTTTTGTCACCTTAAAAAGAGCTTTAAGAAAAAATGTTTAACCAAATAAGGCTTAAATTTACTTTTATTACTTTTTTTATTTTATTGGCTTTTATTTTGTTTGATATCTTTCAACTTCAAACAACCGAATTCCAGTCTACGTCTGAAATTATTGACCAGCAAAATTTAGATAATTTTTATATTACAGCACCGAGAGGTGAAATATTTGATGCAAATGGAGAAAAAATAGCTGAAACCAAATTAGAACCTCATTTATTTATAAACATGAGAAAAATAACTAATGAGAACTCCGCCAGCTACACACAAATTATTCAATATAATTTTCCAGATTTAACAACTAGAGAAATTAATGAAATATTTGAAAGTAAGGAAATTTTACAATTCGTTACAAACCTCTCTTCTATTGAATACGAGGTTAGAAATAATCTGTTAACTAATTTTGATGCTTTTTTAATTATTGATTTACCAATAAGAAACTATATTAAAAATGAACTTTTTGCTCATACAATCGGATATTTAGGAATACCAAATCAAGATGAGTTTAATATTTTTCAAAATGCATTGGGTAATAATCAGGTTGGCAAAAATGGATTAGAAAGATATTACGAAGACTATTTATCTGGAATTCCAGGTGAATTAACTTTTTTAGGTTCTGAGATTATAGACTCAAAACAACCAATTCCAGGAAGGGATTTATTTTTATCTATTGATTCTTCAACTCAGTTAGTTACAAAAGAATCATTGCAACAGGGCATAGATTTGGCAAATAAGAGTTTTGAGTCAATAAATGAAATCAAAAGAGGTGCATCTGTGGTTTTGGACATTGAAACTGGGAACATTATTTCCATGGTTTCTCTACCTGATTTCAATCCTAACAAGTTTGTATCTGGCATAAGTGACTTTGAATACAAACAGCTCGATAGAGATCAAGCTTTTAATAACTTTGCAATCCAGGGCCTTTATCCTCCAGGTTCAGTATTTAAAGTTGTTGCTTATTGGTTAGCACTAAGTGAAAATATATTTCCTGAGGGCTTGAACAACAAAGATTCAAAAGTTGATTGTGAGGGAAGTCTTTCATTTGGATTTGATGACGGATCACAGCAGGTTTATAACGACTGGAAACTTGAGGGCCATGGAAAAGTAGATCTTACTGATGCAATTAAACAGTCATGTAATGTGTACTTTTGGGACATAGCCTTAAATATATGGAGAAATTTTGGTAATACAGAAGGAGAGTCAATTCTTCAGGAGTATTCTAAAGAATTAGGCTTTAGTGAAAAAACAAATGTTGACTTACCATTTGAAAAGGTTGGAATCATTCCTGATAGAAATCTTTTCGAAGAGTGGAAGATATCTAGACCAGGCATTGTGAGAGAAGAGGGATGGTTAGGTGGAGATTTAATGAACTTAATCATTGGTCAAGGAGCTATAACGACCACCCCTCTTCAGGTTGCAAATGCATATAGAACTTTATTAACTGGAGAAAACTTATCGCCAACATTAAACATCAATGCAGAAAAGATAACAAATAACAAAATAAATGTGAGTGAAGAATTTATTTCATTTCTTTTAAAAGACTTAAACACAGTTACTAATAAAGGTGGAACAGCCTATGTTTCATTCAGTATATTGGGAAACAAAGTAAATGACATTGGTGGAAAAACAGGAACAGCACAAAATGCTGGTGATAAAAATAATACTTCTTGGTTTGTTGGGGTTGATTCTATAAGTAATCCAAAATATATAATTGTTACAGTTGTCGACGAAGGCGGATCTGGAAGTGCGGTTTCTGCACCAGTTTCTCGAAGAATTATTCAGCATTTACGTGAATACGAATTAACTCCGGTGGAATTTGGAGAAATTACAGAATGATTAATCGAAAAATTACAATATTAGGTCCAGAAGGAACAAATTTATATATCCTCCTTCAATTTATGTTGTTTAGTGTTATTTCATGGTTTACATTATTTAGCTCAATTGAGTCAATTGAGTTTGAAACAACTAATATTTTATCGAGACAAATAGTGTTTTCTTTAATAGGGTTAATTGTATTTTTTTTAACGACATATCTTTCAATTGAGAACTTATATAATTTAATATATTCATTTTTTATTCTTTCTGTTTCTGTTTTAATAGGCCTACTTTTCACCACTCCAATACTTGGTGTAAGGCGATGGTATGATTTAGAACCAATTGGATTACCAATTTTTATTCAGCCATCAGAATTCAGCAAAATTATTTTAGTTTTATTTTTAGCAAAAATACTCAGCCAAAAGTCTTATAAGTTAATTGCTGTTTTAGGGGTTCTAATAAATTTACTTTTAATTTTTATACAACCTGATCTAGGAACAACGATGTTGCTTTTAATAGTCACTTCTTTCATGTTTTTTATGTCTGATATTAAACTTAGGAGTGCTGTTCTGGGGTTATTAGCATTTTTTCTTTTATTTTTTATTTTTTTAGAAATGAGCTTTATAGGTGATTATCAAATATCAAGAATTATAGATTTCTTTTCTGGTGATGACTTTTCCCAAAAGCAAAGCAGACTTTCAATCTCTTCAGGAGGTTTGTTTGGAACTTATTTTACTAATTCACAAATAACAGAAGTATTTGTACCTGTACAAACTACTGACTTTATTTTTTCTCTTTATTCAAGAAATTTTGGTTTTCTTGGAGGTTTGTTTCTTCTATCTCTATGGATCTTATTTTTCTTTAGGGTAAATAGAATAATTAAACTTACTCAAATTGAGTTTGAAAAATATCTCCTTTCAGGATTATTAATTCTCTTAGGTGTACAAATATTTATAAATTTGTTAACTATTCTTGGATTTATTCCTTTGACTGGAATTCCTTTTCCACTCTTAAGCCTTGGAGGATCATCAATATTTTCAACCGCAATAATATTTGGATTAATTAATAGAGTTTTCATAGAAAACAACATAGTTGTTTAATTTTAAAATCTACTATTCTTAACTCATGTTAAATTTAAATATTCATCATCTCGGAGGTTTTAATGTTTGGTATATTCAAAAAGTCAAAGATTGTTCGCAAAAGCGACAACTTGGACAATACAAAAACTAAATGGTTTAATGGCCAAAAAGTAAAAATAAAATCAGGGACTTCTCGTTCAGGTCCTCAAAAAAGTAAAGATTTTAAGGACAAGAATCCAACATGGTTCAGAGAGCAACCACTACCAGTCCCAGAAGTAGAAAAAAAGCAGATGCTTATTAGCTCAAAAGATGGTGTATCAAAGGTCGCTATACTTGAAGGACCAACCCTGGTTCAGTACTACACATCAGAAAATAACGCTAAGTCTAAAGTCGGTAACATTTACCTTGGAAAAGTAAAAAATGTTTTACCTGGAATGGAAGCAGCATTTGTTTCTTTTGGTGAAGAAAAAAATGGTGTGTTATATGTTGCCGATATAGAGGGTTCTCATAAAAATTCAAAAATTGAAAATTTACTTAAACCTGATCAAGAAATTTTAGTTCAAGTAGTTAAAGATGCTATGGGGGAAAAGGGGGCAAGGTTAACTGGTCAAATCTCCCTTCCAGGAAGGTATTTAGTATTAATTCCAAACTCTAGAACAAAGGGTATATCTAGAAGGTTATCTGATAACGAGAGAAGTAGGTTAGACAGAATTATTCGTAAACTTAAACCTGAAAATTTTGGTGTTATTGTTAGAACTGCTGCCGAGGGAGTGAGTGAAAAAGCATTACAAGTAGATATAGAAAAACTTGTAGAAGAATGGGATATTGTAAGTAATTACAAAAGTGGTGATGCTCCAAAATTAATTCATCAAGAACCAGATGTTTCTATAAAAGTAATAAGAGAACACCTTAACACAACATTTAAAAAGCTTTTAATTGATAGAAAAGATCAATTTGATGAAATCAAAAATTATGTTTCTGCTACTTCTCCTGAGATAAGTGATATTGTGGACTTTTATCAGGATGAACTTATGTTATTTGAAAGGTACCACATAGAAGACCAAATAAAAAAGGCTTTAGATAGGAAAGTTTGGTTGCCATCTGGTGGACATCTAATTATTGACAGAACAGAAGCACTAACTGTTATTGATGTAAACACTGGAAAATTTGTTGGAAAAAACAGTCTTGAGGAAACTGTGTATGAAAATAATTTAGAAGCCGCAGAAGAAATTGCAAGACAGTTAAGACTTCGAGATATTGGTGGAATTATAGTTATAGATTTTATAGATATGGAGTCAACCAAAAAGCAACAAAGTCTTTTAAATAGATTTAAACAGGAATTAGCTAAAGACAAGACTAGAACACAGGTATTTGAAATATCTAGACTTGGATTAGTAGAAATGACTAGAAAGAATGTGGCAGCCGGTCTTGTTGAAAGTTTTTCAGAAGAATGTGAAAAATGTAATGGTAGGGGTCTTATAATTAATGATATTTTTGCTAACAAAAGTATAGAAGAAGGCTTGATTGAGTCCGAGGCTGTAGTAGAGTGATTGGGTTATGAGTAAATATGCTGTTATTAAAATTGGATCTTCTCAAGAAAAAGTAAGTGTTGGGGATGAGTTTTCCGTTTTATCTTCTTTTGAAGAAAAAACTGTTGTTCCCGTATTAGTCAGCCCTAGAAAAGGTCAAGTAGTTGTAGACGACAAAGAACTAAAAAACTATAAAGTTGAACTAGAGCATCTTTCTGCTTCAAAGTCTAAAAAGATTAACATTTTTCAATATAAAAACAAAACTGGAAACAGAAGAAGAGTTGGATATAGGGAAAACTCAAAAATTGTTAAAGTTAAGAGTATTCAAGGACTTGAAAGCGCTGAGGAGGAATAATGTCTAAAACAAAAGCTGGTGGTTCAACCAGGAATGGTAGAGATTCAGAGTCCAAACGCCTTGGTACTAAAGTTTATGACGGTGAAAATATATCTGCTGGCTCGATTGTAGTCAGACAAAGAGGTACAAAAATTCATCCAGGAGAAAACGTATCCAAAGGTGGAGATGACACGCTCTTTGCAAAAATAGATGGTGTTGTAAAATTTTCTACTAGAAATGGTAGAAAATTAGTTAATGTAATTCCAAAATGAGCCAATGTTCGTTGATGAAATCAAGCTTTCAGTATCCTCTGGAGCTGGAGGCCCAGGCTCTGTTAGTTTCAATAATTTAAACTCTAAAACTAAACCATCTGGTGGTTCAGGTGGAGATGGTGGTAGT